>DASPMO010000076.1:0-57651 GCA_035627015.1 Thermoanaerobaculia bacterium | reverse complement strand
TGCGGACCGCCGGCGTCCTCGCCGGCTGTCGTGGCGGCGTCCCGCGCCGCCACTCCCCGCCCAGGGCGCAGGCGCGGGACGCCTGCGCGACAGCCGGCGAGGACGCCGGCGGTCCGCTGTGTTTCCGTTGGCGAAGCCAGTGCAGTCTGCTTCGTCGTTCCGCCACGCAGCATGCAGCAGTGGGCCATGACCGATGCGTTCCTGTTCGGAGGCGTCTACGTCGAGAACGGCACCATCCTCGCGGATGCGACGGCGCCGGTGTTCACGTGGGGCTCGGTCATCGACAACGTGTCGGGCGACGCGATTTTCGTCCGTGGTGTGGCGATGGGTCAGTGATGGTGCGCGGCTGCCGCCGGCTTCTTCTTCCCGCACGAGCATTCGAGACATCCGTGATCGGCACAGGTGCCGCACGAGGTCTTGACCTGCTTCCGCAGCGCCTCGCGTGCGCGGAACACGCGCACCGAGGCGTTGTTCGGCGTGATGCCCGCTTCCGCGGCGAAATCCTGCACGGGCGCGCCTTCCACGTCGATGCGGCGGATCGCATCCGCGTATTCCGGCTTCAGCGTCGACGCGAGACGGGACACGCAGCCGCAGATCTCATCGTGCAGCCCGGGAGGCGGCTCGACGGCGTCCTCCAGCTCGCGGGCGAAGCTCTCCAGCGCCCGGTTCCGTGCGCCGGTCCGGCGGTAGTGATCGATCACGGCATTGCGGAGGGTGCGGTAGAACCAGGCGACGGAAGAGGTCTCGTCGCGCTCGTCCGCCTCCTTCTGCAGGCTCTTCACGAACGCGTCCTGAAGGATGTCCTCGGCAAGGGCGCGGTCGCCGAGGCGGCGCTCGAGGAAGGCCAGGAACTGCCGGTGGTTGTCGACGAGCTGGAGCGTGAGTTCGGGATTCATCGTGCCTCGAACATGAAGTGTAAGACGGCCGCGGGTGGTGCGTTAGCCCCTGTGAAAGGAGCTTCCCATGAACCACTCGACCACAGCCGCCACCGTGACCGACCCCGTCTGCGGGATGACCATCGACCCCGCCAAGGCGGTCGGATCGTCGCGCCATAACGGCCAGACGTACCACTTCTGTTCTCGCGGCTGCGAGACGAAGTTCGACGTCGCCCCGGCGGAGTACGCCGGCCCCGCGGCCGCGCCCGCTGCCTCCGCTTCCTGCTGCTGAACCACCACCAACGGAGATCATCATGAAGCACAACCACGCACACGCCGCCGGCGAAGTCGACCCGGTCTGCGGCATGACCGTCGATCCGACACATGCCGCCGGCTCGTCGCGCACCGGCGACCGGACGTTCTACTTCTGCTCGACCTCGTGCAAGCAGAAATTCAACGCCGACCCGGCCGCGTACGCCGGCGGCAAGCGCCCGGAGCCGAAGCCCGCGCCGGCGACGGCGACGGAATCGGAATGGACCTGCCCGATGCATCCGGAGGTCGTCCGCGGCGCGCCGGGAAGCTGCCCGATCTGCGGCATGGCCCTCGAGCCGCGCACCATCACCCTCGACGAGGAAAACCCCGAGCTGCAGGACATGACCCGGCGCTTCTGGGTCAGCACGGCACTGACCGTGCCGCTGGTCGTCTTTGCGATGCTGCGGCATCTCCCCGCGGCGCACGGCCTCCTCGGGCACACGCTCCTGGGCTGGGCTCCGTGGATCGAGCTCGCGCTGGCGACGCCGGTGGTCCTGTGGGGTGGCTGGCCGTTCTTCGAGCGTGCCTGGGCGTCGGTGGTCAACCGGCACCTGAACATGTTCACGCTCATCGGCCTCGGCGTCTCGGTGGCCTTCGTGTACAGCGTCGTCGCCACCGTCGCGCCGAACCTCTTTCCCCCCTCCTTCCGCGACTCGATGGGCCATGTCGCCGTCTACTACGAGGCAGCCGCCGCGATCGTGGCGCTGGTGCTTCTCGGCCAGGTGATGGAGCTGCGCGCGCGCAGCAGGACCGGGGCGGCGATCCGCGCCCTCCTCGGGCTGGCGCCAAAGACGGCGCGGCGAGTCACCCCCGACGGCCGTGAGCAGGATATTGCGCTCGAAGAAGTGCAGAGAGGCAACATCCTGCGCATTCGCCCGGGCGAGAAGATCCCCGTCGATGGCGTGGTGACGGAGGGAACGAGCAACATCGACGAGTCGATGGTGACGGGCGAGCCGCTGCCGGTCGAGAAAGCCATAGGGGACCGCCTCATCGGCGCGACCGTGAACGGGACGGGCTCGCTGCTGATGCGGGCGGAGCGCGTCGGTGCGGACACGCTCCTTTCGCAGATCGTGAACATGGTTGCGCAGGCGCAGCGCAGCCGCGCGCCGATCCAGAAGCTCGCCGATCAGGTGTCGGCGTGGTTCGTTCCCGCCGTGATCGTGGTCTCGGCGATCACCTTCGCGGTTTGGGCGATGGTCGGACCGGAGCCTCGCCTGGTGTTCGCGATCGTGAACGCCGTGGCGGTGCTGATCATCGCCTGCCCCTGCGCCCTCGGACTGGCAACGCCGATGTCCGTGATGGTGGCGGCGGGCAAGGGGGCGACGGCGGGTGTGCTGTTCCGCAACGCGGAGGCGATCGAAGTGCTGCGCAACGTCGATACGCTCGTCGTCGACAAGACCGGCACGCTGACGCTCGGGAAGCCGGAGCTGGCGTCCGTCGTGGCGATGGACGGCTTCGCCGAGGACGAGCTGCTGCGGCTCGCCGCGAGCGTCGAGCGCGCGAGCGAGCACCCTCTCGCGGCGGCGATCATCGCAGGTGCCGAGGCACGCGGAGCGGCCGTGCGCGCGGCGACGGAGTTCGCCTCGATCACCGGCAAAGGGGTGCGCGGCGTCGTCGATGGAAAGCGCGTCGCCCTCGGCAATCGAGCGCTGCTCGACGAGCTCCGCATCGACGCGCGCGAGCTCGCCGCACGCGCCGAGACGCTGCGCGGTGAAGGGCAGACGGTGATGTTCGTGGTCATCGACGGCAAGCCCGCGGGGCTGATCGGCGTCGCCGACCCGGTGAAGGAGACGACGCCGGAAGCGATCCGCGAACTGCACGCAACGGGACTGCGCATCGTGATGCTCACCGGCGACAGCGAGACGACGGCGCGCGCCGTCGCGAAGAGGCTCGGGCTCCACGAGGTGATCGCGGAGGTCCTGCCCGATCAGAAGGCCGATGCGATCAAGCGCCTGCAGCAGCAGGGACGCGTCGTGGCGATGGCGGGCGACGGCATCAACGACGCACCGGCGCTCGCCCAGGCCGAAGTCGGCATCGCCATGGGCACCGGCACCGACGTGGCGATGGAGGCGGCCGACGTGACGCTGGTCAAAGGCGACCTGCGCGGCATCGTGCGCGCGCGCCGCCTGAGCAGCGCGACCATGGCGAACATCCGCCAGAACCTGTTCTTTGCCTTCATCTACAACGCACTCGGAGTTCCCGTCGCGGCGGGCGTGCTCTTCCCGCTCTTCGGCGTGCTCCTCAGCCCGATGCTCGCGGCGGCGGCGATGAGCTTCAGCTCCGTCTCGGTGATCGGAAACGCCTTGCGGCTGCGGCGCGCGCGGATCTGAGCGCGCGGCAGTCGTGCCGAAACTTTGGGCACGACTGCCCAAACTTTCGGCACGACTGCCCAACTTTTCGGCACGACTACCCAAACTTTCGGCACGACTGCCCAACATTTCGGCACGACTGCCCAAAACTTTCGGCACGACTGCCCAAAGTTTCGGCACGACTGCCCAACTTTTCGCCACGACTGCCCAAACTTTCGGCACGACTGCCCAACTTTTCGGCACGACTGCCCAAAGTTTCGGCACGACTGCCCAAAACTTTCGGCACGACTGCCCAAACTTTCGGCACGACTGCCCAAACTTTCGCCACGACTGCCCAAACTTTCGGCACGACTGCCCAAACTTTCGGCACGACTGCGTCGTTGGGGGCCGTCCTTAAGGAAATTGCGGCAACGGCTCGGCGGCGCCGGGGAGCGTTCCTCTCGGGAATTGGGGGTGGATCGTTGCCAACAAATCAACTCATGGTATGCTCTAAGTTTTTCCTTGACAGCCGGTCTCGACCGTCCTAAAGTATGCATGGGATGGCCAGGAACAGCTCTGCAAGAGCGCCGGAAGGCACCGTCAGCGGCAACGGCCGCACCCCCCGCCGCCGCGGAGCGCCGGCGGGCAAGGAGTGGGTCCGTCCCTTCAAACAGACCCAGCGCATGCTCGACAACGCCGCGAGCATGCTCGTGCAGAGCGTCCACACCGTCGCCGACGCCGGCTGCTGCGCCCATCTTCCGATCCGCTCGACGAAGAAACTCATCCGCGCGCTGCGCCAGGTGAACGTGGCCACGAGGCAGTATGCCGAGGCGGAGCGCTTTCTCGTCGAGGCTACTGAAGCCTTCGCGCAGGCCCCGCCGGAGCTGCTGGACGGGGAAGCCGCGGAGCTGCTCGAGATGGCCACCGAGCGTTGCCACACCGTCGGGCAGTACATCCACGTGGCCGCGCAGGAGGTCCTCCTCGCGCACACGGAGATCTTCGACGGCGTCGCGTCCGGCGAGCTCGTGCCGGAAGAGCCGTCGCAGGAGCTGCCCGAGGATCGCCCGCGCCGCCGCGTCATCGTCATCACCCCGCGTCCCCTCTTCGTCCGCGCATTCCTGGCTGCCCGCCGGCAGCCGCGCGTGGGCGATCGCATCGCGCCGCTCCTCCGGAGGCGCAGGAGAACCCTGCTCCCCGCCGAGGTCCGGGTCCCCCGCCGCAATCTCCTCGGCCGTGCTCCCCCTCTTTCTTCGACCTGCGCTCTCTGAACCACAGCCAGTCGAAAACAAAGAAAAGAGGATTGCTCCAATGAGCACGCAAGAGAAAGATATCGTCGTATCCACCAACGCAACCATCAACGCAACCACCAATCCGCACGTCGAGATGGCACAGGCCCGCCTGCAGGAGCTGCGGCAGTCGCGGGCGCTGATCCCGAACTTCGTCCTCCCGTTCTCCGGCAAGGAGACGCGGAAGCTGAACAGCGCCGCGTCGGTCTCGCCGCAGTTCGTCGAGGCGGGCGCCTCGGCCATGGCCAACGAGAAGGCGCTCCAGCGGGCGGACGTCACGCCGGAGGAGATCCGGGACCTGATGGCCTACGCCGAGGCGTACGGCCCGCTCGTGGACGAGTACGAGGCCATGGGCCAGTTCCTCCGCCACAGTGTCAACGCCGCGCGCAACCGCGCCGGCAGCGAGACCCTGGCCACGTACAACCACGCCAAGCGCCTGGCGAAGATGCCGCGCTACGCGGGGCTCGCGGCCTACGTGGCGGACATGCGCCGCGCGCTGGGCAGGGCGCGCGGGAAGGAGACGCCGGAGCAGGCCCAGAAGCGGGGCACGACGCTGCTGGCGAAGGCTCGCAAGGTAACGGAGCGGGCGGCGGCGAAGCCGCAGGCGCCGGAGCCGAAGCCGGACGGCACGACCTGGTGATGCACGAGTAGCCCTGAGCGGGCGCGCCGCATGGCGCGCCCGCTCTTTTCGCCCCCGCCCCCGGCCGCAGCTCGCGCTGCGGCATAGAAAGCGGCAGCTGGCGCTGCCGCACTCCACATACCTACAGGCGGGTTCTGGCGGCCTCCGCGGCCTCGCGGATCTTCGGCTGGCGGGGGTCGATGGCCAGGGAGCGGTTCCAGAAGTCGAGGGCGCGGGCGTACTCCTCCTGCCTGGCGTAGAAGACACCGAGGTTGTTGAGGACCAGCGTGGACGACGGCTGGAGGCCGAGGGCGCGCTCGAGCTCGGGCAGCCCCTCGGTGTAGCGCTTCGACTGCGCCAGCGCCGAGCCGAGGTTCGCCGCGATGGCGTACGACTGCGGGAAAATCTGCTTGCCCTTGTAGAGCAGGTTGATGGCGCGCGAGGTCATGTTCTGCGACCGGTACAGCGCCGCGAAGTCGAGGAACCACTGCTCCGGATTCGGCAGCCCGCGCTGCACGGCCATCATGAACACGTTCTCGGCCGCGGTGAACTGCTGGCGGTCCCACAGCACCATGGCCATGTTCAGGTAGGGGGTAAAGCGCGTGGGGTTGAGGTCGATGGCCTGCTGGAAGGCCTCGATCGACTCCTTGTACTTTTTCTGCTTCCGCAGCTCGATGCCCTGGTTGTTCCAGTGCGCGTACGCGCCCCACTGCGCGGGGGAGATGGCCGCGCTCTGCACGGCCTCGTCCTCGTCCTCGAACACCGGCTGCATGCGCGACGGGTCGACGAGGTGCCCGATGGTCTGCAGGCGCTGCGTGTACTGCTGCGCATCGACGGCACTCCCGCCGCTGGCCGGGCGTCCGGCGAAGAACTCGTCGTAGCTGATGACGCGCACGGAGGTCACCGGGGCGATGTCGCGGTACACCCACTCCGCGTGCTTGCCGGGCATCTCCATCGACTTCGGAAGGCCGAGGAGCGAGAGCACGGTGGGGACGACATCGTAGATCGACAGCGTGTGATTGCCGCGGTTGGCCGCGACGTGGTTCCCGTACGCGATGAAGATCCCCGGATTGCGATGGTCGGAGAGCGCGCTGCGGCCGGTGGGCGACGTGCGCGGGCGCTTCTGCCCCCAGCGGAAGCCGTGCGCCGACATGATGATCACGGTCGTGTCGTCGGTCAGCACCTTCATCCATTCGCCGATGAGGCGATCGACCTCGGAGTAGTAATTGGCGACGGTCGGCCAGTACTTGCGGAACTCGGTCTGCGGGATTCCCTGGCGGTACGGCGGGTGATACGGGGCGAAGAGGTGATTGACCGCGTCCGTGCCCTCGTACGACATCATCATCACCAGCGGCTCGTGCTGCTGGTAGAGGCTGATGGCCACGCGGTGATCGGTCCAGGTCTTGGCCAGCACGTCGCGGAAGACATTGGCCGGATCGGCCGGGCCGCCGCTGGCCACGGCATTGTCGAACTCCGTGGCGGTGATGTTGAGGAAGCGCCCGACCTGGCCGTAGCCGACCGTCTGCGGCGCGACCACCTGGCCGGCGATGCGCGGGCGCAGCGACGGGGGGTCGATCGCGGCCGGCAGCATCGTCACCGGCGCATCGAAGATGACCGGGCCATCCATGCGCGGCGGCCAGGAGGTCCACCAGTTCACGACCACGGCCGGGCGTCCGAAGGCCTGGGCGATGTCCCAGAGCGCCGGCGCGCGGCGCGTCCCGGCGTCGGCGGGACGCTTCTGGTCGGTGAAGTCGAGGACGCCGTGGCGGTCGGGGGAGAGCCCGGTCACGGCGGTGGCCCACACCAGCGGCGAGACGGTCGGCTGGATGGTCTGCAGCGAGGCGGTGGTGCCGCCCTGCGCGAGGGCGCGGATGTTCGGGATGCGGCCGTCGGCGGAGAGCTCGGAGATCAGCTCCCAGTCGGCGCCGTCGATGGCGAAGATGGCCACGCGGCCGGCGATGCCGCGCGCGTTGCGGCGCAGCTCCGCGCGCTTGTACTCGAGCAGCGCGCGGCGGTCGGGCTCCATGTGCGCGATCTCGAAGGCCTCGACTTTCAGGCCGCTGCGGGCGAGGTGGTTCTGCACGACGCGGCGGAGGACGTCGCGCCGCGTGGCGAACTGCGAGGTCGGCGAGAGCAGCTCCTCGATCGGCACCTGCTGGGTGACGGCCGAGACGGCTTCCCCCACGCGCCCGCGGATCCAGGCGCTCCAGCCGTCGCGCACGAGGCCGCGCGCGTCCTCGAGGCGGTCGCCGGGGAGGGTGAAGCGGATGCGGTAGGAGAGGGTGACCGGGACCCGCTCTTTGGAGAGGATGCGCACCAGGTCATCGCGCTGGGCCGCGCCGTTCCTCTTCTCGAATTCGAGGCGGTAGAACTGGTGCGGCGGCAGGAAGGTGACGTTGTTCCGCACCAGCTTCACGCGGCCGGAGCTCTTGTCGACGCCGAAGATCAGCCGCCGCGACGACGGCAGGAAGAGGCTGACGACAACGTAGATGGTCCCCACCAGGCCGGCGAGGATGGCGAGTGCGAGGACAGACTTCGAGCGGAACACGGCGGCAGACTATGAAAGAAGCTTGCCGGGAGGCGGTTGGCGGGGGACACGCAGGGCGGGCTTCAGCCCGCCGCCCCCGGGGGAGGCGGGCTGAAGCCCGCCCTACGTTCAGCACCGGTCGTCGACCGCCAACTATTTGCGGCGTTTCACGAGCTGCTTCACCTCGTCGTTGCCGATGGGGCTCTGGGCGGAGATGATCACGGCGGCGGTCCCTTCGCGGAACGAGGGAATCGTGCAGCGGATGACGGCGCTGCCGTCGGCGGCGGTCTTGCCGCGGAAGATCACGCGCGGCGGCTCGACGGTGGAGATGACCTTCACCTCGATGGCGGCGGCGGGGATGGGGGCCTGGGAGAGGCTCTTCCGGGCGGCGATGCGCAGCTCGATCGGCGAGCCGGCGAAGAACTCGATCTGGTTCAGCAGCGCCAGCTCGAGGTGCTCGCTCTCGGCCTCGGAGACGAGGTAGTCGATGATCACCTGGTCGAGCGTCTTCTCGTCGTCGACCGAGGGCGTGGGCGCGGGCGCCGGGGTGGAGAGCGTCTCCGTCCTCGGCTGCCCCGTCTTGGTCACGTCGGCCGGCGAGTCGAAGCGCCCCCGCTTGATGGCCGCGATCATGGTGCGGTGCTGCTGCTCCATCAGCCCGCCGATCCACTTGTCGTCGACCCCGGTCTTGAGCTGCTCCGCGTACGAGGTCTTCTTCGACGCCAGGATCTCGCCGCCGACGTACACGAGCGACTCGATGTACGGATTGCCGACACCCTTGTCCTCGGTCTGGACGTGGTAGACCTTCTCGTTGTGCTTGATGTCGGTGTTGAAGCCGGTGATCACGGGTGGCGAATGTTAACAGCCCTGGTGTCATCCTGAGCCCCGTAGAGGGCGAAGGACCCCCTGCCTACGGAGCGAGCACTGGGTTCCAGCAGGGGGTCCTTCGCCCTCTACGGGGCTCAGGATGACAGGCGGTCAATTCTGGTCCAGCCACGCCCGCAGGTACCCGATCTGCTCCCGCACGCGCGACCGGTCGTCGGCCGACGGCATGAGCAGCAGATAGCGCTCGAAAAGCTCGATGGCCTGGGGGTAGGCGTGCATCTGCATGGCCAGGGCGGCGCGGTCGCGGACCTCGTACGCGTCGCGGGCGTCGAGGATGAGCAGCCGGTCGATCGACGCGGCGGCGCGGGCCAGGTCGTGCTGCGCCAGGTAGGCGGCCTTGAGCTGCGCCAGCTCGCGGGCCAGGATCTCCCTGGGAGAGAACGCCCGGAGGTGGTGCTCGCGCAGGCGCACGCCGCCGCCGTACATCCCGTCGAGGATCTTCTGCAGCTCGACCGTGGAGAGCACGCGCCCGCCGTCGAACGGGTCGACGACGAGGACGCCGAACGAGCCGGTGAACTTCACCAGGAACCGCCCCGGCAGAGAGACGCCGGCGGCGTCGATGCCGATGCGCCGCGAGAGCTCGAGGTAGAGGATGGAGAGCGTGATCGGCAGCCCCGCGTGGCGGTCGAGGGCCTCGCTCAGGAGCGCGTTGCGCGGGTCGTAGTAATCCTCGTTCTCGCCGTGGAAGCCCTCCTCCTCGAAGAGGAGGCGGTTGAGGGTCTCGACGACGCGCTCGACCGAGCGCGACCCCTCGAGGCGCTGGCGCACGGAGTCGCTCCACGCCTGGACGTTGCCGAGGTGCCGGCCGACGTCGAGGCGCGGGTTCTCCTCCAGGTCGATCATCAGCGAGGCCTCGACGAGGTCGAGGAGCTCCTCGGGGCGTCCGGCCATTTCTTCGAACCGGCGCCGCGCGAGCGCGGGGTGCGTCAGGACGCGAGCAGCCTGCATGCGCTATTTTCCTCCCGTGTCCGAGCGCGCGTCCAGAGTGACACTGATCGTCATCCTTTTCGTTGCCGCCTTGCGCGTGGTCTCGACATGGACCGTCTACAGCCAGACTTTCGACGAAAGCACCCACATCGCCGCGGGCCTGGAGTGGCTGGAGCAAGGGACGTACCTCGGCGAGCCGCAGCATCCGCCGCTGGCGCGCGTGGCGGCGGCCCTCGGCCCGTACGCGGCGGGCGCACGCATGTCGCGCAACAACCTCGGGCTGACCGAGCAGGGGAACGAGATCCTGCACAGCGGGCCGTACCTGCGCATGCTGTCGCTCGCGCGCGCCGGCATCCTCCCCTTCTTCCTGCTGTCGATCGTGGTGGTGTGGGCGCACGCGCGGATGCTGGCGGGGGAGCCGGCCGCGGCGATCGCCGCGCTGCTCTACGCGAACCTGCCGCCGGTGCTCGCGCACGCGGGACTGGCCACCACGGACATGGCCGTGACCGCGGGAGTGGCCGCGACGCTGATGCTGCTGCAGCGGTGGCTGCTGGCACCGTCCCCGCGCGTGGCCGCGCTGCTCGGGCTGGCCACCGCGGTCGCGCTGACGTCGAAGTTCTCGTCGGTGCTTTTCCTCGCCGCCGCCGGCGCGGCGATGGTGGCCATGACGTGGCGCCGTCCCGTGTGGCGGCACGTGGGGCTGGCGCTGCTCGTCTGCGCGCTCTCGGTCTGGACGGTGTACCGCTTCGACTTCGATCGCTTCCGCGGCGCGCACCATCACCTCGTCCGCGCGTACGTGGGCGAGCGATTCCCCATCGACGCCATCCCGCTGCCGGCTCCGGCGCTCTTCTCCGGCATCGCGCAGACGCTGCTGCACAACGCGGAGGGGCACGAGGCTTATCTGCTCGGCGAATACAGCCGGGAGGGGTGGTGGTATTACTTTCCCGTCGCCATCGCGGTGAAGACGACGATCGTCTTCCTGCTGCTGGCGCTGGCCTCGGCGTTCCTGCTGCGCACGCGCACGCGGCTCGCGCCGCTCGCCGCGGCGGCGGCGATCGTGGTGGCCTGCATGCCGGTGAACATCAACATCGGCATCCGGCACGTGCTGCCGGTCTACCCACTCCTGGCCGTGGCGATCGGCTGCGCGCTGGCGACCCGGAAGAAGGCGCTGGCGATCGCGCTGCTGGCGGTGGAGCTGTTCGTCTCGGCGCGCGCGCACCCCGACTATCTCCCCTACTTCAACGCCTTCGCGGGACGCGAGCCGCGGAAGGTCCTCATGGACAGCAACCTGGACTGGGGGCAGGACCTGCGGCGCCTGGAGAACCGCGTGCGCGCGCTCGGAATCCCGGCGCTGCGCCTCTCGTACTTCGGGACGGCGGATCTCGAGCGCCACCCGCTGCCGCCGCTCCTGCCGGTCGTCCACGACCGGCCGCTGCCGGGCTGGCTCGCCGTGAGCGAGGCGCACCTCGAGTCGCGCGAGCATGGGAAGACGTTCCCCTGGCTGGACCGCTATCGCTACGAGCGCATCGGGAAGTCGATCCGCCTGTACCGCATCCCCGGGGCGCTGCCGGCGGGCGGCGTCCCGACCGCCGAGGTGCTGGCGGCGATGGGGAGAATCATCGTGCCGCTGCCGCTCGGGAGCAGCGGCGGGCCGGACGGGCGCGTATGGAAGACGGCCCTCCGCCTGCGGAACGACGGAACGGTGCCGGAGCGGGTCCTCGACCGCCATGGCGAGCGCCGCGAGATCCCGCCCGGCGGCTCGATCGTGTGGGACGCGACGTCGGATCGCTCGGCGTGGTTCCTCTACGTCCGGCGGAACGCGGCCGTGACGGGGCAGCTCGAAGTGAGCGCGTCGCGGAACGGACAGCTCATCGAGGCGCCGTTCGTCGCGCCCGCGCCCGAGGAGGCGCGCTTCCGCAGCTACGCCGCGCTGCGTACCACCGCCACGTGCGACGGCTGCGCGCGGACGCTGCGCCTCTACGCGCTCGAGTCGGGGCCGGTGCCGGTGAACCTCACCGCGCGCCAGGGCGACCGCACCTGGTCGCACTTTGTGGTCCTCGCCAACAACCGCGGGCTGCCGGCATGGAGCGAGCTCGATGTCGCGCGGATCTTCCCCGGGCTGGGCGACGGCGAGATCGCGGCCGTGGCCTACCAGCACCAGCGGCTATGGGCGATGATGACCACCAGCGGGCAGCGGCGGGAGATCGTCACCTCGCAGTGACGCGCACGGCAGGCCGCCGTAGTACAGGAAGTAGTAGCGCAGCGCCGGCCGCGGATAGAAGGCCCAGTAGCCGCGCAGCGCCTCGAAGTCCCCCTCTTCCGCTTCCTCGCGCAGCACGGCGTCGAAGAAGGGGGCGGAGGCGGTGCGGTAGGTCGTGAAGTAGACGTTGAGGAACACGATCGAGAACGCCAGCGCGCAGGCCAGCGCCAGATACGGCACCACGCGCCAGCGCGCGCAGGCCGCCGAGAGCAGCGCCCCGGTCAGCAGGGCCAGGAACGGCCAGCCGGTGAGCGAGCGCAGCGCGTGCGGGACGCCTTCCCAGGTCAGCGAAGCGACGGCCAGCGCGCCGAGGAAGCCTGCTGCCGCGAGCACCAGCAGCTTGCGATTGATGTGTTTCAGCAGCCACACACCGGCCAGGATGGCCAGCACGTCAAGCCAGGAGAGGATGCCGAAGAGCTGCGTACCGTGGCGCGGATTGAGGTCGCCTTTGAAGAGGAGAAAGTCCGGGGAGAGGTGGGCGAGGAGATTCTGCGCGAAGCGGGTGAACGGAGCCTCGGTGCTCCAGACGGCGAGCGCGTTTGCCCGCGCGCTGAGCGTGCCGTTCAGGGTCAGCACAATCAGCGGAATGCATGCAACGAGCATTGCCAGTGCTGAACGTAGGGCGGGCTTCAGCCCGTCCAGGCGGGCTGAAGCCCGCCCTACGTTCAGCACGAGCACGAGCAGAATCAGCGGGACGTGCAGGCGCGCGGGGGGGTAGGTGTACATCGCCGCGGCGAAGAGGAGGCCGGCGAGCACCGCGTGCTTGCGCAGGAAGAAGAAGACGCCCCACATGGCAAAGCAGGGCGCCAGCGGCGGGTCCCAGGCGATGCGCGCGAACGGGAAGCCCCACGGCGAGACCGCGGCCGCCAAGGCCGCGAACAGCGCGCCGTCGAGGCCGAGGAAATGGCGCGCCACGAGGAAGAGCGCGACGATCGTCAGCACCGAGTAGAACGCCACGTGGGAGCGGAACGACGCGATCGACGAGCCGAAGAGCTTCGCCCACGCCGCCCCCGAGTAGACGTACGCCGGCGTGAAGAACGTCCCGGTGCCGGGGAACTCCTCGAAGAACAGCCGCGGCTCGTCGATACAGAGCATCGTCGCCGCGCCGGCGGCCTCGTCGAGGTAGAAGCCGGCGGGCGTGTCGTTCAGGCGGACGAATCGGGCGGCGCAGAGGGCGACGGCGATCGCGACGCATGCGAGCTGCTGCCAGCGCCGCATTCGCTCAGCTTCCTCCGCAGCTCGTCGTCGATCGGCTTCTTCGCATCGCGCTCCCAATCGTAGAGCACGACCACCACTTTCCCCGTGGCCGCGACCTCCCCGTCCCCCTTGCGGACCTCGTACAGCGTCTCGAAGGAGCTGGTGCGCACCTCCCCCACGCGGATGCAGAGGTCGATCGGCTCGAGGAAGAGGGGGCGGCGGTAGTCGCACTCCGCGTGCGCCACGATGAAGCCGATGTCGGTGGCGCCGCCGAAGCGCGTCAGCTCGAACCACAGCAGCGTGCGCACCCACTCGAAGTAGGTGAAGAAGACCGCGTTGTTGACGTGGCCGTAGGCGTCGACGTCGCGGAAGATGACCTGGTACGGCAGCACGTACCAGCCGTCGCGCCAGGTGCCGCGGGAGTGCTCGGGGACTCTGCTCATTGCACCGCGGTGCTCGTCACCACTGGCATCGCTTTCCCTGCCGTCTTCAAGGCACAGGCCTGCAGGTAGCGCCCCGGCAGCGGGTGGTCGAGGTACGGGGCGATGATCGTCGAGGCCTGCACGAGGCGGTTCAGGTCGACGCCCGTGTCGATGCCCATGCGGTCGAGCATGTAGACGATGTCCTCGGTGGCCATGTTCCCCGAGGCGCCGGGGGCATACGGGCAGCCGCCCAGGCCGCCGGCGGAGGCGTCGAACGTGGAGACGCCCATCTCCAGCGCCGCCAGCGTGTTGGCCAGGGCGGTGCCGCGCGTGTCGTGAAAGTGCATGGCCAGCTTCGCCTGCGGGATGACCTGCAGCAGGATGCCGATCACGCCCTGCACCTGCATCGGCGTGCCGACGCCGATGGTGTCGCCGACCGAGACCTCGTAGCAGCCGAGGTCGAGGAGGCGCGCGCAGACCTCGAGCACCTTCTCCGGCGGCACGTCCCCCTCGTACGGGCAGCCGAACGCGGTGGAGACGTAGCCGCGCACGCGGATCCCTTCCTCCCGCGCGCGCATGGCCACCGGCGTGTAGTTCTCGAACGACTCGTCGATGGACATGTTGATGTTGCGCTTGTTGAACGTCTCCGAGGCGGCGGTGAAGACGGCGATCGACCGCACGCCCACCTCGATGGCCCGCTCGAGCCCCTTCATGTTCGGGACGAGCACCGGGTACTCGACGCCCGGGTCCTTCGGGATCTCGCGGTAGACCGCGGCCGTGTCGGCCATCTGCGGCACCCACTTCGGGGAGACGAACGCCCCCGCCTCGATGACGCGCAGCCCGGCGTCGGAGAGGGCGGTGATGTAGTCGATCTTGGCCTGGGTGGGGATGGTGACTTTTTCGTTCTGCAGCCCGTCGCGCGGGCCGACTTCGACGAGCTTGACGGTGTCGACGGTGATTTTCATGACTTACCTGTCATCCTGAGCTGCGTAGACAGCGAAGGATCCCCTGCCGATGCACGAGGGGCGCGCTGATGCAGGGGATCCTTCGTCGTCTACGCGACTCAGGATGACACCTCCAGTGTGACCAGTTCCACGCCCGGCTGCACCAGCTCTCCCTCTCTGCAATTGATGCTCGCGATCGTCCCCTCGCGGGGGGCGGTGAGCTGGTGCTCCATCTTCATGGCCTCGAGGATCAGCAGCGGGGCTCCCTTTGCAACAACGTCGCCCTGCTTGACGAGAATTCGCAGGACCACGCCGGGCATCGGCGCTTCCATGGAATGGTCGCGCTGGCGCCTGGCGCGGCCGCGGGCGGACTTGTCCTCGACCTCGACGAAGTAGATCTCGCCGTCGAAATGGAAACTGACGGTCGAGCCGTGGATGGCGTAGGGAACGGAGTACACGCGGCCGTCGACGCGCACCTGCGCCTCTTCGCCGTCGGTGGAGAGGAGCTCGACGTTCATCGGCTGTAGCGCGACCCCGGCGCGTCGAGCGGCACTTCCTGGCTGCACTGCGGGCAGGCGTCCTCGGGATAGGTGGCCAGCTCGAGGTCGAGCAGCGCCTCGTACGGTTTGTCGAAGGGATTGGCCTTGCCGCTGCGATTGAGGATCGAGGCGAAGCCGGTGACGTCGCCCCCCTGCCGCGCGATGACGTCGACCGTCTCGCGCGTCGACTTGCCGGTGGTGACGACGTCCTCGACGATGACCACCCGCTCCCCCTCGCGAATGCCGAAGCCGCGGCGGAGCGTCATCGCGCCGTCCTTGCGCTCGGTGAAAACGAAGGGAACGTCGAGCGCCTGCGCGACCGCGTAGCCGATGATCACGCCGCCCAGCGCGGGCGAGACGATCTTGTTCAACGTAGGATGGGCTTCAGCCCGTCCCCCCCGGGGGAGGCGGGCTGAAGCCCGCCCTACGTTGAGCAGCCTTTCCGCGAGCGCCGCACCCAGCGCCTTCGCGTTCCGCGGATGCTCGAGCAGCCGCGCGCACTGCACGTAGTTCGGGCTGTGCAGCCCGGAGGAGAGGCGGAAGTGGCCGGTCAGGAGCGCGCCCGTTTCCTCGAGCAGCGCGCGGACGTCGAGAGACATGCGCGCGAGTTATAACATTGGCCGCACTATGGGCAATCTCACCGAGAAAATCCGGGCCGACCTGACCGCGGCCATGAAGGCGCAGGAGAAGGAGCGCCTCTCCGTCATCCGCATGCTCCAGTCGGCCATCAAGAACGAGCAGATCAACGCCGGGCACGAGCTGTCCGACGAAGAGGCGATGAGCGTCATCCGCAAGGCGGTCAAGCAGCGCCAGGACTCGATCGAGCAGTACTCGAACGCCGGCCGCACCGAGCTGGCCGACAAAGAGCGCTCGGAGATGGAGATTCTCAAGGCTTACCTCCCGGCGGAGCTGAGCGAGGAAGAGCTCGAAGCCGGCCTCCGCGAGATCGTCGCCTCGACCGGCGCCGCGTCGAAGAAGGACCTCGGCAAGGTGATGAAGGAGGCGACGGTGCGCTACAAGGGGCGGGCGGACGGGAAGAAGATTCAGGAGATCGTGTCGCGATTGCTGCCGTGAAGGAAGGCTCACAGGCCTATGAGCCTATGAGCCTATGAGCCTATGAGCCTCCGTCGCTACCAACGCCAAATCACCCTCCCGGAGCTCGGCCCCGAGGGGCAGGAGAAGCTCGCGCACGGCTCGGTGCTCATCATCGGCGCGGGCGGGCTCGGCTCGCCCGCGGCGACGTACCTCGCGGCGGCGGGGGTGGGGCGCATCGGCCTGGTCGACTTTGACCGCGTCGACGAGACGAACCTCCATCGCCAGATCCTCTACGCCACCACGGACGTCGGGCGCGAGAAGGTGGAGGCGGCCGGCGCGCGGCTGCGCGACCTCAACCCCGAGGTCACGATCGAGACGCACCAGGCGCGGCTGACGTCGGAGAACGCGCTGGAGCTGTTCGCCAGGTACGACGTCGTCCTCGACGGCACGGACAACTTCGCCACGCGCTATCTGGTGAACGACGCCTGCAAGCTCACCGGCAAGCCGAACGTCTACGGCTCGGTGTACCGCTTCGACGGGCAGGTCTCCGTCTTCGCCACCGAGACCGGCCCCTGCTACCGCTGCATCTACCCCGAGCCGCCGCCTCCCGGCACGGTGCCGTCGTGCGCGGAGGGGGGCGTCCTCGGCGTGCTGCCGGGCGTCGTCGGGACCTTGCAGGCGACCGAGGCGATCAAGCTGCTGACCGGCATCGGCGAGACGCTGGCCGGACGGCTGCTGCTCTTCGACGCCCTGCACATGACCTTCCGGACCATGAAACTGCGCCGCGGGTGCGAAGAGCACGCGGCCATCACGAAACTGATCGACTATGAGGAGCTTTGCAATCCCGTGAGCCAGACCGACATCACTCCGACTGAACTGCAGCAGAAGCTCGCCGGCGGCGAGGAGATCGTCCTCATCGACGTGCGCGAGCCGTACGAATGGAACGCCGGCCACATCGAGGGGGCGGTGCACATCCCGATGAACCAGGTGCCGCAGCGCCTGGCCGAGATCCCGAAGGACAAGGAGGTGGTGATGATCTGCCGCTCCGGCGGCCGCAGCGGCCACGTGCAGCAGCACCTCCTCGGCGCGCAGGGCTACACGCGGGTGAAGAACCTGGTGGGAGGGATGAAGCGCTGGTCGAGCGAGGTGGATCCGTCGATCCGGGTGGCGTGAGCAAAACGTAGGGCGGGCTTCAGCCCGCCGCCCCCGGGGGAGGCGGGCTGAAGCCCGCCCTACGTTTGAGTGATCTACTTTCTCGTGACCTGATTGACCGCCGGGCGGCCGAACAGCACCACGATCGACTTCCCCTCGCCGCGGCGGTCGGTGCGTCCTTCGATGACGGCGATGCCGCAGTCGGCGTACATGGGATTGAGGATGTTCGCGCGGTGGCCGGGCGACTCGATCCACGACTCGACCAGCAGGCCCGCGGTCTCGAAGCCCGCGGCCAGGTTCTCCGCGGCGGCGACGTAGTTGTAGTCGGCGGCGGTGATCCAGACGAAGGGCGGCGTGCCGTCCGGCGACTGGTGGCTCCACCAGGCGCCGTCGATCATGTCCTGCATGCGCGACTCGGCGGCGCGGGTGAGCTTCGCGTCGAGACGCAGCGGGCCGAGGCCCGCCTCGGCGCGGCGGGCATTCATCAGCGCCGTCACGTTCTCGGCGTTGATCTCGTTGTCGTTTGCGAAAACACGAGCCGAAAAGAGGAGGACGAGGAGGAGTTGTTTCATGAGAGGACACCATCCGGCCGTACGCGCAGGAAGAACGTGCAGGCCTTGCCGGTCTTGGACTCTGCCCAGACAGAACCGGCGTGGGCAACCGCGAATTCACGGCATTTGAAGAGACCGCGGCCCGTGCGCTCGGGCGAGGCGGGGTTCCAGACGAACGACGGCTCGAAGATCCTCTGCCGCAGCTCCTCCGGCACCACCGCGCCGTTGTCCATGACGAAGAAGAGCAGCAGCGGCTTGCCCTTGTGCTCCATCCAGCGCACGCCGATCACCACCTGCCCGCCCGGCGGCACATAGTGCAGCGCGTTCTCCATGAGGATGGTCAGCGCCTCGGCGAGCTGCTCGTGGTCGCTGAAGCGCTCCTCGAGCTCCTGCACGTCGATGTCGAGGCGGATTCCCTTGAGGTCGGCATGCGCGCGGAAGCGCTCGGCCACGCGGCGGACGACTTCCGTCACCGTCGGCACCGGCCGGATCGCGTACGACGCCTCCTCCACTTCCGGCGCCAGCTCGAGCGACGACAGCACCTGCTCGAGCGTGGCCGCGGCGTCGGCGAGGAAGGCGTCCCCCTGCTGGTGCGCCGCGGCGTGCATCGAATCGCGCAGCGCGCGCAGCGGCCCGAAGACCGTCTCGCGGACGTAGGTGATGAACGACGCGTGCGCCTCGTTCATCGGGTCGGCGTGGCGGAAGACGAGCACGGCGCCGGTGGCGCCGCCCGACATCGGCACGAGGGTGTAGATGAAGTTGCGCGTGCCGATGTGCACGCCGGCCGTGGTCGGCACGGAGAGATCGCTGACGCGGATGCCCGCCTTCGCCTCGATGGTCGAGAGCTGCGAGAGCTCGGCCTGCGTGGCGTCGAAGAGCTTCTTGGCGTCGTCGGAGACGAACTTCACCGTGCGGTCGGGGCCGAGGAGCACCGAGGCCACGCCGCCGGCGACGAGCAGGTTGACCACGCTCGTGACGGCGGGCGACGCGGATTCGACGGGGAAGGGGAGGATGGGCGCTTTGGGGAACGGGTCGAGCTCCGGTGCGGTGGCGGTCTGCAGAGGAGCCTCGGGGGGAGCGGCCGCGGCTGGTGCCGCACTCGCTCCACTCTTCTTCCGCGGCTTGTCGCATTTCTCGCAGAGGATTCCCTCTACGACTTCGCGACCGCACATGAAGCATTTCTTCGCCATTTTCGGGGCTCCGGGACCGACGATCTTACGATACAGTCCGCCGGCCATGAGAAACATTGTTGTGATCGGCGGCGGGACCATGGGCAACGGCATCGCCCACACCGCCGCCGCGAGCGGCTTCGACGTCACGCTCGTCGATATTGACGCATCGATCCTCCAGCGCGCGGTGTCCACCATCACGGCGAACCTGCAGCGCGGCGTGGACAAGGGGAAGATGACCGCCGAGGAGCGCGACGCGGTGGTGGGACGCATCCGCCCCGTGACCGACGTGCAGGCCGCGGCCGATGCCGACATCGTCATCGAGGCCATCATCGAGAACACCGAGGCCAAGTCGAAGCTCTTCGCCACGCTCGACCAGGTCACGAAGCCCGACTGCATCCTGGCCTCGAACACCTCCTCGATCTCCATCACCAGGATCGCCGCGGCCACGAAGCGCCCCGACAAAGTGATCGGGATGCACTTCATGAATCCGGTGCCGGTGATGACGCTGGTGGAAGTGATCCGCGGCATCGCCACGTCCGACGAGACGTGGCAGAGGGTCGAGGATCTTTCCAAGCGCATGGGGAAGACGCCCATCGAGGTGAACGACTATCCCGGCTTCATCTCCAACCGCGTGCTGATGCCGATGATCAACGAGGCCATCTTCACGCTGTACGAGGGCGTAGCCACGCGCGAGGCCATCGACGGCGTGATGAAGCTGGGGATGAATCACCCGATGGGCCCGCTCACCCTGGCCGATTTCATCGGCCTCGACGTCTGCCTGGCCATCCTGCGCGTACTGGAACAGGGCTTCGGCGATCCGAAGTACCGGCCCTGCCCGCTGCTCGTGAAGATGGTGGACGCGGGGTGGCTCGGGAAAAAGAGCGGGCGCGGCTTCTACCAGTACTAGCTGTCATCCCTCGCCGTCTGCGCGGCTCGGGATGACACGTCCCGCAAATGCTGTTCTAATCCGCCGATACCACCATGCTCTGTCAGACCTGTAGCGCGTACAACGACGACGAGCGCGAATTCTGCTATCGCTGCCAGAACAAGCTGCTCGTGCTCTCCGGTGTGAGCTCGTTCGAGGAAGACGACCTCGAGGAGTACGAAGAAGAAGAGGACCTGTCGCTCGACGAGCATCTGCTCGAGCGCGTCTCCGCGATCGAAGAGATCGTGAAGCGCTCGGCCGAGACGATCCGCTCGCTGGTCGACGCCGTGCAGAAGCACGAGCGCGCCATCTTCATCAACCAGACCGGCCTCCTCTCCGTCAAGGAGATCCTCGAGAAGAAGAACGTCCTCACCTCGGATGAAGTCGTCGAGCTGTGGGAATCGAAGATGGGCGAGCAGATGCTGGCCCTGGAGAAGAAGCAGCGCTTCACCGAGCGCAAGGACCGCATGGTCTCGCTGTTCCGCGGCGAGAAGCGCGAGCGCTTCCTGCTGCTGGTGGCCGACGCCGAGGCCGCGTTCGACGGGTTCGATCCCGAGCGCGGCATGAAGCACCTCGAAGAGGCGTTCCGCCTCGACCGCGACAACTACGAGCTCTCGTTCTTCCTCGGCGAGATGCTCTTCAACGACGGCAACATCGACCGCGCCAAGGCCTACCTCGAGCGCACGCTGGAAGTGCAGCCCGATCACTTCGACGCCGCCGTCTTCTACGGCGTGCTGCTGCACGAGCGGCAGGATCTGAAAGGGGCCGAGCGCTGGCTCCGCCGCGCCATCCAGATCTCGCAGGAGTCGTTCCTCCCCTACTTCTCCCTCGGCGCGATCTACGCGCGCAAAGGGAAGCTCCTGCGCGCGCAGAAGTTCCTCGAGAAGGCCATCCAGCTCGAGGCCATCCCGCAGGCCTACTATCTCCTCGGCACGATCTTCTACGAGAAGGGGCAGCTGGAGCGCTCCATCCGCTCGTTCCAGGCCGCGCTCAAGCTCGATCCCGACTACGAAGAGGCGATCTACCACCTCGGCCTCTGCTATCTCGACCGCAACTGGAACCGCAAGGCCATCGAGTGCTTCCAGGAAGCGCTGGAGCTCAATCCGAACAAGATGGAGTACCAGCAGGCGGTCAAGATCTACGAGGGCGTCTCCGGACACATCCCCGTGGAAGGTCCGGCCGCGCAGGCCATGACCGAGGCGGAGACGCTGGCCACCGACGGCAAGTACGTCGAGGCGCTCGACCACTACCGCAAGGCCGCGCAGGAAGAGCCGGACAACGTGAACGTGCTGCTGCCGTACGCGCTGCTCTGCTCGCACCTGGACATGAACTCGGAGGCCATCGCCGTGGCGCGGCGGATCCTCAAGCACCGGCCGGCCGAGGTCGTGGCCGCGGCGGCGTACACCACGCTCTCCGAGGCGCTGCGCGCGGAGGGGAACTTCAAGGAAGCGAACGGCGTCCTGGAAGACATGCTCCGCGACTACACCTCGAACTACGCGAAGTCGATCGCCTACTACGAGAAGGCGTACAACCTCGCGGAGATGGAGGAGAACCTGGACGAGGCGCTGGAGAGCGCGCAGCTCGCGCTCCGCTACTCGCCGAAGGAGCTCAAGCAGTTCCCGCTGGCCGCGCTGGGGTGGGTCTACTTCAAGCGCCGCGACTTCAAGAGCGCCGTCGATTTCCTGACGAAGTCGGCCGACATCGGCCCGACCGCCACGAACCTCATGCACCTCGGCATGGCGCTGCTGGAGAACGGCGAGAAGGACCGCGCCCGCCAGGTCTTCCGCCGCGCGAAGAGCTTCAAGACCAAGGGCGCCGGCCTGGAGGAGAAGATCCTCGAGCAGGTGCGCACGGCCACGAAGCTGATCGACCGCCTGCACGCCAAGCGGCGCAAAGTCGCGAAGACGTAAACGTAGGACGGGCTTCAGCCCGTCCCCCCGGGGGAGGCGGGCTGAAGCCCGCCCTACGTTCTCACGTACAATAACTCATCCATGTATCCGTTGCTCGTCTGCGTGCTGCTCGCGGTGGTCACGCCACAGCCGGAGATCGCCCTCGATCCGGCCACGAGCCTCGTTCCCGCCCGCGCCAGCTTGCCCCCTCGTCGCCTCGAACGGCCGCGACACGCTGGCCATGTGGCTCGATTACCGAGGCTCTTCGGCTTCTACGATCGCGTCGTCCCCGAGGAGCCGTACCTCGGCGTGCGGCGCGTCTTCCTTCGGCCTGTGTCGCTGGAGCCGGGGCCACGCCGCCAGCGCGCGGTGAGGCCCTGACCCTCATGTCCTTTCTCCTTTCGCTTGCGCTCGCGTTCACGCTCGGGACGGAAGTTCCGGTCGACCCGCAGACGACCGTCATTCCGGCCCACGGCGATCAGGCCTGGCCGGACGCGGCCTCGAACGGCCGCGACTTCTTCGCGGTCTGGGTCGACGGCCGCGGGCTCGACGCGAGCCTGCGCGGCACGCGCCTGCACGGCGAGCATCCGCTCGATCCGTACGGGATCGAGCTCGGGAAAGGGCAAAGCCCCCGCATCGCCTCGGACGGCGATGCCTATCTGGTCGCGTACGGGTCCCATCCGCATGTCTACGCCGCCCGCATCGAGGATGGGCGTGTCCTGCCGCGCACGAAGATCGCGAACGGCTGGCTGGACGACCTCGTGTCGGACGGCGCGACGTATTGCGCGCTCGTGCAGAGCTCATGGCGTCCCCGCTGTCGAGCGAGGGCACGCTGGAAGGAGCCCCGCGGCGCATCCGCTGCGGCGTCCCGCTCGGCAACTCCCCGCACTTCGGGATCGTGTGGGACGGCGCGGCGTACACGATCGTCTGGTCGGTGAATGACTCCCTCCCCCGCGTGATGGCCGTGCGCGTCCTGGCGGACGGCACGCCGGTCTCCGACGTCACGACGGTGGTGGCCGGCGGACAGGGGCCGGTCTACGTGTCGCTGCTGCCCGACGGACGGCTCGCGCTCGTCTACCACCGCGTGGTGCGCGAAGCGCCGTACTTTGGCGTCCCGCGCACGTTCTTCCGCACGTTGGAACCGGCGGACCAGCGCCGCCGCATGCGCTCCGCGCGGCCGTGAGGGATCAGCGCATCTTCATCGACGGATCGCCGAACAGCATCAGCGCGCGGCGGACGTCGCCGTCGGTCGTGGCGCGCTGCGCGGCCATCGTCGCCTCGCCGAGGGTGGCGCCGCCTTTCAGGGCGTCGACGAGCGCCACGTTGGCGGCGGCCTGTCCACCCGGCTCGGCAAGCGTCGTCAGAGCCCAGACGCCCACCGCCCCGCCGTTCGCGTTGCGCAGCAGCGACTCGGCGAGACTCTCCTGGTAGAGGTCGTGGAACCAGCCGTTGAGGCAGGTCATGGCTACGACCAGCGTCGATTGCCGCAGGGCGGCCGCATCGTCCGACGAGAAAAATCCGCCGCTCTGCCAGAGCGTCACCGAGCCGTGGCCGGTGAAGTCGATCAGGGCCGCGCCGTCATTCCAGCGCTGCAGGAGATTCTGCCGCGCGGCCACCACGCCTTCGGCATCGATGTCGACGTAGGCCGTGGCGTGCGCGGAGCGCTCGCCGAAGCCGGAGCCGTTCACGAACACCACGTCGCCCGGCGGCACCGCGGCGGCTTCGTACGCCACGATCTTCGCCACCATGGCCTGCAGTTCGTCCACCGACCGCGCCGGCAGGCGGCCGATGGCGATGTCGGCCGCACCGTCGTGGTCGAAGTCGGTGAACCACGCGTCGGACGGGGAGCGCTGCAGCCGGTTGCGGAGGAGCTTGACCGGGATGACGTCCATGGCCGCGCCGCCGACGTAGCCGCGCGGATCGAACGAGCCGTCGCCCGCGAGCAGCACGCTGCGCGGACGCACGGTCTCGAGGAACGCGCGGATGGCCGCCGGATCCTTCGCGCCGAAACTGAACTCGTCGTAGATCTCCTCGACGGCCACGCGTGCGCCGTCGCGGCCGGCCAGCGCCGGCAGGAACGCCCGCGGGGCGATCAGCACGCGGTCGGCCTTCAGCTTCGCGAGGCTCGACGGCTCGTTGGCTTCGAGGCGCGCGGCGCGCAGGAAGCGGTCCACGGCGACGATCGTGCGCGTGCCGGTGCCGGGCACGGAGATGACGTTGCCGTCGCTGGCGAGCAGCACGGGCGCCGCGGGGTTGGTGACGTCGAGCGCCGTGATGGCGCCGCTGAAGCCGCTCACCGGCACGCGCGTGCCGCCCGGCGCGGTGAAGACGAGCGCGCCGCCGGACGCACGATAGGCGCGCGAGTAGGTGATCCGCACCGCCTCGACCACGCTTACGTCGTCGAAGCCGTTGTGCGCGGTGAAGAGGATCTCGTTGTTCCCCTCGCGCAGCCACGAGGCGGGCACGCGGAAGGCCGCGCGATGCCGCGCGCGGTCGTTGAACTCGAGGACGCCCGCGGCGTTGCCGTTCAGCGTCACGGCGACGCGGTGCGGGCCAGTCCAGGAGCCGAGCAGCGTCACGCCGAGCTCCGCGCTGGCGGCACCGGCATCGAGGTGCTCGAGGCGCAGCGTCTGCCGCGCGGGAGTGGTGGTGACCAGCGGCCCGAAGAAGGCGTCCCCCTCTTCGCTCTCGGTCGAGGCGGAGAAGAGCACTTTGTCGCGCAGCTCCACGGTGGAGAGGAAGCCGCTCGCGGCGTGCAGCGGCGCGCTCGAACGCGGCGCGGAGGCCATGCGCGCGCCCGCGCCGCGGTCCCACGTCATCCAGTAGACGCGCGCCTCGCTCCACTGCGAGTCGAGCGGCGTGCCGTAGAAGCGGACCGCGTCTTTCGTGACGGCGACGGGGAGCTCGCGGCCGTCTTCCCAGAGCTGCACGCGCTTCGCGTCGGCGCCCGCGGGGAGCGGCACCTCGTGGATGCCGGGAGTGGTGACGGAGATCTTCAGGGCGGCGCGCGTGGCGACGTCGAAGTGCGCGGCGCGCACGTCGCTCCGCGCCTCGTGCAGCGTCTCCTCGGCGCGCACCACGCTGGTGCGCTGCGGCAGCGTGGCCAGCGTCGGCGCGGGGAGCGTCCCCGGGTCGATCTTCCCGAAGCGGGGCTCGATCGGGCCGTGCCACTCGCGGCCGCCGTTCACGTCCAGCTCTTCAATCCAGTAGGTCGCCTCGCGGCGCGCGTGGCGGTCCACCCAGCAATACGCGTTGCCGTTGGCGAGGCGCGGGGCGTCGACGAAGAAGGCCGAGCCGGCGATCGGGGAGGGCGTGAGGAGCACGCGCGTGCGGCCGGCCTGGCGCCAGATGCGGTACCCGAGGTTCTCCGACTCGGCGCCGGTGGTCCAGGAGACGAGCACCGTGCCGCCGTCGCGCGTGGCGCGCATGGAGTCCATGCGCACGGCCGTCGGCCCGAGGGTGGAGGCGTAGAAGTTGTCGGCGATCGCGTCGCCCTTGATGTTCGTGGAGAGGCCGAAGCCGACGGTGCCGGCGGCGGTGTGGGTGTTGTTGGTCGTGGTGCCGACGACGACACCATTGACGATCAGGCTCTTGCTCGCGTCGGTGACGTGGAAGAGGATCTCGTTCGCCTGGGTGACTGGTTTCAGCGCGGTGGTGGTGCCGCTCGCCAGGACCGTGGCCGTGGCGCCGGTGTTGCGCGTGATGCTCCATGCGCCCGCGGCGTTGATGAACGCCACGTAGTTGTTGCTGCCGGAGACGCGTGCATAGAGCTCGACGTAGATGTCGCTGTTGCCGCTGCCGAACGTCGCGGTGATGCCGACCACGTAGCTCGCCGACGGGGCCGCGGCGGCATTCCTGTAGACGTCGAGGCCGCCGGTCTTGTCCGGAGTGGCCCTGTTCGAGTCGAGGACGATGCCCCTGCCGCGGATGCGCGTCCAGGCGCCGCCGGTGTCGGGGGTATGGCTCTCGAGGGACGTACCGTTGCGGCCGGTGAAGGTGTCGGAGACGAAGAGCGTCTGCGCTTCGGCGAACGCGGCCGCAAAGACAAAGTACAGCACCACTGCTGCACGACGGAACATGGAGGGGAACCTTTCCTGAAGCTACTTCTGCTTCCGGAGCGGCATGCGATGGAAATGCCAGCGCGCCGGCTTACGCTCGCGTCAGCTTCGCGAACTTGGCGATGAACTTCTTCGTCCCGTGCCGCTCGAAGTAGACCGACAGCTTCGCGTCCGGTCCCGACCCTTCCATCGTCAGGATGGTCCCCACGCCGAACATCTCGTGCCGCACGCGCTGCCCCCGCTTCAGTTCCGCGGCGGCGCCCGGCGCCTCGGCCTGCTTGGCCGCCCGGATGGCGTTCGGGTCGAATTGCACCGGCGCGCTCTGGTTGCCGAAGAACGACATCACGCCGTTGACGTTGTTGTTCTTCGGCGCCGCGGGCTGCGGGCTCATCGGCCGGCGCGCGGGGGGCGGCGTGTTGTACCCGGGGCGGCGCTGCTGCATCGGCGCCTCGCGCCACGTCTGCGACGACGAGTGGGCGCGCCCGAGGCGCACGTACTCCTTCGCTTCCTCCGGGATCTCGGCGAGGAAGGGGGAGGGACTCTGCTCGCGGAAGCGGCCGTGGACGCGGCGCTCGTGGGCGTGCATGCAGAAGAGGATCTCCCGCGCGCGGGTCATGCCGACGTAGCAGAGGCGTCGCTCTTCCTCGAGGTCGTCGGTGCGGTCGAGCGACTGCGAGTGCGGGAGGATGCCTTCCTCCATCCCGACCAGGAAGACCACCTTGAACTCCAGCCCCTTGGCCGCATGCAGCGTCATCAGGGTGACGCCTTTCTGCGACTCGTACTTGTCGAGGTCCGACATCAGCGTCAGCGAGTCGAGCCAGTCCGCGAGCACGGCCTGAGGGTTCTGCTCCATGTACTCGCGCGCGGAGTTGATCAATTCGTCGAGGTTCTCGAGGCGCGACTCGTCCTGCAGGTCGCGCGACTCCTGGAGCATGCGCCGGTAGCCGGTGCGGAGGAGGACGTAGTCGACCAGCTCGGGGATGGGCTGCGCGGCGGCGCGCTGGAGGTCGTGCACGATCTCGCGGAACTCGCGCACGGCCTTGGCCGCGCGCGCCGGCAGGAAGGCCAGGTCGCCCTCGATGACCGTCCAGAGCGACACGTTCTGCGCCGCGGCCTGCTCAGAGAGCGTGGTCACGGTGGTGTCGCCGATGCCGCGCGACGGGACGTTGATCACCCGCTCGACCGAGGGGGTGTCGTGCGGGCGGATGGCCAGGCGGATGAAGGAGAGGATGTCCTTGATCTCGGCGCGCTCGTAGAACTTCACGCCGCCGACGACGGAGTACGGCAGGTTCGCGCGCAGCAGCTCTTCTTCGAAGGGTCGCGACTGGGCGTTCGTCCGGAAGAGGATGGCGAAGTCGGTGAGCTTGTATTTTCCGCCGCGCAGCGAGGAGATCTTCTCCAGGACGAACTGCGCCTCCTCGCGGTCGTTGCCGCAGGTGACGATGCGCACCGGATCGCCCTTGCCGCCCTGCGTGAAGAGCGTCTTTCCCTTGCGGGCGATGTTGTTGGCCACCACGCCCGTGGCCGCGTCGAGGATGTTGCCGGTGGAGCGGTAGTTCTGTTCGAGCTTGATGATTTTCGCTCCTGGAAAATCACGCTCGAAATTGAGGATGTTATTGATGTCCGCACCACGGAAACGATAAATGCTCTGGTCTTCGTCGCCGACGGCGACGATGTTCCCGGCCTTTCCGGCCAGGAGCTTGACCAGCACGTACTGCGCTTTGTTCGTGTCCTGGTACTCGTCGATCAGGAGGTGCTGGAAGCGCTCGTGGAGCTCGTTGCGCACGTCCTCGTGCTGCTCGAGGAGCTGCACGTAGTTGCCGATCAGGTCGTCGAAGTCCATGGCGTCGAACTCGCGGAGCCGCTTCTGGTAGAGGCGGTAGATCTCCGCGACGCGGGCGCCGAAGAAGTCGTGGTTGTGCTTCTCGTACTCGACCGGGTTGATCAGCTCGTTCTTGGCGTGCGAGATGCGCGTGAGGACCGAGCGCGGCGGGAAGGCGTCGTCGTTCACGTTCAGCTCGCGCATGCAGCGGCGGATGAGGGTGAGCTGGTCGGACGTGTCGTAGACGGCGAACGACTTGGTGAAGCCGAGGCGGTCGGCGTAGCGGCGCAGCATCCGGAGCGAGGTCGAGTGGAAGGTGCCGACCCAGGGGCGGTAGCCGCCGGCGGGGACGAGCTGGTCGACGCGGTGGAGCATCTCGGCCGCCGCTTTGTTGGTGAACGTGACGGCCAGGATGTGCTGCGGCGGGACTTTCATCTCGCCGATGAGATGGGCGATGCGGTAGGTGATGACGCGCGTTTTCCCGGAGCCGGCGCCAGCCAGGACGAGGAGCGGTCCGGTGCCGTGGGTGACGGCGGCGCGCTGCTGGGGATTGAGTCCGGAGAGATCGAGCATGGAGGTGCGGATGGTAGCAGTGGAACGGATTCGGCCGTCCGGCTGTTTCCGCTCTGGTAAACTCGAACCGCTTCGGTCCGTAGTAACGCCCCTGGAGGCATGATGCTCATGTTCGGTCTTGGTCCCATGGAGTTGGTCCTCATTCTCGCGATCGTGGTCGTGATCTTCGGCGCGAGCAAGCTGCCGCAGCTCGGCAAAGGCCTCGGCGAAGGCATTTCGAACTTTCGTGACGGCATCAAGGGGAAGGACGACAAGTCGCTTCCCGCCAAGCCTGAAGACAAAGCTTGAAGTGGTTGATTACGGGTGCCGGCGGGATGCTGGGCACCGACCTGCAGGACGAGCTCGCCGCGCGCGATGAGAGCGTTGTCGCGCTGAGCCGGGCCGATCTCGACGTCACCGACTCGCGACTCGTGAATGCCGCCGTGCGCGAGCACGCCCCCGACGTCATCGTCAACTGCGCCGCCTATACGAAGGTCGATCTCGCCGAGCAGGAGGAGGCGGCCGCCAACGCCATCAACGGCTCCGCGGTCGAGCTGCTCGCCGCCGCCGCGAACGAGGCCGGGGCGCGACTGATCCAGGTCTCGACCGATTTCGTCTTCGACGGCTCGAAGAGCTCCCCCTACGAAGTCAACGATCCGACCAACCCCCTCTCCGCCTACGGGCGCTCGAAGCTCCTGGGCGAGATCGCGGCCGCGCACGCGGAGAAGCACTGCATCGTGCGCACGTCGTGGCTCTTCGGCGTCCACGGCCCGAATTTCGTCGAGGCCATCCGCAACCAGATCCGCAAGGGAACGAGCCCGCTGCGCGTGGTGAGCGACCAGCGCGGCCGCCCGACGTACACGCCGCACCTGGCCCGCGCCATCGTGCGCCTGGCGACGCAGGAGGCGCAGGGCGTCGTGCACTACGCCGACACGGACGAATGCTCGTGGTTCGACTTTGCCCGCGCGATCGCTGACGGCTCCGGGACGGAGGTCGTGCCGGTGTCGACTGAGGAGTTTCCCCGCCCCGCGAAACGTCCCGCCTACTCCGTGCTCTCCACGGAGCGCTACGAGCGGCTGACCGGCGTCACCCCGGAACGGTGGCGGGAGGGGCTGGCGGACTATCTGTCGCGGCGTACATGAGGAACTCGACGTTCCCCTCCGCCCCTTTGACCGGACTCTCGATCACGCCCTTCACGTCGAGCCCCAGCTCTTTCGCGAATTCGACGACCCCACTCACCGCCGCCTGACGTTTCGCGTCGTCGCGGACGATGCCGCCTTTGCCGACTTCGTGCTTCCCCACCTCGAACTGCGGCTTGATCAACGCCACCAGCTCGCCGTCGAGAAACTTCACCACCGCGGGGAGGATCAGCTTCAGTGAGATGAAGGAGACGTCGACGGAGGCGAAGCCGATCGCCTCGTCGAAGCTCTCCGGCCCCAGCCAGCGCGCGTTCACCTTCTCCCGGTTGACGACGCGCGGGTCGTTGCGCAGCGAGACGTCGAGCTGCCCGTAGCCGACGTCGATCGCGTACACCTTGGCCGCGCCGCTCTTCAACATCACGTCCGTGAAGCCACCTGTTGACGCACCGATATCAGCACACACCTTACCGTCAACATTTATCGAGAACGTTTTCAGCGCGTGGGCGAGCTTCATCCCGCCCCGCCCCACCCACGGATGCTCCAGCTCCGCGACCGCGACCTCGTCGTCCTCGGCGACGGTGGCCCCTGCCTTGTCGACGAACTGGCCGTTGACCAGGACCCGCCGGGCCATGATCAGCGACTGCGCCTTCGAGCGCGTCTCGACGAGGCCGCGCTCGACCAGGACCACGTCGAGGCGCTGCTTCTTCATTGGTTGACGACGGTGAAGCCTTCCTGGCGGAAGTGGTGGTCGTTGGTCACGACGTGATTGATGCCCTGCTCGCGCATGAGGACCATGGACATACAGTCGGTGAGCGAGTAGCCCTTGTCGAGGCGCTCCTCGTAGAGCGTGAGCGCTCTGAGAAAGAGCGCGCGGTCCTGGGGAATGACTTCGAAGCCGTGGATTGGCAGGTTGCGCACCAATCGCGCCACCTTGCGTCGCACCATAGGCCCGGATCCCGCGAAGAACGCCAGGAATTCGGTCAGCACACCGTCATGCGTGATGATTCGCCCGTGGTGATCGAGCTTCCGCCACATCCGATCAGCCAGACCATGATCATGATCACGCCGGTGGGTATAAGCAATCAGGAACCAGGTGTCGACGAACAACCCCGTCATTACTTCGCCACACGCCGCTTCACGCCGTACACCACCTCATCGATTTGATCGGACGTGGGCAGCTTCTCGAACTCTTCGTCGGGGACGTCTTTGAAGGTCTCATCGATCAGCCGGGCCAGGTCGCCGATCGTACCGAGCTTCTTCACCCCCACGAACTCCCGCACCCGCTTGGCGATCCCCTCCGGATGCAGGTCGTACTGCGCGCGGAGCACGTCCTGGGAACCGTGGTGGACGTACTCGTCGGGGATACCGATGCAGTGGAAATTCACGTTGCGGATGCCGAGTTGCTCGCAGCGCTCCATGACCGCGCTGCCGAAGCCGCCAGCAAGAGAACCTTCCTCGACGGTAATCACACGTGAATACGGCTGGCAGTATTTGTTAATCAATTCATCATCCAAAGGCTTGATGAATCGTGCGTTGATTACCGTGACGTTAATGTTTTCCTTCGCCAGGATCTCCGCGGCTTGCAGGGCGGGGTGCACTTCGTTGCCGATGGCAATGATCGTGGCGGCGTCCCCTTCGCGGAGCACTTCGCCCTTCCCGATCGGCAGCGCGCGCATCTCCTCGAGCGGCGCGCCGATGCCGTTGCCGCGCGGGTAGCGCAGCGAGGCCGGGTGGCCGCACTCGAAGGCGGTCTTGAGCATGTGCCGCAGCTCGTTCTCGTCCTTCGGGGCCATGCAGACCATGTTCGGGAAGACCCGCAGGTAGGCCATGTCGTAGATGCCGTGGTGCGTCGGGCCGTCGGCGCCGGCGATGCCGCCGCGGTCGAGGGCGAAGACCACCGGCAGGTCCATGATGGCCACGTCGTGGAAGACCTGGTCGAAGGCGCGCTGCAGGAAGGTCGAGTAGATCGCCGCTACCGGCTTCATCCCCTGCGTGGCCATGCCGCCGCAGAACGTGACCGCGTGCTCCTCGGCGATGCCGACGTCGAACATACGCTCCGGGAAGGCCTTGCCGAACTTGTCCAGCCCCGTCCCCTCCGGCATCGCCGCGGTGACGCCGATGATCTTCGGGTCCTGCTTGGCCAGCTCGACCAGCGCGTCGGCGAAGACGGCCGTGTACGTCGCCGGCTGCGGCTTGTCGGACTTCCTGGCCTCGCCGCTGGTGACGTCGAACGCCGTCACGCCGTGCGACCAGATGGGCTTGTCCTCGGCCGGCGTGTAGCCCTTCCCCTTCTTCGTGATGACGTGAATGAGGATCGGGCCGTCGTAGTCCTTGTGCTCGTTGAAGAGGTTCAGCAGCAGCTCGAGATCGTGGCCGTCGTACGGCCCGAGGTACTTGAAGCCGAGCTCCTCGAACAGCGTGCCCGGCACGATCATGTTCTTGAGCACCTGCTCCATGTCGTGCGCGAGGCCGTGCAGCTTGCCGCCGATGAGGGGGATGCGGTCCATCACACCCTTGGCCAGGTCCTTGGCCTGGTTGTAGCGCTGGCCTTTGATGATCTGGTTCAGGTAGCCCGACATGGCCCCGACGTTCGTCGAGATCGACATGTCGTTGTCGTTCAGGACGATCATCAGCCGGCGCTTCAGATGCCCCGCCTGATTGAGCCCTTCCAGCGCGATGCCGCCGGAGAGCGCGCCGTCGCCGATGATGGCCACGACGCGGTAATCCTCCTTGCGGAAGTCGCGCGCCACGGCGATGCCGAGGGCCGCGGAGATGGAGGTCGAGGCGTGGCCGGCGTTGAAGACGTCGTACTCCGACTCCTCCCGCTTGCAGAAGCCGGAGATGCCGTTGTGCTGGCGGATGGTGTGGAACGTGTCGCGGCGGCCGGTGATGAGCTTGTGCGGATAGCTCTGGTGGCCGGTGTCGAAGACGATCTGGTCGCGGGGCGTGTCGAAAGCGTAGTGCAGCGCGAGCGTGAGCTCGACGATGCCGAGGTTGCCGCCGAAGTGGCCGCCGACGCGGGAGACGACGTCGATGATCTGGTCGCGGATCTCCTGTGCGACCTGCGGAAGCTGACGGCGATCGAGCTTGCGCAGATCGCGCGGCGTGTCGATCGAATCGAGAAGTCTTGGCATCTTTTGAGTTTCCCGGTCGCGCGCCTAGAAGCGGCGCTCGCAAATGTAACGTGCGATTGCCCCGAGGCTATTCACAGGACCGGCGATCATATCAGCGTTCTCCAGGGCCTCCCGGAGCAGCCGGTCCACCTCTGCACGTGCAGCATCGGCGCCCAGAAGGGCCGGCCAGGTCAGCTTTCCCTGAGCGACGTCCTTCCCGGCGGTCTTCCCCAGAATGGCAGAGGACTCTTCAATGTCAAGTAGATCGTCGACGATCTGGAAGGCGAGCCCGAGCGCGTCGCCGTAGCGGCGTAGCGCACCCAGCTGCTGGTCGGAGGCGTTGCCGAGCAGTCCGCCAAGCACGACGGACACGGCGAACAGCTTGCCGGTCTTGTTGCGGTGGATGAACTGCAGCTCGCGCAAGAGCGCCTCGCGATCGTCGCTGTTGTGGTGCGAGCGCTCGGCGACGATGTCCGCCACCTGCCCGCCGATCATCCCTCTCGAGTCGATGGCGGTGGCCACTTCGGCGATGGCGCGCATCTGGCGCGACAGCTCGACTCCCGCGATCGGCCTGGCCAGCCAGGAGAATGCCTCGGTCAGCAGCGCATCGCCCACGAGGATGCCCATCGCCTCGCCATAGATGATGTGCGTCGTCTTCCGGCCGCGGCGGTAGTCGTCGTTGTCGAGCGGGGGGAGATCGTCGTGGACGAGGGAGTAGGTGTGGATCAGCTCCAGCGCGCCGATCGGCACGAGCAGCGGCTCGACGTCCGCACCGCACGCCTCCGCCGCGGCGATCGACACGATCGGGCGGATGCGCTTGCCGCCGCCGAGGACCGCGTAGCGCATGGCTTCGTGGATGAGCGGCGGATGCGTGTCCGCGGGAGGGAGGTGCGCGTCGAGCGTGCGGTCGACGAGCGCGCGCTTCTCGTTGAGGTACTGACTCAGGTTCACTCGACGATGTCCTCGTCGTCGTGCAGCTCCTCTTCCTCGAACGGCTCCGTCACCGGCTGTCCTTTCGCGTCGGCGAGGATCAGCTCGATCTTCTTCTCCACTTCCTCGAGGCGCTGATGGCAGAAACGGGAGAGGCGGATGCCCTCCTCGAAGAGCTGCAGCGACTCGTCGAGCGGCAGCTCTTCCCCCTCGAGACGCTGCACGATCTTCTCGAGGTTCTGGAAGGCTTTCTCGAACTCATTGGGGCGGCGGGCGGCCATGGGAGCGCGTTATAGCAGAACGAACGGACGAGCGATGAGAGATGAGCGATGAGCTCAGCCCCGCTCATCGCTCATCGCTCATCGTTCATCGCTTCCGGCCAAAGGCTCTCCACCCCGAGCGTCCGCGAGTCCACCGTCGCGTTGAGGCGTCCCCTCTTGAGCTGCACTTCGATGGGATCGCCGACCTGGACCTGGCTCGAGTCGAGGATCGGCTTGCGGCCGCGCTTCGTGCGGGAAAAGGCGATGGCGTAGCCGCGGGAGAGGACGGAGAGCGGCGACACGGCCTGCAGCGTGGCCGCGGTGGAGCGGAGGCGGGCCCGCTCGCGCTCGATGCGGGCGGGGTAGCGGGCCAGTGGCTCGTCGCAGCGGGTGAGGCGGCGGCGGAGTGTTTTCGCGCGCGCGTCCAGCAGGCGATACAGCGCCAGGCGGCGGCGCTCGAGACGCTCGCGCACCGCGCCCACGCGGCGCACGACGACGCCCAGGCGGTCCGACGAGGAGAGGTGGCGCAGCTCGTGGCGGTAGTTGCGCACGCGTCCTTCGAGCACGTGGCGCACGCGGCGGACCATGTGGTCGACCTGCGTGCAGATCTCGCTCTTGGCGCGGATCACGATCTCCGCGGCGGCCGAAGGCGTCGGCGCGCGGAGGTCGGCCACGAAGTCGCAGATCGTAAAGTCGGTCTCGTGGCCGACGCCGGAGATCGTCGGGATCTCGCAGTCCGCCACCGCGCGCGCGACCACTTCCTCGTTGAACGCCCAGAGATCCTCGAGCGAGCCCCCGCCGCGGCAGATCAGCACGACGTCGTGCAGCTTCCAGCGCGAGAGATGCTTCACCGCCGTGGCGATCTCGCGCGGCGCGTTCGCCCCCTGCACGCGCACGGGGTAGATCTGCAGCTCGAGATTCCCGAAGCGGCGCTCGAGCACGTGCAGGATGTCGCGGATGGCCGCGCCGGTCGGGCTGGTGACGATGGCGATGCGCTGCGGCAGCATCGGGATCGGCTTCTTGCGCGCCGGATCGAAGAGCCCTTCTTCGGCGAGCCGTTTCTTGAGCTGCTCGAACGCGAGCTGCAGCGCGCCCAGGCCCGCGGGCTCCGCGGCCACGGCGTTGAGCTGGAACTCTCCCTTTTGCTCGTAGATGGTCAGACGTCCGCGGACGATGAGCTGCAGGCCGTTCTCGATGCGGAAGCGGAGCAGGCGCGCATGCCCGACGAAGAAGACGATGCGGATCTGCGCGCGCGCGTCTTTCAGCGTGAAGTACATGTGCCCCGCCGCGGAGCGGACGAAGTTCGTCACTTCCCCTTCGACGGAGACGTCGTTCCAGCGATAGAGATCGAGGTTGATCTGCTTGATCAACTCCGAGACGGAGTACGTCTTCGGTTCGCCCATGCACGGCGGATCATGCCATGCGGCCCAGTCCGGCTCGCGCCAAATAACTAGGCATTCCCTTTGCCTTGACAGATTGGTGTCGGCCACTCGGGTGGCCCGAAAACAAAAAGGAGTATTGATCATCATGATGAAAAAACTGATGCACAACACCGTGGCCGCGGCGGGGTTCGCGGCTCTTCTCCTCGTCGGTGCCTGCGCTTCGAATCAGGGCCTCGGCGACCAGACTGATCCGAGCGATCAGATTGCGGAAGTTCGTCCCGAGCAGACCGGCCAGGAAGCCACCGTGGCTCCGGCTCCCGGACCTGCCAAAGTCGACAGTGACGGCAACGTCTATTCGTCCAGCGCCGCTCCGGGGAGCGGAAACGCCGCCGGTGTCGGCACCAACACCAACGTCAACGTGATCCCGCAGCGCAGCACGGTCGCGGTTCGCGACAACACCATGACCAGCAGCACGACCCTCACCGACACCACCGTCACGACCGATACGACGGTCGACACGACGGCGGACATCTCGACCGACACCACGATGGAGGCGGAAGTCGAGACGCCGGTCATCACCACGCCGTCGACCACCGTCACCACGACGCGCACCGAGACCGCGACGGTCCCGATGACGTCCTCGGTGCAGGAGTCCACGCGGACCACCACCACCACCGATACGGACGACGACACCCCCGCGCCGACGCGTACGCGTATGCGCAAGGACTAACGGCCACCCGATCCCGGTGTTGAAGGCGAGCCCGCGGGCTCGCCTTTTTTGTGTGACGTAGGGCGGGCTTCAGCCCGCCTCCCCCGGGGGAGGCGGGCTGAAGCCCGCCCTACATTTTTTAGTCGTCGGTGAGGGGGCCTTGCGCGCGGCCCTCGATGAACTGCTCCACGATCGGGTTCTTCGACGCCTGAAACTGCTCGGGCGTCCCCTGCGCGATGATGTGTCCCTCGTGGAGCATGGCCACGCGGTCGGCGATCTTGAACGCGACCTTCATGTCGTGCGTGATCGTGACCGTGGTCGTGCCGAGCTTCTGGTCCATCTCCACGATCAGATCGGCGATGACGTCGCTGATCACCGGATCGAGTCCCGTGGTCGGCTCGTCGAAGAGGAGGATGTCGGGCTTGAGCGAGATGGCCCGCGCGAATCCCACGCGCCGTCTCATGCCGCCCGACAGCTCCGAGGGGCGCTTCCTGACCACGTTGTGCAGATGCACGTCCTCGAGACACTCGTGCACGCGCTCGCGGATCTCCTTCTCGGTCATCTTCGTATGGCGCCGCAGCGGGAAGGCCACATTGTCGAAGACCGACATGGAGTCGAACAGCGCCCCTTCCTGGAACGACATGCCGAAATGGCGGCGGAACTTGTTCAGCTCCACGTCGCTCATGGTGGTGATGTCCTCATTGTTGACGAGCACTCGCCCCTTGTCGGGACGCAGCAGGCCGATGATGTGCTTCAGCGTGACGCTCTTCCCCGTTCCCGACCCGCCGACGATCACCAGCGACTCCCCCTGGTCGACGTCGATCGACATGTCGCGCAGCACCGGCTTGCCGCCGAAGGACTTGTACAGATGCTGCAGGGAAATGACGGGCATGACTCAGAAGAGGATCTTCGTCAGGAAGAAGTCGGTGAGGAGGATGATCAGCGACGCCGAGACGACGGCATTCGTCGTCGAGCGCCCGACGCCTTCCGCCCCGCCGGTGGTGTGGTAGCCGCGCACGCAGCCGGTGAGGGTGAGGATCAGGCCAAACACGCCGGCCTTGATCAGGCCGCTCCAGACGTCGTTCATGGAGAGGAACTGAAAGGTGTTCTGCTTGTAGACCACGGGGTTCGTCTTCAGCAGCTTCACGGCAACGAGGTAGCCGCCATAGATGCCGAGAGCGTCGCCGAGGATGCAGAGGAAGGGGAGCATCACCACGCCGGCGATCACGCGGGGAACGAAGAGATACTGGATCGGCTCCGTGGCCAGCGCCTTGAGCGCGTCGATCTGCTCGGTCACTTTCATGGTGCCGATCTCGGCGGCCATCGACGAGCCGATGCGCCCGGCCACCATGAGCCCGACCAGCACCGGCGCGAGCTCGCGCAGCATGGCCAGGGAGACGACGCTGGCCACGAACTGCTCCGCGTTCACGCGCTGGAAGCCGGTGAAGGTCTGCAGCGCGAGCACCATGCCGGTGAACATGGTCGTGAGAAAGACGACGGGGATGGAGTCGACGCCGACGCGCACCATCTGGCGGAACCATTCCTTCACGTCGTACGGGGGACGGAAGGTCCAGGTGATCGTCCGCCAGAGCGCATCGAACCAGATGCCGGTCTGCTCGAAGAAGGCGATGAAGCGCAGGCCGATGCGATCGAAGATGGTGATCATGAGCGATAGACGCGCGGGACGCGCGCGCCGACATTGCAGAACACTTCGTACGAGATCGTATCAAGTTTCGCCGCCAGCTCTTCGGCGGTGATCCCATCGCCGAGGAGAACCACTTCGTCGCCGACGGCCGCGCCCGCGACGTCGGTGACGTCGATGGTGGTGAGATCCATCGAGACGCGGCCGACGACGGGGGCGCGCTGCCCGCGCACGAGCACCTCGCCGCGGTTGGAAAGGCGACGGTTGTAGCCGTCGGCATATCCCACCGGCAGCGTGGCGATGAGGCTCGGGCGCCTGGTGACGAAGGTCGTGCCGTAGCCGATGGCGTGGCCGGGAGGGAGCTCTTTCAGCCGCGCGATGGCGGTGCGCCAGCGCATGACGGGGCTCAACGTAGGACGGGCTTCAGCCCGTCCGGGGCGGGCTGAAGCCCGCCCTACGTTTGGCTCATCCAGCGGCTCCGCGCCATACAGCGCGATGCCGGTGCGCACAAAGTCTGCCGGCGCGATCCCACGCACCGTGGCCGCACTATTCGAGGCGTGATGCTTCGGCGCGGTAATGCCCGCCTGTCGCAGCGTCTCGACGAGGGTGTTGAAGCGCGCGAGCTGGTACTCGGTGAAGGGATCGGCCGGATCGCTGGCGTTGGCGAAATGCGTGTAGAGCGCGTCGACGTGCAGGCGCGGGGCGGAGCGGAGCATCTCTACGACGTGCGGCAGCTCCGTCTCGATCACCCCCATGCGGCCCATGCCGGAGTCGAGCTTGAGATGGATGTGCACGTCGCGCTCTTTGGCGGCGTCGGCGACGATCTCCAGCGACTCGGGGCCGGGGACGCCCATGGTCACGTCGCGCTCGAGCGCCATCCGCACCTGCGCCGCGCTGAGCGCGCCGAGGACGAGGATCGGCAGCGTGATGCCGGCGTCGCGGAGCTGCAGCGCCTCTTCGAGCAGGGCGACGCCGATCATGGCCACCTTGTCGGGCGTGCAGCGGCGCGCCAGCTCCACCGCGCCGTGGCCGTACGCGTTCGCCTTCAGGAGCGCGATGACGCGCGTGCCCGGCGGCAGCGGCGCGGCGATCGCGGAGAGGTTGCGGTCGAAGGCGGCCAGGTCGATTTCCGCCCAGGTGGGGCGGATTGCGTCAGACGGAGAAGACATTCAGGTTCTGCCCATTTATCGGCCGCGAGCGTTCGGATGCAAGAAACAGGATCGCCTCCGCCACTTCCTCCGGCGTCATCGATGCCGGCGCCCCTCCGCTGGCCTCGGCCCACATCGGCGTGTCGACCGCGCCGGGGCTGACGCAGTTGACGCGCACGCCGCGCGATTTCACCTCCACCGCCAGCGCCTCGGTCAGCGAAATGACCGCCCCCTTGCTCGCGCAGTACGACACCCAGCCCGGGAACTTCTCCGGGCCGGGGACGCCGGAGATCGAAGAGACGTTCACGATCGCGCCCTTGCCGCGCTCGAGCATCGACGGCAGCGCGCGGCGGCAGGTCAGGAAGACGGCGTCGACGTTCACCGCGAACATGCGCTGCCACTGGTCGTGCGTGATGTCGATCAGCGGCGCGGGGTCGATGATGCCGGCGTTGTTCACCAGCACGTCGCATTTGCCGAATCGCGACTCGGTCATCGAGAAGAGTCGCTCCACGTCGGCCAGGTCGCTGACGTCTCCCGGCACGGCGAGCATCGAGTCGCCCGCCATGGCCTGCAGCTTCTCCGCGGAGCGGGCCATGACGGCCACCTTTGCACCGCGCGCAACGAGCAGTTCGGCGGTGCGCCGCCCGATGCCCGACGAGGCGCCGGTGACGATCGCCACTCTTCCGTCAAATTCACCCATATAATCGCCCCAAGGCTACCCCAACAATTTCGAGCGTGAGGAGAAGCCATGAACCCCGAAATGAACAATGTCATGCAAGCCGTTTTCCGCTGGTTGCACGTGCTTGCCGGCATCCTCTGGATCGGCCATCTCTATTTCTTCAACTTCGTCAACGCGCACGTGGCCAAGGCCCTCGACGGTCCCACCAAGAAAGCGGTGGTCCCGCAGCTCATGCCGCGCGCCCTCTACTGGTTCCGCTGGGGCGCGTTCTGGACCTGGGTCACCGGCATCCTCCTCGGCGGGTTGATCTACTACCACGGCAAAGTGGTCTTCGAAGATCCGAGCCGGGGCAATCCGTGGCTCTGGCTGGCCATCGTCCTGGTCATCCTGATCGTCGGCTTCCTCGTCTACAACGCCATCATGAAGGCCATCAAGAACGTGGTGGTGGCGAGCATCATCTGCCTGGCCCTGCTGGCCGTCGTCTACTTCATTCTCGACAAATACGGTCACTTCAGCGGCCGCTCGCTCTATATCCACGTCGGCGTGATCTTCGGCACGATGATGGCGCTCAACGTCTGGATGGTGATCTGGCCGTCGCAGAAGAAGATCATCGCCGCGACGGCGGCCGGCACCGCGCCGGACGCCAACCTCGTGGCGCTGGCCGGCCTCCGCTCGCGCCAGAACACGTACATGTCCGTGCCGCTGCTCTTCACGATGATCAGCAACCACTACCCGACCATGTACGGCGGGCAGTATCGCGACATCTGCCTGGTCAGCGTGATCGCCATCGGCTTCGCCATCGTCTGGTGGCTGTACAAGAAGTCGGGTGGCACCGCTCCCGCCTCCTATTGATGCGCCTCTACCAGATCGACGCCTTCGCCTCGCAGGCATTCCGCGGCAATCCCGCCGCGGTCTGCCTGCTGGACGGCGAGCGCGACGAGCGATGGATGCAGGACGTGGCGGCGGAGATGAATCTCTCCGAGACCGCGTTCCTCCTGCCGCGGGACGACCGCTTCTCGCTGCGCTGGTTCACCCCCGAGGCCGAGGTGGCGCTGTGCGGCCACGCGACGCTGGCCAGCGCGCACTTGCTGTACGAGGAGCAGGGCCTCGAGTCCGCGCGCTTTCACACGAAGAGCGGCCTGCTCACGGCGCGGCGCGACGGGGAGTGGATCGAGCTCGATTTTCCCGCGCTGCACATCGACGCAACGGGGGAGCCGGCCGAGCCGCCCGCGGGGCTGCTGGAGTCGGTCGGCGTCGACGAAGACCCGGTCACCGGCTCCGCGCACTGCGCGCTGACGCCGTACTGGGCGGCAAAGCTCGGAAAGGATGTCATGACGGCGTATCAGGCCTCGAAGCGCGGAGGAGTCGTGCGCGTGCGGCTCGAGGGCGACCGCGTGAAGCTGATCGGACAGGCCGTGACCGTGCTCCGCGGGGAGCTCGTTTGACGACCATCCGGGAGATGCTGGAGCGGATCGAGTACGACACGCTCGTCCCGCAGGCGGCGAAAAGCGCGGAGACGCGCGGCCGCGACCGCGCCGAGGAAGAGGACGACATCCGTCCGTCCTACCAGCGCGACCGCGACCGCATCATTCACTGCAAGGCGTTCCGCCGGCTGAAGCACAAGACGCAGGTGTTCCTCGCTCCCGAGGGAGACCACTACCGCACGCGCCTCACGCACGTGCTGGAAGTGACGCAGATCGCGCGCACGATCGCGAAGTCGCTCCGCCTCAACGAGATCCTCGCCGAGGCCATCGGCCTCGGCCACGACCTCGGGCACTCGGCCTTCGGTCACGCGGGGGAGGCGGCGCTGAACAAGCTCGTGCGCGGCGGCTTCGATCACTACCGCCAGTCGGTGCGCGTGGTGGAGAAGCTGGAGGACCTCAACCTCACCGTGGAGGTGCGCGACGGCATCCTCAAGCACTCCAAGGGGGAGAAGGGGGAGCTGCTGCGCACGCGGCCGAAGTCGCGGGCCCTGACGCTGGAAGGCGACATCGTGCGCATCTCCGACATCATCGCCTACGTCAATCACGACATCGACGACGGCATCCGCGCCGGGATCATCCGCGAGTCCGATATCCCCGCGGACATCCGCACGACCCTCGGCAAGACGAAGAGCCAGCGCATCGACCGCATGGTGCGCGACGTCATCGACGCCACGCTGGCCTGCGACTACGAGGCGATCTCGATGACTCCCGAGGCGCTGGAGGCGCTCGAGGCGCTGCGCAAATACATGTTCGAGAACATGTACCTCATCCCCGAGGTGCGCGGCGAGTTCGAGAAAGCGCAGAAGATCCTGACCGCGCTCTTCGAGTACGTGGTCGCCCACCCGGAGCAGTACCTCGACACAACAGCCGACGACTCGGTCGAGCGCCTGGCCCTCGACTTCATCGCAGGAATGACGGACCGCTACGCGCTGAATCTGTACGCGAAGCTGTTTCTGCCGCGGCCGTGGGTGTCATAAGCGGTTGCTGGTTGCTGTGTTGCTGGTTCAAGGCGCTGCCCGGGTTCCAAGCCATGCAGCGCCTTGAACCAGCCACCAGCAACCCAGCAACATTACTTCCTGGCCCGCGCGCGCTTCGGCGTATTGAGCAGGTCCCGCAGATCCTTGCCCGCCTTGAAGCGGACGTTCTTCGAGGCGGGGATGGTGATCGTTTCCTTCGTGCGCGGGTTGCGTCCCTCGCGCGCTTTCCGCTCGGTCACGGAGAAACTGCCGAGGCCGGGGATGGCGCAGCGCTCGCCCGTCTGGCACGTGTCGGAGATGTAGCTGACGAATGCGTCGAAGGCCGCCGCCGCCTCTTTCTTGGAAATGCCGGCCTGCTCGGCGATGGCATTGATCACGTCACTCTTGCCTGCCATCCGTGTTCCTCCTGAATTGTCGCGGGTGCACGTCAATCTAGGGTTGCCATGGTGGAAAGTCAACGCGCGTTGCGCCGCGCGGCGAGACACGCCTGCACGACGGACACGACCTGCGCGTGACTCCACGTGAGCGGTGCCACGGAAAGGTGCTGCCCGTCGTACGGATCGATCTGTTCGGGGAGGATCATCGACTCCGTCGCCTTGGCCCGCGCCCAGCGCACGTGATCGAGCGCGGCCTGCACGCCTTCCCCTTCCGCGCCGCGGGCGACGTCGTGCTCGGCCAGCCAGAGCGTGCAGAGGATCCAGGGATTGCCCGGCACGCGGTCCGTCTCGGCGGAGATGCGGTGATAGGCGTCATTCTCGTAACGGGCCACGCCGCCCGCCTCGGTGTGCACGAAGAGCTTCTCGCGGATGGCGCGCATCGTTCCCTCGACCAGCGCGCTCTCCGCGGGAAAGACGCCGAGGTGAAAGGCGGCGAAGGCGGAGGCATCGACGGTCGGATCGAGCTGCAGCGCGTCGCCCTGCATCACCAGTCCACGCGCGAAGCGCCCCTCGCTCTCAAGCCAGAGATGCGTGCGCATGGCCTCCCGCACTTCGCCCGCGGCCTTCCACCACGTGGCGCGGCGCTCCTGGTCGTTGAAGAGATTGGCCAGCTCCGCGGCCGCGGTCAGCCCGGCCCAGACCGCGGCGCAGGTGAAGGTGAAGACGCCGTAGCGCTCTTCCCAGAGGTCGAAGCTCGGCCGCGGCAGGTTGGTCTCCAGATCGCGGTAGCTCTCCAGGAAATCGGCGGCGGCGACGACGAGCCGCGGATAGACCGCGCGCAGCAGGTCGAGATCGCGCGTGCGCTCGTAATGCCGCGCCACGAGCCACACCACCAGCGCCGTCTCGTCCTCCTGGATCGGGAGCTGCGGCTTGCCGCGGCGCACCCAGGGATGCCACAGCGGCGCGGGCGAGCCGTCGGGGTTGTACTTGTGGAGGAAGTAGCCCTCGTTGCGGATGACGTCGTTCGCGAAGCGCAGGAAGCGCGAGCCGATCTCGGGGAAGCCGGCCCGTCCCATCGCGTCGCAGACGAACGCCGCGTCGCGCATCCAGACGTACGAGTAGTGGTCGTTGTGGCCCCACTGGATGTCGGAGTCGTTCGCCGCCAGCACCGCGCCGCCGCGGTCGCACTGCGTGGCGATGACGAGCAGCGAGCGGCGATAGAGGTCGATGATCTCGTCGGGCAGCGCCGTGAGGTCCTCGCCGCTCTTGTTCACCCAGGTGTACCAGTGCGAGCCGGTGCGCGCCAGGATGTGCGCCGCTCCCTCGTCTTTCACCATCGCGTCCAGCCCGCGCACCTCGGCGTCCGACTTGCCGGCGCAGATCCAGTACAGCACGGTCGCGGTGCCGTGCGAGTCGAGATGCACCGGCACGGCCATCGTGGCATCGACCGATCCCTGCGCGATGGCGCTCATCGACAGCTGGCCATCCTCGGCGTCGCGCCATGTCCCTTCCGCGCCGGTGGTCGCGCTCTTGCCGCAGGCGTACTCGGGCACGCCGTGATCGGTGTTGATCAGCACGTAGCGGCGGTTCTTGTACTGCACGAGCGCGTTCGCGCGCGGCTCGAAGTAGACCGTGTCGCCGACGGAATTGCCGTAGAGCGCGAAGTCGTGGTGGAGGAAGAGCTTCACGTCGCGGGAGTCCTCGCGCAGGTTGCGCACGACGATCTTGCGCACGTACACGTTGGAGTCGGGATCGACGGCGTCGTAGCAGCGGATGCGGATGCCGATGGGGTCGTTCTGCAACTGCACGTCGGTCACGAGCGTGTCGCGCAGGTAGTCAAGCGTGCGGTGCCACGCGTCCTCGTCCGTGGCGTGCAGCGCGCCGTCGCAGAAGATGCCGAGGCGGAACTTCGCCCCCACCTGGTTCTCCATCCCCACGCGCGGGTAGTAAAAGTCCGCGAGCCGGTACTGTGAGTCGAAGGCGACCAGCAGGGTGCCGTTGCCGATGGGCAGATCACGTGGCATGCAAATGTGGGGCGGGCTTCAGCCCGCCGCTCCGAACAGGCGGGCTGAAGCCCGCCCCACATGTAGCACGAACGCGGTGAATCCGTCAGCTCCCGACTCGGGGGTGAGCCGCAAAACACCGTCGTCCACCCATTGTTTGACACCTTCCGGGACGAACGGGGTGATGTCGCCGTGGTCGCCGACCACGTCGTCGTTCTCTTCGCGCTCCAGGGAGCAGGTCGAGTAGACGACCCAGCGGCCGGCCAGCTCTTTCGCGCTCTCCAGCAGCTCGCGCTGCAGCTTCGCGAAGGTCTGCAGCTCTTCCTCGCGCAGGCGCCATTTCAGCTCGGGATTCTTGCGGATGGTGCCGGTGGCGCTGCAGGGGGCGTCGAGGAGCACGACGTCGAACTTTTTGCGGAACGGCGGACGGCGGCCGTCGCTGACGACGACGCGGCTGCCGCGCACCGGACGCAGCCGCGCGATGGAGACGTCGTTCGAGACGACGCGCGCGCCGTGGTGCTCCATGTAGAGCGACTTGCCTCCCGGCGCCGCGGCGAGGTCGAGCACGTCGTCGCCGCAGGCGCGGGCGATGGCGGCGATGACGGCGCTTCCCTCGTCCATGGGATAGAAGTCGGCGCGGTCGAGCTCCGCGCTGCCGCCGTGCAGTTTCCAGACGCCGGGCACGAGCTTCGAGCGCTCGCCGTCCGGCATGACCTCGGTCAGGGCAAGCACGTCGGGATAGGAGAGCTCCTGGTTCGCGGCGGCGATCCGCTCCGCGCGCTCCGCCCCGTAGGTGCGCGCCCAGCGGTCGAAGAGCCATTGCGGATGCGCGTGGCGCGTGGCGGGATCGCGCGGCTCGGGGACGTTGCCGCGCGTGACGGTGCGGAGGATGGCGTTCACGAAGCCGCGGGCGCGCTTCGGGGCGAGGTCGACCGTCTCCGAGACGGCGGCGTACTGGGCGACGTCCATGAACAGCAGTTGATAGAGCCCGACGCGCAGCGCGTCGACGACGGGCGGGTCGAGCTTCTTGACCGGACGCTTCGCCAGCTCGCTGATGACGAAGTCGAGCCGCGAGCGCCAGCGCAGCACGCCGAGGACGACGGTCCGCACGAAGCCCGACTCGCCCATGAGGAGCAGCGACGCGTAGAGCCGCTCGCGCTCGATGCGCTGGAGGAGCTGCAGGGCCCGGGCGCGCTCAGATTGCATCGCCCGTCTTCCATCCGAGGCCGCGCGCGACGGCGGCAGCGGGCGTGCGCGGCTTGCCGGGACGCTGCAGCTCGAGGATGCGGATGGCGCCTTCGCCGCAGGCGACCGTCACTCCGTCGTCGATGGCCAGGATGGTCCGCGGCGCCCCGCTCCCCTCGGCCGGCACGATCTCGGTGAGCTTGAGGTCGCGGAAGAAGATGCCGGGCCAGGGGTCGAAGGCGCGGAAGCGGTCGTAGAGAACGCGCGCCGGCTCGTCGAAGGTGATCTCCCCCTCGTTCTTTTCGATCTTGGCAGCGTAGGTGGCCTGGTCGTGCTCCTGCTCGACCCCTTGTGGCAGCTCGCGCAGCACCGTGGCCAGTGCGGCGCCGCCGATTTTTGACAGGCGCCGGGCGAGCTGTGGCGTGCGCTCGTCGGGGCCGATCTCCGTCGTCTCGATGCGCAGCATCGGCCCGTGGTCGAGCTGCTCGTCGACGCGCATGATCGTCACACCGGTGACCTCGTCGCCCGCCTCAATGGCGCGCTGGATCGGCGCCGCGCCGCGCCAGCGCGGCAGGATGGAGGCGTGGACGTTGAGGAAGCCGTGGGGCGGGATCGCCAGCAGCGCGGCGGGGAGGATCTTGCCGTAGGCGACGACGATCCCGACGTCCGGCCGCGCCGCGGCGACCTGGCCGAGGAACTCCTCGTTGCGGATCTTCGGCGGCTGCAGCAGCGGGAGGCCCAGCTCTTTCGCGCGAACCGCGACGGCGGGCGCCTGCATCTTCATCCCCCGTCCGGCCGGCTTGTCGGGCTGCGCCACGACCAGCACGACCTCGTGCTCGCCCGCCACCGCATCGAGGGTGGGGACGGCGAAGTCGGGGGTGCCGAAGAAAACGACGCGCATCGGGGCGCGATTCTAGTCTGGAGTGCGGCAGCGCCAGCTGCCGCTCTCGATGCGGAGGCGCCAGCCTCCGCCCCCCGCCGCGGCTTGCGCCGCGGCATGGAGAGCGCGAGCTGGCGCTCGCGCACTCCAGACTAGGTGCTGGTGGGCGGGGTGTCGGGCATCGTGGTGGTGGTTCCCCCCTCGGTGGTCATTTGTTCGTACGGGCCAGCCTTTCCCTCGTTGCCGGTGCTCGGCTGCGGGGGGGCGGTGCCGGTCGCGCCCTGCGAGGGGGTGTCCGACTTCGTCTGCGGCGGGTTGCTCACGTCGGGCGGGGCATTCTGGTAGTCGCGGGGGACGGGCTCTCCGCGGCAGGCGGCCAGCGCGAGCAACGCGACTACAATCAGCATTCGCATGTTCCGGATGAGCTTCAACGCCTGTGCCATCGCGCTCCTCCTCACCCTCCCGCTCTTCGCGCAGGTCGCGGAAGGGGACAAGCACTTCGCCGGCCGTGCCGAGGGGGCGCAGGGGGCGCGGGCCAAGGCGGGGCCGATCGACGCCGCCATCGCCGCCTACCAGCGCGCGGTCGCGGCCGACCCGGCCGACCTCGAGGCGCACGGGAAGCTGCTGCGCGCCTGGCGCTTCAAGGGGGCGTACGTCGCCGCGAACAACGAGCAGAAGAAGCAGATCTACGGCGCGGCCAAGGCCGCGGGGGAGAAGGCCATCGCCGCCGCGTACAAGAAGCTCGGCGTGAACGAGAAGACGCCGGAGAAGCAGGTCGCCGACGCCGCCCGCCAGGTGCCGGGCGCCGCCTCGGTGTTCCTCTTCGACGCCGTGAACTGGGGCGAGTGGGCGCTCGCGTACGGCAAGCTGGCCGCGGCGCGGCAGGGAGCGGCGGACCGCATCCGCCGCGAGGCCACCATCGCCCATCTGGCCGATCCCCGCCTCGAGGCCGGCGCCCCCTCGCGCGTCCTCGGCCGGCTGCACGACCAGACGCCGCGCGTCCCCTTCCTCACCGGCTGGGCCTCGTCGAAGGAGGCGCTGCGCTTCCTCAACGAGTCGCTGAAAGTCGATCCGGACAACAAGCTGACCATGCTCTTCCTGGCCGAGGCCCTGGTGGCGAACGACTCGGCGACGAAGCCGCAGGCCGTGCAGATCCTGCGCGGCGTGATCAACAATCCGAACAGCGCCGAGTATCCGGTGGAAGACGCGGCCGCCGTCGAGGACGCGAAGGCGCTGCTCGCGAAGTGGTGATCACTGCTGCTGCGCCGGAATGGCGGCGATGAACTCCGAGTCGCCGCCCGGCTCGACGATGGTGGCGAAGCCGACCCCCGTGCCGGCGATGACCGTCACGCGCACGGTGATGGTCTCGTCGAGCTTCACGCCGAGGGCGGCCTCGAGGTCGTTGACCAGCCACACCTGATCCTCGGGCACCCCTGACTCGACGCTCTTGCCAATGGTCCGTCCGTCGCGCGCGCGCGCCGAGAAGCGGAAGGTCGCCGGGATGATGCCGATGTTGACCACGCCCGCGTTCACGCGCCGCCCGGCGGCCGTCGCGGCGGGGATGCCGATGATGGCCAGCTCCGCGCTCTCGGTGGCGGCGGTGGCGGAGTCGAGCCGGGTCAGCGGCGCCTCCAGCGACGGCTTCGCGCCGTGGGCGACGTCGGAGGTCTTGACCACGGCCACGGGCTGCTGCCCCTCGCGATGCTCGAGCCAGAGCGTGCCGACGCTGTTCGGCCGCGCGAAGAGGGAGCGCACGACGTCCGTCCAGCGGAGCGTCTGCCGCGGCGCCACGGTCAGGCGGCGGTCGATGCCGCTGTCGCCCGTGACGTAGCGCAGCGTCACGCGCATCGGCTCGCGAAACGGATTGTGGATGGTGAGGTCGGACTGCCAGTACGAGCCGCCGACGCCCGGGATGCTCCCCACCGCGGGGAAGACCATGCGCGCCACGCCGGTGGCCACGAGCTCCTTCTGGCCCGGCACGCGGATGCGGCGCAGGTAGTCGGCCACCGCGCGCGGCCGGGCCTCCTTGCGGCGCGTCCACAGCTCCACCCCGCGCACGGCGCGATAGAACGCGTAGGTGTCGTCGAGATAGGCGGAGACGGCCTGCGCGCGGAGGTCGTTCGTCACGCCGTCGAACTGGTCGAAGAGCTCCGGCGAGCGCCGCAGCACGACCTTCGGCTTCGCCCGCTCCAGTGCGCGGATGGTCTCTTCCTGGAACGCGCGCGGCGAGAGGATCGGCACCTGGTAGAAGCGCGTCGGGTTGGGGCGGTCGGCGAAAAAGTAGAAGGCCGGCTGGTTGGAGAAGTCGAACACCGGCTCGTGCTTCTTCGTCAGCTCGCGCAGGTTGGCGGTGATGTCGGTGATGCGCCACTGCACGGCCTCGGCATTGGGATCGCGGTCGACGCGCAGCACGCGGCCGTAGTAGCGGACGAAGTCCTGCAGCCGGGCGTTGATGAGGTCGGGGATCCAGAAAAGCACGGCCACGACGGGGATGGCCGAGACGGCCAGCGTGGCCACGAAGGCGCGCGTCCCCTCGTCGCCGCGGCGCCAGAGGCCGCGCATGGTGCGGACCAGGATCACCGCCAGCAGCACGATCAGCGGCCCGATGAGGAACGCGGCAAAGTACTGGTGGCGGAAGGAGACGCGTCCGAACGCGGTCCGCTGCGCGATCGTGGCGAAGACGGTGAGCACGAGCAGCGCGTAGTCGAGCGTGTCGACGCGGCGCTTCTGCCAGCGCGCGATGAAGTAGATGAAGGCCACCACGATGACCAGCGGGCTGAGGATGAGATGGAACTTCTCCCACAGCACGAAGTCGGCGAGGGCGTGCAGGTTGAGGTTCTTGCGGAACGTGGTGACGAGGTCGGGGAACGGGAGCGACCAGACGGCGTCGATGACGTTCGGGATGGTGACGAACGACGTCACGGCAAAGTCGTCGAGCGCGCCGTGCGCCGCCAGCCAGATGGCGAACGGCGCGGCGCCGAGCAGCACCCCGGCCACGAACCACCCCGCGGCCTGGGCCGGCGCCAGTCCTTCCCACGCCACGCGCTTCGACGCGAGCCACAGCAGGAACGACGCCGCCAGCGCGCCGGCGATCGAGTAGGCGCCGATCTCGTAGCTGAAGAAGAGCGCCACGCCGGCGAAGATCCCGCTGAAGACCGCGGACGCTTTGCTGCGCCGCCGCAAGGCGTTCCAGAAGAGCGCCGCCGCGGCCACCTGGAAGAAGGTGCGGTTGTTCTCGGCGGTGGTCCAGGAGCCCATGGCCACGCAGAGCAGCGCCAGCGGGATGGAGTCGAAGACCGCCAGGCCGAGGAACCAGATGGCCACGCCGAGGAACGCGCCGACGATCACCGTGCGCGCCACGGCCACGTCGAGCGAGCGTCCGAAGAGCTGCATCAGCCAGGCGTCGAGCTGGCCGTCTTCCATCATGCCGTGCAGGACGAAGACGTCGCGGAAGGGGACCTTGCCGCGCAGGTAGTCGGAGGCCGGGCCGATCGACTCGCCGCGGTGGAAGAGGTCGATCCACTGCGAGAGCTGGGCGGTGGAGGCGTAGCTGAAGAGGTAGATCAGCGCCGGGATGATCGCGTACGCGGCCAGGCGCCACGCGCTGCGCGGCCTCATCGGCTTGAGGAGCGCCAGCGCGGCGCAGGCGAGGAGCGTGACGGTCATGACCGCGCGGGCGGGCTTCAGCGGGATCCAGGCCGCAGCCAGGAAGGGCAGCAGCACGATCGGCAGCGCGGCCACGGTCACGCGCTTGAAGGTCTCCTCGCGGTCGCGGCCGAAGTTCAGCTCCGCGAGCCGCGCGATGAGCAGCGCGGCGGCCCAGAAGAAGGCCATGAACAGGGCCACGAAGACCACTTCGAGAAAGAGCGTCGGGATGTGGGCGATGCGCCGCGCGGTGACGAGGTAGCGGTAGAAGAGCCAGGCCAGCGCCTCGCAGAAGAGAAGCGCGTGATAGGGGTGCAGCTCGGCGCGGAACATGTCGCGGATCCACTTGCGCGTGCGGACCACGCGCAGCAGCTTCGGCGCGCCGAGGGAGAGGGCGATGGGGATGCCCAGGATCCAGCCGACCTTGCCCGTGGTCAGGTAGAACAGCGGCGAGAAGAAGTAGGGGATGGTGAAGAGCGCCTGCTCGGCGAACGTGCGGTGCCGCGCTCTCCCGAGCAGGCGCCGGAACCAGATCGTCAGCGGCGGGACGAGGAGGAAGAAGAGCGCGGCGCCGAGGTAGTCGCGCAGCTTGGAGTAGCGCTCGATCGTGACCAGGCCGACGGCGACCGGGTCGGTGGGCGGGAGGACGCGGAAGAGGAGCGTCAGCGAGAGGAAGACACCCGCGGCCAGACAGAACGCCGCGATCCAGACAAAGGCCGCAACGATGCGGTCAGCGAGCTTCACGCGCGGCGAGTGTAGCAGCGGTGCGGAGGAGGCAATCGATCTGGGGGTCGTCGAACGCACGCGTGCGGAAACGCTCGAGGAAGGCGGCCATGCGCGATTCCCGGTACAGATTCGCGCGCCGCGGCAACTGCGCCAGGATCGCAAGCCGTGTCAAACGTAGGGCGGGCTTCAGCCCGCCTCCCGGGCGGGGGGGACGGGCTGAAGCCCGTCCTACGTTTTGCCACAGTGGGTCGGGTTGCACGTCCTTCGCGGCTTCAGGCCGCGGCGGCAGCGGGCGATTCGCTTTCGTCACGCCCGCCCCTTTCTTGCGCGCCGCGAGGATCACGTAATCGCACGGCACGCGCCCGCTGTCGACGAGCATTGCCTCGATGGTGCAGAGCATCTCCAGGATGCTCCGCTCGCGCGCGTTCTCGAAGCGGAAGCGGGCGACGGTCTCGTAGAGGAGGTGCTGGAGGATCGTGCCGCCGATGTTCTTCCGTTCCAGCACCTCGAACGTCCGCCCGGTGAGCGGGAGCAGCTCCTCGCTGCGCACGGCCTCGGTGGGGTCGTTGGCGAGCATCTCCTCCACCGACGGCCGCTGCTTCGGCGGCTGGCCGATGCAGGCCAGGAGCGCGTTCATGATCGACAGCACGTCGTCGCCGTACTGGAAGCGATTCGGGCCGACGTACTCGTTGAGGATGAGCGTCGCGTTGGGGCGCATCGTTTTCTCGAGCTGGGCGTAGGCGTGCTCGAGGTTCTCGACGTGATGGAGCACGGAGTGTGCGACTACGACGTCGTAGGTGTCGGGCGGGAGGGTGTCGCGGTTGAGATCGACGACGCCGTAGTGGATTTTGTTCAGATCGCGGGCCGCCTCGCGCGCGCGATTCACTGCTTCCTCGGCAAAGTCCACGGCGTCGATGCGGGCCACGAACGGCCACTGCGCCACCGCACGCTCCAGCCACCCTTCGCCGCAGCCGAGGACCAGCACGCGCAGGTCTTTGCCGACGAACCAGCGATGGGCCCAGGAGGAGAGCCAGTCGCGCGCGGGGTCGCCCGTGGCGCGCTCGTTGAGGTGCATGAGGACGGCGGTGTTGGCCATCCACGTGTTGTGGGCGAGGTCTCTCGCGTGCTCTGCGTCGTTCCAGACGGTCATGCTTTCAAAGTTGGAGAGCGGCAGCTAGCCGCTGCCGCACTCCAGAAGGGTCTCGACTAATGCCGCAATGGTGGCGTTCTTTGCCTCGAGGTGCGGTTCGTGGCCGTGTTTGCGGATGGCCTCGCTCGTCGTGGGGCCGATCGAGGCGAGGAGGGCGCGGCCGGGGGTCAGTCTGGCGAAGAAGTTGTCGACCGTGGAGGCGCTGGTGAAGGTGACGACGTCGATGGCCTCGGCTTCGAGCAGCGTGCGGAGCTCGTCGAGATCGGTCTCGGCGGCGACGGTGCGATAGGCCACGGCGAGGTCGACCTCCCCGCCGCGGCGGCGCAGCTCGGCGAGCAGCTCGTCGCGCCCTTCCTCGGCGCGCACGACGGCGGTGCGGAGGCCGGTCTGGTCGGCAGGGAGCAGCGGCAGCAGCTCGGTGGAGATGAAGCGTTCCGGCACCACGTCCGGGCTCACGCCGCGCGCGCGCAGGTCGGCCGCGGTCGAGGCGCCGACGGCGGCGATCTTCGTCCCGGCGAGCGCGCGCACGTCTTTCCCGAGGGCGAAGAGGCGCTCGAAGAACGCGGCCACGCCGTTGGACGAGGTGAAGACGAGCCAGTCGTAGCGTGACTGGATGACACGATCGAGCGAGTCCCACGAAGCCGGCGGCGCGATCGAGATGGTCGGGAACTGCAGCACTTGCGCGCCGGCGTCCTCGAGCAGGCGCTTGAGCTCCGAGGCCTGTTCGCGGGCGCGGGTGACGACCACGCGCTTGCCGAAGAGCGGCTTCGACTCGAACCAGTTCAGCGTCTCGTGCAGCTGCACCACGTCGCCGACGACGATGAGTGCCGGCGTCTCCAGCTTCGCCTCGGCTACCCGCGCCTCGATGTTCCGCAGCGTGCCGGCGATGGTGCGCTGGTCGGGGCGCGTGGCCTTGGAGATCACCGCGCAGCCGCGGTCGCCGCTCATGCCGTGCTCGATCAGCTTGTGGCAGATCGCCGGCAGGTTGGCGAAACCCATCATGAAGACGATCGTGCCGTCGAGCTGTGCCAGCGCGGGCCACTTGATGCCGGTCGAGCCGGAGTCCGCCTCGTGCGCCGTCACCAGCGTGACCGAGGTCGCGTAGGCACGGTGCGTCACCGGGATGCCGGCGTACGCGGGGCCGGCGATGGACGACGAGATGCCGGGGACGATCTCGACCGGCACGCCGGCGGCGAGCAGCTCCTCCGCCTCTTCGCCGCCGCGCCCGAAGACGAACGGGTCGCCGCCTTTGAGGCGCACCACGCTCTTCCCCTTCTTCGCCTCGGCGATGAGGAGCTGGTTGATCTGCTCCTGCGGCAGGGCGTGGGCGGCGGCGCGCTTGCCGACGTACACGACCTCCGTCGACGCCGGGATCATCGCGGCGATGTCTTTCGACACCAGCGCGTCGAGCGCGACCAGGTCGGCTTTCGACAGCAGCTCCGCGGCGCGGAGCGTGAGCAGGCGCGCGTCGCCGGGGCCGGCCCCGACGAGGTAGACCTTACCGTTCAAACAGTTCCTCCGCGCCTTGCGCGACGAGGCTCTCGTACACCGCGCCGACCGTGGCCCCCTCCGCGCGAATCGAGCGCGTGCCGTTGGAGAAGAACGCGCGCAAGGTGGAATCGGACGCGTGCACGGCCACGGCGGAGTAGCAGTCGAGGCGCGTGCCGAACTTCTGCAGGACACCGCGCTCGGCCAGCGCCGCGCGCTCGCTCGGCTCGTGATTGATCGCCCGCGCGGCTGCCTGCGCGAGCTCGTTCGAGGCCAGGCACTCGATGGCCACGATCCCCTGCCCCGCCGCCGGCACCATCTGGTCGACGGAAAAGTACGAGGTGATCTCCCCCGCGCGCCCGAGGCGGGTCAGGCCGGCGCTGGCCAGGATGATCCCGGCGTACTGCCCGTCGCGCGCCTTGTTGATGCGCGTGTCGACGTTGCCGCGGATGTCCTCGACCCGCAGCTCCGGGAAGAGCATGGCCAGCTGCGCGCGGCGGCGCGGCGCGCTGGTGCCGATCACCGAGCCGGCGGGCATGTCGGCGATAGCGCGGCCGTCGACGTGCACCCAGGCATCGCGCGGGTCGGCGCGCTCGAGGAAGCCCGCCAGCACGAAGTGCTCCGGGACGATCGACGGCACGTCCTTGAGGCTGTGCACGGCCAGGTCGATGTCGCCGCGCTCGAGCGCCTCCTCGAGCTCCTTGATGAAGAGTCCCTTGCCGCCGATGGTGGCCAGCGAGACGTCGTGGCGCTTGTCGCCGGTCGTCTTGATGATGTGGAGGTCGGGCTCGTAGCCGGCGTCGCGGAGGCGGCGGGAGGTCTCGTTGGCCTGCCAGAGCGCGAGCTGGGAGCCGCGTGTGCCGATGCGCACCTTGGTCATGCTGTCATCCTGAGCCGCGCAGACGGCGAAGGATCCCCTGCTGGAACCCCGTGCCCGCTCCGTAGGCGGGGGGTCCTTCGCCGTCTGCGCGGCTCAGGATGACAGCGTCTCATTTCGCCAGCCCGAAGATCTTGCGGATGGTCTTCCGCAGCGACTCGCGCTCCTGCGGCTCCTCGGCGCCGTCGCGCAGCTGCAGGATCGGGTAGTGGAGGATCTTGTTCACCAGCTGCGAGGAGAACATCTCGATGGCCTGGCGCTGCTCGGCCGTCATGGGACCGACCTTGCGCAGGCACTTCTCCAGCTCCGCGGCGCGGATGTTCTCCAGGCGCTGCTGCAGCTCGAGGATGGTCGGGACGGCATCCTGGGCCACGAGCCGCTTGCGGAAGCCTTCCACCTCGCGCAGGACGATGCTCTCGGCCGCCTGCGCCTTCTGCTGCCGCAGGCCGAGGTTCGCGTCGGCGACCTGCTGCAGGTCGTCGACGTTGTACAGATACGCGCCGTCGATCCTGGCCACGGCCGGGCTGATGTTGCGCGGCACGGCCAGGTCGATGAGGAAGAGGCTGCGGTTGCGGCGCGCATCGAGCGCGCGCGTGACCTGAATCGGCTCGATGATGTAGTGCGGCGCGGCGGTGGAGGCGATGACGATGTCGCTCTTGGCGAGGTGCTCTTCGAACCGGTCGAACTGCACAGCCTCCCCTTCGAAGCGCTGCGCCAGCTCGGCCGCGCGCTCGAACGAGCGGTTGGCGACGAAGACCTGCTTTACCTCCTGCTGGTGCAGGTGCTCGGCCGTGAGCTCCCCCATGTCGCCCGCGCCGAGGAGCAGGACCTGCAGCCCGCGCAGGTCGCCGAAGATCTTCTTCGCCAGCTCGACGGCGGCGTACGGCACCGACACGGCGTGCTCGCCGATGCCGGTGTCGGTGCGGATCTTCTTGGCCACCCGCATGGTGTTCTCGTAGAGCTGGCCGAGGAGCGAGTCGAGCGTGCCGAGCTCCTGGGCGGTGAGGAAAGCCTTCTTCACCTGCCCGCCGATCTGCGGCTCGCCGAGGATCATCGAGTCGAGGCCGGAGGCGACGCGGAAGAGGTGCTTGACCACGTCGCCGTGGCGGAGGATGTAGAGGTGCTTCTCCAGCTCGGCGCGCGACGCGCCCCCCCGTACGGCCAGCCAGTCGACGACCGACTCGATGACGTCTTCCTCGCGCGTGGAGACGATGGCCTCCACGCGGTTGCAGGTCGAGAGCACGGCCGCGCCGTCGACGCCCTCCAGCGTGCGCAGCGCGTACGTGGTGTCGGCGAGCTTCGCTTCCGGGATGCTCAGGCGCTCCCGCACCTCCACGGGCGCGGTACGGTGATTGAGGCCGACCAGGATCAGCGGCATGTCAGCCCCGGATCCCCAGCATGGCCACCACGATGGCCACGAACGCCCCGGCGGAGACGAACAGCATCCGCTTCCGGCGATAGGTGTTGCTGATGTAGGACTGCAGGATGACGGCGAAGAGGATCCACGCCGTCACGGCGCCGATCTGCTTCACGCGCAGGTCCATGAAGCCGGCGTTGGTGCGGTACGACCAGAGCACGCCGGCGATGAGGCCGATGGTGTAGATGGCGAAGCCGATCGAGAGCGCGCGGAAGCTGACGTTCTTGCAGACGTCGAGGCTGGGGATCCACTCCCACAGCCGCCCCGGGCGCTTGTTCTTGAGGGCGCGGTCCTGGATCAGCGCGAGGACGCCGAAGGCGAGCCCGATGAGCAAGCCCGCGACGCCGAGGGTGGAGAGGAGGAGGTGCAGCGTGAAGACGTTCGAGCGCAGCCCCGGGTCGAGCACCGCGAAGTTCTCGCCGACGACGGCGGAGGTGGTCAGCAGCAGGAGCACGAGCGGGTAGACGAAGAACGAGGCGGCGTAGACGCGGTAGCGCAGCCACAGCCCGAGCTCGACGGCGAAGACGACCCAGGCCACGAAACTGGTGGTCTCGGCGAGGTTGGTCAGCGGCGGATGCCCGGTCGCGGCGCAGATGGTGCCGATCCAGATCGTGTGCGCGACGAAGCCGGCCATCATGAAGCCGAGGCCGGCGTACTGCGGACCCTTGCCGCGCGCGAACAGCGTCGTCAGCGCGGCGAGCGTGCCGAGCGCGTAGAGGCCGAGGGCGAGATAGAGGGTCATTGCAGACTCTTCGAGAACACCACTTTGTCGTCCTCGATTCTGTAGAAATCCTTGATGCGCGAGATCTCACGATAGCCCGCCTGCTGGTAAAAACGAACCGTGGGGGCGTAACTGCGCTTCGATGACGTCTCGATGAGCAGCATTCTGCCATCCCTGCGGCGCAGCTCGGTCTCCACGAACCGTAGCAGGAGCTGCCCGAAGCCCTGTCCCTGCCGGCGGGGATCGACGGCGATCCAGTACAGGTCGAACACTCCCTCGGCCATGGGCGTCGGTCCGAACAGCACGTAGCCCTGAACGATCCCGGTGGCGTCTTCGATGACGTGGGCCTCGTACTCGCTCCTGGCGCCCGTGGTCGCCAGCTCGACCAGCTCCATGGCCCAGCCGACCTCCTGCCGCGTGAAACGCGCCGTGGCGATGAGGATCTCGCGGACGCGCTCGCGGTCGCTGACCTGGATGGGACGGATGTTCATCGTTCTGGAGTGCGGCAGCGCCAGCTGCCGCTTTCAATGGCCACAGCGAAGCTGCGGCCGCGGCGGCTGGCGCTGCCGCACTCCATAGTCATGCCACCGCGGAGCGGGAGCGGCGGACGACGTGTCCCTTGAAGAGGTGCACGGAGTCTTTGGGCACCCAGGCCGTGACGGCGATGCCGGTGTCGTTGGCCGACTGCTCCTGGATCTCGGCCAGCTCGTGGAGGCGCGCGAGGAGGCGCGACTCGGCGTGCGGGATCTCGAGATGGAGGAGCTCGCCGCCGTCGCGCTCGCGGTCGCGGACCATCTCGATGAGGCGGTCGATCCCCTCACCGGTCAGCCCCGACACGACGACGGAGTTGCGGCGGCGCATGGCGAAGTGCTCGTCGATCTGGTCCACCTTGTTGTAGACCTCGAAGACGCGCTCGCGGTCGATGCCGAGGTCCGCCAGGACCTGCTCGCCGACCTCGCGCTGCTCGGCGTATTGCGGATGGCTGGCGTCGATGATGTGCAGGACGAGGTCGGCCGCGACGGCTTCTTCCATCGTCGAGCGGAACGAGGCCACGAGATGGTGCGGCAGCTTCCTGATGAAACCGACGGTATCGATGATCACGGTCTCGCGCGGCATCTCGCCGCGGATCTTCGCCGACTTGGCGTCGAGCGTGGCGAAGAGCTGGTCCATGGCCATCGAGTCGCCGCGGGTGAGGCGGTTGAAGAGCGTCGACTTGCCGGCGTTGGTGTAGCCGACGAGGGCCACGGTGAAGGCGGCCTCGCGCGACTTGCGCTGCGTCTCGCGCGTCTTCTCGATGTGGCGCAGCTCTTCTTTGAGACGCGCGATGCGCGTGCGGATGATGCGGCGGTCGAGCTCGAGCTGCGTCTCACCGACGCCGCGCCGCGCGCCGCCGCCCGACCCGCCGGTGCCGCTGCTGCCGCCCTGTCGCTCGAGGTGCGACCACGCGCGCTTCAGGCGCGGCAGCATGTACTCCATCTGCGC
>DASPMO010000075.1:0-4926 GCA_035627015.1 Thermoanaerobaculia bacterium | reverse complement strand
CGGACCGCCGGCGTCCTCGCCGGCTGTCGCGCAGGCGTCCCGCGCCTGCGCCCTGGGCGGGAGTGGCGGCGCGGGACGCCGCCACGACAGCCGGCGAGGACGCCGGCGGTCCGCATCCGTTGGCGAGCTCAGTGCGGTCTGTCCGGCAGGTCCGAAGCCTGCTCGGCAACGGTGGCCACCAGCCGAAAGCGAGTGTTGCACAGCGAAGGGTGACCTTCGAGGTGAAGCGTACACAGCGAGCAAACAGGCCGTGTCATGGAGCCCCGAAATGCGGAATGTACTCGGGAAACCGACGCCGTGCGTCATGGCGGAAGGCAGCAACGGAAGCGCGGAAAGGCCGATCGCGCGGAAACGAGAGCGGGGTGCAGGAAGCGTGGCGCTACTGGCTGAATCGTCGGTCACAACGGGCAAAGATGCATTGGGAGCGGTTCACCGCGCTGTCGAAGATCTTTCCCCTTCCCAGACCACGAATCGTTCATCAATGGGTCTGAGCTCTCGCAGCGAATCCGTGACTCGAAGAGCCGGATGCGGTAGTCCCGCACGTCCGGATCTGAGGGGGGCCGAGGAGGCACTCCTCGGTCTACCCGACCGTCAGGCTGGCGACGAGGTAGGCAGTGCGCTCGCGAGAAGCTGGGAAGCCCGGCTGCGACAGCGCCTGACAGGATCGCCACTGCTGCTTCAGGCTGGCCAGCCTTGCGGTGGCGATGCTTTCTTCTGCGCTATCCGTGAGTAGCAGTAGCGTATCGGCAGTGCGTTGCTGCCATTCCATCGTTCTCACCTGCAGTTTGCTGCACAGCGATCGATCGGATCGCCGATGGCGCGGACATCTGTCCGCGGACACCTGTCAACCGGACGCGCCGCGGACACGCTAACCCGCTGAAAACACACGCAAACCGACTGGCACTCCGGTTGCGCTAGTGCAGCGGCAACCATGATCCAGAACACTTCTTCGATGGACCGGGCGGTGGTGGCGGCCCGGGGGCCGCGGACGATTGTCATGCTTGCAATCGCCGGCGTGGCGCTGGCCGTCCTCGCCGCGGTCCTGTTTCCCTCCATCCGCCGCTGGACGGCGGCGGAGCGCTCGGTGGACGCCACCGCGCTGCGCTTCGCGGTCGTCACGCGCGGCGAGCTGTTGCGCGACATCACCGTGCAGGGGCGCGTCGTCGCCGCGCTGCACCCGACGCTCTTCAGCACCGGCCAGGGCATCGTCACGCTGCGCACCAAAGCCGGCGCGCAGGTGCGCAAGGGCGACATCCTCGCCACCATCGACTCCAACGAGCTGCAGTCGGCCAGCGAACAGGCCCGCGCGCAGCTCCTCTCCATCCAGGCGGAGCTCGACCGCCAGAAGATCGTCTCCCGGCAGGCCGCGCTGCGCGCCCGTCAACAGGTGGACCTTCTCGGCTTGCGGCTCGAGGCCGCCCGGCGCGAGCTGGCCCGCAACGAGCGGACCTTCAACGAAGGGCTCAGCAACAAGGCCGACCTCGAGTCCGCGCAGGACGCGGTGCGCATCGCGGAGATGGAGCTGGCCCAGGCCTCGCGCGAGCTGGAGCTCTCCAGGGAAACCACCAGCTTCGAAGTACAGACGCGCGCGCAGCAGGTGATCTCGCAGCAGTCGCGCGCGGCCGACCTCTCCAAGCGCGTCGACGAGCTGACCATCCGCGCTCCCTTCGACGGCATGGTGGCCTCGGTGGCCGTGCAGGACCGCGACGCGGTCGCGCCGAACCAGGCCATCCTCACCGTGGTCAACCTCGACGTGCTGGAGCTCGAAGTGGCCCTGCCCGAGGAGTACGCGGGGGAGACCGCGATCGGCACGCCGGCCACCATTGCCTTCAACGGTCGCGAGTACCAGGGGCAGGTCACGGCCGTGTCGCCCGAGGTGATCGCCAATCAGGTCGCGGCCACGGTGGCCTTCGTCGAGAAACCGGCGGGGCTCAAGCAGAACCAGCGGCTCAGCACGCGGCTCGTCTTCGAATCGAAGAAAGACGTGCTCAAAGTCGCGCGGGGCGCGTTCGTCGACGCCGGCGGCGGCCGCAGCGCGTGGGTGGTCGACGGCGACGTGGCCACGCGCCGCAATGTGGCCCTCGGCGCCAGCAGCACCAGTGAAGTGGAAGTGGTTCAGGGACTCCAGGCGGGCGAGCGGATCATCGTTTCGGATACGAGCGCCTTCGGGGATGCAAAGACCGTTTTGTTGAGATAGCTGTTGTCGGTTCTCGGTTGTCTGCGAGTCATCGCTGCGACGGAACTGCACAGAGAACTGACAACCGACAACTGACAACGTGTTCGGAGAAAACAACATGCTCGAAATGCAGAACATCCGAAAGATCTATCGCACCGACACTATCGAGACGCACGCCCTCGAAGACTTCTCCCTGGTGGTCGGGGCGGGCGAGTTCGTGGCCGTCATGGGACCGTCGGGCTCGGGGAAGACCACCTTCCTCAACGTGGCCGGCCTGCTCGACACGTTCGACAGCGGCACGTACAAGCTCGACGGAAAAGACGTCAGCCGCCTCTCCGACAGCGAGATGTCGCGCATCCGCAACCGCGCCATCGGCTTCGTCTTCCAGTCGTTCAACCTGATCCCCGACCTGAACGTCTTCGACAACGTCGACGTCCCGCTGCGCTACCGCGGCCTGGGCGCCTCCGACCGCAAGCAGCGCATCGAGCGCTCGCTGGACATGGTCGGACTGTCGTCCCGCGCCAAGCACCTCCCGTCGCAGCTCTCGGGCGGGCAGCAGCAGCGCGTGGCCATCGCCCGCGTGCTGGCCGGCGATCCGAAGTTCATCCTGGCCGACGAGCCGACGGGCAACCTCGACTCGCTGATGGCGCGCGAGATCATGGACCTCCTCGACCGCATCAACGCCGCCGGGACGACCATCGTCATGGTCACGCACAGCCCCGAGTGCGCCGTGCGCGCGCAGCGGCAGATCCACGTCCTGGACGGCAAGGTGGTCGACCTCGACGTCCCACGCATCTCGCTGGCCGCGCCGGCGGGAGCGGGCATCGCCTCGACGCTGGGGTAGTGACGACTGGCCGTCCGCCGGCGGTCGTTGCTGGTTGCTGGTTCCTTGCGGCGCACCGCGAGACACCAGCAACCAGTAACCAGCAACCAGCAACGGACGGGGACCGGCAACCGGAGATCAACATGCTGACCTACAACGTCAAAATCGCCCTGAAGAGCCTTCGCCGCAATCCGGTCCTGACCGCGCTGCTCATCGGCGCGATCGCCCTCGGCATCTGCGTCTCCACGACCTTCATCGCCCTCCGCCACCTCTTCGCCAAAGACCCGCTGCCGGAGAAGAGCCACACGCTCTTTTACGTGCGCATGGACAACTGGGATCCGCAGCGCGCGTATGTGGCCGAGGATCCGAAGTCGCTGCCGACGCAGATCACCTATCGCGACGCCATGGCCCTGCTGAAGTCCGACATCCCGGTGCGCCAGACGCCGTCGTACAAGACGCGGATGTTCGTGCATCCCGACCCGAAAGTGGGGCGGCCGTTCGCGGAGAACGTCCGCGTCGTCTACAACGACTTCTTCCACATGTTCAACGTCCCCTTCGAGTACGGCGGCCCGTGGGACAAGGCCGCGGACGCGAAGCCGGAACAGGTCATCGTGCTGAGCCAGCCGATGAACGAGAAGCTGTTCGGCGGCGGGAACAGCGTCGGCCGTTCGGTGCGCCTGGAAGACCGCAACTACAAGGTCGTGGGCGTGCTCGCGGAGTGGCGTCCGTCGGTCAAGTTCTTCGACATGACCCAGAGCACCACCCAGGCGGTGGAAGGGATCTATCTCCCGTTCAACTTCGCCACCACGCTGCAGCTGGCCACGTCCGGCAACAGCGACGGCTGGAAGGGCTCGGACGGCACGGTGGAGGGCTTCCTCGCCTCGGAGACCGTCTGGCTGCAGTACTGGGTCGAGCTGCCGACGCCGGAGAAGGTGGCGGCCTACCGCGAATTCGTCGATAACCACGTGCGCGACCAGAAGCGGATCGGCCGCTTCCAGCGCCCGCTGCACACGGCGGTCACGCCGATGCCGGAGCTGATGAAGGAGTTCAACGCGGTGCCGCCGGCGGTGAAGTCGATGAGCATCGTCTCGATCCTCTTCCTCGTGGTCTGCTCGCTGAACCTGGTCGGATTGCTGCTCGGCAAGTTCCTGGCGCGCATCCCGGAGGTCTCGGTGCGCCGGGCCCTCGGCGCGAGCCGGCTGCAGGTCTTCTGGCAGCACGTGGTCGAGTGCGAGCTGGTCGGCATCGCCGGCGGCGTGATCGGCATCCTGTTGTCGATGGGGATCCTGCGCGCCATCGCCAAGTTCGCGCATCAGCAGGCGGACCTGGTGCGGCTCGACGGCGAGATGATCGTCGTCTCCATCTTCCTGTCGCTCGTGGCCGGCCTGCTGGCCGGCATTTACCCGGCCTGGCGCGTCTGTTCGGTCGCGCCGGCGATGCAGCTGAAAGTGCAGTAGGAGGCCACTCATGCCTATCGGACCGATTCTTCGCGCGATGAAGCACAACCGCACGCGCTTCGCGCTGATCATCCTCGAGATCGCCATCACCCTGGCCATCGTCACGAACTGCGTGAACATGATCCTGGCCGAGCGCGCGAAGATGCAGCAGAAGTCGGGCTTCGACGACGAGAACCTGCTCTTCGTCATCGCCACGCCGTTCGCCCCGGAATTCGAGGAGCAGACGTACGTGGAGAAAGTGGCGCACGCCGACCTCCGCGCGCTGCAGGCCATCCCTGGCGTGAAGGCCGCCGCGGCCACCCAGCTGCTCCCCTGGCAGGGCGGCGGCAGCTCCGGAACGTGGAAGACGGAAGGCTACCCCGAGAAGTTCCAGGCCCAGATCTACGCCACCACGCGCGGCCTGTTCGACGTCCTCGGCACGCCCATCACGCAGGGGCGCGGCTTCACCGAGCACGACACGCCGACCGATC
>DASPMO010000074.1:0-46514 GCA_035627015.1 Thermoanaerobaculia bacterium | reverse complement strand
TCCTTCGTCCGCAACTACAGCGGCGCCACCGTGACCACCAGCGCGCCGGTGGTCTTCAGCGGCGCGACCTCGCTCGACGTCACCGCCTCCATCGCTCCCAACGCCTCGGCGGGTGAGTACGAGGGCTACGTGAACTTCGTCAACGCCGCCGATCCGTCGGACAGCTACCGCGTGCCGTTCCTCTTCGCGTTCGCGCAGCCGGTCGCGGAAGTGAAGCTGTCGAAGACGTTCGCCATCTCGTCGGCCACCCTTGCGCCGAACGAGCGCATCACCGTGACCTTCAACGCCGGCCGTCCGCTGGCCGACTGGTACCTCGGCACTTCCGGCGGCACGCGCTTCACCGTCAACCAGGGTGCCACCGGCGTCGGTCCGAAGTCCGTCTCCTGGAACGTGCGCACGTCGGCCGGGCAGACGCTCGGCGCCGGCCACTGGAACATCGGCGTCTTCTACAAGCTCAACGCCAGCGACACCACGTTCACCTTCAGCAGCACGAGCCTGGCCCGCTTCTTCGTCGACAAGACCGCGCCGCTCATCGCCGTCGAGACCACGCTCCCGTCGCTGACCAACCAGAACGTGGTGAAGGTGAAGGGCGCCGTCGGCGACTCCGGCATGTTCTCGCTCGGTGAGGTGGGTGGATACGTCCTGGTGAACGGCCAGAAGGCGGACCTCTTCCCGCGCGTCCCCGGCACCGCGTTCGGCATCAACGCCGAGCTGGCGTTCGACATCGACGTGACGCTGACCGAAGGACAGAACACGATCGTCGTGTACGCCGAGGATGCGGCGGGCAACCGCAGCACGCAGACCGTCACCCTGTCGACCTCCCTCGACTCCATCGCGCCGGTCACCACCGCCACGCACACTCCGGCGCCCAACGCGGCTGGCTGGAACAACACCGCGGCGTCGCTGCAGCTCATCGCCACCGACGGCGGCTCGGGCGTGCAGGACGTGCGCTACAGCGTCGACGGCGGCGCGGCGGTCCTCGGGACCTCGGTCGCCTTCACCGCCGACGGCCAGTACAGCGTGTCGTACTACGCCACCGACAAGGCCGGGAACGTCGAGGCGGCGAAGAGCGCCAGCGTCCGGATCGACGCCACCGCGCCGGTGGTCACCTTCTCCGGCAACGGCGCGTACACGGTCGACCAGGCCGTGAGCGTGACCTGCACCGCCACCGACAACCTCTCCGGCATCGTCGGTGCCCCGTGCGCGAATGCGCTGCTCGCGAAGCAGGCGTGGGAGCTGCCGCTCGGCACCACCACGGTCTCCGCGACGGCCACCGACGCCGCCGACAACAGCACCACGGCCACGGCCACGGTGACGGTCGGCGTCACGTTCGACTCGCTCCTCACGCTCACCGTGCGCTTCACCGGCGGCGCCCCGGGCAACTCGCTCGTCGCGCAGCTCAACGCCGCGAAGGACGCTGCCGCGCGCGGCAACGCCAACGCGTGCAACGCCGCGCTCCGCGCGTACCAGAACGAGCTGGCCGCGCAGAGCGGCAAGGCACTGACCGCCGCGCAGTCCGCGACGCTCACCAAGCTCGCCGACGCGCTCAAGATGTAAGTCCCCCCAGTCCCCTCTCCCCACGCCAGTGGGGAGAGGGGACGTAGACGTAGGGCGGGCTTCAGCCCGCCTCCCCCGGGGGAGGCGGGCTGAAGCCCGCCCTACGTTTGACTGTCCGATATCGAACACCCCGTTCGAAAGCGCACACCGCGCATCCCGTAAATCACTGAAAACACGAGCGAATCACATGGCACCCCGTTCGCCTTAGAGCGATGCCATGGATCGTGACATCACCCAGCAGGAACGGACGCGCCGCACCGTGCGGCGCGTTGTCATTGCCGTCGTCGCCGTCGCGGCGGCGGCATCCTCCCTGGCAGCCACCGTGGAGTGGCTGCGTCCCTCCCTCGACCGTGACGACGTGCAGCTCGCCGTCGTGCAGCGCGGCGAGGTCGAGGCCACGCTGCAGGCCTCGGGCACGGTCGTGCCGCTCGTCGAGCAGGTCGTCTCCAGCCCCGTCGAGGCGCGCGTGCTGCGCGTCGGGCGCCGCGCCGGCGCCACGGTCCGCGCCGGCGACGAGCTGCTCACCCTCGACACCGCCGCCACGCGCCTGGAGATGGAGCGCCTCGGCGACCGTGTCTCGCAGGAGCAGAGCGAGAACGAGCAGCTCCGCCTCCGCCTCGACGAGAACATCGAGACGCTGCGCGCCCAGCTCGAGCAGAAGAAGCTCGACGCCGAGATCGTCCACTACACCGCCACGCAGAAAGAGAAGCTGCGCAGCGAAGGCCTGACCGCCGACGCCGACGCGCTGGCGGCGAAGGCGCAGGCGCGGAAGACCGACATCGAGCTGCGGCAGTTGCAGGACGCGCTGCGCCGCGCCGAGCAGTCGCGTGTCGCGCAGCTCGCCGCCGCGGGGAACGAGCTGGCCTCCGTCCTCCGCGACCGCGAGGAGTCGCGCCGCCAGCTCACCCTGGCCATGCTGCGCGCCGACCGCGACGGCGTCCTGACCTGGGTCGTCCCCGAGGTCGGGGCCACCGTGCGCAAAGGCGACGTGGTGGCGCGCATCGCCGACCTCTCCGCGTACCGCGTCACGGCCACCATCTCCGACGTCCACGCCTCGCGCATCGGCGCGGGGATGCGGGCCTGGGTGAAGCTCGACGGCGAGACGCTGAGCGGCATCGTCGACAGCGTCGACCCGCGCATCGAGAGCGGCGTGATGAAGTTCTCCGTCACGCTCGACGCGCCGGCGCACCCGCGGCTGCGCAACAACCTGCGCGCCGACGTGCTGGTCGTCACCGGCCGCCGCGCCAACACGCTGGTCGTGCGCCGCGGCGCCCTCGGCCGCACCAACGGCAACAACGCGTTCGTCCTCCGCGACGAGACGCTCGTCCGCGTCCCCGTGCGCTTCGGCCTCGGCGGCGACGACACCATCGAGATCACCTCCGGCCTCCGCGAGGGGGACCAGGTCGCGATCTCCGACATGACCGATTACGAAGACGTCGAAAAAGTTCGCATCAAGTAAACGTAGGGCGGGCTTCAGCCCGCCGAAGGAGACGCACATGATCCGACTGGAGAACGTGGACAAGGTTTACCGCACCGAGCGCGTCGAGACGCTCGCATTGCAGAACATCAATCTCGATGTGGCCCCGGGCGAGTTCGTCTCGATCATGGGACCGTCGGGCTGCGGCAAGAGCACGCTGCTCAACCTGATCGGCCTGCTCGACACGCCCAGCAGCGGCCAGCTCGCCCTCGACGGCGCGCAGGTGGCCAAGTGGGGCGACGCCAAGCTGGCCGGCTTCCGCAACGAGAAGCTCGGTTTCGTCTTCCAGAGCTTCCACCTCGTGCCCGACCTCAAGGTCATCGACAACGTGGAGATCCCGCTGCTGTACCGCAGCACGAACGGCACGCCGCGGCGCACGCTCGCCCAGCAGGCCCTCGACCGCGTCGGCCTGGCCTCGCGCATCCATCACTTCCCGACGCAGCTCTCCGGCGGCCAGCAGCAGCGCGTGGCCATCGCGCGCGCCATCGTCGGCAAGCCGCGCATCCTCCTCGCCGACGAGCCGACCGGCAACCTCGACTCCGGCATGGGCGAGGAGATCATGGACATCCTCCACGACCTGAACAAGAAGGACGGCACCACCATCGTGATGGTCACGCACGACGACCGCTTCGCGCGGCGCACCGACCGGATCGTGCGGCTGTTCGATGGACGGCAGGTGGCGTGACGTAGGACGGGCTTCAGCCCGTCCATGGTCGGGCTGAAGCCCGACCTACGTGCGGAGACGACAATGATCAAGAACTACATCAAACTCGCCTTGAAGGTCCTCGGAAGACGCAAGTTCTTCACCTTCATCTCCCTCTTCGGCATCAGCCTCACGCTGGTGGTGCTCATGGTGGCGGTGGCCATCATGGACAACCTCTTCGCGGCGCGGCAGCCGGAGTCGCGGTTCGACCGCGTGCTCGGCGTGCACGTGATGGGGCTGTACGGGCCGCAGGGGGGCATGACCAGCATGCCGGGTTATGCCTTCGTCAGGAAGTACATGTTCGATTTGCCGGGGGTGGAGAACCAGTCCGTCTTCACCATCCAGGCTCCGATGGTCATGTACCACGAGGGAAAGAAGATCGAGTCGCACGTGCGGCGCACGGACGGCGCGTACTGGCAGATCCTCGACTTCCGCTTCCTCGAAGGCGGTCCGTTCACGGAGCAGGACAACCGCGACGCCAAGTTCGTGGCGGTGATCAACGCCGACATGCGCGAGAAGCTGTTCGGCGGCGCGCCGGCCGTCGGCAGGACCATCGAGTTCGAAGGGCATCGCTACCGCGTCGTCGGCGTGGTCGAGAACGTCGCCTTCACGCGGCGCGTCGGCTTCTCCGAGATCTGGGCGCCGATCCGTACGCTCAAGGACCGCTCCTACGAGACGATGATGGCCCACAACTTCGGCGGCATCGTGCTGGCCAGGAGCGCCGCCGACTTCCCGCGGCTGAAGCGCGAGTTCCAGCAGCGCCTGACGTCCTTCCACTTCGACGACCCGAAGAACTTCAACCGCGTCATCTCCGGACTGGACACCGGCTTCGAGGCCGCGGCGCGCAACATCGTCGGCAACCAGGTCGAGAAGGACCGTGCCGCGATCCTGCGCATCGTGCTGGCGGTCATGACGCTGCTCTTCATCCTCCTGCCGGTCATGAACCTGGTCAGCATCAATCTCAGCCGGATCATGGAGCGGGCCTCCGAGATCGGCGTGCGCAAGGCCTTCGGCGCGTCGTCGCGCACGCTCATCGGTCAGTTCGTCGTGGAGAACGTCGTGCTCACCGCCATCGGCGGCACGATCGGCTTCATCCTCTCGATCTTCGTGCTCAAGGCCCTCTCGAGCACGGAGCTCGTCCCCTACCTGGAGTTCGACGTCAACCTGCGCATCTTCGGCTACGGCATGCTGCTGGCCGTCGCCTTCGGCATCATCTCGGGCGTCTACCCCGCCTGGCGGATGTCGCGGATGCATCCGGTGAATGCGCTGCGTGGAGGTGCAATGTGATCCGTCATCTGCTCAAGCTGGTCTGGAACCGCAAGCGCGCCAACGCGCTCATCGTCGCGGAGATCTTCATCTCCTTTCTGGTGGTCTTCGCCGTGCTCACCGGCCTGGTGATGTTCGGCGCCGCCTGGTCGAACCCGATCGGCTTCGACTGGCACAACGTGTGGGACGTGCGCATGGACTTCGACATCGACGGCCGCCAGACCGCGGGCCAGGAGCTGCACGATGACGTGATGCGCATGCTGGCCGAGGCGCGGGCCTTCCCCGAGGTGGAGTCGGCGGCGATCTCGAACACCCCGCCGTACTCGTTCTCGAACACGAACGGCTCCCGCGAGATCGACGGCCGCCGCGTGGAGATGAACATGGACGACGTCACCGACGACTTCGCGACGGTGATGAAGCTGAAGGTCATCCGCGGACGCTTCTTCAACGCCGAGGACGACGCGGCCAACTTCCCGCCGATCGTGATCGACCGCAACGCCGCCATCGAGCTGTTCGGCACGGTCGACGCCATCGGGAAGAAGCTGCAGGAAGACGAGAACCTGTACTCGCGCGTGGTCGGCGTAGTCGAGCCGTTCCGCAAGGACGGCGAGACGTCGCTGCCGATGAACTTCGTCTTCTTCCGCACGTCGCCGACGCGCAAGTACGGGCGCCTGGGCAGCCACATTCTCCTGCGCGTGCGTCCCGGCACGCCGGCCGCGTTCGAGGAGAAGCTCGCCACCCGCCTGCAGCAGATCGCGCCGAAGGTGACGTTCCGCGTGCGGCACATGGACGCGATGCGCACGAGCATGCTCCGCACGCGCCTCGCGCCGCTGGTGCTCGGCGGGATCGTCGGGCTGTTCCTGATCTCGATGGTGACGCTCGGCCTGACCGGGGTGCTCTGGCAGAACGTGACCCGCCGCACGCGCGAGCTCGGCCTGCGCCGCGCCCTCGGCGCGACCGGCCCGGCCGTGCATCGCCAGATCCTGCTCGAGGTGGCGCTGCTGGCCACGGTGGCCGTGATCGTCGGCACGATCCTGATCGTGCAGCTGCCGATCCTCGGCGTCTTCCGCATCGTCACCCCGTCGGCCTTCACCGGAGGCTTCCTCGGCGCGCTTGCGACCATTTACGGCCTCACGGTACTTTGCGGCCTGTACCCGAGCTGGCTCGCGTCGCGCCTGCAGCCGGCCGATGCGCTGAGATACGAATGATGAAAGTGTCATCCTGAGCCGCGCAGACGGCGAAGGACCCCCTGCTGAAACCCCGTGCTCGCTCCGTCGGCGGGGGGTCCTTCGCCGTCTGCGCGGCTCAGGATGACATCAGAAAACGAATGATTCTCATCGTCGACGACGACGCCTCCATCACCGCCTCGCTGGCCCTGCTGCTGAAGCAGCACGGCTACGCGTCGGCGCAGGCGCACACACCGGCCGAGGCGCTCGCGATCATGCGTCGCGAGCGCCCTCGGCTCGTCCTGCAGGACATGAACTTCAGCCGCCAGACCACCGGCGAGGAGGGGCTGGAGCTGCTCGAGCGCATCCGCGCCGAGGAGCCGACCATGCCGGTGATCCTGATGACGGCGTGGGGCTCGATCCAGCTCGCCGTCGAGGGGATGAAGCGCGGCGCGGCGGACTTCGTCACCAAGCCGTGGACCAACGCCAACGTGCTGCAGTCGATCGAGACCACGCTCAACCTCCTGCAGGCCCGCGGCGCGGCGGAGAAAGGCCTCACCCGCGCGGAGCTCGACGAGCGCTACGACTTCTCGAACATCATCGGCAGCGACGTGAAGATCATCCGCATGCTGGAGATGATCGGCCGCGTGGCGCCGACCGACGCCTCGGTGCTGATCACCGGCGAGAGTGGCACGGGCAAGGAGCTCGTAGCCGAGGCGGTGCATCGCAACAGCCGCCGGAAGAGCGCGCCGTTCGTGAAAGTGAACCTCGGCGGCATCTCCTCGACGCTCTTCGAATCGGAGATGTTCGGCCACGTGCGCGGCGCCTTCACCGACGCGCGCGAGACGCGGCGCGGACGCTTCGAGATGGCCGACGGCGGGACGATCTTCCTCGACGAGATCGGCGAGCTCGATGCGCCGTCGCAGGTGAAGCTCCTGCGCGTCCTGCAGGACCGCACGTTCGAAGTGCTCGGCTCGAGCCGTCCGCGCACGGTCGACGTGCGCGTCATCGCGGCGACGAACCGCGTCCTGCACGAGCTCGTGGGACGCGGCGAGTTCCGCGAGGACCTGCTGTACCGGCTCAACCTGATCAACATCCATCTCCCGCCCCTCCGCGACCGCCGGGGCGACATCCCGCCGCTGGCCAATCACTTCCTGCGCCTGGCCAACGAGGCCTACCGCACCGAGGTCGGCGGCCTGACCCCGCGGGCGGTGGAGTGGCTGAAGTCGCAGAACTGGCCGGGCAACATCCGCCAGCTCCGGCAGACCATCGACCGCGCGGTGCTGATCCGCGGCGGACGCGAGCTCGATGTCGACGACTTCTTTGCCGTGCGCGACGCCGCCGCCTCCGCGCCGCGCGAGGAAGTGCTTCCCGATGCCGGCACGATGACGCTCGACGAGATGGAGAAGCGGATGATCGTGAAGTGCTTCAAACACTACGACGGCAACGTCTCGCGCGTGGCCGAGGCGCTGGGGATCTCCCGCGCCGCGCTGTACCGGAGGATGGAGAAGTATGGAATCGAGGGCTCATAGGCTCACAGGCTCACAGGCTCACAGGCGCAGAGGCTCACAGGCGCAGAGGCTCACAGGGGCTCCTCTGCGCCTGTGAGCCTATGAGCCTATGAGCCTATGAGCCTATGAGCCTTTCTCTTCGCGGCAAGCTCGTCGTCTACCTCGTCTTCCTGCACCTCGCGCTGGGCGGGTTCGCGGCGTGGATTCTGATCGACGATCCCGACTGGATCTTCGCCGTCGAGGCGCTCTTCGTCGTCTCCCTCTTCGCCGGCATCATGCTGCTGCGCGGGCTCTTCAAGCCGGTGGACATCGTCGAGACCGGCGCGGAGCTGATCGCGGAGCGCGATTTCACGACGAAGTTCGTCCTCCTCGGCCATCCGGAGCTGGACCCGCTCATCGACGTCTACAACCGCATGATCGACCGGCTGCGCGAGGAGCGGCTGGCCTCGCAGGAGCAGGGGCAGTTGCTGCAGAAGATCGTCGAAGCGTCGCCGGCGGGCATCGTCCTCTGCGACTACGACGGCAACGTGCAGCAGATGAATCCCGCGGCCGAGCGCATCCTGGCCGGGACGCCGCTGCCGGAGCTCGCGGTGGGGGAGTCGCGCATGCTCCCGCATCACGGCTCGCGGCGCGTGCGCGTGAGCCGGGCCGAGTTCCGCCACCGCGGCTTTGCCAAGGACTTCTACGTCGTCGAGGAGCTGACCGAGGAGCTGCGGCTGTCGGAGAAGGCCGCGTACGAGAAGCTGATCCGGATGATGTCGCACGAGGTGAACAACTCCGTCGGCGCGGTGCGCTCGCTGCTGGAGTCGATGCTCGCGTACGCGCCGCAGGTGGGGGAGGGGGACCGCCCCGACTTTGTCTCCGCGCTGCACATCGCCTCCGCGCGCATCGACGCGCTCAACCGCTTCATGGCCGCGTTCGCGGACGTGGTGCGTATCCCGCAGCCGTCGCGCATGCCGTCGTCGATCGCGGCGCTGGTCGAGCGCGTGGCGCTGCTGCTGCGGCCGGAGCTGACGGAGCGGAACGTGCGGCTCGAGCTCGACCTCGCCGATCGGTCTTCGTACGAGGTCGACCCGAACCAGATCGAGCAGGTGGTGATCAATATCTTCCGCAACGCGCTCGACGCCATCCAGCGCGACGGCACGATCCGCGCGTCCCTGCACGACGGCGTCCTGACCATCACCGACAGCGGCCCCGGGATCCCCGAGTCCGCCCGCGGCGAGCTGTTCACGCCGTTTTTTACGACCAAACGCGACGGGCGGGGGCTGGGCCTGACCATCGTGCAGGAGATCCTCGCCAATCATGGGCTGCGGTTCTCGCTGGAGAACGCCAGGCCGCAGGGGGCGGCCTTCACGATCGCGTTTAACGGGGCGGGCTGAAGCCCGCCCTACGTCGAGCATGCTCGTCGCGCAAGGCGTGCTCGACGTAGGACGGGCTTCAGCCCGTCCCGTCCTTTCACCGCACTCCGAGAATCTCTTCGATCAGGTCCAGCGCGCGCTGGTCCCCTGTCTGCGCGAGCCAGAACATGGCCCGCTTCCTGACCGCGGGACGCTTGTGCGTCTTCACCAGGTCCACCAGCAGCGGGACGGCGCGCTCGCGGGGGAGCTGGGAGATGGCGAAGACGGCGTGCTCGCGCACTTCGTCCTCGGGATCTTCGTCGACGGCGCGGCGCAGCTCGCCCGCGGCCTTTTCGCCGGCGCGCTGGCCGAGCCAGAAGATCGCCTCGCGGCGCACTTTCTTGCGCTCGTGGTGGCGGGCCAGGCGCGAGAGCTCGGGGATGACGCGCGGGTGGTCGTGCATGGCGATGGAGGTCACCACGCGGTCGTCGTCATCGCCGAGGTGGTCGAGGAGGAAGTCGAGGCTCGCGTCCGGCGTCACGTTCTCGATCAGGCGCGTGCCGGTCAGGGGGCAGGTCGGCTCGACCATGCGCACCTTGTCGATGCGGCCGTCCTCGATCCGGGCGATGAGATAGATCTGCTCGTACTCGATGCGGCTGTCGCCGTGATTGATGGTGATGTTGCGGTCGTTGCAGCAGCAGATATAGACGCCGTGGGTCTGGATCTTCCACGCGATCGAGGTCGCGCCCTGGCTCACCGCGTCGCGCAGGGGGTTCTGCGCGAACGCGGGAGCGGCGATGAGGAGCAGCGCGGCGAGGAGTGTACGCATCGATCAGTCCTCCAGGATCTGCAGCATGTACTCGAGCGCTTCGTCGTTGTTCATGATGGAGAGCTTCTGCAGCGCTTCCTTGCGGAGCTCCTGGTTCTTCTCGCGCTTGGCGATGTCGATCAGCGCGCGGGCGTTGTTCGAGAGGAACAGCGCCTCGATGACCGCCTCCTTCACGCCGGCGTCCGATTCGCCGTTGTAGAGCGACAGCAGCGTCTGCGCGGTGCCGCCCATCAGGCCGAGCTTGCGGATGGCCTCGCGGCGCAGCTCCGGATCGCGCTCGCCGCGCGCCAGCTCGCCGATCTTGGCCGTGTCATTGGAGATGAACAGCCCCTGGAGGATCTCCTCCTTGATGTCGCGGGAGGTCTCGGAGGCGTACATCTGCGCGAGCTCGCTGCGGCCGCCCATCACGCCGAGGAGATGGATCGCTTCCTTGCGCAGCTCGACGTCCTTCTCCGACTTGGCGGCGGCGAAGACGCGCTGCTCGTCGCCGGCGATCATGAAGGCGCGCAGCACCTCCTTCTTCACGTCGCGCGTCCCGCCCGAGGCGTAGAGCTCGGAGAGGATGGCCCGGTTCCCGCCGTGGATGCCGATGTATTTGATGGCCTCCTTCTGCAGGTCGGGGTTGGCCTTGCCGCGGGCGATGTCGGCGATGAGCGCCTGCGCCCTCGGCGAGTCGGACTGGGCCAGGATGAAGAGCGCGCGCTCCTTCATCTTCTTGTTCGACGGTCCGCGGACGATCTTCTCGAGCAGCGGATAGGCCTTCTCCGGATCGGTGTGCATGAGCGAGTTGATGGCGATGGCCTTCAGCTCGTCGTCGTCGATCCCCTCGGGGCGTACGTGCTGTCCGCTGGCCTGCCGCGACTCGAGCTCCAGCGCCTGCGCGTCGTCGAGCCACTGGCTCTTCGGGTAGTTCTTCTTCAGGGCGCCGATGGCCTGCATGGCCTCGGCGCGGCGGCCCTGCTTCACCAGCGCGTACGACATCCAGTACAGCGCGCCGTCGGCGCGGCTGCCCTTCATCTCCGCCACCTTGCCGAAAGCCTTGACGGCGCGGTCCCACTCCTCCTCGTCGATGTAGTCGGTGGCGTCCTCGTAGAGCTCCGACTCCCGCTGGGACTTTTTGTCGTCCTTCGCGCCGGCGGGGTCGGGGAACGGCTCGGCGAAGGCGGCACCGCCGAGCGTCAGGGTGACTGCGGCGGCAAGGACCGCCAGGTATTTGCGAATGTTCATGACCGATTTCCTCAGATGCTGGTTGACGGTGGCGCGGGGGTGCGCGACTCGTGGTTGACGCCGGCGCGCACGACACGCAGTTTGAAAACGAGACCCTTCGACTCGACGCGCTTCTGCATGTGCCGCAGCTCGTCCGCGCTGACCTCGGACGGAGCATGGGCGAGCTGCAGCAGCACCGGCTCGAGCTCGTCGAGGAGCGTGGCCACGTCCTCCTCGCCGCGCGTCGTGGCGGTGGTGCGATACAAGCGGTTGCTGGCCAGCAGCTCCTGCGCGCGGTCGCGCGTGCCGCTGATGTCGACGTTGCCTTCGGGGGTGAGATTGGTGAGCTCCACGAGCACGCGCTCGGACTGGTCGATGTGCTCCCCGACCACCACGAGCAGGATGCGGTTGGGCTCCGCCGCCGGTTTCGATGTCGCCGGGTTGCCCTTCTGCACGACCTGCGGCGCCGGCTCGACGACCTTGGCCGTTCGCGACTTCCACAGCACGCCCGCGAAGAAGGCGATGGCGATGGTCGCGGCCAGGGCCATCCACGTGCTCCACGTAGGACGGGCTTCAGCCCGTCCCCGGCGGGCTGAAGCCCGCCCTGCGTTCAGCCGCCACTGCAGGCGGTCCCACACGCGGGCCTCGTAGCCGTCTTCCGGCTCGGGGACTTCCACCGGCGTGACGCGGTCGAGCACCGCCGCGAGCGAGGTCAGCTCGCCGCGGCAGGAGTCGCAGGCGTCGAGGTGCGCGCGGCGGTCGTCGCCGAGGCCGGGCTCGCCGTAGTACGAGAGAACGAATTCATCGTGAGACAGGTGATTCATATGAGTGATCCCGTGAAAGGCTGCAACTGCTCCCGGAGCTTTTTCACCGCCCGGAAGACCGTGTTCTTGGTGGCGTTGAGCTGCGTGCCGAGAACTTTTCCGATCTCCTCGAGCGGCATCCCTTCGAAGTGGCGTAAGACGAATGCCGTCCGCTCGTTCCCGCTCAGCCGCTCCATGGCCAGGGCCACGGCGCGCTGCATTTCGATGCCGTGCACCACGCGGTCGGGAGAGGCGGCGGTGGAGGCGATGGCCGTGAGGTCCTCGCCGTCGTTGACCCGCCCGTCGCGCCGCTTGCGCGAGTCGATCAGGTCGAGCGAACAGTTGATGGCGATGCGATGGATCCAGGTCGTGAACGCGGCCCGTGCGTCGAAGCGCTCCAGGGCGCGGTACGCACGGAGGAACGTCTCCTGGACGACGTCATCCGCGTCCGCGCTGTTGCCGGTGATGCGGTAGGCCGAGCGGTAGATCGCCCGCGAGTGGCGCTCGACGAGGAGGCGGAACGCGTCGTCGTCGCCGCCTCTGACCTGCTCGATGAGCTCGTGATCCGTTTCCATCCGCCCTCTTGGACCGGGGACTTCCCGATTGGTTAGCTGCGTTCTCAACCGCGCCCATGATCGACGCACTCCACGGCGAAGTCGACCGCCGCGCGGCCGCGCTCGCCGCCCGCCACGCCGCGAAGATGGCCTGCGCCCGCGGCTGCTCCGGCTGCTGCGTCGACGATCTGACGGTTTTCGCGGTGGAAGCCGAGCGCATCCGCCGCGGCGCCGCCGCTCTGCTGGCCTCCGGCACCCCCCACCCTCCCGGCCGCTGCGCCTTCCTCGGCAGCGAGGGCGAGTGCCGCATCTACGCCCTCCGCCCCTACGTCTGCCGCACGCAGGGCCTGCCCCTCCGCTGGCTCGACGACGACGCCGAAGCCGAATACCGCGATATCTGCGAGCTCAACGACGAGATCCCCGTCGAGACGCTGGCGCCCGAGGAGTGCTGGACGCTCGGCGAAGTGGAGGAGCGGCTGGCGCGGATGCAGGGGGACGGCAAGCGTGTGCCCCTGCGCGACCTGTTTGCCATGTCGTAGGTCACGCTGGCGGACTGACCGCGCGATCCGTGATCGAACTTAGCGAATGGAGTACTTAGTGGCCTGCCCAGGCGTCAGAGCAGTGCCTTCGGTCAATGTTCCGAACAACTCGAGGAACTCCGCGGTCCATTGATCGTCTGCTTCCGACACGCCGTCAGTGTAGCCGCTTGCGACGCCCACCACGAACCAGCAACCAGCAACCCAGCAACATCGAGTTGACAACCCTCCCGCCCGCCTCGTACCTGTCGCGCTCATGCTGTCTGGTACGTACGCATCGCTCCTGGGAGCTTCAGGCGCGCTCCGTCTCGACAGCCAGCAGCGTGAAGTCGCCCGGAGACAGGAGATTCAGGAAATCACGGTCAAAGGTGACGAGATGCTCCGAACAGGATTCGGTCGCCGAGGCGATCCACGCATCGGTAACCTCGTTCCCTTGATGACCACGAGCGAGGAGTTTCGCTCGGAGAATTGGCCATCCCTCGCCGCACGGTTGAGCTCGACTCCTGGCGAGTCGAGCAAGGCCTCGACGAACGCGACTGCGTCCTCAATGGAATCTGGCTCGATGAAGACCCGCCGATTCGTGACCAGGCGAAGAAAGCCGACCGTCACCATCGGCAGCAGCGCCAAAGATGCGCGTCCCTCGGCGCAGGCGACACGCGCGCCATCCAACCACTGAAGCGCCACGGCGTGGTGCTGGTGGTCGCGACGAAAGGCGGCGATCAACACATCCTCGGCCGGAGCAAATCCCCGGCATCCCCGAGCTGGCAGCAGCATCGAGCGAGCTGGCGTTTATTCGGTTGGAGCAAATCCCAGCATGCGCGGAGCTGGCAGCAGCATCGAGCGAGCTAGTGTTTATTCGGTTGGAGCAAATCCCAGCATGCGCGGAGCTGGCAGAAACCAGCGGGCGAGCTGGTGTTTATTCGATCGGAGCAAATCCCAGCATGCACGGAGCTGGCAGCACCAGCGGGCGAGCTGGAAAAACCATCCGCGATGGCTCTTTTTTAGTCGGTTGGAACAAATGCCAGCATTCGCCGAGCTGGCAGCACCATCGAGCGTGCTGATTTCAGCACGAATTGCGCTGAAATCAACACGCTCCGAGGTTCGATCAGCTCCCGCTCGCGATTCGATTACTTCTTCGCGTAGAGGGCGTTGACCTTCTTCAGGTTCTCTTCCGTCTCGAAGTAGAAGACGCGGCCGTCTTCCTGCGCGCCGATCACGGCCTTGGCCTTGTCGACTTCCTTGCCGGTGACCGGGTCGACGGCCACGCGCTTGGCGGCGTCCTTGGCCAGCGCGGTCTTGCACATCTCGCAGCAGCCGTAATACGTCTTGCCGTCCACCTCGACCGGGATCTGGTCCTTGCCCATGGCCATTTCGTTGACCATGCAGACCGTCTTCGGCTCCACCTTGGTCAGCGGGCCCGTCGGCATGTCGCCGGCGAAGGCGGTGAGGGCGAGGGAAAGAACGATGAGAAGTCCGAGCACTTTACGCATGACTGGTTGTCCTCCGAACGCGGATCTGGCGCAATGGTAATACTTCCCGAACACGCGATCGAGCGGGGTGATTTCGCCACTACGTCACAAGGATGAAACGCCACCTCTCGTTGTCGTCGCCGCCGGACCACTCCCAGGTGGCGATCTTGTTGCCGGTCTTCACCGAGCCCCGCACGTTCAGGTTGTAGTCCGAGTTCTTCCCGTACTGGATGGCCCTGAAGTCGGAGCTGCTGGTGCGCTCGCAGTTCTTCCAGATGATCGAGTCGGGGATGCTGCCGGGCTTGAAGTCGACCACCGTCACGTCGGCGTTCTTCTCCCGGCCGCTGAGCGCGCGCATCTGGCCGTTCCGGTCGATGTTGATGAAGGCGATTCCGACCGCGCTGCCCTGCACGTGGATCGGGATCCAGCGCTGCCCCGGGTGATCGCCTTTCGGCTGGATGGTCACGGTCTTGTAGTCGTCCATGAGCTGCGCGACCATGGTCTGCTTGTCGTCCTTGCCCTTCACTTCGAGATAGATGTTTCCGGTCATTTCGAACCTCTTCCTCAGATCGGTGTTTTCGAGGAGACGGAAGGCGGGGGAGAACATGGTGGCGGCGGTCTCCGGGCCTCCTCCGCTGCCCCTCTCGAAGTAGTTGACGTTGATGAAATTCGGCGTGCGGAAGTACAGCGCCCGCATCTCCTCGACGTGCCGCGCGATGAATTCGGAGTTGTTGACGGATTCCAGCAGGTCCGGCAACGGGATCGGAGTCGGCAGGTCGGTGATGTTGGTGACATTCCAGAAGTGATTCATCACGAACAAGCCGCGGTTCGTGGCCGAGATCGCGAGCGACTCGCTTCGCGCGTCGGTCCACGTGGGCGCCTCGAGCGACTCCTTGCCGTAGACGTTTTCGACCGCGTAGTCCCACATGTAGAGGATGCGGCGGAAGTCGTCGTCGCTCTTGCTGACGCGGTTTTCCGCGAAGAGCACCAGACGCCCGTACGTGCCGGCCATCTGGCGGAGCGTGGGCCAGCGCTGGAACTCGTCGAATTTCCAGCGCTCCGGGTCGAACATCATCTGCCAGAGGCCGGCCTGGACGTACTGGTCGAGGAGAGCCCGCACCACGCCGTCGTCGCTGAAGGAGACGTGCGGCTCCATGGAGATGGCCACCACGGCCGAAGGGTCCTCCTGCAGGAACGTCGCGACTTCGTCCAGACACGTGGACAGCGGGACCGAGTCGAGGAAATAGCCGCCATGCTTGCAGTAGAAGGAACCGTCGTCGTGGCGATAGATGTCGAGTTGCAGGAACCGCACGCCCCGGCGCAATTGCTCGAGGATCGGCAGGTCCTGGTTCGACCCGGCCGGGGCCGAGGTGGTGAGGGTGAAGTTCCCCGTGAAGGAATTGTGCGTTCCGACGAAGCACACCTGGTCGAAGCGCAGGTCGAGATCCGTTTCGGGCATGAGCCCTCCTTGTGCGAAGTCAGAGGTGGTGCAACGGGTCGGTCGAGAGAAACGCGGAGAGGCGCTCGAATCCCAGGCCGCGAGCGATCCGCGCGGTGACGAGCAGCGACGGCGCCGCCCGGTAGTTTTCGATGTGGTTCAGGTGCTCGCAGGAGATTCCGGCGTCCTGGGCCAGCCGCTCCTGCGACATCCCTTTTTTTTGCGATGACTGCGAATCAGGTCACTGACCGCCTGCAGAAGAAGCACGTCACGATCGTTCATGTGCACGTCAAAACTAGGTGGACGTACGCCCTTCCGCCATGAAGTGGAGTTCATGGCGAAACGAATGGCGTGGTGCTACACGGCGTCCGCGATCCGTTTGCGCATGGCCGCGTCGGGCATTGGGCCGCGGCCGGCGTTCATGTTCTGGCGCAGGTGCTCGGGCTTCGACGTGGCGGGGATGGCCACGGTCACGGCCGGGTGCGAGATCACGAACTTGAGGAAGAGCTCGGCCCAGCTCGTGGCGCCGAGCTCTTTGGCGAACGCGGGGACGGGCTTGCCGCGCGTCTCGCGGAAGAGCGACCCGGCGCCGAAGGGGCGGTTGATCAGCACCTTCACCCCGCGCTCTTTCGCCAGCGGGAGCAGGCGGCGCTCCGCCTCGCGCTCGGCCAGCGAGTAGTTGATCTGGATGAAGTCGATGCCGCCGCGGCGGACGTACTCGGCCACGTCGTCGTGGGCGCCGGCGTGGTAGTGGGTGACGCCGATGTGTTGGATCCGTCCCTCGGATTTCCAGCGGCGCAGCGTGTCGAGGTGCGTCTCCGCGTCCTGGAGGTTGTGGACCTGCATCAGGTCGACCTTGCCGCGCAGCTTGCGCTCCGAGTCCTGCATCTGCGCGATGCCGGCGGCCTTGCCGGTGGTCCAGACCTTCGTGGCCACGTAGAGCTGGTCGCGGACGCCGGTCTTTACGGCCAGGTCGCCGAGGATGGCCTCGGAGCGGCCGTACATCGGCGAGGAGTCGACCACGCTGCCGCCGAGCTGCACGAAGAGTTTGAGGACTTCTTCGAGGGCGGGCGTCGGGGCGGGGACGTCGAAGGTCTGCCAGGTGCCGAGGCCGATGGGATGTAGGGTGGGCTTCAGCCCGCCTGGGCGGGCTGAAGCCCGCCCCACATTCGTCGCGCCCACCGCCAGTAACGCCACTGCTTCGCGTCTCGTCATCATTGCTTTGTGAAGTCGATGTACAACGGTGCGCTCGCGGTTCCTTCACGGTCGTACGCGATCGCACGGACATAGTAGATGCGCGTCCAGCTGTTGGGTGTCACCGAAGTGTTGAGCGTCGTCGACATCGGGGTCTCATGGTTGCTGGAAGAGCAAGCGAAATGCCACGAATCCGTTTTTCAGGAGTGCCGTAACTGAGTCTCTGTCAATGACTTATGGTCGTGTTTTCTTCCGAGCGCGTAGCCGTTCGCGGCCCATCCCGCGGCGACGGCAACGCCCATCGCGGCGATGACGCTGACCCCCGCGCCGGCGGCGTGCAGCGCGCCGAGCAGCCACGATACGAGCGCGTCGTTGCCGCGGTAGACGAACGTGTCGAGGAAGTTCTTGGCCTTGAACCGTTCCTCGGGCGTGACGGCCGTGAAGACCACTTCGCGCCCCGGCCGGCTGAAGGCGTGCTCGCCCACGCGGTGGATCACCTGCAGCACCGCCACGAGCGCGAGCCGCGGCACGAGGGCCAGGACCGCGAGACCGGTGCCGATGAGCGCGGGCGCGGCCGTGAGCGCGACACGCAGGCCGAGCCGCGACAGCACGCCCCACGTGATCAGCGCCTGCACGAGCACCGTGGCCACGTTGTTGACAAGGTCGAGCAGCGCGAAGTAGCGCGTGCGCTCGCCGGAGTCGGAGATGGCGCCCTTCACGATGTCGGCCTGCTCGAAGTAGAGGATGGTCGAGACGGTCGTGTAGCAGATGATGATCAGCGCCACGCGCAGCAGGGAGGGATTGCTCAGGGCGAGCTTGATCCCGGCCATGATGTTGCCGCCGATCTTCTGCTGCGGCGGCGCGTCCGCGCGCCGCGGGATCAGCAGCGAGAGCACCGCCGCGGCGCCGAGGAGCGCGGCCGAGATGGGCAGCAGATTGATCGGCCCGATGCGCGGCGCGAGGATGGCCGTCAGCGCCGGTCCGGCGATCGCGCCGGCCGTGCCGCCGACGGCAATGATGCCGTAGAGCTTGCGCGCATCCTCTTCACTGAACGAGTCTGCCATCAGGCTCCAGAAGACGGAGATGATGAAGAGGTTCAGCACCGAGATGCCGATGAAGAGCCCCACGCCCCAGGCCACGATGCTCGCGCTCTGCAGCCCGCCGTAGGTGAGCAGCAGGAGCAAGGAGCAGAGCGCGTAGGTTGCCGCCGCGATGGCCCTCCGCCGCACCCGCGCCACGATGAGCCCGAAGATCGGCACGAGCAGCAGCGTGACGATGAACGTCCCGGTGAAGAGCCACGGCAGCTGCTCCACGCCCGCGCGCACGCCGATCTCGTCGCGGACGGGCCGCAGGACGAAGTATCCGCAGAGGACGGAGAAGAAGGTGAGGAAGGAGAGGACGACGCGGAGCACGCGCGAAGACTAACGGCATGGCGACGCACATGCGTGACACGAGGTGGTGACGAACGCAGGGCGGGCTTCAGCCCGCCCCTCGCGTGCAACAGGCGGGCTGAAGCCCGCCCTGCGTTGAGCGCGGTCTACTCCGTCTTCAGCTCCCCGCACGTGGCCATGCTGGCGTCGTACGGGTTGCCCACCTTCCCCTTCGCCTGCAGCCACGACTTCTTGAGCATGGAGCAGTGGTAGACGGCGGGGCGGCCGGGGAGCTTGATCATCTCGTCCGACAGCGCGGCGAAGGAGCGGCGGGCGTCGGCGAGGTTCTTCGCCACGGCCACGGCCTGGGCCGCATCGGCGACGGTGGTCAGCTTCGCGGCCTGCGCGTCGGCGGCGAGCGCGGCCGCGCTCTGCTGCACCTTCGGCAGGGAGCTCTTCAGCAGCGCCTGGCGCACGGCCTCGTACTTCGGGAAGAGGCCGCTGTCGGCCAGAACGGGGAAGGCGAGGGCGAGGACGACGATGAGTGTTTTCATGCTCTGCATCCGAGAACGCGAATCGTCGCCGGAACCATCCCACCGTTATGATCGCCGCGAGGGCGAGTACGAGCGGCACGAGCTGGCGGCGAGTGCCCGGCCGGCTGAAGCCCGCCGCTCCACAGAGCGTCGCCAGCGGCCAGAGGATGCCCCACGTGCGGAAGTCGAGCGGCGTGTACGAGCTGGGAGATCGCGGAGCTGGCGCGCGTCACCGCGCACCGGCTGCTCGCGCACTGCGCGCTCCCTGCCGCGTGTATCGTGATTGCATGCGCTGGACGCTCCTCTTCGCTCTCCTCGTGACCTTCCCGCTGCTGGCCCGCCCGCGCATCCTGGTCGTCACCGCCACGGCGGGGTTCCGCCACGACTCCATCGAGGTCGCCGAACAGGTGCTGGGCGCGATCGCGGCGGAGCAGGACGTCGACCTCGAGTTCGCGCGCACCGAGGACGAGCTGCGCCAGCGCATCGGCTTCCACGGCCTGAGCGCGGTCTTCTTCGTCAATACCACCGGCGAGCTGCCGGCCGAGGCGCGGCAGTCGCTGCTGGCGTGGGTCCTCCGCGGCGGGACGTTCGCCGGGATTCACAGCGCCACCGACACGTGGCACTCGTCGCCGGAGTACCTGGAGATGATCGGCGCGGAGTTCGCCACGCATCCGCCGGACGCCGAGGCGACGATCGTCGTCGAGGATGCAACGCACGCCGCGACGAAGGGGCTGCCGTCGCCGCACGTGATGGTCGAGGAGATCTACGAGTTCGTGAAGTTCGACCGCGCCAGGGTGCGGCTGCTGCTCTCGACCGCGGGCGCGCCGCTGGCGTGGGAGAAGACGTACGGCAACGGCGAGGTGCTCTACACGGCCCTCGGCCATCGCGAGGATGTGTGGCAGTCGCCGTGGTTCCGCGCCCACGTGAGCGGGATCATGGAGTGGGCTTTGGCGCAGCGGACGGCGCCTTCGCGACGGCGGGGAGCACGTAGTCCGTGAGCAGCTTCGTGGTCTGCTCGTGCATGCCGCGCGTGCTGTAGTTCGTGCTGGTGATGACCACCGCCAGGTCGAGCCCGGGCAGGACCGCGACCTTGTTCCCGCCGTTGCCCTGCATCGAGTACGCCTTCTGGCCGCCCCACGACGTCAGCCACCAGAGGAAGCCGTAATCGGACTGTTCGTCGACCGTCTCCTGCTTCGACGTCGATTGCTTCACCCATTCCGCGGAGACGATCCGCTTGCCGCTCCACGTCCCGCCGTTGGCGTAGAGCTGCGCGAGCTTGAGCCAGTCGCGCGAGGCCAGGCGCAGGCCGCCGCCGGTCATGGCCAGCCCATACGGCGAATACGGCCACTGCACCTTCGTGATGCCGAGCGGCTCGAAGAGCTTCGTGCGCGCGTACTGGTCGATCGGCGTCTGCGCGGCGCGCTGGATCACCTGGCCGAGGACGAAGACTCCCGAGGTGCAGTAGCTGTAGTCCTTGCCGCTGCGGATGGGGAGGTCGAGGTAGAAGCCGGCCCAGTCCTCGATGAGGTACATCCGCTCCTCGTTGCCGCGCGAGTAGTCGTTCCAGTCGTTGCACTCGAGCATCGAGTTCATGGTGATGAGGTTGCGGACGGTGATCTTCTCCTTGCGCGGATCGGGGTTACCGTGCGGGCCGGGGAAGAAGGGAAAGACCGGCGTGTCGAGCGTGAGGAGCTTTTCGTCGATGGCGATGCCGGCCAGGATGCTGGTGACCGACTTGCCGACCGAGCGCGTGTCGCGCAGCGTCTCCGCGTCGCCTTCGAAGTACTTCTCGTAGACGATCTCGCCGCGTTGCGCGACGACGACGCTCCCGATCTTCTTGTACTCCCCGGCCGCGATGGCCTTTTCCATGGAGGAGAGGTCGAGCGCGGCGGCGAGGAGGAGGGTGGCGAGCGGCATGTCTGTGCAGACGTATGGGGGCGTGCTTGGTTAGAGGAATTGAAAATTGGAAATTGAAAATTGAAAAAGGGCGCACGGCACCCGCGGTTTTTCAATTTTCAATTTTCAATTTTCAATTCGCATCAGCGGAATGCCTCCATCTCCGCCACCGCCCCCGCAAACGCCGGCGACAGCCACAGGTACGGTCCCGCGAAGGTCATCTTCGCGCCCATGAACAACTGACGGTAGAAGGCGGCGGGGCGGCGGAGGAAGCCGTCGAGGTCGCCCATGATGTCGTCTTCTTTCGTCAGCACCTCGAAGTACGCCACGCCGTCCGTGGCGTCGGCGAGGGCGCGCACGCCGGCGCGCAGCTCCGCGTCGGGGACGTAGTGCATGACGTCGGAGCAGATGACGAGGTCGTAGACGCCGAGCTTCAGCGACGGCAAGTCGCCGAAGGAGGCCTGATGGATGTTGCGCGACTTGCCGAAACGGCCGACCACGTACTCCGACGAGTCGAATCCGAGGTACTTCACGCGCGGGCGCAGCGCGCGGAGGTGCGGCAGCCACGCTCCCTCGCCGCAGCCGACGTCGAGCACCGTGCGGACCTGCCTTCGCAGGAAGTACTCCGCCGAGGCCACGGCCAGGGACACTTTCCGCCGCACCTCGGCGTGCGTGTTCACGCGCGTCGTGCGGTTGCGGTACCAGCGGTCAAAGTACGCGCGGTCGTACTGTTTCGTCATTGCTCTCGTTTTCGGTGGGGCGGTGCACGCCGATGCCCCAGCGCCGCAGCCGCGCCACCATGCGCGGCATGCGCTTCTCGATCTTGTCGAGCGCCTTGATGGCGAACTTGCTCTGCGGGAACAGCACGAGCACGGCCAGGAGGATGAAGATCCACCCCTGCATGATCGGGAGGAAGGCGCCGATGATGCCGAGGATGATGAAGACGATGCCGAGGGCGATGCGGATGAACAGAACCATGGGCGCGGGGAGTTTAGCGGAGGCGTGCCCGTGCCCGCGAAGCGCTTCGGTCACGAAGATGGCAACGATCGCCAGCAGCGACACGACGAAGAGGGTGATCTCGACCGTGCGCATCAGCGTTTGGGACGGAACTCTCCGGCGTCCAGGTACTCGCTGGGAATCTTCTGGAACTCGGTGACGCCGTATTTGGCCGCCACTTCTTCGGCCGACATCCCCTCGGCCAGCACGAGTCCCTCGACCTCGCCGTCGCGTCCTTCGAGCTCCCACCCGGTCCAGATCTCGGAGTCGCTGTAGGGCCTCAGCGAGATCTTCTGGAGATACCGCGCCATCGTGGGGAGGGATTGTAACCGCGACTACAGCGCGCGTCCTTTGCGGCGCTGTTCGGGATAGGCGGAGAGGAAATCGCGCAGCGCTTCCATCGCTTCGATCACGCCGCTCGGCAGCGTCTTCGTGCGCATCCAGTAGCAGCCCGGGTCGAGGAGGCTGCGCAGCAGCTCGATGAACTGGTTGAGGGAGAGATAAGTCGTCTCGTACACGCGTCCCCTGATGTTCTCCTGCCGCGCCCGCTGGATGCGCGAGATGATGCGCGCCGCCAGGTAGTACGGCGTCTGCAGGGCATCGAACTCCTCCTGCGACATGCGCGGACCCTTGGTGAGGTGCTGGCGGTTGATGGTGCCCTGCAGGAAGTCGGCCGCGACCATGAGCGCCGTCTTGGGCACGGTGCTGCACTTCCCCGAGTCGATCGACTCGTTGAGGAAGGCCACCAGCGTCTTCACCTGCTCGCTGTCGGGGTAGGCGAGCTCGCGCAGGCCATAGCGCCTGGCGATGGCGCGCTCGTCGAGCTCGGGCACGGGGCTATCGAAATCGTCGGACATTCGGGCGGCCGGGGGCGGGGAGAATAGCACGCTAGAATCAGCCGCCATGCAGACCGCGCAACTGATCGGCACCGTGTCGCTGTTCAAGCTCCTCAGCGAGGACGAGCGCGCCGATCTGGAAGGGGTGTTCGAGCGCCGCGAGGTGACCGAAGGAGAGCGCATCTTCTCGGCCGGCGAGCCGGGCGACTCGCTCTACATCGTCGGCTCGGGAAGCGTGGAGCTGTTCGTCAAGGACAACACGGGCGCGAAGATCGTGCTCACGGTCTGCGAGCCGGGGCAGGTGTTCGGCGAGCTGTCGCTGTTCGACGGCGGCGCGCGCACGGCCACGGCGGTCTGCCTCGAGCCGGCCACGCTGCTGGTGCTCGACCGCGACGACCTGCTGGCCTTCCTGCGCCGTCACCCCGACGCCGCGCTCGACCTGCTGACCACCATGGGACAGCGCATGCGCGGCGCGGACGAGATGCTCCGCCGCCGCGTGGCCCGCAATATCAACGAAGAGATGCAGATCCGCTCCACGACCATGGAGAAGATCGCCGACCTGATCGCGGAGTTCAGCGGCAGCATCACCTTCCTCATGCTCAACGCGGCCGTGTTCGCGGCCTGGATCGTCTGGAACTCGCTCCCCTTCACCCCGCACTTCGACCCCTATCCGTTCGGCTTCCTGACCATGGTCATGTCGGTCGAGGCGATCTTCCTCTCCATCTTCGTGCTCATCTCGCAGAACCGCCAGGGCGCGAAGGACCGCCTGCGCGCCGACGCGGAGTACGAGGTGAACCTGAAGGCGGAGCTGGAGATCACGCACCTGCACGAGAAGATGGACTTCCTGACCGAGCAGATGCTGGCGCGGATGCCGCGCACGGAACGCAACAGACTGTCATCCTGAGCCGCGCAGACGGCGAAGGAGCCCGTGCTGAAACGCACCCACCGCGCACGACGCAGGGGCTCCTTCGCCGTCTGCGCGGCTCAGGATGACAGGGAGGGCTACCGCCACGTCAGCTCATACGTGCACGTCTTGTCGCCGTGGCACTGGCACTTCGTCTCCACGACCTTCGGGTCTTTGGCGCCGTGGCGGAGCATCGACTCCATGAAGTAGCCGACGGCGCTGGCGCAGAAGATGGGGCTGTGCACGGGGTAGCCGGCGTAGATCATCCGGCCGCCGTGCGCGGTCTTCTCGAAGTGCACGGTGCCGAACTTCTGATACTGGTCGTGAAAGAGGGCGGTGTCCTCGAAGAATTTGACCAGCTCCTCGGAATCGAGCGAGCGGTAGATGCGTCCGATCCCCAGCTCCGCCGACGCGGCGCCGATGAGCGCGAGCACGTTCGGGTGCTTCGCTTTCAGCTCGTTGTAGATGGCGCGATCGAGCTCGATGAGCGACTCGAACTCGCACCAGCTCGACGCCAGCGGCGTGCGCGTGTAGCCCCTCGTGCGCGGCGTGAGCTTCTCCAGGAAGGCGTGGAAGCCCTCCGCGCCGAGGGTGTCGAGGAGGAACTGCCGGCGCCCGCCGAACATCACTCCCTTGACTTTGGCCAGCGCCGGATCGTGTCCGACCAGGACTTCTTTCCCTTCCAGCTTCGGAGGAGCGGTGGGGACGTTCTGCTGCGCCAACAGCGACATGGGGGCATTCTATCTGGAGTGCGCGAGCGCCAGCTCGCGCTTTCGAATCAGGCCCGATGGTGCCGGAATGGCTCCGGCACGAAGTCGCCGTCGCTGGCCTCGCGCGCGGCGAGCGCGATCTGGAACTCCATGACGTCGGGCGGCACGGGCTGCTGGTAGCCGTCCAGCACGTCGCGCAAAGCCTCCAGCGGCGTGAGCCCGTCGACGCGCACGGAGCGGTAGAGCTTCACGGCGACGGCCTCGGCGGCGCCGGGCGTGAGCAGCGCCGGGATGAGCGGCTCGAGCTGCGCGAAGTCGCTCTCCTGCAGCTCGACGCCGCGCCGCCCGGCCAGCGCGCGGATGAGCGCGAAGCCTTCACTGGCCGTCGTGGCGGGGAAGATGGGGATCTTCACGTCCACGCGTCCGGGACGCTTGAGGTCGACCTCGATGAGGTCGGGACGGCTGGAGGCGAGGATCCAGACGATGCGGCCGCGGTTCGCGGGGTTGCTCATCTGCTCGGCGAACATGCCGTAGATGCGGCCGGAGAGGCCGGAGTCGCCGGTGCCGGCGTCGCGCTTGCCGAGGGCCTGGTCGGCTTCGTCGATGAAGACAAAGCAGCGGCCGAGGCCTTTCAGCAGCCGGAAGATCTTCTCGAGGTTTCCCTCGGTGCTGCCGACCCATTTGTCGCGGAAGTTCTTCAGCTTCACCACCGGCACGCCCGCCTCGCCGGCGAGGCATTCGACGAGATACGTCTTGCCCGTGCCGACGGGGCCGCAGAGGAGGTAGCCCATCGGCATGGCCTGCACGTCGTTCATGTGCCAGAGGCGGATGTCCTGGCGCAGCCACGTCTTCAGTTTTTCCTGCGCGTGGAGGTCGTCGAGCGTGCGCTTCGACTCGATGAACTCGATGAGGCCCGCGGAGTCTTTCTCCACCAGCTCCTTGCGCATGGCCACGAGGTCTTTGGCGTGCAGTACTTCCTTCGCGTGGGCCTTGATGCGCAGCAGGTTCTCGACGGAGGTGAGGGTGGTGCCGGTGAGCTGGTGGGCGATGCTGTCGTAGGCCGGCGCGAACTCGGCCAGGACGCTGCCGTGGTCTTTGGCGAGGAAGGCGATGGCCTCCCGCAGCTCCGCGGTCGTGGGCAGCGGCACTTCGATCGGCGCGGAGCGCGGATGGTTGACGAGCAGGGGATGGAGGTCGTTGAGGTTCTCGGCGATGAGGAACGTGGCCAGGGCGTGGCGCGTGAGCGCGTCGTCGGCGGCCCAGTCGCGCATGAGCAGCGCCAGGGCGGAGAGGTCGTAGTTGAGCGCACCGGGGAGGGCCGGGGCGACGAGGTGCGCGGCCTTCATGACGAACCCGATCTGGAAGGACTCCTGCCCGAGGCGGGCCAGGTTGGCGGCGTAGCGGAAGAAGCGCGTCAGCCACTCGGTGGCCTGGCGCGGGGCGCGCGGCATCTCCGGCAGCTCGCGGTAGCCGGGCCACTTCTGCACGATCTCGCCCCCCTTGTCGATGCGCACGCCGTTGCCGAGGTCGTAGCTGAGGACGACGTCGAAACGGGGGAGGATGACGCGGGTGAGGAACTCGTAGAGGGAGCCGAGCTGCTTTCCTTCAATGAGAAAGCGGTCGTTGACGTTGCCGTAGAGGAGGAACTGGTTCGCGGCGTGGCTCAGGTACTGCGCGACCAGGCGCGTGGACCACTGCGGGATCATTCCATGAGCCTCGGCGAGGTGTACGTGGTCTCGTCCTCGATGTTGCCGAGGAGCCGCGACGTCAGCTCCACGTTCGCGGAGATGGCGGCCGGGCGCCCGCGCAGCGTCGCTTCTTCGAGGGCGAAGTCGAGCTGCGTCTCGATGCGGGCCAGGTCGGCGTCGATCTCCGCGAGGGCGGTGCCTTTGTGCTGGATGTTGCCGAGGCGCTCCCGGAGGAGGCGGATGGTCGCTTCCTTCGAGGCCCGCGCGGCGTCGGACGGCGCGCTGGCCAGCTCGCGCTCGCAGGTCTGGATCTGCTTCTCCAGCTCGCGCGCGTCGGAGGCCGGCGCGACGACGAGGTTGCGCTGCGCGACGAGGAGGTTGAGGTAGAGCCACGTCAGTTTCTGCATCGCGTCGGTGTTGCTGCCGGCGAAGAGATCGTCGCTCGCGGTCTCGCGATACAGCGTCTCCAGGCGGCGGCGCTTCTCCTCGAGCTTCACGTAGCGCTGCCGCGCGGCGCCGCCGACTTTCGACAGGAGCTGCCTGCGCGCCTCTTCGGTGTCGCCGCGCAGCTGGACGGTCTTGCGGGCGTTGATGTCCTGCTGGAAACCGGCATTGGAGGCGAGGGTGAAGAGATAGATGAACTCACCCGCCCCCGCGACCGCCCAGATCGTCGGGTCCCACCATCCCGCCACCCCCGCCGCGAGCACGGCCAGGGCGTTCCACGGAAGCCGCAGCAGAGGGATGTCGGGTCTCGCGAAGAAGGCGTGCCAGAGGTAGCGCATGGGTTGTTGGTTGCTGTGTTGCTGGTTCGTGGTGGCTCATCGCGACGAGGCGCAACGAACCAGCAACCAGCAACACAGCAACTACTCGGTAGTGGTGGCCGGCCCCATCGACTTGACCGTCTCCGCGGGCGCGGCGGCGCCGGGTGCGGCTTCGAGCGCCAGCCCTTCCTTGGCCGCGAAATCGGCCAGGGCCTGATCGGCGAGCGCGCGCTGCTCTTCTTCCTTCATGGCAAAGTCGGTGGTGTTCAGGGAGTCGCGGGCGATGCGCGCGCGGCCGGAGGCCACTTCGCGCTCTTCCTCGACCATCTTGTGCAGGCGGTCGAGCGTGTCGCCGGAGCCGCCGATGGAGGTGATCATGCCCGAGGCCATCTCGGTCAGCTCGGCGGTGGCCTTCTTGATCTTCAGGTCGTCGAGCGAGGACTTGAGCGCCTGGATCTTGGCCTGCGCCGCCTTGACCGACACGTCGCGGGCCTTGATCAGCTCCTTGTACGTCGTCTCGGCCTGCTCGAGCTGGGCGCGGTTCTCCGCGAGCTCGCGCTGCACGGTCTGCAGGCGCAGGGCGTAGTTGCCCGCGGCCTCGCGGTTGTTGGCGCGCAGGTTGGCGGCGGTCTTGGCGCGCAGGTCGCGCTCCTCGGCCTCGAGCTTGCGGATCTGGGTCATCAGCCGCTCGCACAGTCCGGCGTGCGCGGCCAGGCCTTCGTTGTAGTTCGCGATCTGCTTGCGCAGATTCTCCTTCTCCACCTCGAGCAGCGCCTCCGGATTGCGGCGCTCCATCCCCGAGATGAACAGTCCGAAGAATCCGCGAAAGATGTTCGCCAGTCGTTTGAACATGCGGGCTCCTTTGTGCGGCGCAAGTGTATCGCTAACCCGTGGCACTCTTCGTGCCTCCGCACCACCCGTGGCCCGCTCGGTTCTGATCGTCGACGACGATCCTCATGTCGTCGACGCGTTGCGCGCGGAGCTGGAGGCGCGCGACGTGAACGTCGAGACCGCCGGAGACGCGCCCAGTGCCTGCGCCCTGCTCGACGAGCACCGCTTCTGCGGGCTGGTCCTCGACGTGGTGCTCACCGACGGGAACGGCTTCGATGTGCTCCGCCACCTGGAGCGCACCGGCGCGAATATCCCCACGGTGGTGATCACGCAGAAGCTCCCCGCCTACGTGCGGGAGATGCTCGACGAACAGCAGGTGAAGCTGGTCTTCCCCAAGCCCATCGAGATGCGCGTGCTGACCGCCGTGATCCTCGGCCTGTGCGGCATGGAGAGTTAGCGCGCTCCCCCGCCCACCGGGGGGACGGGCTGAAGCCCGTCCTGCGTTGAGCATGCGTGTCGCGAGAAATGGCTCAACGTAGGGCGGGCTTCAGCCCGCCTACACCCGCGCCAGGGCCGCGAGGGCGGGGAAGATCACGTCCGCGTGGGTGATGGCGAAACTCTTGCGCAGGATCGCGTTCACCGCGCGGGAGTGTGCGATCTCGCGCACGTCGCCCGAGCCGGCGGCGGAGATCACGATCACCGCCGGCTGGAGGTCCGGCTTCTTCAGCACCCGCGCCAGCACCTCCGCGCCGCTGAGCTTCGGCAGCTTCAGGTCCAGGAGCATCAGCCGGTAGTTGCGCGTCGCCGCGGCGTCCACGGCCGCCATCCCGTCCGCGGCCTCGTCCACCGTGCAGCCTTCCGCGCGCAGCCTCGACGCAAAAAGCTGGCGGATCACGTCGTCATCCTCGACCACCAGGCAGTCCACCGACTTGCTGCGTTCCTCGATCTGCGCCAGCGCGGACGCGAGCTGCGCGTGCGGCGGGAGCGGCAGTTGCGCGCGCTCCATCTGCTGCAGCTCCGACGTCGTCAGGCCCAGCTCGTGCGCGAGCTGCGGGATCGTCATGCCGAGAGAGAGACGGCGCGACCTCAGTTCCTTCGGGGACATGGGATATCTCATTATGCGCCTGTTCCGCCGTTGACAAGAGAGCGGCACATCCCTACAGTGCCCCGAAACAAACCGACTGGTCGGCAAATTTAGGGGATCTTATGAGCTATGTCATGTCTTCTCTCCGGCGTTCGCTGCTGATCGCTCTCATCGCTCTGCCGGGCATCAACGCTGTCCCCGCGATGGCCCAGGAAACTCCACCGCAGACTCCGCCGCCGGCCACAGAGCAGGCTCAGGAGCAGACTCCCGCCGCGGCCGAGGAGATCGTCGTCACCGCGCGCAAGCGTGAGGAGAACGTGCAGGAAGTCCCGGTCGCGGTCACGGTCGTGACCTCCGACGAGCTCGAGGAAGCGGCCGCGGCCGACATCTCGGAGCTGCAGCAGCAGGTCCCGAACCTGGCCGTCTACCAGGGCCGCAATCAGTCGACGACCCTCACGGCGTTCCTGCGCGGCATCGGCCAGGCCGATCCGCTCTGGGGCGTCGATCCCGGCGTCGGCCTCTACATCGACGACGTTTACATCGCCCGCGCCCAGGGCGCCCTCCTGGACGTCTACGACGTGGCCCGCATCGAAGTGCTCCGCGGCCCGCAGGGCACCCTTTACGGCAAGAACACCATTGGCGGCGCGATCAAATACGTCAGCCGTCCCCTCACCGACGATCCTACCGGCATGGTCTCGCTGTCGGTGGGCGAGCACTCGACGCTCGATCTCCGCACCAGCCTGGGCGGCGCGCTGATCCCCGGCAAGCTGCGCGGCAAGATCGCCTTCGCCTCGCTGAACCACGCCGGCTACGGCGAGAACCTGCTCACCGGCCGCGACGTCTCCGACCGCAAGACCATCGCCGCGCGCGGCGGCCTGGACTGGCTGGTCAATGATACGTGGAAGGTGGCCTTCAGCGCCGACTACACGAAGGATGACGCGGAGCCGAAAGGCTACCAGCGCCTCTCTCCCAACTTCCTCTGCCCGGCGTTCGGCGTCACCTGCGCACCGAACGACAGCCGCTGGGACACGCAAAGCGGCCTCGCGCCGCTGAACGGCACCGAGGCCATGGGCGGCTCGATCGTCGTCTCCGCCGCGCTCAACAGCGCCTGGGACTTCAAGTCGATCAGCGCCTATCGCGAGTCCGACTCGAAGAACAACATCGACTTCGACACCACGCCGGCGCGCATCGTCGACGTGGCGGCCACCTACTACGACAACCAGCTCTCGCAGGAGTTTCAGTTCGTCTATGACGCCGGCGGCAAGACCTCGGGCGTCCTCGGCGCGTACTACTTCGACGGCGAGGCCGGCGGCCTGGTCAAGAACATCTTCGTCAACGCGCAGTTCGGCACGACGAACGGCCGCACCTACACCGACCAGCTGGCGGTCTTCGGCGACGGCAGCTACTCCATCAACGACAAGTGGACGCTCAACGGCGGCCTGCGCGCGACTCGCGAGACGAAGAACGGCATCGCCTTCAACGCCGGCTACGCCAACGACCAGTTCTCCACTCCGGTGGTCATCCTCGCGGACTACGACAAGGAAGCGACCTTCGACTCGATCGCGCCGAAGATCGGCATCGACTACCAGGTCACCCCGTCCATCCTGGCCTATTTCACCGCCAGCCGCGGCTTCAAGAGCGGCGGCTTCAACGTGCGCGCGCAGTCGAACGCCTTCCCGCAGTCGGCCGAGCCGTTCGACGACGAGATCCTCGACGTCGGTGAGCTCGGCCTGAAGTCGGTGCTGCTCGACGGCAGCCTGGTCCTCAATGCCGCGGCCTTCCACGGCAAGTACAAGGACATCCAGGTCTCGACCTTCACCGCCTTCGACGCCAACGGCGACGGCGTCGAGGAGTCGTTCTTCGGCAACTTCCTGAACGCCGGCAACGCCACGATGAACGGCGTGGAGCTGGAGTTCGATCACCAGCCGGCCCTGCAGTGGCTGAATATCAATGGATATGTGAGCTGGCTCGACCTGGAGCCGGACGAGTTCCTCGACGAGAACCGCGACGGCTTCGTCGACACACAGGTGATCACCAACGCCCCCGAGTGGACGGGCGGCCTGCGCCTCAACTTCGACAATCCGCTGGCGGGCGGCCTGCTGACCGCCAGCGTGGGCGGCTCGTATCGCTCCGCCGCCACCCTCACGAATGAAGGCGGCTCGTTCGCCGGCCGCCCGGTGCAGCCGATCCGGCAGGGCGCGTACACGATATTCGACGCCTGGGTGAGCTGGCTCTCTCCGGACGCGAAGTGGCGCGTCGGCCTGAACGCCAAGAACCTGAGCGACGAGGCTTATCTCACCAACGGCTACAACATCCCGGCGCTGGGCGTGCTCACCGGCTCGTACGGCGCGCCGCGCACGGTGCTGGCCACCATCGAGTACCGCTTCTTCAATTGATCGGACGGAAGCCCCATGTCGACACTGACCATCGAAGCGGCCGAGGAGCCGGTCTCGCGCTCGGCATGGGGCCTCCTGCTCTTCCTGACGGCGCTCAACATCCTGAACTTCGTCGACAGGATGCTGATCGCCAGCCTGGCGCCGCTGCTGATCGCCGATCTCGGCCTCAGCCGCGCGCAGATCGGCCTGCTCACCGGATTCGGGTTCGTCTTCTTCTACACGTTCGTCGGACTCTTTCTCGGCATGGCGGCGGACCGCTTCCGCCGCCTGCCGCTGATCGCCGCGGGCGTCGGGCTGTGGAGCCTCATGACCGCGCTTTCCGGCTGGGCGCGCAGCTTCGTGGCGCTGGCCATCCCGCGCGTCTTCGTCGGCATCGGTGAGGCGACGCTCACTCCCGCGGCGCTCTCGATGCTGAGCGACACCTTTCCGCCGCGGCGGCTCGGTCTGGCGGTCGGCGTCTACTACGCCGGCATCCCCCTCGGCCTGGCCACGGCGCTCATCTCCTCGAGCATCATCGCGCCCCGCTTCGGCTGGCGCTTCTCCTTTTTCATCCTCGGCATCCTCGGCCTCGTGGCCACGGGGCTGCTCTTCCTCTTCCGCGAGCCCGCGCGGCGCAAGGTGGCGGAGACGAAGGCCAGGCCGGCGCTGCGCGAGATCGTGCGCGACCTGGCGCGCGCCATCGTCCGCCGTCCGGCGCTGCTGCTGGCGCTGATCGGCGGGTCGCTGCTCTGCTACGGCTCCGGCGCCGCGCTCCTCGGCGTGACGTGGCTGGTCGAAGAGCGCGGGTTCGTCTACGCCGACGCCGCCTTCCGCGCCGGCATCGTCGCCGTCGTGGCCGGCTTTCTCGGCAACGTGGCGGGCGGCGCATTCGGCGACTACTGCGAGAAACGCTTCCCCGCCGGAAGGCTCTGGAGCCTGGTCATCATGACCGTGGTCCTGGCCATCCCGGCGTGGCTCTTCTACACCGTCGAGCCGGGGACGCCGCTCTTCTACGCCTGCTGGCTGCTGACCAGCGCCGGCACGACGGCGTGGTTCGGGCCGCTCTTCTCCGCGTACCAGGAGCTCGCGCCGTCGCACACGCGCTCGACCATGGTCGCCTTCGCGCTGCTCGTCCTGAATCTGCTCGGCGTCGGCCCCGGGCCGCTCATCACCGGCATCATCGGCGACCGGCGCAGCCTCGGCTTCGGCCTCCTGGCCAGCGTCGTCATCACCGCCCTGGCCGTCATCCCCTTCGCGCTCGCCGCACGCAGCGAGAGCGCACGCGCGGAACAAACAGCATGAACCTGAACCTGCAAGACAAAGTCGTCATCGTGACGGGCGGCGCCGCCGGGATCGGCCGCGCCACCGTGACCGCCTTCGAGCACGAAGGCGCCAAGGTCGTGGTGTGGGACGTCCCCGACGTGAACGTCACGCAGACGGACGCCGTCAACGCCGCGACGGAGCGAGCGGTCGCGGAGCACGGCCGCATCGACGTGCTGGTCAACAACGCCGGCATCGTGCGCGACTCGCAGCTGATCAAGTGGAAGGACGGCGCCGTCGTGTCGCAGATGGACGACGCCACGTTCGACGCCGTGGTCAACGTCAACCTCAAGGGCGTGTTCCTCTGCACGCGCGCCGTCGTGCCGCACATGATCCGCAACGGCGGCGGCGTGGTGCTCAACGCCTCGTCGATCGTCGGCCTGTACGGAAACTTCGGACAGACCAACTACGCGGCCACGAAAGCGGGAGTGATCAGCTTCACGCAGACGTGGGCGCGCGAGCTCGGCAAGTACAACATCCGCGTCAACGCCGTCGCTCCCGGCTTCATCGCCACGGACATGGTCAAGGCCATGCCGCAGAAAGTGCTCGACGGCATGGCCGCGCACACCCCGCTCGGCAAAGTAGGGGAGCCCGAGGACATCGCCAACGCGTACGTGTGGCTGGCCAGCGACGCCGCGAAGTTCGTGCACGGGACGACGCTCAGCGTGGATGGTGGATTGGTGATGGGGACCTGAGGAGGCTCACAGGTACACAGGCTCACAGGCTCATAGGAGCCACTATGAGCCTATGAGCCTATGAGCCTATGAGCCTATGAACTACGCAAACATCGTCAGCACCGGCAGCTACCTGCCGCCGATCGAGATCACGAACGACGCGCTGCGCGAGCGCTTCACCTCCATCGCGCCGGAGTTCGTCGACAAGATGGAAGCGGCGAGCGGGATCCGCGCGCGGTGGTACGCGCCGGACGACTGGTCGGCGTCCGACCTCGCCCTGCGCGCGTCGCAACAGGCGCTGGAGCGCGCCGGGAAGACGGCGGACGACGTCGACCTGATCATCCTCGGCACCGACTCGCCCGACTACATCACGCCCGCGACCTCGGTCGTCCTGCAGGCCAAGCTCGGCGCGAAGAATGCCGGCACGTTCGACGTCGGCTGCGCCTGCGCGTCCTTCCCCACGGCCATCTCCAACGCCGCGGGGCTCATGGCCACCAATCCCGCGCTGAAGACGGTGCTCGTCGTCTCCGTCTACATGATGCACAAGCTCGCGTCCGGGGACGATCCGATGGTCTTCTTCTACGGCGACGGCGCGGGCGCGGCCATCCTCGAGCGCGGCGACGGGCCGGGATTCGTCGCCGCCGCGTTCCACGCCGACGGCACGTACGCGAACAAATGGCTGATCCAGGCCGGCGGCACCGCCGAGCCGATGACGGCCGCCGCCGTCCAGGAAGGGCGGCACCTCGTCCGGATGATCGACCGCTATCCGCCCGAGATCAACAACGAGGGATGGCCGCGGATCGTGCGCAAGGTCGCGGAGAACGGCGGCTTTGCCGTATCCGACATCGACTTCGCAATCTTCACGCAGGTGCGCAAGCCGACCATCGAGCTGGTGATGGAGAACCTCGGCCTGCCGATGGAGAAGACCCACACGGTGATGGAGCGCTGGGGCTACACCGGCTCGGCGTGCATCCCCATGGCGCTGCACGATGCGCTGGAGCAGAAGAAGATCCGGCCCGGCGACCTGGTCGTGCTGGTCGGCTCCGGCGTCGGCTACAACCAGGCCGCCGCCGCGTTCCGGATGCCGCGCAACGAGGCGCGCCTCTTTGGAGATTAAGTCCGCCTCCGACTTCGTGAAGATGGCCCGCGGCGCGCTCGTCGCCGCCGGCTTCACCCGCCACGAACGCGACGGAGCCGTCTGGTTTGAAAACGTAGGACGGGCTTCAGCCCGTCCCGGTCGGGCTGAAGCCCGTCCTGCGTTGGTCCTCATCCACGGCGCCAACGACCACGCAGGCACCTGGTTCGCCGTCGCCCCCGCGCTCGCGCGGCAATACCGCGTCCTCATCCCCGACCTCGCCGGCCACGGCGAGAGCGAGCCGCGCACCGGTCCCATCCCCCTCTCGCTCATCGTCGCGAAGCTCGAGGCGCTGCTGCACGACGAGGGCGAGCTCACCGTCGTCGGCAATTCGCTGGGCGGCTGGATGGCGCTCGTCTACACGCTCCGGAACCGCGAGCGTGTGTCGCGGCTCGGGCTCGAATCGTCCGGCGGCCTGAATCGTCCGCTGGCCGTGCCGCTCGTGGCGCGCACGCGCGGCGAGGCCATGACCATCCTCCGCGCCGTCCACGGCCCGGCGTACGAGCCGCGGGAGTGGGTCATCGAGGCGCTCCTCGCGCGCGCCAGTGACTCGCCCATGCTGCGCCTCACCGAGCTGCCCGAGCACGACGTCGAGCCGCGCCTCGGCGAGATCGACGTTCCCACCACGCTCATCACCGGCGCCGACGACGGCGTCGTCACCCGCGACTACAGCGAAGCGCTGCGCGCCGCCATCCCGAACGCGTCGATGTGCGTCATCGAAGGCGCCGCACACATCCCGCACCTGCAACAGCCGGGGAGGTTCCTCGAATGTTTGACCTCGATCTCCTGACCGAGCGCGCCCGCGTTACCCCCGACAAGCTCGCCGTCGTATCGGTGGAAACCGGCGAGCGCCTGACCTACGCGCAGCTCAACGAGCGCGCCGAGCGCGCCGCGGCAACGCTGCGCAGCGTGCTCGAGCCGGGCGACCGTTTCGGATTGCTCTCCTACAACAGCATCGAGTTCCTGGAACTGTTCTTCGCCGCCGGAAAAGCCGGCGTAATCGTGGTGCCGCTCTCCACGCGCGCGACGCAACACGAGCTGGAGCACATCGCGCGCGATTGTGAGATGAAGGCGCTCTTCTACGGCCCCGAATTCGAAGCGATCGACCTCGGCATCACGCGTCATGCGACAAACGTAGGGCGGGCTTCAGCCCGCCCCGGACGGGCTGAAGCCCGTCCTACGTCGGCCGAACAAACCTACGCGCTGTTGTACACCTCCGGCACCACCGGCAAACCCAAAGGCGTCATGATCCCCAAGCGCCAGCTTTACTGGAACGGCTACAACACCGCCGTCAACTGGGGCTTGCGCGAGGACGATGTCAGTCCGATCTTCACGCCGCTCTATCACGCCGGCGGGATCGCCGCGTTTCTCATCCCCGTTTTCTGCATGGGCGGCACCATTGTGTTGCACAAGAGTTTCGACGTGAGCGAGGTCTGGGCCACGATCGAGAACGAGCATTGCACTGTCGTTCTGGGCGTACCGACGATCTGGAAGTTGCTCATGGACGCGCCACAGTTCAAAGACGTCAACCTCGAAAACGTGCGCTGGTTCATCTCCGGCGGCGCGCCCCTCCCCCAATACATCATCGACGCCTATCAGCAGCGCGGTGTCGTCTTCAAGCAGGGTTATGGCATGACCGAGGTCGGCGTGAACTGCTTCACCATGACCGTCGACGAATCATTCCGCAAGCCCGGCTCCATTGGGCGTCCCCTGCTCTTCACAGAAGTGAAGCTCGAGAACATGGACGGGGAGGTCGGCGAAATGTGGATTCGCGGCCCGCATGTCTCCAGTGGCTACTGGAACAACGAGGCCGCCACGCGCGAGGCCTACGCGGACGACGGCTGGTTCCGCACCGGCGATCTCGCCCGCCGCGATGACGAAGGCTTCTTCTACATCGCCGGCCGCCGCAAGGAGATGTTCATCAGCGGCGGCGTGAACGTCTATCCCGCCGAGATCGAGGCGGAGCTCGTGTCCCATCCCGCCGTCTCCGATGCTGCCGTCATTGCTGTCCCGGACGAGACATGGGGCGAGGTGGGCGTGGCCTTCATTGTGGGCACGGCGGACGAAAACGAGCTCGCTCAATACCTCGGCCAGCGCCTGGCCCGATACAAAGTGCCCCGCAGATTCGTATTTGTAGAAACACTGCCACGCACGCCCTATGGAAAGGTCGTCAAGGAGGAGCTACGGAAGCAGCTGAGCTAGTATCGCCCCGCATGACGCAGGAAGAGCGGTCCGAAAAGTCGAAGCAGCTCATACTCGACGCGGCCCTGAAGCTGTTCTCGCACAAGGGCTATGGGGCCACCAGCGTGCGCGACATCGCCGAGGAGGCGGAACTGTCGAAGGGAAACGTCTACCATCACTTCCCCGACAAGGAAGCGATTTTCCGCGCTCTGATCGACCGCTATTTCGAGGCCATGTCGCGGCCCGAATTTCCCTTCAATCGCGCCCTGGCCTCCGGCTCGTTCCCCGAGAATCTCGAAGAGCTCGGGCACTCGATCCGCGACGTCATCCTCGACTATCGCGAGTACATCGCCCTCATTTACGTCGACGTCGTCGAATTCGACGGCACGCACGTGCGCAAGTTCTACGAGAACATGGCCGACCGCTTCACCTCCTTCATGCGCGCCACGGGGATGGAGGGGGAGCTCGAGCCGAAACTCGCCGAAGGACTGTCGCCCGTCTCGGCGGTCATGCTCGCCACCCGCATCTTCTACAACTACTTCACCGTCGAGATCCTCTTCGGCGTCAAAGATCACTTCGGGAAAGAGACCGACGCCGCCGTCCACGAGATCTCCCGGATCCTGCGTCACGGCATGTTGCGCGCGACGAGGGGCGAGGGATGAGGGGCGAGGGGCGAGGGGTGGGGGCCCCTCTCTCGCCCCTCGCCCCTCGCCCCTGACCCCTCCATTCAGGCGTACTATCAGGGGCATGCGCCGGCTGCTCCTCCTGCTCGTCCTTCCTCTCGTGGCGTCGGCCCAGAAATTCGAAGAGAAGGTCACCGTCACGTACGTCGAAGTCCCGGTCACGGTCCTCGGCCGCGACGGCGCTCCGGTGCGCGGGCTGACGAAGGCGAATTTCGAGCTGCGCGACAACGGCGAGAAGCGCGCCATCGAGTCGTTCGATGCCGTCGATTTCGCGTCCGAGGGAGGAGCGGGCGCGAAAGTGATCTCGCCGCTGAACCCCGCGTCGCGGCGCAATTTCCTGCTGCTCTTCGACCTCTCGTACTCCAACCCCCAGACCATCTCCCGCGCCCAGGCCGCCGCGCGTGACTTCGTGGCCCGCAGCATCGGCCGCCGCGACGCCGTGGCCGTCGGCGTGGTCGACATCGACCACGGCTTCCGCTTCCTCACCGCGTTCACCACCGACCGCGCGCTGCTCACCGCGGCCATCGCCGAGCCGCGGAACTTCCGCGCCGCCGACCCGCTGCAGATCGCCAGCTCCTCGTCCCTGGTCGTGGAGCCGCAGCAGGCCATGGGCTCGACGCAGCAGGGGCAGGACATCGCCCTCGAGAACATGCGCGACGTGGCCCGCCTGTCGGGCCGCGTCAACGACTCCTACAAGCGCGGGCGTCTCAAGAAACAGGTCGCGCTCCTGGGCGACATCGCCGAGACGCTGCAGCGCCTGGCCGGACGCAAGCATCTCGTCCTCCTCTCCGAGGGCTTCGATCCGCGGCTCGTGCAGGGACGCTCGGCCGGGACGACCGAGAACCAGGCCGAGGAAGACCAGGCCGTCGAGCGCGGCGAGATGTGGAAGGTCGACAGCGACCAGCGCTTCGGCAGTCCCGACACGCAGACCGCCATCCAGATGATGTCCGAGGCGTTCCGCCGCGCCGACGTGGTGCTGCACGCGGTCGACATCCAGGGCGTGCGCGTGGCGAACGACGCCAAGAGCGGCGCGAAGTTCAATTCGAACGAGGGGCTGTTCATCCTCGCCAACTCCACGGGCGGCACGGTGTTCCGCAACTCCAACGACATCACCTCGGAATTCGACCGCCTGGCGCGGCAGCACGACGTCGTCTACGTCCTCGGGTTCCGCGCGCCGGTGGGACGGGCCGGGGAGTTCCACGATCTCAAGGTGAAGCTCGTCAACGTGCCGGCCGCGCGCGTGCAGCACCGCGGCGGCTATTACGACGCCGGCGCGGAGAGCCTGCTGGAGCGCTCGCTCTCGACGGCCGAGGTCATCGTCAACGACATCCCGCAGGAGGATCTCGGCCTGCACGCGCTGGCCGCCGCCTTTCCCGGCGGACGCGTCCCCGTGGTGCTGGAGATCTCCGGTCCGGACCTGGTCAAGCACGCCAGGAACAACCGCGCCACGACGGACCTCTTCCTCTACGCCTTTGACGAGCAGGGGATCGTGCGCGACTCGCTCTTCCAGCGCGTAACCCTCGACACGGCGCAGGCGGGCGCGCAGCTCAGCGGCTCGGGGGTGCGCTTCTACGGCACGCTGCAGCTCCCACCAGGGCGGTACGCGCTGAAGAGCCTCGTGCGCGTCTCGGAGAGCGACCGCAAAGGCTTCCAGCGCATCGAGCTCGACGTGCCGGCCGAGGGTGACGTGAGCATGGTCCGCCCGCTCTTCTTCGCCGACGCGGGAAACTGGGTGATGGTCAAGGCCACGCGCGACGATCCGAAGGCGCCGTACCCGTTCATGCTCGGCGAGGACGCCTTCATCCCCGCCGCGCGGGCCACGCTGCGCAAAGGGGAGCCGCGCCTCTTCACCGTCTTCGTCTACAACGCCGTCGCCGACGAGCTGACGTGGGACATCGCTCCGCAGGCGAAGCTCGTCCGCGCCGACAACGCCGGCGACGTGACCAAGTTCGTCTTCGCACTGGAGCAGGTGCCGCCCGACGCCAGAGAGCTGGCCGTGACCATCCGCAAGAAAGGCTCGGCGGACGCGCGCACGGTCACGGTGCCGATCGAGATTCGGTAACGGTCATCCTGAGCCCCGCAGAGGGCGAAGGACCCCCTGCCGACGGAGCGGGCACGGGGTTTCAGCAGGGGATCCTTCGCCGTCTACGCGGCTCAGGATGACAGTTGCAATGCTTCTACATTTGTAGTAGAGTCTCCACATCTTGTAGGAGACCTTGTTCATGGCGAAGAAGCACGTCCGCCTCACCCGCCTCGAGCTCGAGATCATGCGTTACGTCTGGGACCTCGGCGAGGCCGCGGTCCGCGAGATCCACGAGGCCATCCCCGCGTCGAAGCGCCCCGCCTACACCACCATCCAGACCATCCTCACCCGGCTCGAGGAGAAGGGCGCCGTCAAGCGCACGCGCAAGATCGGCAACGCCCATCTCTACCAGGCCGTGACCACGCGCCAGAGCACCGGCGCGCGACTGATCGACGAGCTGCTCGACCTCTTCGGCGGCAGCCCCGAGCCGCTCGTCGCCCACCTGATCGATTCCGGCAAGCTCACCCTCGAAGACGTCAAGCACGCCGAGGAGCTGCTGAAGAAGAGGAGGAAGTGATGCACCAGCTGATTCACGCCAACGCGTCGTTCCTCGCCGTCTGGGCGCTGACATCGATCGCCGTGGTCGCGCTCGCGCTGCTCGTGGAGCAGAGGCTCCGCGTCTCCGCGGCCGCACGGCACGTGCTGCTCTTCGCGGCATTACTCGCCCCCGCGGCGCTCGCGCTGCTCGCGCTCATCGAAACGCCGGTGCCAGACGTAGGACGGGCTTCAGCCCGTCCCGGGCGGGCTGAAGCCCGCCCTACGTTCAGCACGCTTCCCGTGCAGCGTGACTACGTCTGCCCGATCGCCGCCTTATGGGCCGCGGGCACCCTCCTCGCGTTGCTCCGCACCGCGCGCGACACGGCCCGCTGGCGCGGCGCCGTGCAACGGGCGACGCCGGTGAGTGGGCGCGCCCTCCCCATCGACCACCCGGTCGAGCTCTCCGACGCCTGCCGCGAGCCGGCGGTGGCGGGCATCCTCGATCCGACCATCCTCCTTCCCGCGGGCGGCTACCTCGACGACCTCACCGACGACGAGCTGGAGAGCGTCCTGGCCCACGAGCTCGAGCACGTGCGGCGGCGCGACAACCTGCGCGCGCTGGTGGTGCAGGTCGTCTGCACGCTGTTCTGGTTCAGTCCCGTACATCGCGCCGCGCGGCGGCGGCTGGTCGAGCTGCGCGAGCGCGCCTGCGACGCGGCCGTTCTCGCGCGCGGCTGCGAGCCCGAGTCCTACCTGTCGGCGCTGGCCAAGAGCTGCCAGTCGTCTTTCCAACACTCCGCGGTCGCCTCCATGAGCCGGCTGCACCTACGCGAAAGGATGGAATCGATCATGACCTTCGAACAACCGCGCAGCATGTCGTGGGCCGCCCGCGTGGCCATCGTCACCGTGGCCGGCCTCATTGCCACCGCCTTCGCCTTCCTCGCGCCATCGCCGTACCTGCACGCCTCGACGCCCGGCCAGTTCTCCGCCGACGTCTCCATGCGGCGCGCGCCGGAAGGTCGCTATCTCGCCACGATCAAGGTCGACGCGCCCGACGGCCCGTTCACCACCGTGGCGGTCGTGCAGTCGGTCCCCGAGTCGCGGACCGTCACCAGCACGCATGGCGGCCGCACGTACAAAGTCGTCGTCAACACCGCCGCCGACGCCAGCGGCACCGCCGAGATCGAGGTGCGCGAGGGGAGCGAGGTCGTCTGGACCGCCACGCGCATGTTCTCCGGGCCGGGGGCGGCCGCATCCACGCCGTCGAACATGACGCCGCCGCGGCCGATCACCAAAGTCGAGCCGGTCTACACCGAGGCCGCGAAGCGCGAAGGCATCTACGGCATCGTCATCGTGGAGGCCTCCATCAACGAGCGCGGCACGGTGGACAGCGCCCGCGTGCTGAAGGGTCTTCCGTACGGACTGGATCAGGCCGCCGTCGACGCCATCCGGCAATGGACCTTCGAGCCGGCGACGATCGACGGCAAGCCCGTGCCCGTCGTCTTCAACCTCACCATTCAATTCAGTTTGTGACGACCTCCCGCCAGCGCGGATCGCGGTGCAGCGCGTTCAGGTCCTCGTCGTCATCGGCGTGGTCCGCGACGTCGAAGCCCGCGGTCCGCGCCTTCTCCAGCCACTGGAAGGCGGCGTCGCGGTTCTCCTGCAGCGCGTAGGCGCAGGCGATGTTGTAGGCCGACGTGCCCGGGCGGTAGCCGAGGTCGGAGGCGCGGTGGAAGGCGTCGATGGCGGTGGGGAAATCGCGCGCCTGCAGCGACGTGAACCCGAGGTTGAACCAGGCCCGTCCCGACCGCGGGTGCTTCTGCACCATCTTCTGGTGGTGCTTTGCCGACTCGCGCCAATCGTCGTAGATGAACGAGACCGGGCCGGAGCAGCAGCCGCGCATCTCCAGGTCCTTGGCCAGCTCGCGCAGCTCGGCGAACTCCGGCTGCTTGCGCAGCAGGGCGATGTCGGAGTCCTTCACCAGGTGATCGCCGCCCGAGTAGCCGGCGTCGATGGCCTTGCGCAGCCAGGCCATGCCGTTGCGGACGTCCTGCTTGAGCGAGTAGGCGCAGGCGGTGTTGTACATGGACGACGCGGCCTTGTCGCCGTCGGCGATGGCGTGCTCGAAGGCGTCGATCGACTCGTCGAGCTTGCGCAGGCGGAGCAGCTCGACGCCGACGTCGAACCACTCTTCGCCGTCCTTCGCCCGGTAGGTGCGGAGGGTCTGGTACTTCTCGACCGTCTCCGTCGTGCGGCGGTTGACGGCCTCGCCGAGGCGGGCGCCGACGAGCTGGCGGAACCGCCCGTCGTCGCGGATCGCATCGAAGTCGGAATCCTCGGCGATGGCGTCGTAGTCGTCCCAGCCGGCGTCGATGGCCCGTCCCAGCTCTTCCACCGCGCGTCCCGCGTCGCCCGCCAGGGCGTGCGAGCAGGCGGCGTTGTACAGCGACGTGCTGACCTTGAATCCTTCATCCGCGGCGCGGCGGAACGCCACCGCGGCCTCGGGCCACTTCTCGTCGTGATAGAGGTCGTACGCGCGGTCGTACCAGCCGCGTCCCGTGCTCGGCGTGCCGCCGAGCTTCGTGAAGACCATGTCGCTGATGGCTTCGATTTCCGGCGTGACCGTGACCTCGGCGTCGCTCTTCAGCTTCTCCTCTTTGACGACCGGCGTCTTGTCCTTCTCCTCGGAGGGCTTGGCCACCAGGCGCATGGCGGCGATCGGGGCGATCACCGCGACTGCGAGCGCGCAGGCGACGGCCACGCCGCGGCCGCTGAACACCCGCCGCGCCACGTCTCGTTGCAGGATCGACAGGAGGCGCCCTTCGAGCTGCGACTTGCGCGACATGGCGAGCGTCACCGACCGGAATGGATCGAAGGCCGGCATCTCCCGCGCGATCGCAAGGAGGTGATCGGCGTAGTCGGACGGCTTCGTTCCGCTGGCGAGGACCAGATCGTCGCATGCGCGCTCGCACTCGCTGCGGCCGGCGCGCTCGAGAGACCAGGCCAGGGGGTGGAACCAGAACAGCGACACGGCGATGCGCGTGAGGATGAGCGACAGCCCGTCCCAGCGCTTGAGGTGCGCCAGCTCGTGCAGCAGCACCACGCGCAGGCGCTCGGCCGGCCACTCCTCGACGTCGGCCGGCAGGAGCAGCACCGGCTTGAAGATGCCCCAGACCACCGGCACGGCCACGCGGTCGGACTTGAGCAGGCGGACGTCGCGCCCGAGGGCGAGATGGTCGCGCGCGGCATCGAGCTCGCGCAGGGCCGCTTCGCCCGTCAGCTCCTCCGCGCGACGCGACACCAGCCACACACCCGCCATCCCGGCAGCCATGTGCACGAGGAGGAACAGCGCGATCGCCGCCGCGGAGACGACGATCATCCCCTTCCACGTCGACTGCACGAGGTGCATCGAGCGCTCCAGGAGCGTCAGCGGCTTCTCGGCCAGCCCCGTGGCCTTCACGACGGAGATCGCCGTGGCGATGCTCTCGCCATCCCCCACACCGATGACAGACGTAGGACGGGCTTCAGCCCGTCCAGCACTCACCGCGGGACGGGCTGAAGCCCGTCCTACGTTCAGCTCGATGGCGGGGGTGATCGCGCTCAGCGTCGGCAGGAGCGCCACGCCGATCAGCGCCGCGGTGGCGATGGCGTGCTTCATGGCCGCCGAGGCGCGGGGGAGGGCGGCCAGCAGAAGGCGGGCGATGGCGAGGATGAGGGTGATCTTCACGATCATCCAGAGCATCCCCTCCGCGGCATTGGCGGACTGCAGTCGCGCAGCGAGCTCGAACAGCGAAGTCATGTCAGCGTCCTTCCTTCCGGGCCTGGTCGATCAGCTCCGAGAGACGATCCAGCTCGTCCGCGGTTAGTTTCCCCTTTTGCCGCTCGATCAGCGTGGCCACCACATTCGCGGCCGAGCCGTCGAAAAACGTGGTCAGGAGCTGGTCGAGGGCCGACTGGCGGACCTTCTCGCGGTTGATGGTCGGTTTGTATACGTAGCGAGTGCCGTCATGTTCATGGCGGAGGTGCCCTTTCTGCTCGAGCACCCGCAGCGTGGCCCGTACGGCCGAGTACGACGGCGGATCGGCCATGGCCTCCATCACTTCCCCGGCCGTGGCCTTCTCGCTGGCGAAGATGATGTTCATCATCTCGCGCTCGCGCCTGGAGAGCGGATCCTGCTGTTTTTTTACCATGTGCTGGAAATTTAGCACCCGTCGCAGGACGTGGCAAGCGCGACACGGAAAGTTCACAGGCACTTCGTTATACGATCCGCCCCGCCATGCCGGGACCGATCACCGACTTCATCGACCACCACTACCGCCACTTCAACGCCGCCGCGCTGAAGGCTGCCGCCGTCGACTACAACAAGCACCTCGCCAACGGCGGGCAGATGCTCGTCACGCTGGCCGGGGCCATGTCCACGGCCGAGCTGGGGCTGTCGCTCGCGGAGATGATCCGCCAGGACAAGGTGCAGGCCATCAGCTGCACGGGGGCCAACCTCGAGGAGGACATCTTCAACCTCGTCGCCCACGACCACTACGAGCGCGTGCCGCACTACCGCTACCTCTCCGCCGAGGACGAGAAACTGCTCCTCGACCGGCACATGAACCGGGTCACCGACACCTGCATCCCCGAGGCGGAGGCCATGCGCCGCATCGAGACGGCCGTGCTGAAGCACTGGATGGAGAAGGACAAGGCCGGGCAGCGCCTCTTCCCGCACGAGTTCATGTACGAGATCCTCCGCGACGGCTCGATCGAGGAGTTCTACCAGATCGACCCGAAGAACTCCTGGATGGTGGCCGCCGCGGAGAAGAACCTCCCCATGTTCGTCCCCGGCTGGGAGGATTCGACCCTCGGCAACATGTACTCCGGCCACTGCATCTCCGGCGACGTGAAGAACGTGCACACCGTGCGCACCGGCATCGAGTACATGATCGAGCTGGCCGACTACTACACGAAGGTCTCGGCCTGCTGCTCGATCGGCTTCTTCCAGATCGGCGGCGGCATCGCCGGCGACTTCCCGATCTGCGTCGTGCCGATGCTCCACCAGGACCTGCAGCGCGTCGACGTCCCGCTCTGGGGCTACTTCTGCCAGATCAGCGACTCCACGACCAGCTTCGGCTCTTACTCCGGCGCCGTGCCGAACGAGAAGATCACCTGGGGCAAGCTCGGCGTCGACACGCCGTCACACGTGATCGAGAGCGACGCCTCGATCGTCGCGCCGCTCGTGTTCGCATACGTCTTAGGCTGGTAACGGGGTATTGAACGCAACACTCCCGTGTGTTGAACGGAACACTCGGTGTGTTGAACGGAACACACGTGTGTATCAAATAGAAGACACCGTGTGTTGAAAGGAACACTCCGCGTGTTGAACGCAACACTCACGCGTGTCGAGTGGAACACGCCGAGTGTTGAACGCAACACCCGTGGGTGTCGAATGGAAGACGCCGCGTGTCGAATGCAACACTCCGCGTGTTGAGCGGAACACTCACGCGTGTCGAACGGAACACTCCGGGCCACCTTCTCCTCCTCGTTCGTGTCTTTCCAGAAACAGGGAGGAACCATGTCCGAGCTCTTCGCGGTGTTTCGCCAGCATCTCGTCTGGAGTCTGATGTTGTTCGTGGTGATCTTTACCGTGTTCACGGCGCTGTTCGCGAACGGGCGTCTGCTCGCGTTCGCGGCGGGTCTGGGACGTGTGCTCGGCTCGATCGTGGCCACGCCGTTTCTCTTCATCCGCCGCGCCGTGGCGTCGGTGATGGGGCACTCGGCCGACGCTGAGGAGCGCTATCGCGCGTCCGACCAGTACCTGCTCAACAAGGGGATGCTGGTGTTGCAGGCCGGGGTGATCGTGCTGGCGGTCGGCACGCTCTCGGCCGCGGTGGTGGTGACGTGGAACGCGTGGGTGCCGCCCTCCGAGGTCCGGCGCGAGGCGCGCGAGTACGCGCAACAGACGGAGGCTCAGCGACAGCGGGTCGCGGACACCGCCGCAACCATGACCAAGCTCGACGGCGACTGGGCATTGATGGAAGCCGGCGTGGTGGCCGCGTATCGCGGCGAGCAGCAGTCGCGAATCGCCTCGGCGGCGAAAGACATGGCCGCGATCGAGAACAGCGTGCAGGGCTACGCCGCGCAGACGCTGCAGAACATCAAAGAGACGATCGCGTCGCGTTCGCGCGACTCGTTCGATGACGTGCAGAACACGAAGCGGAGCCTCGACTGGACCGTGCGGAACAACTGGTACTGGCTCGGCGACTGGCGTCCCACGCTGGAGCGCTGGAACGAGCTGTGGCAGGCGAAGAGCATCGCGGAGATCGAGCTCCAGACGCTGTCGGTGGAAACCCTCCGCAACGCGCAGCAGCCGCAGTACCCGGAGGCGAAGGTCGCGCGCGACCAGGCGGCGGAACTGCTCGCGGCCATGGAGCCGGTGCTCGCGCAGCATCAGGAAGCGGCGAGCCTGAAGTGGAAAGCGGCATTCTTCCGCGCCCTCGGTGCATTCGTGACCTTCCTGCTGTTCGTCTGGTTCGCAGGCGCGCTGATCGAAGGGGGGTGGATGGCCATCCGCATCGCCGACGACGTGCGCCGCATCCGGCAGGGGACGCGCGAAGAGGAAGCGGTGACCGCTCCCGCACCGGCGGAGGTGCGGATCCCCATCCGCGAGGGGATCCCGGCCAGACCGATCGAGGCGTAGGAGCGTGCTAGTGTTCGATCACGATTGAAACCGCCAGTTGCGACTCGAGGGGATCGGAGCGACCATGGAGGGTGGGAGGGTGTGAGATGGGGAAAAAGTACATCGTTCGCCTCACGACGGAGGAGCGGGAGCGGCTGAAGGCGCTGGTGTCCAAGGGACGTACGAGTGCGCGGAAGGTAGGACGTGCGCGCGTGTTGCTGAAGGTCGATGCCGACGGGCCGAACTGGACGGACCAACAGGCGGCGG
>DASPMO010000073.1:0-54344 GCA_035627015.1 Thermoanaerobaculia bacterium | reverse complement strand
CATTTCCACCGGGCAGCCGATGCCGCTGCGGATCTGCCGCACGCGCAGGGTCTTGCCGGAGGCTTTTTTGTCCTTGCTCACGCCTCGGCTCCTTCCGTCGCCTCGTCGCCGCCGCGGAGCGACTTGTACTGTTCCGCGGTGCGGAGCAGCTTGAGCGCTTCGAACGTCGCCTTGACGACGTTGTGCGGATTGGCGGTGCCGAGCGACTTGGTGAGGATGTTCTGGATGCCGGCCGACTCGAGGATGGCGCGCACCGGACCGCCGGCGATGACGCCGGTCCCTTCCGAGGCGGGCTTGAGCAGGACCTGGCCGGCGCCGTAGTGGCCGACGATCGCGTGCGGGATGGTGGTCCCGGACATGGCGATCTTGATCATGTTCTTCTTGGCGATCTCGATGCCCTTCTTGATGGCGGCCGGCACTTCCTTGGCCTTGCCCGAGCCGAAACCGACGCGGCCCTGGCCGTCGCCGACGACCACGAGCGCGCTGAAGCTGAAGTTCTTGCCGCCCTTGACGACTTTCGTCACGCGGTTGATATGGACGACCTTGTCGATCATCCCGCTTTCGTTACGCTCTTCCTGACGGCGATCGCCGCGCTGAGAGCCGGGCCCACCCTGTCGCTGCCCGGGACGCTGCATTGGACGCTGCATGTGATCTCCTAGAATTCCAGTCCGTTCTCACGCGCCGCATCCGCGAGCGCCTTGATGTTGCCGTGATAGAGGTAACCGCCGCGATCGAAGACCACCTTCGTCACGCCCTTGTCCTTGGCTTTTTTCGCGATCAGCGCGCCGACGGCCTTGGCCGCCGCGGAGTTGGAGCCCTTCGCGCCGGCGTCCTTCTCCAGGCTCGAGGCCGAGACGATGGTACGGCCCGACGCGTCGTCGATCACCTGCGCGTAAATGCTCTTGAGGCTGCGGAACACCGCCAGACGCGGACGCTCCGCGGTACCCGTGACCTTGCCCCGGATCCGCTCCCGGATCCGCCCGCGTGCTTCCACTCTGTGTCTTGCTTTATCCATGTTGTCCTCTGTGCCGAGGTGTCATGCCCGGCTCACTAGGTGTTGCTGGTTGCTGGTTGCTGGTTCGTGGTGGTTCCTGGCGAAAAGCCACCACGAACCAGCAACCAGCAACACAACAACAATTACTTGCCTGCCGCCTTGCCTGCCTTGCGGCGAATCACTTCATCGGAGTACTTGATGCCCTTGCCTTTGTACGGGTCCGGCTCGCGCAGGCTGCGGATCTCGGCCGCGACCTGGCCGACCTTCTGGCGGTCGATGCCGGTGATGGTGATATGGCCGGTCTTGGCGTCGACGGTGATGTCGATGCCGTCGGGGATGGCGTAGCGCACCGGGTGCGAGTAGCCGAGCTGGAAGACCACTTCCTTCCCCTTGACCTCGGCGCGGTAGCCGACGCCGACGATGTCGAGCTCGCGCTTGAAGCCTTCGCTCACACCCTTGACGTTGTTGGCCACGAGCGCGCGCATCAACCCGTGGAACGCGCGGGTCTTGCCTTCTTCATTCGGCCGCTCGAACTTGACCACGTTGTTCTCGACCGACATGGTGATGCCGGCGATGATCGGGGTCGTCAGCGAGCCTTTGGGGCCCTTGACCACGACGGCCTCGCCGTCCTGGCGGACCTCCACGCCTTTCGGCAGCGGAATCTCTTTCTTACCAATTCGCGACATTGCGGGATCTCCTTACCAGACCTGGCAGAGGACTTCGCCTCCGACGCCGGTGCGCGCAGCCTCGGCTCCGGAGAGAACGCCCCTGGAGGTCGAGACGATGGCCAGGCCGAGACCGCCGAGAACCTTCGGCAGCTCTTCCTTGCCCCGGTACACGCGGCGGCCCGGGCGCGAGACGCGCTCGATGCCGTGGATGACCGGCTCGCCGTTGTCGGAGTACTTGAGGTACACGCGCAGCGTGCCCTGTACTTTTCCTTCTTCGGCGGCGAGCACCTTGTAGTTGCTGATGAAACCCTCGGACTTGAGGATCTTCGCCACTTCGACTTTCAGCTTCGAGACCGGCATCTCGACCCGATCGTGGTGCGACGTAATTCCGTTGCGGATTCTGGTGAGCATATCCGCGATGGGATCTGTCATCGACATTCTTGACTCCTGATATCGGTCGTTCGAGCCGAGCTACCAGCTCGACTTGGTCACGCCCGGGATGTAACCGCCGAGCGAGAGCTGACGGAAGCAGATGCGGCAGAGCTGGAACTTGCGCAGGAACCCGCGCGGACGTCCGCACTGCTTGCAGCGGTTGCGCTTGCGCACCGAGAACTTCGGTTTCCGCTCAGCCTTGACGATCATTGAAGTTTTGGCCATGTAATCCTCTATTTCCCGAACGGCATCCCGAGCTCGCGAAGAAGGACGCGCGCCTGCTCGTCGGTTTTCGCGGTCGTGACGATGGTGATGTTCATGCCCTTCGACTTGTCGACCTTGCCCGCATCGATCTCGGGAAAGATCAGGTGGTCGCGGACGCCGAGGGTGTAGTTGCCGCGACCGTCGAACGACTTCGTGGGCACGCCACGGAAGTCGCGCACGCGGGGCAGCGCGATGTTGATCAGACGGTCGAGGAACTCGTACATCTTGTCGCCGCGCAGGGTGACCATCGTGCCGATGGACTGTCCCTCGCGGAGCTTGAAGCTGGCGATCGATTTCTTGGCCTTCGTGACCACCGGCTTCTGGCCGGTGATGGTGGCCAGCTCCTCGACGGCGGTGTCGAGCAGCTTGGCGTTGGAGATGGCCTCCCCCATGCCCATGTTCAGGACGACTTTCTCGACCTTGGGAATGGCCATGGGGTTCTTGATCCCGAACTCGTCCTGCAGCTTCTTGCGGACTTCGGTCTGGTACAGCTCTTTGAGTCGCGTTGACATCTTCTGGGTCCTCTGGTCGCCCGGCGTTGTACGGGCGAGGTGATGTTCCGGCGGGCTGAAGCCCGCCCTACGTTTACTTCGTCAGATCCGATTTGCACTTGCGGCAGAAGCGGATCGCTTCGCCTTCTTCATTGCGGTGCGAGCCGAGGCGGGCCGCCTCGCCGCAGCTCGGGCAGATGACCTGGAGCTTGTCGACCTTGATCGGCGACTCGCGCTCGAGGATGCCGCCCTTGATGTTCTTGCCGGGGTTGGGCTTGGTGTGCTTCTTGGTGAAGTTCACGCGCTCGACGATGGCCGTGCCCTTGGTGGCGTTGACCCGCAGCACGCGGCCCTGCTTGCCGGCATCCTTGCCCGACAGCACCACCACCGTGTCGCCCTTGCGGAGGTGCGGCGTGTGGCGGAGCGGTTCCTGCTGTTTGCTTCGTCCGTACAGTCCCATGGTGCTTCTTTCCTTTAGATGACTTCGGGCGCCAGCGAGATGATCTTCATGAACTTGCGCTCACGAAGCTCGCGGGCCACCGGTCCGAAGACGCGCGTTCCGACCGGCTCGCGCGCGTCGTTGATGAGAACGGCCGCGTTGTCGTCGAACTTGATGTACGAACCGTCGCGGCGGCGATTCTCCTTGACGGTGCGGACGATGACGGCCTTGACCACCGCGCCCTTCTTGACCGTGCCGTCCGGCGACGCTTCCTTGACCGAGGCGGTGATGACGTCGCCCAGGCTCGCGTACTGGCCGGCGGTGGAGCCGCCCAGCATGCGGATGCAGGCGATCTTCTTCGCGCCCGTGTTGTCTGCAACCTGCAGAATCGTTCCCATCTGAATCATTGGTGACTCCTAGCTGGCCTTCTCGAGGACTTGCCGGACGTTCCAGCGCTTGCGCTTCGACAGCGGGCGCGTCTCTTCGATGAGCACGCGGTCGCCGACGTTCACGGCCGGGTCTTCGTTGTGAGCCAGGAACTTGTTCGTGCGCTTGATGTACTTCTGATACATCCCGTGCTTGACCAGGTTCTCGACCGCGACGACGACCGTCTTCTGCATCTTGTTCGAGACGACCACGCCGACCTTGGTGCGCTTCGAGTCCTGCGCAGCGGTTTCGGTGTTGTTTTCGTTTGCCATCGTTGAATCCTTACGCGGTGCGCTGACGTTCGTTGAGGAGCGTCTGAATCTGCGCGATCTCGCGGCGGACCTCACGCATCTTCATCGGGTTTTCGACACGGCCGGTGGCGCGCTGGAAGCGCAGCTTGAAGAGCTGCTCCCGCAGGTCGCGCTCCCGGTTGCGGAGCTCGTCGACACTCTTGTCTTTGAGCGTTTTGAGAGTTTTCTTGCTGGCCATTAGTCGCCGATCTCCGTCTGTTCGCGCGTGACGAAACGCGTCTTGATGGGGAGCTTCGAGCCGGCCAGGCGGAACGCCTCCTCGGCGATCTCGCGCGTCACACCCTCCATCTCGTAGAGGATGCGGGCCGGCTTGACCACGCACACCCACTCTTCCGGAGCACCCTTGCCCTTGCCCATGCGGGTCTCGAGCGGCTTCTTGGTGATCGGCTTGTCGGGGAAGATGCGGATCCAGATCTTGCCGCCGCGCTTGATGTGGCGGGTCATGGCGATACGGGCCGCCTCGATCTGGCGGGCGGTGACCCAGCCCACCTCGAGCGCCTGCAGGCCGAAGTCCCCGAACGAGACCTTCGCGCCGCGCGAGGCGAGACCGCGGCGCCGGCCGCGCTGCTGCTTTCTGAATTTGACCTTCTTCGGCATCATCATGATGCGGTTTCTCCTGAATGTAGGTCGGGCTTCAGCCCGACCAGCCGGGCTGAAGCCCGGCCTACGTTTCTACTTCTCGCGGCGGCGGCTGCGGGCCTTGGCCATCTCACCCTTGTACAGCCACACCTTGACGCCGATCTTCCCGTAGGTGGTCGTCGCCTCGGCGAAGCCGTAGTCGATGTCCGCCTTGAGCGTGTGCAGCGGCAGGCGGCCGTCCTGATACCACTCGGTGCGCGCGATCTCGGCGCCGTTCAGGCGCCCGCCTACGCGGACCTTGATCCCCTTCGCGCCGAAGCGGAAGGCCGACTCCATGGCCTTCTTCATGGCCCGGCGGAAGGCGATGCGGCGCTCGAGCTGGGTGGCGATGTTCTCGGCCACCAGCTGGGCGTCGAGCTCGGGACGCTGGATCTCCTGGATGTTGATGTAGACCTCGCCGTTGACCAGCTTCTGCAGCTCGTCGCGCAGCTTGTCCACTTCCGCACCCTTGCGGCCGATGATGATGCCCGGGCGCGAGGTGTAGATGTTGATGCGCATCTTGTTGGCCGTGCGCTCGATGTCGATCTCCGACACGCCGGCGTGCTTGAGGCGCTTCTTCAGATCATCGCGCAGCTTCAGATCGCGATGCAGCGTCTCGGCGTACGTCTTTCCCGCGAACCAGCGCGAGTGCCAGGTCTTGTTGAACCCAAGTCGAAAACCGTAAGGATTGACCTTCTGACCCATCGATAGCCCCTATTTCCTGGTGGCGCGCGCACGGCCTTTGCCGCCGCTCCGCTCGTTGACCGCTTTCACTTCGTCCGAGACGTGCACGGTGACGTGCGCCTTGCGCTTCTGGATGCGATAGGCACGGCCCATCGGCGCGGGCTGCACGCGCTTCTCGCGCGGCCCCTCGTTGACGTAGATCTTCGACACCACGAGCTCGTCGACGTCCGCGCTCGCTTCCTTGTTCTCCGCGTTCGCCACTGCGGAGCGGAGGAGCTTCTCGAGGTCTTTCGCGCAGGCCTTGCGCGTGAAGCGCAGGATGTTCAGCGCTTCCTCGACCTTCTTGCCGCGCACCAGGTCCGCCACGAGACGGACCTTCTGCGGCGACGCTTTCAGGTATTTGAGAGTTGCGGTTGCTTCCATTGTGATCCCCGCGCCTTATTTCCCAGCCGGCTTGGCCGACTTCTCGACCTTCTTGCCGCTGTGGCCCTTGAACGTCCGGGTCAGAGAGAACTCGCCCAGCTTGTGACCGACCATGTTCTCGGAGATGTACACCGGCGTGAACTTGCGGCCGTTGTGCACCGCGATCGTGTGGCCGACCATGTCCGGCGTCACGGTCGAGCGGCGCGACCACGTCTTGATGACTTTCTTGTCGCGCTCGCGGTTCATCGTCTCCACCTTCTTCTCGAGGTGGGAATCCACGAACGGACCCTTCTTCAGTGAGCGCATTACCTGGTTCTCCGCTTGACGATGAACTTGCTCGTCTGCTTGTTGCGACGGGTCTTGTAGCCCTTGGTCGGCTGTCCCCACGGGGACACCGGATGACGGCCGCCGGACGTCTTTCCTTCGCCGCCGCCCAGCGGGTGGTCGACGGGGTTCATGGAGACGCCGCGGTTGTGCGGCTTCTTGCCGAGGTGACGGGTGCGGCCGGCCTTGCCGTAGGAGACGTTCTCGTGCTCGAGATTGCCGACCTGGCCGATGGTGGCGTAGCAGCGCACGTGCACCTTGCGCATCTCGCCGGAGGGGAGACGGAGCGTGGCCCAGTCGCCCTCGCGGGCCATGAGCTGCGCGCCCGCGCCGGCCGAACGGACCATCTGCCCGCCCTTCCCTTCCTTCAGCTCGATGTTGTGGATCACCGTGCCGAGGGGGATCTTCGACAGCGGCAGGGCATTGCCCACCAGGATGTCGGCGTCCTCGCCGGCCACGATCTGGGTGCCGACCGTCAGTCCGTTCGGGGCGAGGATGTAGCGCTTCTCGCCGTCGACGTAGTGCAGCAGCGCGATGTGCGCGGTGCGGTTCGGGTCGTACTCGATCGCCGCGACCTTGGCGGGAATCCCGCGCTTGTCGCGCTTGAAGTCGATGTCGCGGTACTTCTGCTTGTGGCCGCCGCCGATGAAGCGGGAGGTGATCCGCCCCTTGTTGTTGCGGCCTCCGCTCTTCGGCTTGCCCTTGGTGAGCGCCTTTTCCGGCGTCGTCTTGGTGATGTCCGCATACGACGCATGCGACGAGAAGCGGACCCCGGGAGACGTCGGCTTGTATCTGTTCGTAGCCATAGTTGTTCTTTCTTATCGGCAACGTAGGACGGGCTTCAGCCCGTCCCCGGGCGGGCTGAAGCCCGCCCTACGTTTAAACGCCTTCCACAAACTCCGGCGCTTTTTCTCCTGCTTTCAACCGCACGTAGGCCTTGCGCCAGTCGCGGCGCTTGCCGGCCCAGCGGCCCATGCGCTTCATCTTGCCGCGCACGTTGAAGAGGCGGACGTCTTCGACCTTGACCTTGAAGAGCTCTTCGACGGCCTTCTTGACCTCGATCTTGTTGGCGTTCGGGTCGACCTCGAAAGCGAGGACGTTCCCCTCTTCGCGGAGGATCGTCGACTTCTCGGTGACCAGAGGCCGGCGGATGATCTGATTAGCGTTCATTGCTGAGGGCCTCCGTCAGACGATCGAGCGCGGCCTGGCTCAGGACGATGTAGCGGCTGTTGACGACGTCGTAGACGTTCACGTGGAGCGCGTCGACGAAGTTGAGCTTGGGGTTGTTGCGCGAGGCGAGCACGGCGTTCGTGTTCTCCATCGTGTCGATCAGCAGAGCCTTGCCGTCGACGCCGATGTTCGCCACCTTCTGGGCGAAGGACTTGGTCTTGGCCTCGTCCACGCTCATGTCGGAGACGACGAAGAACTTCCCTTCCTTGACGCGGCGGGAGAGCGCCGACTTGAGGGCGGCCTTCTTCTCCTTCGTGTTCATCTTGTAGGAGTAGTCGCGCGGCTGCGGGCCGAAGACCGTACCGCCGTGGCGGTGGATCGGGGGACGGGCGCCGCCCTGGCGCGCGCGGCCGGTGCCCTTCTGGCGGAAGGGCTTCTTGTTCGAGCCGGAGACCTCGGAGCGAACTTTGGTCTTGTGCGTGCCCTGGCGCAGCGAGGCCAGGTAGTTGCGCACGGCCTCGTGCACGAGATGCTCTTTGTACGGATACGCGAAGATCTCTTCCGGCAGGTCGATCGAGCCGACGGTCTTGTTGTCCCAGTTCTTGATGTCAATGGTCGGCATTACTCACCCCGCTTCCCGTTCTTGGAAAAGCGCACGTAGACGAGGCCGTTGCGACCGCCCGGGACGGCACCGCGGATGTAGATCAGGTTGTTCTCGGCATCGACCTTCGCCACGCGGAGGTTCTTGACCGTGACCTGATCGCCACCCATGCGGCCACCCATGCGCATGCCCTTCATGACGCGCGACGGGAAGGCCGACGCGCCGATGGAGCCGGGCGCGCGGTGGAACATCGAGCCGTGCGACTCGCGTCCGCCGGCGAAGCCGTGACGGCGCACGACGCCCTGATAGCCCTTGCCCTTGGACTGACCGACGACGTCGATCGAGTCGCCCGGCTTGAACATGTCGGCCGTGACCCGGTCGCCCACGTTGGCGTCGCCGCTGTACGGCACTTCGGCGAGCGTCTTCACCGGCTGCACGCCGGCCTTCTCGAAATGCCCCCGCATCGCGGACGTGATGCGGCGGTTCGAGACCTTTTCGACCAGGCCGATCTGCACGGCGTCGTAGCCGTCCTTCTCGCTGGTCTTCTTCTGGACGACGAGGCAGGGCCCGGCCTGGATGACGGTCACCGGAACGAGCGCCCCGTCCTCGGCGAACACCTGGGTCATCCCGACCTTCTTGCCAATGATTCCTTCGATTGCCATGTGTTAGTTCTTTCCACCTTGGAACCGGATTGCTCCGGTTCATGTGTTTGGTCGAGCCGAGCGATGAGTGATGAACGATGAGCGATGAGCTGCCTCGCGGGCTCACCGTTCATCGCTCATCTCTCATCCCTCATCGCTCGTTACTTCCCAAAAGCCTTGATCTCGACGTCCACGCCAGCCGGCAGCTCCAGCTTCATGAGCGCGTCGACCGTCTGGGTCGTCGGCTCGAGGATGTCGAGCAGCCGCTTGTGCGTCCGCATCTCGAACTGCTCGCGCGACTTCTTGTCGACGTGCGGCGAGCGGAGGACGGTGTACTTCGACACCTGCGTCGGCAGGGGGATCGGTCCCGCGACCTTCGCACCGGTGCGCTTGGCCGTGTCGACGATCTCCGAGGTCGACTGGTCGAGCACGCGGTAGTCGTACGCCTTGAGTCGGATGCGGATCTTTTCGTTCATCATGGTTTCGTACCCTTACAAAGAGCATGTAGGGCGGGCTTTCAGCCCGCCCCACGAATGAGCGACTACTCGAGAACCTCGGTCACCGTGCCGGCGCCGACCGTGCGGCCGCCCTCACGGATCGCGAAGCGGAGACCCTTCTCCATCGCGATCGGGGCGATGAGATTGATCGTCAGCGAGGTGTTGTCTCCCGGCATGACCATCTCGGCGCCCGCGACCAGCTCGGCGGTCCCGGTGACGTCGGTCGTGCGGAAGTAGAACTGCGGACGGTAGCCATTGAAGAACGGCGTGTGACGGCCGCCCTCTTCCTTCGTCAGGATGTAGACCTCGGCCTTGAACTTCGTGTGCGGGGTGATCGAGCCCGGCTTGGCGCAAACCTGGCCGCGCTCGACGTCCTTGCGCTCCACGCCGCGGAGCAGGAGGCCGACGTTGTCGCCCGCCTGGCCCTGGTCGAGGAGCTTGCGGAACATCTCGACGCCCGTGACGACCTTCTTCTGGGTCGGACGGAGGCCGACGATCTCGATCTCCTCACCAACCTTGACGATGCCGCGCTCGATACGGCCCGTGACGACCGTGCCGCGGCCCGAGATCGAGAAGATGTCTTCGACCGGCATCAGGAACGGCTTGTCGATGGCGCGCTCCGGAAGCGGGATGTAGCGGTCGACCGCGTCCATGAGCTCGATGATCTTGTTGGCCCACTCGTCGTTGTTGTCGGTGGTCTGCAGCGCCTTGAGCGCGGAGACGCGGACGATGGGAATGTCGTCACCGGGGAACTCGTAGGACGAGAGCAGCTCTCGGACTTCCAGCTCGACGAGCTCGAGGAGGTCCGGATCGGCGGCGTCGACCTTGTTCAGGGCCACGACGATGTAGGGGACGCCGACCTGACGGGCCAGCAGGATGTGCTCGCGGGTCTGCGGCATCGGGCCGTCGGTGGCGGCCACGACGAGGATCGCACCGTCCATCTGCGCGGCGCCGGTGATCATGTTCTTGACGTAGTCGGCGTGGCCCGGGCAGTCGACGTGCGCGTAGTGGCGGTTCGCGGTCGAGTACTCGACGTGCGCGGTGGCGATGGTGATGCCGCGCTCGCGCTCTTCCGGAGCCTTGTCGATCTGGTCGAAGGCCACGAACGAAGCCGTGCCCTTCGAGGCGAGGACCTTGGTGATGGCAGCCGTCAGCGTGGTCTTGCCGTGGTCGACGTGACCGATCGTGCCGATGTTGACGTGCGGTTTGCTGCGATCGAATTTCTCTTTGGCCATTTGAGTCTCAACCTCCGTTGTTCGCTCTAACTCGTAGCTCTTAGCTCTTAGCTGTTAGCTCTTAGGCCCCCGCCCCGTGCTCCTAAGAGCTAAGAGCTAAGAGCTAAAAGCTGGTTCATCAAACTCTCTGTGTGGTGCCGCCGCTCTTGGCGATGACTTCCTCGGCCACGTTCTTCGGGGCCGGCTCGTACGCCAGGAACTGCATCGTGTAGCTCGCGCGCCCCTGGGACATCGAGCGCACGTTGGTCGCGTAACCGAACATCTCCGAAAGAGGCACGTGGGCGCGGATGACCTTGGCCCCGCCGCGCTCGTCCATCTGCTGGATCTTGCCTCTACGGCGAGACAGATCGCCCATGACGTCGCCCGCGTAGTCCTCGGGCGTCACCACCTCGACGTCCATGATCGGCTCCATGAGGATCGGACCGGCCTTCTTGGCCCCTTCCTGGTAGGCCATCGAGCCGGCGATCTTGAACGCCATTTCGCTCGAGTCGACGTCGTGGTACGAGCCGTCGTACAGGATGGCCCGCACGCCCGTCATCGGATAGCCGGCGACGATGCCGCGCTCCATCGCTTCCTTGATGCCCTGCTCGGTCGGCTTGATGAACTCGCGCGGGACCGAGCCGCCCACGATCTCGTTGACGAACTCGAACCCACCCTCGGGCATCGGCTCGAAGCGCATCTTGACGTGGCCGTACTGACCCTTACCGCCCGACTGGCGGACGAAGCGCCCCTCGGCTTCCGACTTGCGCGTGATCGCCTCGCGATACGCGACCTGCGGCTTGCCGACGTTCGCACCGACGTTGAACTCGCGGACCATGCGGTCGACGATGATCTCGAGGTGCAGCTCGCCCATCCCGCGGATGATGGTCTGGTTCGTCTCCGGGTCCGTGTGGACCTTGAAGGTCGGGTCTTCCTGCATGAGCTTCGCGAGCGCGACGCCCATCTTTTCCTGGTCGCTCTTGGTCTTCGGCTCGATGGCCACCGCGATGACCGGCTCCGGGAAGACCATGGTCTCGAGGACGATGGCGTGCTTCGGGTCGCAGATCGTGTCGCCGGTGGTGACCGACTTCAGGCCGACGGCCGCGCCGATGTCGCCCGCGCGCACTTCCTTGATCTCTTCGCGCTTGTTGGCGTGCATCTGCAGCAGGCGGCCGACGCGCTCGGTGGTGCCCTTGGTCGAGTTCAGGACGGAGCTGCCCGAGTCGACCTTGCCGGAGTAGACGCGGAAGAAGGCCAGCTGGCCGACGAAGGGGTCGGTCATGATCTTGAACACGAGCGCCGAGAACGGCTCGTTGTCGTCGGCCTTGCGCTCCATGAACGACTCGTCGTCCGGATTGATCCCCTTGACCGGCGGGATGTCCACCGGGCTGGGGAGGTAGTCGACGACGGCGTCGAGCAGCGGCTGCACGCCCTTGTTCTTGAAGGCGGTGCCGCAGAGCACCGGGGTGATCTTCTGGTGGATGGTGGCGTCGCGAAGGGCGGCCTTGAGCTCGCCGATCTCGAGGGTCTCGCCGCCGAGGTACTTCTCCAGCAGCTCGTCGTGCGACTCGGCGATCGACTCGACCATCTTCTCGCGGTAGCTCTCCGCTTCGGCGCGGAGCTCTTCCGGGATCTCTTCGACGGAGTACTTCGCGCCGAGGGTCTCGTCCTTGAAGACGAGCGCCTTCATCTGCACGAGGTCGATGACGCCTTTGAACTTGTCCTCGGCGCCGATGGGGATCTGGAGGGGAACGGCGTTCTTGCCGAGCTTCTGGCGGATCTGTCCGACCACGTTCTCGAAGCTGGCGCCAATGCGGTCCATCTTGTTGACGAAGGCGATGCGGGGAACGCCGTACTTGTCGGCCTGGCGCCAGACGGTCTCGGACTGCGGCTCGACGCCGCCGACCGCGCAGAAGACGCCCACGGCGCCGTCGAGGACGCGCAGCGAGCGCTCGACCTCGACCGTGAAGTCGACGTGGCCCGGCGTGTCGATGATGTTGATGCGCGTGTCGCCCCACTTCGCGGTGGTCGCGGCGGAGGTGATGGTGATGCCGCGCTCCTGCTCCTGGACCATCCAGTCCATGGTGGCAGTGCCCTCGTGTACTTCACCGATCTTGTGAGTGATGCCGGTGTAGTAGAGGATGCGCTCGGTGGTCGTCGTCTTCCCGGCATCGATGTGAGCCATGATGCCGATGTTGCGAGTCTTCTCGAGAGGTACCTGACGTGCCATTTTGTTTTGTTCTCTTCGGGCAACAACGCACGCGCCGACAGCTTCCGCCGGCACACGCACACCTCCGTCGAGGAGATGCAGTTCTTCAGTTTTGTGTTTCCCGTTGCTCGGTCCGGAACCGCAGAACCCGTTCTGTGTTATCCGGTCGAGACGGAGCTAGGGGAACAGCTGAATTGAAAATTGAAAATTGAGAATTGAAAACTGCGCCATCCCCAACTTCCAGGTGCTACGGACTGCCAAGCCTACTGCGAAAACCGAGAATCGTAAAATTTTTCAATTTTCAATTCTCAATTTTCAATTGGAAACCTACCACCGATAGTGCGCGAACGCCTTGTTGGCCTCGGCCATCTTGTGCGTGTCTTCGCGCTTCTTGATCGCGTTGCCGCGATTGTTGGCCGCGTCGAGGATCTCGCCGGCCAGCTTGTCCTGCATGGTCTTCTCGCCGCGGGAGTTGGCGTACTGGATCATCCAGCGGATGGCCAGCGCGGTGCGGCGCGTCGGACGGACCTCGATGGGAACCTGGTAGTTCGAGCCACCGACGCGGCGGCTCTTGACCTCGAGGGCCGGCTTGACGTTGTCGATGGCCTTCTTGAAGACCTTGAGCGGATCGTCCTTGGCACGGTCCTCGACCTTCTTGAGGGCGCTGTAGAAGACGCGCTCGGCGACGGACTTCTTGCCGTCCGACATCAGCGAGTTGATGAACTTGGTGACGAGCTGGCTGTTGTACACCGGATCCGGCAGGATCTCGCGCTTGGGAACTTCTCTTCTTCTCGGCATGAGTCTTAGGCCTTCTTCGGTCGCTTGGCTCCGTACTTGGAGCGGCTCTGGTTACGCTTGGCCACGCCGACGGCGTCGAGCGTGCCGCGGACGACGTGATACCGCACGCCCGGGAGGTCTTTCACACGGCCACCACGGATGAGCACGATGGAGTGCTCCTGGAGGTTGTGGCCCACCCCCGGGATGTAGGTGGTGACTTCGACCCCGTTGGTCAGACGGACACGGGCGACCTTGCGGAGAGCCGAATTCGGCTTCTTCGGCGTCGAGGTGTAGACGCGCGTGCAGACGCCGCGCTTCTGCGGGCTCGACTGGAGAGCCGGCGACTTCGTCTTGTACTTGACGCTCTCGCGGCCCTTCGCAACAAGCTGATTGATCGTTGGCATTCGATGCTTATCCTTCTGAAGACACGTACAGCGAAAAATTGCTCCCGCAAGGGAAAACCCGCGCACTTTAGGCGTGGGAGAGGGCTTTGTCAAGCCCGGACCAGCGCTAACTCCCGTGGGTGGGGGCTTATTCCGCAAGGAGTTAAGGGCCGCGCTGCTCCAAGGTTTCGAGGAGAAAGAGGATCTCGGCGGCCGACGTGTAGAAGAGGTCGGGATCGTCGGCGAGGGTGCGGTCGCGGCTGCCGGCGACGATGTCCTGGAGCGCTTGGACGAAGGGGCGGAGCCAGGCAGGCAGGTCGCTGTCCGCGGAGAGTTGCTGGAGGAGGGATGCTGCAGTTGCCGGTTCGCCGGCAAGCAGGGCTTGAGTTACATCGAGGCAGAGGCGACCATCCCCACTGTGATTCTCGCCGCCGTCACGCCGGTAGGTGAGGTAGGACTCAACAGCGTTGCGCTTCGCCTCGGCGGCGGCTACCGGATTTCCGTCGGCAGCTTCAATTTCGTGGAGGATGTGCCAGGTTTTCCACGGCTCGGAGGCCTGACCGAACTGCGCGTCACATTGAATCGCCCGGCGGATTTCCTGCCGCGCCTCCTCAAAACGGCGGAGCTTTCGTAAGGTATCTCCGAGATTGCTCCTCGTACGGCCTTCGCCGGCCTCATCGCCTAACTCGACACGCTTGTCCGCGGCCTGCCGATAGAAGGCCACCGCTTCCTCGAAACGGCCGAGAACGTTGGCATACAGGTTTCCTATTTGTCCTAGTGAACGCGCCTGGCCCGCCACATCTCCGAGCCGCACCATGAGCGCGAGCGATTTTCGATAAGCATCCTCTGATGCGTCCGGCTGCCCTGCTTCCTGATAAACCATACCGATCTGATGCCAGAGCACGCCGACAGTGACTAGCTCATCCATGTCCGTGAATCGTTCGCGCGCTTCCTCATAAGCCTGCAGCGCTTCCTCGTAGCGTCGCTGCACCAAGCGAACCGATCCAAGCTGGCTCTTTGCGGCGGCAATCTGCCGTTCATCCCCAAGTTCCTCCGCACGGCGGATGCTCTCTTCGTAGGCGGCAGCCGCTTCGTCAACGCGGCCAAAGGCGCGAAGACTATCACCGCGTCTGGCATGACAAACGGCCATCATGCCCTTGGCTGCATCACCGGCGCGGTCCTCCGGAATGTTTTCGAAGCGTTGTAGTGCTTCGTTCAGGAACGGCAACGCCTGCTCCGGCGCACCCCCAATCGTCAACACCTCCCCGAGCAGATAACAACCCACGGCAAGGTCATAGTCGGCATTCGGGTAGGCCGTTTCACCCGCTTGGCGGGCGCGCTGGAGGAGTTCCTGCGCGCCGTCGAACGCCTCGCGCAAACGTCCGCTCCAAAGCCGCTGCTGAATCCAGGTCCGCTGCGCCTGGAACTGTGCGTGATTCCACCTCTGGCCCAGAGCCGCCGCCGCAGCATCGCGTGCCTGCGTCACTCGCTCGAGGAGGCGCGGCTTGCCTAGCATCAGCAGCAGGGTGTAGAGGGATGTGGCGAGATCGATCGTCGCCTCGGCATCCTCCGCGCGCTGCACGTGGTCGAGCAGCGCGAAGAGGTTCGGCAGTTCCAGCAACGTGAGGGTCGTCGCGACCTCGGCTTTCTGGGAGCGCTGCTGATTGAGAAATTCGGTATAGCCCAGCATCGCCTCAGCCCAGCGAGCCATCAGCGATGCGGATTCCGCGGCATCCAGCTGTCCGCGCAGATAGGGGCAGAGGGCGGAATTGAGGGTGAGATGGTCATAGGGATTGCGCGTCGCCAACCCGGTGTCGATCAGCTCGACGGCTAGCGAGGCGACATCTTCCTTGCTCCACTCCGTCATCACATGGAGCATGCGGAGGTTGACGCCACCGTGAAACACGCCGAGCACGCGGACCCTGTCGCGGTTTCCCGACGACATGCGGCGGAGCGAGAGCTCGACGCTCGCGAAGAGGGATTTCTCCCGGTTGCGGGGGAACTTCCGATCCATCTCCGCCATCAACTCGATGAGCGACGCGCGGGTGGCCTCGACGCCGCGATGGCGCAAAGACGGCGCCAGTAGAGCCAAAGTGCGGGCGTGGCCGTGGACGGCGTCGACGAGTTGCTCGATTGCTTCGCGCGCGGCATCGGCGGCGGCACCGGCGCCGGCATCGCCTTCGTTCAGCGCGCGCTCCACGAGCTTGACAGCGTCCTCGCGGTCGAGCTGACGGAGCTCGCGCCGGTTTCGTTCGGCCTCGAACGGCGCCGGCAACCACTCGCGGCTGGTGAAGACGAGCCGCGTGTCGCCTTGGGCGTTGAGCCGCACGCAAAGCCCGAGGATCGCGTCCAGCTCGCGGCGCGCATCCTCTGAGAGTGCATCCGGCGTCTCCACATACGGCGGGAGAAGGATGCTCTCCATGTTGTCCATGACCAGCAGCGTGGACTGCTCGACGAGAGCGCGCTCGACCGGCAGGATGGCCTGTTCGAGGTCTTGGAACGTGGCAACCGAGTACTTCGGCACGAGTTGGCGTCCGATAGCGTCGAGCACCGCGCCCGCGTTGCTGTGCGGCTCGACGAAGACGAACGCGGCGCGGCGGATCTGGCGCGAGCGGACCATCCAGCGCGCGAACTCCGCCGCCAGCGCGGTCTTCCCCTCGCCGCCCTGGCCGCGGATCACGGCGTACCGTGCATTGCCATTACGCAGCAGCCGCTGCAGCGCAAGCAGTTCCCGGCTGCGGCCGATGAACCCGGTCTCCGGCTCGGCGGGCAGCTCGCCGAGGCGCGCCGTGAGTGCGGTCTTCAGATCCTCCTGTGTCTGCCGCGACGTGACGGTGCGGAAGAGCTGCGGGTCGTCCTTCTCCTGGAAGAGCACGGGGACGAACCAGTCCTCCAGCCGCAGCTCGCCGGCGCCGAAGACGCGGCCGCGGAAGCTGTCATCCTTGAGCGCGCGCTGGCCGTCGAGCATGGCGTCGCCGACGCGGGCGCCGCGGGCGAGCGCGTCGTAGAACGCCTCGACGAAACGGCGCGCGGTCTCGACGAGGACGCTGTGGCTCATGGCCACCACGGAAGCCACGCCGACCTTCAACAGCTCCGAGGCGACGGACTCCGAGGCCTGCTCCGCCTTTGCGGTCTGGCAGGCTTCGAGGAAGACGAGCGGCACGTCGCCGAGCAGCGGACTGAGACCGCTGGTGTCAACGTTGAGGTGTCCTCGCTTTTCGAGTCTGCCGGTGTCCCGCGGATCTTCGAAACAGAGGGCACCAAGGCCCGTGTGACGGTCGTAGACCCCGTGGCCGTCGAAGTGGACGACGTGATACGGCGCGCGGGCGCGCCGGGCGCGGTCGAGCTCCTCGCGCAACGCGGGCAAGGTGGGCGGATCGAGCACGTGGATGCGGACGAGGCCGCCCAGCGCCTCCATGGCCTCCACAAGCGGCAGCGCACTGGCGCGGTGATCGAGGTAGCCGCAGGACTCGTCCTCCGGACGCGCGGTGACGAGCAGGATGCGAATGGGAGTGGCAACGACCGGCACGTCCAGCGGACGCAGGTTCGGCAGCCGGCGGCGGACACGAACGGGATTCACGCCCTGAAACAAATAGGCATCGCCGTCGTGGAGCAGTTCCCACGGCAAGCCGAGGAGGAGCGTTGCGCATTCACGGGCGGCTTCCACGTCGGCGGCGAGCGCTCCGTCCTCGAGCGAGGCATCGACTTCCACGGAGAAGCGCCGGCCGGCGTGGCCGTCGACCTGCGCCCACGCCTGCAGCACGTTCGACGTGCGCGCGGCGGGCAGCGCCGCTTCGTGCAGGAGCTGGCCCCATCGCACGAGGTTCTCCTCGACCTTGCGCGCGCGGTCGCGGAAGTAGTCGCTGGGCCAGACGGCAAACTTCTCCAGGTACCAGCGCAGGTCCTCAGTCTCGATCGGACCGATGGGGGCGATGAATCGCCAGGACTGTGCACTGTGAACGTTCCGCTTCTCCGAGGACGCGGGCTCGTACACGAGCCGCGCGCGTGCCGAAGCGCGGCGCACGCCGTCCTGCTCGTGGAACTTCAGATCGGTGAGCTCCAGCACGAGCTCTTCGAGCGGCTCGGCTTTCGGCTGCTCGGTGGTCTCGGCGTCGGAGGGAAGCCGTTTGCCGAGCGCGACGAGGATCGGATGCAGTGCCGCATAGACGTTGTCGCTGCTGACCGGAACGTAGATCGGCTCCTCACCGAAGAACGCTTCCAGGACGCCGAGTTTCGTATCGTCCAGCGACAGCGGGATGACCCGGTACTGATCTCTGCCGCGCTGCCGCTGCACGTCCAGCGCATGCTGCAGCTCCTTACCGACCCATTTGGACTGCAACGAGTCGGGGCTGACGACCACCGCATACCCCGACGCGCTCTCGATGGCCGCCTGGATCTCCGGCCAGAGCGGATCGCCTCCGCGCAGCTCGCGCGAATCGATCCACGCATCCTGATCGTGGTACGCGAGGGACTCGCGGAGCTCGCGCACGAAGTCGTCATCCTTCGAGCTGTGCGAAATGAAGACCTTGCTCATGCTCTCTGCGTGTGACGCGATGTTACGTGAAACTGGCGGCCAGCGACGCACAGGCTGGCCCGACTCATTGCTTGCTTCGCCGGAGCGATCCGGCTCTGACGCTCAGAGCCGCGTTGCTCATTTCGTGCTGTCGGTTGCTTCGCCCGACCTTGTTCGGCTCTGACGCTCAGAGCCCCGTAGCGCGTTTCGAGCTGTCGATTGCTTCGCCCGCCCTTTTCGGCAGTGGCGCTCAGCGCCGCGTTGCTCGTTTCGAGCTGTCGGTTGCTTCGCCCGCCCTTTTCGGCTCTGGCGCTCAGCGCCGCGTTGCTCGTTTCGAGCTGTCGATTGCTTCGCCCGGCCTTTCTCGGCTCTGGCGCTCAGAGCTGCGTTGCTCGTTTCGAGCTGGCGATTGCTTCGCCCTACCTTTTCCAGGTCTGACGCTCAGAGCCGCGTTGCTCGTTTCGAGCTGGCGATTGCTTCGCCTGGCCTCTCTCGGTACTGGCGCTCAGAGCCGCGTTGCCCGTTTGGAGCTGTCGATTGCTTTGCCCGCCACCGTGCGGGCGAGACGCCCGCACGGACAGCCGGCGGGACGCCGGCGGTCCACTCTAGAACTCCACCCAGGTGCCCCGCCCCTCCCGCTGCGCTTTGTCGTAGAGGAACGCCGCCGAGGCGAGGTCTTCCACGGCCAGGCCGAGGGACTTGAAGAGGGTGATCTCGTCTTCCGAGGTCCGACCCTCGGCCGTTCCTTCCAGCACTTCGCCGAGCTCGGCGCGGATGTGGCTCTGGTCGATCAGTCCCTCGCGCACGGCGAAGAGGAAGTCGCCGCTCTCGTTGATGGTGGACTCGCGGCGGTCGACGAAGAGGGACGAGGCCGCGACGGCGGCACCGTCGAGCTCGCGCGCCGCGGCGATGCTCGATCCGACGGCGTTGATGTGTGCGCCCGGACTGATCCATTCGCGCCGCAGCACCGGCTCTCTCGCGCTCGTCGCCGTGACGATGATGTCGGCGCCGCGCACGGCCTCTTCCACGCTGTCGCCCCGCCCGCACATGCGGATCTCCCGGATCTCCCGCACCAGCGGGATGGCCTCGCGGTGCGCCCTGGCCTGCACGCCCGTGCCGAGGATGGCCAGCACGGGGGCGTTCCTCCGCGCGAGGAGCTTCGTGGCCACGGCGGATACGGCCGCGGTGCGGATCGCCGTGATCGCCGAGGCGTTGATGAACGCCAGCGGCTCCCCCGTCTCGCCGCTGTGCAGGATGACGGCGCCGACGTGGGTGTCGAGGCCGCGCTTCGGGTTCTCGGGAAAGACGCAGACTTCCTTGAGCGCATAGTACGGCGTCTCGCCGCCGCGCCAGGCCGGCATCAGCCCCAGCAGTCCCGGCGCGCCGGGAGCGCGGAGGGGCATCCGCAGCGGATTGAAGACCTCGCCGCGCGCCAGCGCCCGCAGCGCGTCTTCCATGACTTCGATGCACTCCCCCATGGTCAGGAGCTCGTGCACCTCGTGCTCGGAGAGGACGAGCACCTTCATTTCTCTGCCCGCATGAAGGCCAGGTATTGGTCGACCTCGGCGTCGTTCGCCTTCGCCCACTCCTGCGTCCCGGGCAGCTTCAGCGAGACGAGGGCGATGCCGGCGTAAGTGTCGAGGAGCTCCTGGTCGTGCAGCTTGCGGAAGAAGGGGATGACCTGCGTTGCAGTGTGATCGCGCCCTTTGTGCTCTCCCTCGACGATCATCGCCAGCGCGGTGGCCACCTGCCCGCGCTTCCGCTCGAACTCGCTCTTCGCCGCCTCCTCGGGCAGCGCTTTCGCCGCCCCCGCCATGCTCAGCATGAGCTCCACGGCGGCGTAGTCGCCCTCCTCCTTCCGCGGCTTCGGATCGATGTTGATGGTGATGTTCTTCGCGTCCTTCACCTCGACGCCCGCGCCAAGGAGCGCGAGCATGCGCGAGGCCGCATCTTTGGCGCGCTCGCCCGTCGGCTCCAGCGCCAGAAAGCGGAGATACGAGAGCACGGCCGGCACCCGGAAGTTCTGCGACTCGAAGACGTGGCCGAGGAGCCAGTGGCCGGACGGATGCCACGGCTGCAGCGCCAGCTCCTTCTTCAGCAGCTTGCGCGCTTCCTCGAGCTCGCCCTGTTTCACCAGGGTCACGGAGAGGTTGTAGAGGAGCTGGGTGTCGTTGCCATCGACTTTCAGTCCCTGGCGATACGTGGCCACGGCGCGCTCGGGATCGCCGCCGTTGTCGTAGCAGTTGCCGAGAACGCCGTACATCGCGGAGCGGTACTCGTTCTTCTTCGCCTTGACGCGCGGTGCGAACAGCGCGATGCACGCGGCGGTGTCGCCTTTCGCCGAATACGTGAGGCCGAGCTCGTACGCCGCGTGATCGCTCGACGGATCTTCCGCGAGCGCGGCTTTCAGCTTCACGATGGCCTCGTCGTAGCGGCCGGCGTCGTAGAGCTTGATTCCTTCGTCGACGAGCTTGCTGACGTGGGCGAACAGCGGGAACGCGAAAAACAGGACGAGTGCGATGCGTTTCATCAGAACTGAAACTCCTCTCCCGGCGCGACACAGAGTACCGCGACGTCCGCCGGCACGAGCATCACGCCGATGACCCTTGCCTCCTCGGACGCCACGCTCACCCGCGCCCCTTTCCTCAGTTGGACGGTGGTGCCGCTCACCGGCAAACCGTCGACGCTCCACCGCACCCGCGCCCGCGGGAGCTGCCGCAGCGGGATGGCGTAGCGCGTCGCCGGCGGCCCCTGGATGGCGGCGTACTGCAGCGGTTGCGTGAGCCACGGGTGGCGCGCCAGCGGCTCGCTGGCGTAGAGGGTATACGTGCCGGCGGCGTGCGCGGTCCAGGTGAAGGCGCGCCCGGGCGGGAGGGTGGCGGTGAGGCCCGGCACCCAGAGGTCGCGCGTGAGGGGGACGTAGTTGCGCGTGGCGAAGGCGCCCGTCCGCGGGAAGATCTCGAACCAGCGCTGCATGCGCAGGTTCCAGAGGATGGCCGCGGGGGGATCGGCGGCGATGTCGTACGGCCGCACGCCGCCGGCCGCGGCGACGAGGCGGATGCCGGTCGGCAGGAACCAGTAGCGATACGCCGGCTCGCGCCGCAGCGCGTAGCCGGTGCCGTCGAAGACGCGGTCGCCCGGTTTCGTGCGGCGGTCGACCTCGCGCATGACGTAGTCCTGGTAGCGCATCGGCTCGGTGGTGCGCGGCAGGTGCAGGAGGATGGATGATGCCGCCACGGCGAGCAGGAGCCAATAGTGGACCGCCGGCGTCCTCGCCGGCTGTCGTGCGGGCGTCTCGCCCGCACCGTGGCGGCGGGACGCCGCCACGGACAGCCGGCGGGACGCCGGCGGTCCACTAATCCGTTCCAGCGCGATCGCGGCGAGGGGGACCATCAGCAGATACGCCCCCTGGAAGTGATACTCGTACTGCACTTCCATCGCGGCGATGCTGGCCACGGTGGCCAGGAAGATGATGGCCAGCGGGGTGCGGATGGAGAGCGCCGCGCCGGCCAGGGCGGCGATCCAGAGGACGATGGCCGCGGGATCGGGGAAGAGGAACGGCGCGAGGAGCATCTCCCGCAGCGTGTCGACTTCGAGGAGGTCGCTGGAGGCGACGTTGTAGCGCACGACGCCGGCCAGGAACGGTTCCCACGCCCCAGCGAGCCGCAGCCAGGCGATGAACGGCAGCGCCACCGCGGCCACGCCGACGAGCATGCGCAGCGCGCCCGGGTTCCAGCGCCAGCGCTCGTTCCAGAAGAGAAACAGCGCGGCGGTGAAGACGACCAGCGGCGCGACGCGCATGTTGGCCAGCACGGCCAGCGACATGAGCGCGCCGAAGGCGATCCAGCGCTGCCGGAACGCGCAGACGAGCGCGCCGAGGAAACAGAGGTTGCCGAGGACGTCGATGCGGTACTCGACCGCCGAGCGGACGAAGAGCGGCGCCGCGAGCAGCAGCACCAGCGCCCACCATTTCGCGCGCTCTTTCGCCAGGCGCAGCACCAGCGCGAGGATGCCCACCCACATCACCGCCTGCGCCCAGCGCATGGCCACGACGGCGATGGCGCCCGGCGAGTCGATGAAGCGCGCCACCGGCGCGAAGACGAGCCACTGCAGCGGGGTGTGGTGCTCCCAGAAGTCGCGGAAGGGAACGCGTCCCTCGCTCACCCACTTCGTGGCGCGAAAGAACTCCAGCTCGTCCCAGCCGAGGGGATGGGCGCGGTGGAGGAGGAAGAGCGCGGCGGCGACCGCCACCGCCGCGGCAACCCTAGCCATCCCGATGCACGGTGTCCATCGAGAACGCGGGGAGGCAGATGGCCACGTACTCCGCGCCCTCTTCTTCCGGCGTGGAGTACTGCACCCATTCGCCGCGATGGGTGATCACGGCCTGGCCGGCGTGCACGTCGCGGGCGCCGTCGCGCGTGGTCACGCGCAGCGTGCCGCGGAGGACGACGGTGTATTCGTCGAACTCCGGCGTCTGCCCCGGCTCGACCCAGCCGCCCGGACTCTTCATCCGCGCGACGGACACTCCCTCGGTCTGCGAATTCACGCGCCCGACGTACTCTTCGATGATCTTCGGCTTGTTTCCCGCGGCCTGGACGATCGACGGTTTTTCGATGAAGGTCGGCATTGCGCGATCTTACAGCGCAGTCCGCAACCAGCGCTCGATCGCCGCGAGGACGTGCGCCAGCTCGTCATCGGTCAGGGCATGCCCCTTCGCGATCTCGTGCGTCTTCTCCAGGCAGCCGCGGCAGCAGGTGGCCGTGGCGTGCTGGGCGACGAAGACGGGATGATTGCGCCACGGCGTCTGCCGTCCGTCGTTCGGCACGACCTCGGGAGCCACACGCTTGCGGATCAGCTCCTCCGCCTGCTTCATCACGTGAGGCAGCCCCCACGTCTGCAGGTACGCCAGCTCGCGTCCCTGCAGACGGAACTTGCGGCGGAAGGCCGAGCGCGCGAGCCTGCGGAACGCCTCGTCGAGGTCGATCATCGAGAAGCCTTCATCGAGAAGCAACGATGAAGCGCCCGATCTCCGTGCGCTGCGTGTAGTTGGCGTTGACCCACTGGAAGAGCTCGGGAACGCGCTGGTCGTTCGGGACGCCGTCGAAGATGGCCACGGCCGGGTCGCCGCCGAGGATCACGCAGACGGGCGGGTTCCGCTGCAGCTCGGCCATGGCCGGATTCAGCAGCTCGTAGGAGGAGAGCATCGGGATGTCGAACGCGCGCATGGGCGGCTTGCGTTTCAGCAGGAAGTAGAGCGCGCGCTCGTTGGTCAGGTCGAGGATCGGCCCCTCGCCGAGCGCGTCGACGTAGTGCTTGAGCGTGGCCAGCGTGGTGGCGTTGTCGGGCGCGGTGTAGATGCCGGGCACCAGCGGATGGCGGATCATCCCCTCGTGCCGCTGCCGCGCCGGCCACTGGGCAAGCAGCTTCGCGCCGGCCATGGCGTTCTGCGGGAGCTCGAAGTAGAAGATCGCGCCCAGCGAGAGCAGGGCGAGGGCAATCCGGTTGCGGAGCGGCTCGAGCACGAAGGCGACGAAGGCGATGCCTAAGAGCGGCGTGGCGAAGCGCGTGTGGCTCCAGCTCACCCGTCCCGCCGCGGTGCGGAAGAGGACGATGGAGAGCACGGCCAGGATGAGCAGGCGCGGGTCGCGCCGCTTCCAGCCGACGGCGAGGATCAGTCCGTAGAAGACGGGCGGCAGGTAGTAGCGCATGCCCGCGGCGCTGAGCGGCTGCGGCGCGGGCAGCGACCAGACGGCGTCGATGGCGCGCGGGATGATGACGAACGAGTCGCGGAAGAACTGGACGAGGTCCGCGCGCAGGGCGAGCAGCACGAGCAGCGGCAGCACGAGGGCGAGCGCGCCGATCCACCAGCGGCGCCATTCCTTCAGGAGCACCACGGCGACGGTGGTGCCGACGAACGCGTACGTCCCGGTGTCGAGACTCCAGAGCATTCCCAGCGCGCCGCTGGCGAATGCCGCAAACAGCGCGGCCCTGCCGCGCGTGCGCGCGAAGCGCAGGAGCGCCCACGCCGCCAGCAGCACCGGCGCGAGGCGAAAGTACGGGAAGACCGGCACCCAGAACGCGGCCACGCCGCACAGCGAGGCCAGCACCGCCGCGATGAGGCCGAGCGACGTGACCGTCACTTCCGCGGCGATGGGGACGAGCAGCGCCAGCGTGGCCGCGTCGAGCACGGTCTGCAGCCTTCGCGTGATCGGCGGCCGTCCCCCCACGAGCGCGTCGAGGCCGCCGTCGACACCGACGCCGTGCAGCACGAACACGTCTGTGAACGGACGCTCGCCGTTCAGGAAGAGCCAGGCGGGGGTGAGGTGCTCTCCCTCGTGGAAGGGGTCCATGGGTTGGTAGGGGTGGTCGTGGATTGCGAGCATGGCGATGAAGACCACGAGCGCGGTGATGAGGGTTGTTGCTGGTTGCTGGTTGCTGGTTCGTGGGGGGGCGTCGCGTTTCTGCACGGTCCAGGTGCCTAGGGCGGCGCCGAGGACGAGGAGGATGTAGGTGGCGTAGTCCCAGCTCTTGGGGTAGGCGTTGACGGTGACGAAGCCGACGCCGATGGTGGGGGGGTGGAAGAGCGGTTTGCTGACGAAGGCGATCGCGGCGGCGACGGCTGCACCGGTCAGCGAGCCGAGGGCCGCGCGACTTCCCACCATGGACGCGGATTGTATGATCCGGCGCATGGATTCGTTCAGCCGCTCCTTTCTCGACGAGAGCATCGAAGTCATCCGCCGCATCGACGCCGAGGCCGTCGACCGCATGGCCGCGGGGCTGGCCGCCTCCCGCGATTCCGGCGGCCGTCTGTTTATCCTCGGCGTGGGCGGCTCCGCGGGCCACGCCAGCCACGCCGTGAACGACTTCCGCAAGATCTGCCGCTTCGAGGCCTACACGCCGACCGACAACGTCTCCGAGCTCACCGCGCGCGTCAATGACGAAGGATGGGACAGTTGCTTCTCCGAGTGGCTGAAGATCTCGCGCATGACGGCGAACGATGCCGTGCTGGTGTTCTCGGTGGGCGGCGGGAACGTGGAGAAGAACGTCTCGGTGAACCTGGTGCGCGCCATCGACCACGCCCGCAACGCCGGCGCGAAGGTCTTCGGCATCGTCGGCAAGGACGGCGGCTACACGAAACAGGTCGCCGACGAGTGCGTGCTCATCCCCGTCGTCTCCAATGACCGCATCACCCCGCACACCGAGGGACTGGCCGCCGTCGTCTGGCACCTCCTCGTGTCGCACCCGGCGCTCAAGGTGTCGCAGACGAAGTGGGAGAGCGTGAAGTGAGCGATGAACGATGAGAGATGAGCGATGAACCGGGATGGGCCGGGCTCATCGCTCATCGCTCATCACTCATCACTTGTTCCACGAGCTCCGCGAGATTCGCCACACGCAGGTCCGGCTCCACCTTGCCTCTCTTGTGCTCCGAGCCGCGGTGCTCGATGAGGGCGACTCTGCAGCCCGCGGCGCGGCCGCAGAGCAGGTCGCTGTCCTGATCTCCGACCATCCACGATTGCGTGAGGTCGACGTCGAACTCGCGCGCGGCTTCGCGGAGAAAGTGAGGGCTCGGCTTGCGGCAGATGCAGCCATCGGAGGCCTGGTGGAAGCACTGGTAGCTCTTCGCGATCGGGACGTCGAGCGAGCGCACGACGTGCTCGTGCACGGCCTGCACGTCGTCGAGCGTGGCCTTTCCCTTGGCGACGTTGGGCTGGTTGGTGACGATGAAGAGCAGCCAGCCGGCGTCGATGAGGCGCTGCAGCGGCGCGCGGATGCCTTCGATCATGCGTACGTCCTCGACGCGGCGGGGCGCCTCCCACTCGTCGTGCGACGGGTAGTAGACGAGCTCGTCGAGGATGCCGTCGCGGTCGAGGAAGAGGGCGCGGTTCATAGCTTCGGAATGTGCGTGACGCGCGTCGACGCCGCCTCCAGAGTCGCGCCGGGCGGAGGCTGGCGGAAGAGCACGCGGTCGTCGCCGGGGAGCAGGATCACGCCGAGGGTCTCGCGGCCGCGGTTCACCGCGCGCACGTGCTGCCCTTCGCGCAGCGCCACGGAGGCGTTCATGGTCGTGGGCTGTCCGTCGATCCACCAGAGAAGCTCGGGATGCGCGGCCGGCGGGGGAAGCGTGAGCGTCAGCCGCGCCGCGTCGTCGTTGTCGTACGACGAGGCACCGAGGGGGCGGCGGAACCACTCGTGCCGCGCGAGAGCCGGCGAGGCGAAGAGGCGATAGGTGCCGTCGCGCGGGACGAGCCACTCGATCCCCTGCCCGGACCCGAGCCGCGCGTTCGGCGCCGGCACCCAGAGGTTGCGCCAGACCGGCATGTAGTGGCGGATGAAGTACGGCGCGAGCTCGCGCTGCACGGACGAGACCCAGGTCAGCGCGTACTGATCCATCACCACCGCCGCCGGCGGATCGCGCACGATGTCCTCGAGGCGGTACGGCGGCGCGCTGCCGTGCTGCACGAGGCGGCGGGTCATGTCGGGGAGAAACCAGAAGCGATAGGCCGGCTCGCGCCGCAGCGCCCACGGAATGCCGCCCCACACCTTCTCGTCCGGTCGCGTGCGCGCGTGCACCTCGCGCATGACGAAATCCTGGTACGCGAGATCGAGCTCCTTGCCGCGAAACAGCGCGGCGAACGCGTTCACGCACCAGGCCACGACGAGCAGCGCGTGCACGATGCCGCGACGCGGGATCCGCTCGACGATCCAGGCCACCAGCGGCAGCGCCATCAGCACGACCATCTGCAGGTGATAGTTGTAGATGAACTTCATCCCGGAGATGACGAACAGGTTCGCGCTCTGCAGCAGCAGCATCACGAAGAGATCGTCCGGACGACGCCAGCGCAGCAGCGCCGCGACCATCCCCGTAAAGCCGAGGATCATCAGCAGGACGCCGCCCGCATCGACGGCCGCCCACTCGAAGAGGCGGTCCGTGCCGATGAGGCGCACGCCGAACTGGATCAGCATGCGGTGCAGAAAGACGGGGCCGAGGTCGGGGCCGTATTTGTCGCCGAGATAGTTCTCGATGACGACGCTTTGATACAGCGCGCGCAGCGAGCCGGTGGCCGCGAAGTAGAGGAGCGCGGGGATCAGCGCGGCGATGCCGCCGGCGAAGATCCAGTTCGCGCGCGGGTTTCCCTTCCACCGCGGCGGGCTGATGTCCGCCGCTCCACGCTGCACCACGCGCAGCAGGAGCACGGTCACGACCAGCATCGGCCCGAGGCGCATGTTGGTCAGGCCGGTCAGGCAGAACATCGCGCCGGCGGCGAACATCGCCCGCGGCGTGCCGCGCTGCCACAGCACCAGCCCCGCCAGATAAAACACCGCGGCCATGACGTCGAAGCGGAGCTCGATGGCCGAGGTCATCAGCATCGACGACGAGAGCGCGAGGGCCATGGCCGACCAGCGCGCGAAACGCGGCAGGCCGGCGTTGGTCATGTAGCGGTTGATCAGCCAGAACGCGGCGATCCAGACCAGGATCTGCAGCCAGCGCAGGGCGATGATGGCGTCGACGCCGGGGCTCTCCGTCAGCGCGGCGAACGGTGCGTAGACGAACCAGGCCAGCGGCGCGTGATGCTGCCAGAAATCGCGGAACGGCACGCGTCCCCGGGCGATCCAGTCCGCGGCGCGGAAGAGCTCGATCTCGTCCCAGTTCAGCGGGTGCAGCCACTGCAGCGGCACGAGACGCACCGCCGCCGCCGTGAGCGCGAGCCCGATGGCGACGCGCACCCCGCGCTCGTTCATTGCAGCGGCCCGTTGCGGAACTGTTCGACGATCTCGCCGATGGTGCGGCGCACGGCCTCGCGGCTGGAGAGCTTCGGCGTCCAGCCGAGGGCCTGCATGCGCCGCGTGTCCATGCGCACGTAGGGGATGTCGCCGCGCCAGCCGCGCGGGCTGTCGCCGTACTGGACGTCGATCGTCGCGCGGTCGATGCCCATGGCCTCGATGGTCCACTCCGCGATCTCGCGCACGCTGGTCGCGTCCTCGACGGCGAGGTTGTAGACGTTGACGTGGTCTCTCGCGTGCGCAACGCCGAACTCCATCCCGTCCAGCGTGTCCTCGACGTAGACGTACGGCTTCGACTGCGTGCCGTCGCCGAGGACCACGAGCTTCGTGGGATCCTCGCGGAGGCGCAGCACGAAGTCGTGGATGACGCCGTGGGTCGGGTTGGGGCCGACGATGTTGCCGAAGCGGAAGATCCACGGGCGGATGTCGTAGTTGTGCGCGTAGGCGGTGATGAGCCCCTCGCAGGCGACCTTGCTGGCGGCGTAGAGCGAGATCGGCAGGATGGGACCGTAGTCCTCCGGCGTCGGCATGACCGTCGGCTCGCCGTACACGGCGCCGCTGCTGGAGAAGACGAGCTCCTTCACGCCGGTGCGGCGCATGGCCTCCAGGACGTTGTACGTGACCAGCGTGCCGCCCTTGAGGTCGAAGTCGGTGTACTTCGTCCCGTAGCTGATGTCGCTGTTGGCGGCGAGGTGCCAGACGCGGTCGGGTTTGAACGCGTCCATCAGCGCGACGACGCGCTCGAGGTCGAGCAGGTCGAGCTGGTGAAAGGCGAAGCGCGGATGCTGCACGACGTAGGCGCGCTTGCCGAGGAAGAAGTTGTCCGCCCCCGCGACTTCGTCGCCGCGCTGCAGCAGGCGCGGGATGAGATTCGAGGCGATGAAGCCGGCCGCGCCGGTGACGAGGACCTTCACTCCAGTGCCTTTCGCGTCTTCTCCAGCTCCTCGGGGGTGCCGATGTCGAAAAAGTCGTGGCTCACGATCTCCCCTTCCAGTCCCCCGTGCTCGGCGAGGTTGGAGAAGACGATCTCCTCGAACGAGCACGGACCCGTTTCCGGCAGCAGGTCGATGGTCGACTGCAGCATGACCGAGAAGCCAGCGTCGACGTACGGCAGCTCCGGCGCGCGCTTGTCGAAGCGGACGACGTAGCCCTCGGCGACGTCGGCGTTGCCGTGCGTGAGGCGCGGGTAGACCGCGAGCGCGTTGCCGAGGTGCTGCTGCACGAAGCGATCGTAGTCGAAGCGGCGGAGGACGTCGCCGTAGGTGAGGATGAAGCGGTCGCCGAGGAGCGGACGCGCCTCGCGCAGCGCGCCGCCCGTGCCGAGCGGCTCGTGCTCCCGGCTGTACGCGATGTCGTATGGGCTGTGCCTGAAGTGCTCCTCGATGACCTCGGCGCGATAGCCGGTGAGCAGCACGAAGCTCTTCAGTCCCTTCTCGGCGAACGCCTCCAGCACGCGCTCGAGATACGGACGCCCGCCCACGGGGATCATCGGCTTGGGGAGGCCCTGGGCGAGCGGCCCGAGCCGCGTGCCGAGGCCGCCGCAGAGAATGGCGACGATCATTCTGGAGTGCGGTAGCGCCAGCTACCGCTCTCCTTCGCGGAGGCGCCAGCCTCCGCCCGCCCGCGGCAGCTGGCGCTGCCGCAATTGAGAGCGCGAGCTGGCGCTCGCGCACTCCATATCATTTCCGTGCTCGCCATAGTCTCCTGAACGTCCACACCGTGCTCGAGAAGCGATGCAGGGTCGTGGTGCCGATGCGCTCGCGGTAGTCGATGGGGATCTCCGTGACCTTGAAGCCGCGGCGGTACGGGATGACGTACATGTCCACCGGCAGCGCGGGGCCGCGCGGGTTCCACTGCACCTGCTCGAGCATGCTCTTGCGGTAGGCGCGCATGCCGCTGTGCACGTCGGTCGTCTTCAGGCCGTGCAGCACGCGCGCGCCGAGGGCGAAGAGGCGGTTGGCCAGGAAGTTTGCGAACGGCATCGCCTTGGGGCGGCGCCAGGTGCGGGTCGTGTTGACGAGGTCGTAGCCCTGATCCATGAGCCGCATCAGCTCCGGGATGGCCTCGACGGGATACGTGTCGTCGCAGTCAAGCGTGATCACCACGTCGCCCGCGGCCTCGCGCACGGCGCGGTCCATGGCCGGGCCGTAGCCCTGCGGCGGGAACTGCTTGATGACGCGGCAGCCGAGCTCCGTCGCGATCTCGGCGGTGCGGTCTTTGGAGGAGTCGACGATGAGGATCTCGGCATCGGGGGCGACGCGGCGGATGTCGCCGACGACCTTGGCGATCGCCCCCTCCTCGTTCATGGTGATCATGGAGACGGTCAGTTTCATCGCTTTGCTTCGAAGATCATCTGGAAGGCGAGCATTCCCGGCCAGAGGGAGGCCGCGGCGCGTTCCAGCGGGTAAAGGGTCTTGAGGTAAGTTTTATAGGCACGCGAGTTCAGCAACGCATCCGGGACGAACGCAGGGCGGGCTTCAGCCCGCCTCTCGGGCGGGGCGGGACGGGCTGAAGCCCGTCCTGCGTTGAGCATGTGCTTCGCGAGAGGCACGAATGGGCGCACGAGGCCCGGGTTGTACGTAGTTCGGGTGACGGTCAGTCCCGCCTCGCCGATCAGCCAGCGCGCAGACCTGCGGGTGAAGAAGCGCAGGTGGGTGCGGTCGAGGACGCCGGTCTCGTCGTACTCCCAGCGTCCCAGCAGATGCGCGAAGCGGACGGACCACAATCCGACGTTCGGCAGGGAGACGAGGACGCTGCCGCCCGGCGCGAGCCACCGCAGATAGCGTTTCAGCGCGCTCACGGGCCAGGGGAGATGCTCGAGGACGTCGGCGAAGATGATCACGTCGAACTGTGCGTCGCCGAGGTCGACGTCGAGCACGTCGCCGTGCACGACGCGCGTGAGCCGCTTCGCCGCCACCGCCTCGATCTCCGGCGAGGAGTCGATCCCCGTGACCTGGTTCCCGAGCTGCTGGATGCGCGCGCTGGTGGTGGCGAAGCCGCAGCCGACGTCGAGCACGCGCAGTCCCGTGCGCTTTCCCCAGAGCCGCAGCAGGCCCCAGTTCACGTCCTCGTGATAGTGATACTCGCCGCGCTCATGCATCGCGCAGCTCTTTCGCCAGCGCGAGAGCACGCTCCACGCACACATCGGAGTTGATGTAGTCGAACTGCGCGAAACGCCCGAGGAGGTGCAGGCCGGTCTTCGCCACCGACTCCCGCATCTCCGTCACGTTCTTCCGGTAGTCGAGGTCGTACACCGGATAGCCGTAGACGAAGCGGACGACGCGCTTGTAGGTGATGGTGGCGGGATCGACGAAGCCGATCTGCTCGATTTCGCCGATGACGCGCTCCAGCAGCGCCGCGTCGTCCATCTCCCAGATGCCGTCGCCTTCGTTGGTCGTGATCTCGGCCATGATCGACGAGCCGCCCGGCGGCACGCAGCGCTCGCCGAATGCCTTCGGGAAGGAGAGGCGGTGGAAGGCGATCTCCGGATCGGGCACGTAGAGCGCGGTGTAGTTGTGCCCCGGATCGGTGCTCGAGCCGAGGCAGACGTTGACCAGCGAGTTGTAGCGCAGCTTCGCCGCCAGCTCGTGCGTCTCGCGCGGCGCGTCGTCCCAGATCTTCAGCAGCTCGTGGATGGGGATGGTGTTGACGAGCGTCTGATAGCGGCGCTGTTCGCCGCCGGCCGAGGTCACCAGCCAGTCGTTGCCGTCGCGCCGGACGGAGGCCACCGGCCACGAGGTCTCGATGTTCCCCCGCACGCGCTTCTCGAAGCCGTGCACGATGGCCTCGAACCCGCCCACGGTGGGATACGAGTAGTACAACTGGTGCAGGTATCCCTCGGTGGGGATGCCGATGGCGGACTTGAGGACGTCTTCCATCGGCGGCTTGGGGATGCGCGACACGAACTCGAGGCCGATCTTCTCCGGGTCGTAGTTCCAGATCTTGGCGTTGTACGGGATGAAGTACTTCTCGCTGATCCCCGCGCCGAACGTGGCGTAGGACCACTGGGCGAGGTTGGTGGGCGTCTCGCCGGCGCGCGGGTTCTGCAGGTAGCCGAGGATGCACTCGAAGTTGTCCTGCTTCGGGAGCGAGGCCAGGTCGTTCTCGAACGGATACTTCACCAGCGCGCCTTTGTAGTAGATGCGGTTCTCGCGGCGGTTCTGGTGCACGTTGCCGTCGAGCACCTCGATCATCAGGTTCAGCACTTCCTTGTTCTTGCTGAACATGATGTGCGGCCCGGCCGCGTCGAAGGTGAAGCCGTCCTCGACGATCGTGCCGCAAAGGCCGCCGAGGCGAGTGCTCTTCTCCAGGATGTCGACGTCGTCGCCGAGATGAGCTGCCAGGGCGATGCCGGAGATGCCGCCGCCGAGGATGCCGATGCGGGTCATGATGCGCACCTCCAGTCCCCTCTCCCCGCTCGCGGGGAGAGGGTTAGGGTGAGGGGTCGCGCAACGCCCGAGGCACTGCCCCTCACCCTGCCCCTCTCCCCACTCGGGTGGGAAGAGGGGACTGGCGAGTGCGGGCGCCTCACGCGCTCTCCTGCATCGCCATCGACCGGTGCGGCGAGAGGAATCCGTGGCCCATCTGCGCCACGACCTTCGTCCCCTCGGGCTCGATGGTGTAGTGCATGCGCGGCATCCCCTGCCCTTCCATGAAGCGCTCCAGGTCGCCGTGGTGGCTGGCGCAGTAGAGCATCAGGAAGCCGCCGCCGCCGGCGCCGATGATCTTGCCGCCGAGGACGCCGAAGCGCTGGCGCACCTCGTCGTAGATCTGGTCGACCTTCTTGAACGAGATCTTGCCGGAGAGCTTCTTCTTGTTCTGCCAGTGCTCGTCGAGCATCTGCCCCCAGTTGTCGTAGTTGCCCGTCTCGATGGCCTCGAGGATGCGGTAGCCGAGGTCCTTGATGCGGGTCAGGCTCTCCTCGACGCGCACGTGGTCGGCGCTCTGCTTCTGCTGCATGGCCACGTTCTGGTCGTGCAGCACCTCGCGCGCGTCGCGCTGCGAGCCGGTGTAGTAGATGTGCGTGTGGGCCACGAAGTCGGCGATGTCGCTCTGGCTGGGGCGGAGCTGCCGCACCGCCACCGTGCCGTCCTTGGCGATCTCGAGCACGGTCAGGCCGCCGTACGCGGCCATGTACTGGTCCTGCTTCCCGATCGGCTGCTTGAGGATGTCGAGCTCGATGTGACACGCCTCTTCGGCGAGCGCCTGCAGCGGCACGTAGTCGCGGCGGTCGTGGTGCAGCGCGTTGAGGAGGCCGACGAGATAGCAGCTCGACGAGCCGAGGCCCGTGCCGGCGGGGAGGTCGGCGATCGAGGCGACCTCGAAGCCGTAGCGGACGCCGTGCGCGCGCAGCGCCTCGCGGGCCAGCTCGTGGCGGAGCTCGTTCACGTCGTCCACGACTTCGCTCTGCGAGTAGTGCAGGCGGATCTTGGAGCCGACGGTGGGACGGTTCACCGTCACGTACATGTACTTGTCGAGGCCCATCGCGAAGATGAAGCCGCCGTGCTGCGAGTAGTACGACGGGAGATCGGTGCCGCCACCGCCGAGGGTGACGCGAAACGGGGTGCGCGTGACGATCACAGCCGGAATCCCGCCGCGGCGGCGTCGTTGAAGAACATCTTCACGGTGTCGAGCGACAGCTCGTCGAGCGGCTTGCCGACCATCGAGAGCTTCTTCAGGATCTCGTTGGTGCAGGTGATGATGTCGCAGCCGCACTCCTCGGCCTGGAAGATGTTCAGCAGCTCGCGCGGCGAGGCCCACAGCAGCTCCGCCTTCGGCTTCGCGCTGCAGATCGCCTTGGCCTCGCGCATGAGAGGCACGGGATCGCGGCCGGTGTCGGCGATGCGCCCCGCGAAGACGGAGACGATGGCGGGCGTATTCGCGTCGAGAGCGTCCACGACTTCGCGGACCTGATCGAGCGTGAGGATGGCCGTGACGTTCAGCTTCACGCCGGCACTCGAGAGGCGGCGGATGAGATCGTACGCCGGCTCCCCTTTCGTGTTCGTGACCGGGATCTTCACGTACACGGGCTCCCCCCACTGCGCGATGTACTTCGCCTGCCGCGCCATCTCGTCGAAGTCGTCGGCGAAGACCTCGAAGGAGATCGGCATGCCGCCGGTCGACGCCAGCGCGTCGCGGGCGAAGCTCTCGTAATCGGTGACGCCCGATTTGCGCATGAGGGTGGGGTTCGTGGTGAAGCCTTTGACCAGGCCGGCGTCGCGCGCGGCGACCATGTCGCGCACGTCGGCTCCGTCGGCATAGATGGCGATCTTGAGCTGAGGGACCATATTCAGGCGCGGATTCTAGCAGCGAGGACCACCAGCGAGAGCGCGGCGATGACCAGCCCGGCGATGAGCGAAGTGGGGAGGTAGTACAGCCGCACTTCGAAGCGATCGGGCGGGACTTCGACCGCGGGCATGACCATGTTCGCGCGCAGCACCGGCACGCTCTCACCGTCGATGGTGGCGCGCCAGCCCGGCAGCCACGGGCGGCGGAAGACGAGCAGCGTGCGCGGACCTTTGTCCTCGAAGCGCACGACCGTCGAGTTGCGATGCTCTTCGGCGCGCAGGAGGTCGCGGGTGCCGTACTCCCGCACCTCGCTGTCGAACGCCGGATAGAGCACGAGTCCTCCGGCGAACATCACCAGGTACGCGGTCCGCTCGTCGGAGGTCTGCAGCGCGTGCGTGTCCTTGAACACGGGCGAGTGGATGCGCTCGCGATGCAGCACGAGGCAGCCGGCGAGCCGCGCCGCGGGAGTCCAGCCGTTCCGGGCGAGGGTCTGGGCGTGCTTCCGCGCCATCGGCTCGGGGACGATCAGGCCGTCGATGCCGAACTGCTGCAGCAGCCGGCGCTCGCCCGACTGTTCGCGCAGGAAGAGCTCCGCGCGCGCGGCGTCCATCGGCCCGTGCGGGTCGACGGCGAAGACGTTCTTCAGTCCCGCCAGGCCGAGGGGGGAGTAGCCGTTGACGAACTTCAGGCCGGCCAGCATGGGGATGTTGCCGGGACGCAGCTCCGCGCTCACGCCGCGCGCCCGGCGGCCGTGCGCGTCGCGCGCCACGACGGCGTCGAGGTCGTACATGGCCAGGTAGCGGCGCGCCGGATCGAGCACGCCCGGCGCGCGGAGCGCCTCGCCGTACGGCCACACCGGCACTTCGCTGCGCTTGGAGAAGGTGGCGAAGGTAAGGAAGAGCATGGCGATGGCGATCGTGGCCGGCATCCACTCGCGATCGACGAAGAGCCAGACGATGCAGCAGGCGGCCACGATCGCGGCGTGGATGAGCGTGGCTTGCGGCTCGCGGTCGAGCACCATCGCGGCCACGGCGGTGACGGCGATCAGCGCCAGCGCAACGCGCGCGGCACGGCGCTGCAAGGCGGCCGCACCGAGGACGGCCAGCACGAGGTGGAAGAGCGGCAGCCAGCGGAAGCTCCAGCGGAACGGCCCCGCGGACGGCAGCAGCATGAGCACGAGGAGCACGCCCAGCAGCGCGAATTCGGGGAGGTGGCGGCGCACGAATTCGCGCCGCGCGCCGGCGAGCAGCGCGGCGAGCGGCACGAACCCGCCGAGCAGCTCGACGGCGGGATGCGGCAGCGCGCCGTCGAAGACGTTCCACGTCGCCGCGAAGGCGGGGAGGACCAGGCCGAAGAAGCCGGCCGGCGGCACGGCCCAGATCGACTCCAGGAGCGTGGCCTGCGTGTCGCGCGCGGTGTAGGGGAAGTATTCGAGCAGCATCAGCACCGCCGGCGCGGAGAGCCCGAGGCCGACCAGCGACGCGCCGAGCGCCTGCCACTGCCGGCGCACCAGCGCGGTGCAGGCGATGGCCAGCGCCATCAGCACCGGATACGGCGAGCCCGCGGTGATGAGGAGATAGAGCGCGATGGCCGTCAGCGCGAACGCGTTCCGGCGCACGCCCAGCCAGTACCACGGCAGCCACGCGAACGCGGCCAGGACGGGCAGCCACGTCGTCCCCCACCAGAGGATCCAGCCGTTCAGTCCCGCGACGACGGCGACCATGAACGAGGCGCCAGCGGTCGCGCCGTAGTCACGCGCCAGGCGGTACGCGCCCGCGGCCGCGACGGCGGCGTGGGCGAGGAAGAGAAACGCGCCGCGCGCGGTGAGCGGCAGCGGCAGCGCCCACACCAGCACGTCCAGGAGGGCGCGGAAGATCGAGAAGACGCCGAACTGATACTCCGCCGCCAGCGCCGCGCAGAGCCACGAGTAGCGCGAGAGCAGCGGCACTTCGCCGCTGGTCCACGCGCGCGCCACCTCACGCGAGCCGGGGAGAAACTCGAGCTGAAAGTCGTCGCGGGCGAAGAAGGCCGGATGGATGGCGTAGAGGATCAGGCCGAGGATGACCACGAGCAGCGCGGCGGCGAACGTGCGGCGCGTCTCGCTCATGGCCCGACGCTCATCGGGCCCGAATTCTATAATCTCGTGCAGTGATCTCGGTCGTAATCCCCGTCCACAACGAGCAGGAAGTGTTTCCGCTGCTCCTGCAGCGCCTGCGCGCGGCGGCGGCGGGATGGGAGGACGACTACGAGCTGGTCTTCGTGGACGACGGCTCGACCGACCGGTCTCTCGCTTTGATGATGGACGCCGCGCGCGAGGACGAGCGCGTGCGCATCGTGAAGCTCTCGCGCAACTTCGGGCATCAGGCCGCGATCTCGGCGGGACTGGAGCAGGCCCGCGGAAAGGTCGTGGCGGTCATGGACGGCGACCTGCAGGATCCGCCCGAGGAGCTGGCGCGCTTCCTCGCGAAATGGCACGAGGGATACGAGGTCGTGTACGGCGTGCGCACGGGACGCAAGGAAGGGATGCTGCTGCGCGGCGCGTACGCGATCTTCTACCGCGCGCTGCATCTGGTCAGCGACATCGACATCCCGGTCGACTCGGGCGATTTCGGCGTGATGGACCGCAAGGTGGTCGACGCGCTGCGCTTCCAGTTCCCCGAGCAGATCCGCTTCGTGCGCGGGCTCCGCGCGTATGCCGGCTTCCGCCAGATCGGCCTGCCGTACGAGCGCCAGCTGCGCGCCGGCGGGACGCCGAGCTACAACCTGAGCCGCCTCTTCAAGCTGGCCGTGGACGGCTTCCTCGGCTTCTCGATGGTGCCACTGCGGCTGGCGTCGATCCTCGGCTTTTTCATCGCCATCCCGACGTTCGTCCTCGGCGCGTACCTGCTGGTCAACCGCGCCACGGGGCTGATCCTCTTCGGCTATCCGAAGACGACCATGCCCGGCGTGGCCACGCTCGGCGTCGGGCTGTTCTTCCTCTCCGGCCTGATCCTGATCATCCTGGGCATCATGGGCGAGTACCTCGGCCGCATCTATCTGGAGGTGAAGCGCCGCCCGCTCTACATCGTCGACTACGTCTTCACGGCCACGACGACGAGGACGATCAGCGAGAGCGCCGCGATGGCCGCTCCCACGACCAGCGACGTGGGACGGTAGGTCAGCCGCACCACGGATGCATCCGCCGGCACTTCCACCGCCGGCATGATCATGTTGGCGCGCAGCACCGGCACCGGCTTCCCGTCGACCGTCGCGCGCCACCCCGGCAGCCACGGCCGGCGGAAGACGAGCAGCGTCCCCGCCCCCTGCTCCGCGAAGCGCACCTCGGTGTGGTTGCGCCCTTCGTCCACGCGCAGCAGCCTGCGATGCGCGTAACGCTGCGTGTTGCCGGGCGTGAACAGGACGACCGGAAGCTGCGGGGTCTTGCGGTCGAAGATCGCGGCGTAGGTCTGCCGCTGGTCGGCGATCTTCAAGGCTACCGCGGCCTGAAAGACGGGCGCGGGAAGCGGCTCGCGATGCAGCACGAGCGCGCCCGCCACGCGCGCTGCCGGAGTCCACCCGTTCCGGGCCAGGACGTTCGCGTGCCGCCGCGCCATGACCTCGGGGACGACCAGGCCGTCGACGCCGAGCTGGTGCAGCAGCTCGTGGTTGCGGGTCTCGTAGCGCAGGAACGTTTCCGCGCGCCTGGAGCTCATCGGCCCGTGCACGTCGATGTCGAAGATGTCCCGCAGCGACGCGGGGCCGAGGGGCGAATAGCCGTTGATGAACTCCACGCCGGCCAGCATCGGGAGGTTGCCGGGACGCAGCTCGGCACGCAGGCCGCGCGTGAAGCGCCCGTGCGCATCCGCGGCGAACGTGAAGTCGAAGTCGTACATGGCCAGATAGCGCCGGCCGGGGTCGAGCACGCCCGGCTCGCGGAGGGCCTCGTCCAGGCGCCACACCGGCACCTCGCCCCGCTTCGAGAACGTGGCGAAGGTGAGGAGGATCATCCCCGCGGTGATGGCCGCGGGCATGAAGCGGTTGCCGGCGAAGAGCCAGATGACGCAGAGCGCCGCGACGATGCCCGCGTGCAGGAGCGTGGCCTGCGGCTCGCGGTCGAACGCGAGCGCCGCGGCCGCGGTGACGGCGATCGCGGCCAGCGCGAACTTCGCCGCGCGCTTCTCGAGCGCGACCGCGCCGAGGATGGCCAGTACGAGATGGAAGAGCGGCAGCCAGCGGAAGCTCCAGCGGAATGGGCCGGCCGAGGGGAGGAGCATCAGCACGGCCAGCACCGCCAGCAGCACGAGCTCGGGAAGGTAGCGGCGCAGGAATTCGCGCCGCGCACCGGCCAGGAGCGCCGCGAGCGGCACGAAGGCGCCGAGCAGCTCGACCGCGGGATGCGGCAGCGCGCCGATGAACACGTCCCACGTCGCGGCGAACGCGGGGATGACCAGGCCGAAGAATCCCGCGGGCGGCACGAACCAGATCGACTCCATGGCCGTGGTCACCGACTCGCGCGCGGTGTACGGAAAGTACTCGAGGAGCATCAGCACCGCGGGGGCGGCCAGGCCGAGGCCGATGAGCGAGCCGAGACACATCGCGAGCGCGCTGCGCCACTGCTGCCGCACGAGTGCCGGGAGGACATGCATTGCCGCGACCACCATCGCCATCAACACCGCATACGGCCAGCCCGCGCTGACGAGCAAATACAGCGCGATTGCCATGCCCAACGTAGGGCGGGCTTCAGCCCACCCACCCCGCCCGGGAGGCGGGCTGAAGCCCGCCCTACGCAATCCGAGCCAGTACCACGGCAGCCACGCGAAGCCGGCGATCCCGGGAAACCAGGTGGTGCCCCACCAGAGGAGCCAGCCGTTCAGACCCGCGACCAGCGCGACCATGTACGACGCGCCGAGCTCCGCGCCGTAATGACGTGCCAGCCGATACGCCCCCGCCGCGGCGATGGCGGCGTGCACGAGGAAGAGGAACGCGCCGCGCCCGGTGAGCGACAGCGGCAGCGCCCACACGAGCAGGTCGAGCAGCGCGCGGAAGATGGAGAAGATGGCGAACTGATACTCCGCGCCGAGGCCGGCGCAGACCCACGAGTAGCGGCTCAGCAGCGGCAGCTCCCCGCTCGTCCACGCGCGCGCCACTTCCCGCGAGCCCGGGAGGTACTGGAGCTGAAAGTCGTCGCGGACGAAAAACGCCGGATCGATGGCGTAGAGGATCAGGCCGAGGATGGCCACGAGCAGCGCCGCGGCGATGGTGTGTCGCGCTTCGGTCATGGGGTGATGTTCAGTTGTCCGCCGCGCAGGAAGACTTCCTGGCGGCGGCAGAGATCGGTCCACAGTCCGCGCGTGCGCTCGTGCCACGGCTCGGTGCGCGGCGCGCCGCCGGTGTCGAAGATGGCCAGCGCGGGTGTGGGGTTGAGGCGCGCGTGGTTCCGCTCCACGCAGCGGCAGACGCCGTCGAGGAACGGGATCCAGTCGCCCACTTCGATGTAGCGCGCCTGCAGGTGACACGGCGGCAGGTCGCCGAAGCCGATGGGCGGCAGGAAGCCGGGATGCCGCGGCGCCGCGCGAATGGCCGACGGCGCCGACTCGCGGAAGTTGTACCAGTAGTACGACGCATCGAACGCCGCGACGGGATGGCGCGGCGGGGAGATGAACACGGTGTCGTGCGGGCCGAGGCTCATCTGCATGGCGCGCTGCGTGGCCCAGTAGCGCGACGGCGTGTCGCTAGAGAAGGCCTTCCGCTGCAGCGGCACGATAGCCCAGATCGTCGCGGCGGCGAGGACGAGGAGCTGCACCCGCTCCGGCAGCAGCGCGGCAACCAGCGCATACGCGAGCGCGGCGCTCGTGGCGATCATCACGAGATATTGCGCCCAGAGGTACGGGTAGGGATAGACGAAGCGGAATTCCAGCAGCGAGGCGGCGCAGAGCGCGAGCGCGATCCACGCCAGCCGCGGCTCGGCGAGCCTGCGCACGCGCACGCCGATCGCGCCGAGCAGCACGGCCGCGACGATCCACCACCAGCGATGCTGCGGCGAGGCGGTGGACCACACCGGCGCCTTCTCGAAGAAGCTCACGATCCACGGGTTGGCCGTGAACTCGTCCACGACCTCGGCTTTCAACTGGAAGTTGAAGAAGAGGTAGTCGCGCGGCGTGGTGACGGTGAAGAGCGGGAGGAGCGCCACGGCGGCGAGGAGCAGCGCGGGGACCAAGGATTCGAGTCGTCGAGTCTTCCAGAGGTACCAGAGGAAATAGCCGCCGGCGAGCGCGCACTCCACCGGCCACTTCGGGTTCCAGACGGTGGCGAAGAACATCAGGCCGATGCCGGCGCCCGCGCGCCAGGCCTGCGCGCGCGAGCGCTCCGCGCTCCACGTCAGGAGGACGATTCCCCACCAGAAGAGCGCCAGCGTCGGCGCCTCGGCGCGGATGTCCGCCAGCCCGCGCGCCCAGATCTGCGAGGAGGCGAGGAGCGTCGCCGCCGCGACGAGCGGGGCGGAGAGGGCGCGCGTCATCCGCCAGGCGAAGAGCATCACCGCCGCCACGGCCAGCGTGCCGAGCGCGCCGGTGAGGATGCGCGCGCGGATGGCCCACGCGTGCACGTCGACCGCGCGCAGGTCGCCGCCCGGCAGGACCGCGTGCAGGAACAGGCCGAGGTGCGGCGGATGGTCTTCGAAGAAGTCGCGGTAGATGGTCTTCCCCGCGGCCATGAGCCAGCTCGCGTGCAGGTACTCGTTCTCGTCGTAGTGCAGCGGACGCCCGGCCAGGCCGATCACGGCCAGGAGCTGCATCAGGAGAATCGCCGCCGCCGCGGCGAGCGCGATCCGCCGGCTCATCGGAGGTACGCCTCCCGCGTCAGCTCCGCGCAGCGGCGCCAGGTAAAGTGCGCGGCGCGGGCTCGGCCGCGCGCGCTCAGCTCCGCGCGCAATCCCGCGTCGCTCATGACTCGCGCCATGACGTCGCTCAACGTAGGGCGGGCTTCAGCCCGCCGCCCCCCGGGGAGGCGGGCTGAAGCCCGCCCTACGTTTACATACAGCGCTGCATCGCCGGCCACTTCTCGCAAGGCCGGGATCTCCGAGGCGATCACCGGCGTCCCGCAGGCCATCGCCTCCGCCACCGGCAGTCCGAACCCTTCCTCGAGACTCGGCATCACCAGCGCCAGCGCGCCGCGATAGAGCGCGGCCAGCCGCTCGATGGTGACGAAGCCGGCCGTCCTCACCCCCGGCACGTCGCGGTAACGCGCGAACTCCGCGCCCGCGAGCACGAGCGACGCGCCTTCGACGGAGCGAAAGGCGTCGATGAGCGCCTTCACGTTCTTGTGCGGCTTGTCGTTGCCGACGTAGAGAAAGTAGCGCCCCTGCTCCGCCGGGCCTGGCTCGAAGAAGATCGCGTCGATGCCGTTCGGCGTGACCGCGATCTTCGCCGGATCGCACGGGAACGCCTCCACGATCGAGCGTTTGGCCGCCTCGCTCACCGTCAGCACGCGCACGCTCTTCCGCAGCGCGCGGTGCATCATCATCGAGTAGTACAGCCCCCCGCCCGGCTGCGGCGGCGGGTAGTGCGCGAGGATGGCGTCGTGGATCGTGACCACGCTCGGGCACGAGGTCCACGGCAGCACGAAGTGCGGCGCGTGGAAGAGATCGAGCCGCGCCTTCGCGATGGCCCGTCCCATCGCAAACAGCTCGCGCACGCTGTAGTGCGGCGCGTCGGCGACGATCTGCTCGAACGGCGAGTCGATGCGCGACGGCACGAAGAGCACGTACTCTTCGCCGCCTTGCACCTCTGCCAGCGCGTGCACCAGCCCGCGGACGTACGTCCCGATGCCGAAGTCGGCGATCTTGCGGCAGTCGATCCCGATCCTCATCGTCGTAGCGGCTGCAGCACGAAGATCCGTCCGCCCGGCCCGTCGAATGCCTGCACGAGGCGCAGCGGATCGGCCTCCACGATGAAGCGGCAGCGCGCCTCGCGCTCGTACAGGATCACGTGCGTGATCGGCATCTTCGCCAGCATGGCCCGCGTCGACTCCCCCGACGCGTCGCAGTACGTCCAGTACAGAGGCGCGTCGGTCATCGAGCCGAGGATCTGGGCGTTCGTGGTGATCGCGGAGACCGGGCGCGCGTTCAGCCACGCCACGAGCTCCGTCTCCGCGGGCGTGAAATCCGTATCCGGCGACTGCACGAACGCGAGGACGCCGCGCGCGCTGGTCGCCACCGACACGAGCAGCACGAGGGCGATGGCGGGAGCGAAGCGTCCCGCGCGCGCGGCCAGCCACGGCACCGTCAGCGCGATCAGCAGGATGAACGGCAGTCCGTGCCTCCAGCCGAAGAGCCACGGCGTCCAGACCTCGGAGTGGTACAGCATCAGGCTGAAGAAGAAGAACACTCCCGCGAGCAGCACCGCGTTGGTGAGCAGATGTGGGGCGGGCTTCAGCCCGCCGGAATCCGCGGGCTGAAGCCCGCGCCACATTCTGCCGTGCCACATCAGCGCCGCGAGCGCCGCCAGCGGCACGAGGAACGCCACCACGCCGAAGGACTGGACGTACGACAGCTCGTTCGACGGATCGAACATCACGCCGAGGGAGCTCGCGCGCTGCTGCAGCCAGGCCGTGCGCGTCGGCAGCTCGCTCCACCCGGCAAAGTGCGGCAGCGCGACGCGCGGCAGGTCGTTCTCCATCAGCACCGGCACGAAGCCGAGGAACAGGAGCCACGGCGCGATCGCCGCCACGGCAGCGAGCGACCAGACGAGCGTGCCGAGGCGCGCGCTGCGGTCGCGGACGGCCAGCCACGCCAGCGCCAGAAAGCAGCCGATGGCCACGCCGATCAGTTGCGTGCGCGTGAGGAACGCCAGTCCCGCGAACAGGCCGCTGAGCGCGGCCGGGACGAGTCCGCGCGTCCGCTCGAAGCGCTCCAGCGCGAGGAACGACGCGAAGGCCATCGCGAACCCGAGCCCCTCGGTGTACGGATGCGTGGTGGCGCCGAAGAACCGCGGCGCCACCCCGAAGACGGCCACCACCCAGTGCGCGCTGTCGGGCAGCCACCACTGCCGCCCCAGGCGCAGTCCGCCGAAGCGGGTGGCGATGCGCATGGCCAGGAGATAGAGCAGCACGAGGTCGACGACGTACAGCACGCGCGGCAGCAGGTCGGCCGCGCGCGCGAGGCCGATGGCGCGCCCCGCATAGCCGAGGAGCAGCGGCCAGAGCGGATAGATGGTCGTCTTCGCCGGCGCCACCCATCCCTCGTGATAGAGCGACACCGTGGTGACCAGCCCTTCGCCGTTCATCACGTGCCGCGCGAGCTGGAAGTAGTAGCTGGCGTCGACGCCGTACGGCGGATCGCCCGCCCCCTTGGCGAAGCGGAGGAGCGTCAGCGCCCCGATGATGACGGCCGCCCAGCCGATCGCGTGCGCGCGTCCGTTCTTCGTCACGTCCTCGTATCATCGCATCACTTGCGACGCTTCCTGTTCGTCCTCGAGTACTTCCCTCCGCACATCGGCGGCGTCGAGGTGCTGTTCGGCGAGCTGGCCGAGGAACTGGCGCGGCGCGGTCACGAGGTGGAGGTCATCACCTCGGCGGAGCGCAGCTCGAAGGAGACGCGCGGCCGCATCACCATTCACCGCATCCGCGCGGGGCGCTACCTCTTCATGCTGCGGGCGATTCCGTACGCGATCCGCGCCGCGCGCCGCGCGAACCTGCTTCACACGACGACGTACAACGCGGCGATCCCCGCCTGGATCGCCGGCCGCCTGGCGCGCAAGCCGGTCGTGCTGACGGCGCACGAGGTGTTCGGCCGGCAGTGGCAGGAGATGCCGGGCATGAACGCGCTTCTCGGCTGGGGCTACCGGCTCTTCGAGTCGCTCGTGCTGCGCCTCGGCTGGGCGCACGTCATCACGCCGTCCGACTTCACGCGCCGCCGCCTCCCCGACCCGTCGCGCGCCACGACGATCCACAACGCCGTCGATCACGACTTCTGGTCGCCGGAGCGCCACCGCGCGCGGACGTTCGACGCGCCGTTCGTCTACCTCTACTTCGGCCGCCCCGGCGTCTCGAAAGGCGTCGAGTATCTGCTCGAGGCCGCGGAGCTCGTCCGCCGCGAGCGCCCCGACAGCCGTCTCGTGATGATCCTCTCCCGCGAGCCGGCCGCGCAGTACCGGCGCATGCTGCCGCGCATTCAGGCGCTGGGCGAGCACGTGATCCTGCTCGACTCCGTCCCGCGCGAGGAGCTCCCTTCGTACCTCCTCGGCGCGCACTGCGTCGTCGTTCCGTCGCTCTCCGAGGGCTTCGGCTACTCGGCCGTGGAGGCGGCGGCGCTCGGCTGCCGCGTGATCGCCACGAGGGGACATGCCACGGAGGAGTTGCTGGGGGGCTTCGTAACACTCGTCCCGCCGCGCGACGCGCCCGCCCTCGCGCAAGCGGTGCTCAACGTAGGGCGGGCTTCAGCCCGCCCCCCCGAGGGACGGGCTGAAGCCCGTCCTACGTTCAGCTCATTCACCGCTGCCGCGCACGCGGCCGCGGTCATCGACGTCTACGACCGCGTCGTCCGCTGAGCGAATGGCCAGCTCGCGCACGATTTTCGTCATATCGCTCTCGATCCTGCGCAGCCGCACGTAGACGGCGAAGAAGCCGAAGATCATGAAGAGGATGGCAAAGTAGAGGACGAGGTCCGTGCCGCGGCCGATGCCGAGGGCGTTGGCGATGGTCGCGGTCAGCTCGGGCCGGGCGATGGCCACCGCCGCCGCGATCCACAACAGCCCCCACGCGAATCCGACGCGCGGGGTGATGACCCGGCGCACGGTCAGCGCGAGCGTCACGGCGAACGAGACGCCGAGGATGGCGAAGGCGATCCACTGGAACGACGTCACCGCATCCACCTCCCGAGGACATAGTCCGCGAGGATGCGCAGCGCGGCCAGCGACGTCTGTCCCTTGCGCCGCGAGTAGGCGGTGTAGCGCACGTGCACCGGCACCTCCTCGTAGCGCAGGCGGTGCTGCACGATCTGGTCGAGGATCTCGCTGGCGTGCGCCATGCGGTCGAGGCGGATGTCGAGCCTGGCCGCCGCCGCGCGCGTAAAGGCGCGCAGTCCGTTGTGCGTGTCGGTGACGCGCGCGCCCGAGGCGTAGCGCGTGAAGAGCACCGCGCAGCGCAGGATGAGCCGCCGCACCGCGGTCATCCCCTCGGTCGACCCGCGAAAGCGCGAGCCGAGGACGACGTCCGCGCGCCCGGCCAGCAGCGGCGCGACCAGCGCGTCGACGTCCTCCGCCGCGTGCTGCCCGTCGGAATCGAAGGTGACGATGACGCCCGCGCCATGACGCAGCGCGTAAGCGATGCCGGTCTGCAGCGCCGCCCCCTGCCCGCGATTGACGGAGTGCCGCAGCACCACCGCGCCGTTGCGGCGCGCGGCGTCGCCCGTGCCGTCGCGCGAGCCGTCGTCGACGACGATGGTGCGATGCCCCCGCGCGACGAGCTCCGCGACGACGGGACCGACCGCCTCGGCCTCGTTGTACGCGGGAATGACGACGTGGATCACGACGCGATTCTAAGCCGGCCGGCCACCCCCACCCACGGGAGGGACGGGCTGAAGCCCGTCCTACGTGCAGACGTAGGGCGGGCTTCAGCCCGCCTCCCCCGTGGGCGGAGGGTGGGACCGCGTACAATCGCCCGCCGTGCCTCGTTCGCTCCGCCTCGCCGTGGCCGCGCTGGCGGTCGCCGTTTTCGCCGCGCTCGCGCTCTACGCCTGGTGCGGCCGCCACGCGCGCTACATGACGGACGACTTCTGCACCGCCGCCACCCTCCACGAGCGCGGCTTCCTCGGGGCGATGAAGTTTCACCGCGGCGCCTGGGCCGGCCGCTATTCGTACTACGCCATCAAGGCCATCCCCGAGTCGATCGGCCCCGCCACCGCGCCCGTCATGCCCGCGCTGATGATCGCCCTCTTCTGCGCCGCCGGCGTCTGGACCTTCCGCCGGGTCACGACTTCACTGCCCATCGCACTCCTCGGCGGCGGCACCGTCGTCTACGCCGCCATCGACGCCACGCCCGACGTGCTCGCACTCGTCGGCCCGCTGACGTGGGAGACCGGCGCCGTGACGTACATGCTGCCGCTCATCTTCTACACCCTCTGGGCGGGCCTGCTCTTCGGGACGGGACGGTGGCGCCGGCTCCTCGGCGCGGCGGTGCTGTTCGTCGCGGGCGGACTCTCGGAGACGTCGCTCGCCGCGCAGTGCGCGGCAACAGGAGGCCTGACGCTCCTCGCGGCATTCCGCCGATGGCCGGACGTGCTGCGCGTCGCCGCGGCCGGGCTGGCGGCCTCCCTCCTCTCGCTCGTGGTGATGGCCACCGCGCCCGGCAATCTGATCCGCCTCAGCGAGCTGCCGCCGCGGCAGCCGCTGCCGGCGGCGCTGCTGCAGTCGGCCGTCCTGGCCTACGACTACGTCGGCTCGGTCGCGTTCACCGAAGGGAAGTCGCTGCTGCTCGTGCTGCTGTGCGGCGCCGTCGCCGGCACGGTCGCGCGCGTGAGCCTGGCCGGGGCACTGACCGCTTCGGCCGCGGCGCTGTGCGGCTACGCGGCCACGTTCGTCCCGGCGGTGTGGATGCTGTCCATGGGACCGCCGCCGCGCGCGCTGCATGTGACGAACTTCTTCCTCATCGGCGCGCTGCTCCCCCTCTGCGCGCTCGCCGGCGCGGCGAGGCCGCGCGCCGTGCGGACGTTCGCGCCGGCGCTGCTCGTCATCGCCATCGCCGTGCCGCTGCTCTCCGCGCGTACCGTCATCGGCACATTGCCGCGGGCACGCGCCGGCGCCGCGGAGCAGGATCGCATCGACGCGATCCTGCGCTCCGGCCGCGGCCGGGACGTCGTCATCCATTCCCCCTGGGCCATCGCCGAGCGCGCGCTCCGGCCGGAGCCGGAGTACTGGATGAACCGCTGCATGGCGAGGTTCTACGAAGCGCGCTCGGTGCGTGCGTTACGATGACCGGCATCGCATGAGCCGCGCTCTTCGGGTCTCCGGCCTCGTCCTGTCGATCGCGCTCCTCGCCGGAATCGCCACATACGCGTGGCGCGGCGGGTACGCGCGCTACTTCCTCGACGATTTCTGCACCGCCGCCGACCTGCAGCAGTACGGCTTCGCCGGCGCGATGCAGCATCACCGCGAGTCGTGGAGCGGTCGCTACTCGTATTTCGTCTTCAAGGCCGCGCTGGAATCGATCGGTCCCGTCACCGCCCGCGTCACCCCGGCGCTGATGCTGCTCCTGCTGGGGGTGTCGTTCTGGTGGACGCTGCGCCGCGTAATCGCGGAGCGAACGGCGCTCGCGGTGGCGGTGCTCGCGTGCACGTTCACGCTGTTCGACGCGTCGCCGAGCATGCTGAACGAGGACCAGACGTACTTCTGGGAAACGGGCTACGTGACGTACGTGCTGCCGCTCGTGCTGTTCACGCTCTGGCTGGGATTGTTCGCCGGGACGAAGGCGTCTCCCGCACGTGCCGCCGCGGCCAGCGCGGTGCTGATGCTCGTCGCCGGCGGACTCTCGGAGACTTCGCTCGCCTGCCAGGGCGCCTTGAGCGGCGGCCTGCTGATCGTGTCGCTGATTCTCCGCAACCGCCGCGGCATATGGATCTCCGCCTCGGCGGTGATGGCGACGCTGGTCTCGCTGGCCATCGTCGCCTCCGCGCCCGGCAACGCCGTGCGCGCGAACACCTTGCAGACCCACTTCACCCTCCCCGAGGCCGCGCTCCGCGCGCTGCGCCACGCGAACGGTTTCGTCGGCTCGTACCTCTTCCTGGCCGGCGCGGCGTTCCTGGTCGTCATCGGGGCGGGGCTTCTCGCGGGATTCGTCTCCCCCCGCATGCGCACGCGCGTGGCCCTGGCCTGCGCACTGGTGGCCTTCGGCGCCTATCTGGTTACCTTCTTCCCCTCGGCGTGGCTGATTCCGACGCCGCCCCCTCCCGCATCGCTCGACGTGGCCAGTTACTGCCTGCTGCTGGCCTTCTTCGCCGCGGCCGCGGCGGCGGGCCGGTCGTGGGCGAACGGCGCGCGCGTCCTTCCCGCGCTGCTGCTCGTCCTGACCATCGTCCCGCTCTGGTCCGTTGCCGCCAACGTGCGCATGCTCCCGTCGGATCGCGACAAGGCCGCACGGATGGACGCGCTGGATACGATGCTGCGCACGCGCCGCGGCCAGGACGTCGCGCTGCGCGAGCCCTGGTTCCTCTCCAGGCACCTCCTGGAGACCGACCCCGGCCACTGGCGAAACCAGTGCATGAGCCGCTATTACGACCTGCGCTCCCTGCGCATCATTCGTTGAGCGGAGGACAGTCCTGCTGCGGGCCGCGCGCCCGCGGCGTCGCCAGGCGCCACCACTCCCCCACTCGTGCTTCGGTGACGATCGGGACCGGCGCGTGGCGCAGGAGCCATGGCCGCGGGTCGCCGCCGCGCACGAGGATGTAGTCGTACTGCAGGATGCCCGGCCAGTCGACTCCCGTCCGCGGGGTCGACCGGCTGTTCACCACCGGCTCCGCACCCTTTCTGTAGCGGACGAGCTGCGGGTAGTTGTTCGCGAACGACCACGCAAGGAGCCCCCCCTGCCGCACTTGATACAGCGCGCCGAAATGAAAGTAGACGGGCCCCGGCACGTGCTCGCTGAACGGCTCGACGTTGAAGTGCACGATCCGCCGGTTCACCGGGATCGACGCGATCAGCCGGTCGTAGTCCGCGACTTCCAGTCCGAAGCGGTGAAAGCGGCCGGTGAGGACGCCCATCCATCCGAGCACCAGCATCACGATGAGTACGCGCGAGAGCGTGACCGCGCGGCGCGGCGCTTCCAGGACCATCAGCGCGCCGATCGACACCAGGGCGGCGAAACGTGCGTAGAGATAATCGCTGCCGAACGCACCGAACGGCCCGAAAAGATAGATCCCCGCTGCCAGCAGGAGCGGGATCCACCGCGCCCCCTCCCTCGTGATGCGCGGCCACGCGACGAGCACGGCCATCGCAATCGCGAGAAAGATCGCCACGCCCCATGGCTCCCACGCGTTGGCGACGAGCAGCCATGGGAAATCGCCAAGACGCCCGAACGCGCTTCGCCCCCAGCTGAAGACTCCCTGCGACGTCGGCTCCGCCTGCTGCAGGCGGAGCACGAACGCCGCGAAAAGCAGCGCCGGCACCACGAGCGGTACGAGCAGCCGCGGCATCCGGCGCACGGCCGCGACGAGGAGCGTCACCATCGCCACGAAGACGAACAGCAGCGCGTGCGAGGCCAGCACGAACAGCGCGAGGGCGCTCATGGCAACGAGGCGCGGACGCTCGTCGTACAGCAGCGCGAGCGACAGGATCCCGAGCGGGACCGCAAGGGCGAAATTCAGGAAGCCCCAGTAGAAGACGTAGCCGTACGCCAGCAGAAAGCCGAGGAGCGACAGCCACACGTCCCCTCCCGTGCGCCGCAGCAGCGCGCGCATGGAGAGCGGCAGCAGGATGACGCTCAGCCAGACCGTGAGCTTCGCGGCGGTGCTCACCGTGACGAAGGCCGCGAACGCGCGCATGACCAGATAGCCGAGAAGATAGGCGGTGGCGAAGTTCAGCTCGTAGATCTCCGCGTAGCCGTGACAGGCGTCGTGGAGATGCTTCCAGATCGCCACCTGGGCCATGTGCTCGGGGAGGTCGACCATCGGCAGGGTCGGGGTGACGAGCAGCGGAACCGTGGCCGCGATCGCGCAGACGGCAAACGCGATCCAGTACCTCATCGCGACAGCAGCTCCCGATAGACGGCGCGCGTCTCTTCCGCGCAGCGGCGCCACGAGAAGTGCCGCGCGCGCTCGCGCCCGCGCCTGGCGAGCTCGCCGCGCAACCGGTCGTCGCCCGCCAGCCGCAGCATGGCCTCGGCCAGCTGCTCTCTCGAGGTCGCGTCGAAGTGCAGCGCGGCATCGCCCGTCACCTCGACGAGCGCCGGTGCCTTCGAGGTGATGGCCGGCGTGCCCAGGGCCATCCCCTCGAGCGGCGGCAGTCCGAAACCCTCCATGAGGCTCGGCATGACGACGGCGATCGCGCCGCGATAGAGCTCCAGCAGCCGCGCCTCTTCGACGTAGCCGGGCACGATCACGCCGTCGCTGCCGTGGCCCTCGTGCCGGCCGCCGGTCAGGACGACGCGCAGCGAGGGATCGGCGCGCCGCGCGAGGGCCAGCGCCTCGAGCAGCACCGCCGCGTTCTTGTATCCGGCGGCGCGGCCGACGAAGAGAAAGTAGCGGCCGAGGTCCGTCGCCGCGGGCCCTTCGCTGAAGAACTGCTCGCCGATGCCGATGTGGATCACGCGGATGCGCTCCGGATCGCAGTCGACGGCGTCCACGATGTCGCGCTTTGCGGCGTGGGAGATGGCCAGCAGGCGGTCCCCGCGGCGTACCGCCGTCTGCATCATGAAGGCGATGTACGCGAAGGCGATCGGATTGCGCAGCCGGTAGTGGAACGGGATGGCGTCATACAAGGTGACGACGAGCGGCAGGCTGGTTGCCGGGACGTTGAAGTGTGCGGCGTGCACGAGGTCGAGGCGCGCCCGGCCGAGGACACGCCCCATGCGCAGCGGCTCGCCGAGCGTGTGCGGAGCGACGCCGGAAACGACGAGCTCCATCGACGGCGGAATGAGCTCCCGCGCGTCGCCGGGCGCGAAGACGACGTACTCTTCATCGCCGCCGAGGGACGCCAGCCCGTGCAGCAGGCCGCGGATGTACGATCCGATTCCGTAGGCGCGGATGAGCCGCGCGTCGATTCCGATCCGGGTCCCCACGCCGCGGGCGAGAATAGCGTGAGTGCCGATGAATGACGCGAACGATGTGAGGTGGGAGCGGAGGCGGACGTACGCCGCGCCGCTCTGGAGCGCCGACTTCCTGATCCTCCGGCACATCCGCGCGTTCGTGACGCCGCGCCTCGACCGCATCCTCGGCAGCGGGCAGGTCGTGCTCGACGCCGGCTGCGGCGAACAGCCGCTGCGGCGCCGCATCGAGGCTGCCGGAGCACACTACCTCGGTGTCGACGTCTCCCAGAATCGCCGCGGCAGCGTCGACCTCGTCGCCTCGCTGGTCAGCATTCCGCGTGAAGACGCCTCGGTCGATACGATCGTCTGCACCGAAGTGCTCGAGCACGTGCCCGACACGGCGGCCGCCTTTTCGGAGATGGCCCGCCTCGTCCGCGGCGGCGGCGTCATTCTCATCACCACACCGTTCGCTTATCCGCTGCACGAGGAGCCGCACGACTACGTGCGCCTGACCGCACGCGCGATCGAGGCGCTGGCCGCGAGGAACGGGCTGCGCGTCCGCGAGGTGCACGCCCTCGGGAACGAGGTGGAGGTGCTGGCGCTGACGTTCTGCAACCTGATGAGCAACATCCTCGCGCCGCTGCCGTTCGCCTTGCGCGCGGCGGCGGCGCTGGTGCGGCTGCCGCTCAACGTCGCCGTGAATCTCATCGCCCTCGCCCTGGCGGCGTTGCCGCTGCCGCGCAAGTCGTATCTCACCACCGCCGCCGTACTGACGAAATGAAGCGCGTTCTCTTCTATGACGACGTGCCAATCTACGGCGGGCATCAGGCCACGGCCATCCTCGCCGCCGAGGGGCTCGTGGCGGCGGGCGTGGAGGTGGTCTCCGCGTTTCCGTCCACCAATGCTCGTTTGCACGAGGCGTGGAAACGAGTGGAAGGAGCGGTGCGGCTCGTCCCGATCGAGGTCCGTCTCACGCGCTGGCAGCCTTTTCTGTCGCCGTTCGGCATCGCCGCGCGTCCCGTGCGGAGACTGCTCGAGGAGATCGCTCCGGACGTCGTCGTCGCGGTGCAGGGGACGATCGTGCAGTCCAATCGCGCCGTCGAGCAGTCGCGGCGGCTGGGCATTCCCGTGGTCAGCTTCATCCCCATGGGAGTGCACTTCGCGCCGGGCCAGTGGCTGCAGGCGGCGATCGCCCGCGTGCTCGAGCGCTATCACTACCGCCGTCCCGACGCATTCATCACCACCAGTGAGAACGCGCGGCGCGAGCTCGCCGCCGGCGGGGCACGCGCGCGGACTCACGTCGTCTACTGCGGCGCGGACCTGCGCGCGCTGCGGCGCGTCCCGCGCGAGGAGGCGCGGCGTGAGCTCGCAATCTCCGGGTTCACAGTGGCCGTCATCGGACGGGTGAGCTTCGGCACGAAGGGACACGACGTGGCCATGCGCGCGCTGTCGCTGCTGGAGGGCGACGTACGCCTCCTCGTGGTCGGCGACGGCCCGGACGACGCCCGGCTCGGCGCGGGCGTGCAGCGCCTCCCCTGGCTCGGCGACATGAGCGCCGTCTATTCGGCGATCGACATGGTGGCCATCCCTTCGCGGTTCGAAGGACTGCCGCAGGTCGCGCTGGAGGCGATGTTCTACGAGCTGCCAATCGTCGCCGCGGACATGGGAGCCATGCGCGAAGTGCTTCCGGAGTCGTGGCTCTTCCCCGTGGACGACGCCGGCGCGATGGCCCGCACGGTGCGCGACATGCGCGCCCGCGACCTCGGCCACGTGCTGGCCGCGAATCGCGAGCGCGTCGTGCGAGAGCTCAACGCGGCCGCATTCGGCGCGCGATTCACCGAGACGCTGCGGACGATCCGCGCATCGCGGTGAGCGCGGCGGCCCCGAGGGCCACCATTCCGCTCATCCCGAGGAGCGCGGCCATGAGCATCGCACTCGCGGGACGCAAGGCATCGATGGCCAGGCGGGCCAGGATGGCCACGGCCAGCGAGGCCAGCAGCGGCGGCGCGACGTCGCGAATCCAGGAGTAGCGCGGCAGCAGCCGCCCGTGCGTGGCCACGGAGTCCGCAGCGAGCACGATCGCCTGCACCGCGAGCCACGTCGCGGCCGGGCCGGCGGCGCCGTACCTCACCGCACTCCACGCGCTGACGGGGACGAGCACGCAGAGCGCGGCCGCGTTCAGGACGAGCGACGGCGTCATCCACCCGTGCGCGAGTTGCAGCGAGTACATGAGCGTCGTCAGCGCGTAGCACGCCGACCCCGCCACCACCAGCACCGCGGCGAGGTGGATCTCATCCGCCAGCGCGCGGCTGCCGCTCCAGATCGCGATCAGCTCGCGCATGAAGAACGCCGCCATCACCGCCAGCGGAAACAGGATCGCGGACATGGTGCGCGTGGCGCGGCCGTAGAGCCGGACCACGCCGTCGTGCTCGCCGCGGGCGGCAAGCTGCGTCAGGCGCGGAAAGGCCGCGGCGTGGAACGGCTGCATGGCCGTCATCACGATCGCCCCGATCGTCACCGCCACCGCGTAGCCGCCGAACGTCGCCAGCGGCAGCACTTTGCTGACCACCAGCTTGTCGACCTGGGAGACGAGGCCGGAGAGGATGCCGATGACCGCCGCACTCCGGGCAAAGAGCCAGAGCGTCTGCAGTCGCGTTTTCGCTGGTGCGGCCGGGAAAAAGCGGTACACCAGCGCCGCCGCCACGAGCGTCTGCAGGGCGGCGATGACGAGCTCCGCGGCCATGACCGCGCGGACGTCCGCCCCGAGGACGGCCAGCAGCACGACCGCGGCCGCTGTCCGCAGCGCGGCCGCCGCGACCACGACCCCATTCAGCGGCACATGCCGCTGCGCACCCATGAGCGCGGCGGCGTAAAGGCCGTACGGAAAGCGCAGCGCGACCGCTCCGGCGAGGAGGCGGAGCGTCGTCGTGACCGTCTCCGGCGGAAGCGCGCGCGGCGAGAACCACCGGGTGGCCATCCACGGCGCGAGGAGGAACAGTGCCGCGCCCGCAACGAGCGCGATGGCCGCGTAAAGCGGCTGCACGCTGGCGACCACGCCGCGGGCATCCTCGGATCCGCGGCGCGCGACCTCGCGATTCACGGCGGCGCCGAAGCCGAGGTCGAGCAGCGTCACCACCACGGTGACCGAGGTATGGAAGGCGATGAGGCCGAAGGCCTCGATGCCGAGGAAGTGGACGTAGAGCGGGACCAGGGCCACGGCTACCAGGCCGGAGACGGCCGTGCCGGCAATGCTGGCGATGAGGTTCCGCTTCACCTGCCGGGCATTGTAAGGTCGCCGGAAAAGCGAAAAGCCGCTGATTGCTCAGCGGCTTTTCATAAATTTTATCCCGGCGGCGTCCTACTTTCCCACGCAGTTGCCCGCGCAGTATCATCGGCGATGCAGAGCTTAACTGCCGTGTTCGGAATGGGAACGGGTGTGACCTCTGCTCTATGACCACCGGAAACTTGGTTTCTGGATGGTGTT
>DASPMO010000072.1:0-47030 GCA_035627015.1 Thermoanaerobaculia bacterium | reverse complement strand
CCACCGCAGTGGGGAGAGGGCTAGGGTGAGGGGCTCCCCTTTCCCGAGCGCCACAACCCCTCACCCTGACCCTCTCCCCACTGCGGTGGGGAGAGGGGACTGACCGCACGCTCTGTGATCGAACTTAGCGAATGGAGTACTAAGCTGTGCGGCCAGGGCCCAGGTGCAGAAGCCGAAGCGGCGCGGCGGTTGCCGCGAATGACGTTCGTGGAACCGAGTCGCGAACTGCAACCGCGGTGACGCCGCCGCGCTTGCGATCAAGTAGGCAGTTCGGCTGCCAGGCCGAAGTCGGGCCGCACGGTGAGGTTAGGCCACGACCACTGCTCGGCCAGGCCTGGCGAGAAAGCGGGACTGTTTGTCCTGAAACCGCAGCTTCCATTGGACGCACTCGATTCCGCCACATCTCCAAAGCTTATGATCATGTGCCGAGTGAGACGCAGTTTCATGCAAGAAGGGAAAATGCAAACTGTGGGTGAGTGCAGCCGCAGAGTTCGACGGCCGCCGCCATACTCGATTTCCGCGAGCGCCACACGCTGTCGCCTTGCGCGCGAGACGCCGCAGGGGCGGCTTACTAGACTTTCCGAAGCGGCAATTGCGCGCGATCATCGTTGAGCGACCGTTCTCGCTCTGGTCCGTGAACGCAACGCTTTAGTGATCGCCATCGCGAGGACGCCTGCGATGGCCGGCGCGTAAATGGGGAACCACGGCGGATGAACAATCCATCCCTGCTGGACCCACTCGCGTTCCGGCCAGTATGCCGGCGCACATGAGTAGACGAAAACAATCGCATCGCGTCGACTTGCTCGTCGCGAACGGCGCGGAGGTGACGGCACGCGTCCATGAGGACAACAACTTTTCGCTCCTCATCGGATTTCCCGGCTGGAACGCCACGCCGACGTTCACCCTCGACGCGAACGGCGGATCGTCTCGCAGCTGTACGTGCCCGCCGGACCGGCCGAGTGGCGGCCGTACCTCGACGCTCCGCTGGAGTGGATCCGCCAGTACCACCCCGACGTGTTGCCGCGCATCTTCCCCGACGGCAAGCTCGCGCAGACGCGCAAAGCGGCGCGCGAGTGGGTGACGGTCCTGCGCGCCTGGCGCGCCGCGACGGGACAGGCGGATCCGACACGGCCATGAGCGGCAGCACGCGCAATTCGCGGATCATCGTACGAGCCACTGTTGACACCGCTTCGAAAACGCGCGTCAATGAGAGGTCGTCCAATCGGGAAGTTCCAGGAGGTCCGGAGATGCGTGCACTGCAGTTGGCAGTGGTCTGCTTGCTGGCCGGAGCCGCGCTCGCCGGGCCGCGCGCGACGCCTCTCAGCTCCGTCGGCCGCGGCGTGGCCGTCGTCTTCAGCCCCGACCTGAGCATCGGGAACAACTGCGCGTTCTACGAGCGCCTCGGCTTCACCTGCTATGAGAGTGCGAGCTGGGAGGCGGTCGTCGAGGACATCCGCTGCCGCAACGCGTCGGCCGCGCCGGAAGAGGCGATCTCCGTGGTCATCCTGGAGGCGCACGGGACGCACGGGAACGGCCTGAAACTGCAGGCCAGCTCCGCGAAGAAAGCCTCGCGCTCGTACGCCGCGATCGGGGCGCTGATCGAGCGCCTCGGAGACTCCGGCGTCCGCACCTGCGTCCTCGCGGCGTGCAACTCGCGGCGGCTCCTGCGTCCGGCGATCTACCACAAGCTCGATCGCACGCGGCTCTATCTCCCGGCCACGCTCGGCATCATGAACGGCAGCCAGGACGCCCCGGCAAAGACGGGCGTGCGCCTGCTGGCGCGCGCGGACAGCCACGTCGAGTCGCTGTCCAGGGGCACCACCCGCGAGCTGTCCGCCGCCACGCTCCGCGCGCTGGGCCTCGAGGAAGGGGAGACGATGTCGTTCGTCGTCTCGGACATGCTGGCCCAGCTCGTGACGCGCGATCCGTCGCTCGATCTCCGGCCGGCCACGCCGGTGGACAAGCTCGAGCTGACCACGCCGGAAGACGCATACGCGGAGGACCTGTTCGCCCGCTTCGTCGAGCACCTCGACCGCCTGGCCACGTCGAGCGAAGACGCCGCCCCCGCGCCTCTGGTGGCCATGCTCTCGCGCTGAGCCGGTCTGGCGGCAGGGACGAGGGACGAGGTACGAGGGACGAGGTACGAGTAGCTCCGCTCGGGCACGCTCATGGCCTGAGCTTCAGGCGTCGAGTCTGCCGAAGCGGAGCACTCGTACCTCGTACCTCCGCGGCTCGCCGTCGCGCATCGACGTGACCCGGCAGCCCCCTTCGAGCTCGATGAGCATGCGGTATCTTGTCACCTCACGCCATGAAGCAGGAAGACGGCATCCGGGCCACGAACCAGGACTTCATCCGCTACGACCAGGTGGAGAAGCGCCAGAGCTATCACCTGGCCGAAACGGAGGGGGCGGACCAGTTCGACGACGACTTCGCGATCCGCACCTGCGACATGCGCAGCCCGACGTTCGCGCGCGACCTCGGCGAGGCCCTGCGCGAGATCGGCTTCGCCATCCTCTCCGGCCACGGCGTCGACCCGGCACTCTACGACGAGGCGGAAGCGAAGGTGGAGGAGATGTTCACGCACCTGTCGATGGAGGAGAAGCTGCGCTACCGCGCGCAACGCCACGGCTCGGTCAACCAGGGCTATTTCCCGATCAAGGAGACGAGCAACATGCATCCCGACCTGGTGGAGGGATGGGTGTTCTGCCGCCGCGCCTTCGAGGGAGGCGATTTCTGGCCGCTCCCCGAGTACCGGGCCTTCTTCCAGAAGATCGTCGCCGCGCACGAGCCGCTGATCCTGCCGGTGATGCAGAGCCTTCTCCGCTATCTTGGCTGCGATCCGCATCTCTACGACGCGAAGCTGACCGGCACGAACTTCGGACTGCGCCTCAATTACTACCCGCCGATGTCGGCCGGCGACGACGCCTCCGGCGCGGCGCGCCTGCTGGGACATGAGGACGTCGACCTCTTCACCTTCCTCCCCGCGCCGCGCGCCGAGGGGCTGCAGGTGCTCAACCGCCGCAACATGAAATGGGTGCGCGTGGCCGCCCCGCGCGGCACGATCGTCCTCAATACCGGCGACTACATGCAGCGCATCAGCAACGACCTCTTCCCCTCCACCACCCACCGCGTCAGCAAGCCGCGCGATGTGTTGCAGCGCGGCCGTCCGCGCGTGTCGTTTCCGATGGCGGTGTACGTGTGGGAAGAGGAAGTGCTGGAGGTGCTGCCGTGCATCGGGCAACCGAAATACCCACCGGTGAAAGCGATCGAGTTTCACACGAGCATCACCAGCAAGTTTTATGGGGATGGGTACGCGGTGAAGGGGTAGTCAGGTGCGGCCGAGGATCCGCGCTGCGATTCGCTCGACCTGTGTCCTTAAGTACGATCCAGTGGGTTGATTCGCTACGGCCCGCACCGCATGCTCGACCTCCGCGCGCGCGGACTCGGTCTCTCCCAAGAGATCCAGCACGGCGGCGAGGAAAGCTCGCGTGAAAGCTGTAGAGGGGTGGTTCGCACCGAGAGAGCGCTCCTCCGTCGCCAATGCCTGAGATAACTGCGCGCGCGCGCCTGCAAGATCCCTTCCCTCCCACGAGAGCCTTGCGAGATTGAACCGCTGCGCAGCCACCGTCGGATGGTTCTCGCCCAGACTTTTGAGATTTGAGACTAGTGCGAGCTCGAGCAGCTCTTTGGCACGTGGCAGATCACCAAGATCCTGGAGGACGAGAGCGAGATTGGATCTTTCGGTGGCCACGGTCGGATGATCCTCCCCGAGGGTTTCCAGGTCCGAGGCCAATGCGAGTTCGAGCAGTTCTTTGGCCCGCGGCAGATCGCCCAGCTGCCTGAGAACGAGAGCGAGGTTGGATCTTTTGGCGGCCATCTGATTCTCGGCGAGGTTCTTCAGATCCGAAGCCAGTGCGAGCTCGAGCAGTTCTTTGGCGCGCGGCAGCTCGCCGAGATACCTGAGGACAAGGGCGAGATTGGATCTTGCGGCGCTCACGTCCGGATGGTCCTCACCGAGGTTCTTCAGATCCGAAGCCAGTGCGAGCTCGAGCAGCTCTTTGGCACGCGGCAAATCACCCATGGATTGCAGTGCGATGCCGAGCCGATCAAACAGACGACTCACCCGCGCATCGTCGGTGCCGAGAACGGCCGCGGCTTCGTGTCCGGCCTGCTCGAGGTGCTTTCCGTCGGCCCGGTAGAGGCGGAATCCGTCCTCTAGCCTAATCTGTAACGAATACTCGGCGCACCCTTCGATGAAGTTGCGCTTCGCCTGCGCATAAGCTTCGGTGGATGCTACTCGCCGCGCCCACTCGCGCACGAGGCGGTGCATGCGCCAGCGCTCACCGTCGCCGACGATCAGGTGAAAACGGCGGAGGGGTTGCAGCGCGTCATCGCCCACACCGCAGGCCTCGAGCAGGGCGATGCTCGCCTCCTCGGGTGCAAAGCAGGCGGCGACGAGCAGGGCCTCTCGCGCCGCGTTGTCGAGCTTCGCCCAATGCACATCAAGGGCGCGACGCACCGTCGCCTCGTAGCGCACCATGTCCTGCACCTTCTCCTCGACCGGCAAGCCCTCCGCGAGCCGCTTCAGATACTCCGCGGGGGTGACGGACGGGAACTCGCGGAGGTATGCGCCCGCCAGTTCGATGGCCAGGCTGTGGCCTTCGAGCTGGTGCAGGAGATCATCGAGCCCGGGCGAGCGGGCGAGATCGCGACCAGCCACGGAAATGAGGAATTCACGCGCGGCGTCTGCCGGCAGAACTTCGAGCGTGTGGTGCTCGAAGGAACGACCGCCGAGGAACTGACGTCTTGTGGTGACGAGGATCGCGACGTGCGGCCCGCTCGGCAGGGGCCTCGGCTCATTCGCCCGCGTCCAGCTCTCCACGTTGTCGAGGACGATGAGGACTGGGCCGCCGCTCGATGCGATGCGCAGCGCGCCCGCGGCGCGCTCCTGGACGGTTCCCGGACTCACGGCGAGAGCATCCGCGATCACGGAGCCCCAGGTTGTGGTGAGATCGGGTTGTTCGGCGTCGAACCAGAAGATGCCGCCCGGAAAACGTCCCGTTGCGGCGTGTCGATCCACCATGTGCAGGGCCAGCTCGGTCTTGCCCACACCGGCCAGACCTTCAATGCTCATGGAGTGGCCCGGCTTCAGGAGAGAGTCGAGTCGCTCTAAATCGGTTTCGCGCCCGAAGAGCTCCCGCGCCCGGCGCGACGGCAGGTTATAGACCGGCGACCGCGCGGAGTGAGTGTCGGCGGGCGTGTTGTGCACACGATCACGAATCCGATCGGCAACCGTCGCCACACCCATCTCCCACCCGATGTCCGCCCGCCCTGCGAGCAGCGGCAATCGCCGGGTCAGTGTGGCGCGGTCCAGATCGCACCGCACCGGCAGGATGCGCGTTACATCGAAGGTCGCCTCCTGGTTGAAGAGCGCGCTCAGCTCCGCCTCGGGCCAGTACTTGAAGAAGCGTGGACTGAGGACGACGACACCGAAACGGGACCGGGACAGCCCTTCGTCCATCTTGCGCCGAAAGTCGTCGCCGAGACGAATCTCGTGAGAGTCATACCAGACGCGAAGCCCGCGCTCGCGCAGCGCGGCCACCAACGGCTCGACGAATCGCGTCTTGTCCTCGCTCGCGTGCGAGACGAAAACGTCAAACTCTTCCACGCCAGCATGATACGAGCAGCGAGCTCGCTGAAAACAGTTGCGATCGCGCTTCGATGTTCAGCGAACTCGCTGAAAACGTAAGCGTGATCGCTTAGAAATTAAGCGAATTCGCTGAAAACGTAAGCGTGATCGCTTAGAAATTAAGCGAGTTCGCTGAAAACGTAAGCGTGATCGCTTACAAATTCAGCGAGTTTGCTGAAAACGGAAGCAGTTTCGTTTCCGATGCAGCCGTGAACGGTCAACCTTTCAGCGAGTTTGCTGAAAACGGAACCGTTCACGCTTCGTTTTTCAGCGAGTTCGCTGAAATTGCTGGCGTACGAAGTAGTACGTCCCGCCTTCGTCGCCCACTTCCGCGAGCACGGCCAGCTCCGGGTTCTGTTCGCGGCCGGCGCGGCGGGCGGCGTCGTTGACCTGCTCGCGGATCTTCCCGAAGAGCGTCTGCACGTCTTCCACCTTGCCGGAGTCGCCGAGGACGTCGAGGAGCGCGCGGGTGAAGAGGGAGTGCTGGCCGTCGGCGGAGTCGAGCACGGGGGCGGTGCCGCCGGAGCTGATGACGAGGCGGGAGCGTTTCTCCTTCGTGCCGCCGGCGGCGACGTTGCGCGCCAGGGCGCCGGAGTAGCAGGAGTCGGCGATGATGAGGGTGCGCTGCGCGGGGTGGTCGAGGAGCGTGTCCTTGATCAGGGCCGGCGAGATCCAGTTCGTCATCTCGAAGTCGGCGTCGACGGGGAGCCAGTAGCCTTTGTCGTTCTTCAGCTCCCCGTGGCCGGCGTAGTAGATGAGGAGATTGTCCTGCGTCGTCATGCGGCCGGCCGTGGCGCGGATGGCGCCGAGGATCTGCTCCGCGCTCGCGTTCTCGAGGAGCGCCACGTCGTAGCCGTAGTCGCGCTGCAGCAGTTGGGCGACGGCGCGCGCGTCGTTGACGGCGGTGGGGAGTTGTTCCTTGAGGCGGTACTGCGACTCGCCGATGACGACGGCGTAGAACTTTCCGTAGCCGGCGAGGCTCGCGGCCTGTTGGCGTTGCCAGACGAACCAGCCGATGGCGAGGAGGATCACCAGCGCGGCGAGGGCGATGAACGTAGGGCGGGCTTCAGCCCGCCCGGGACGGGCTGAAGCCCGTCCTACGTTGACGACCTTCGTCGCGTCCTGCACGACGACGGTTCGATCGACGAGGGTGGACGAGGCGGTGGTGTGTGGGGTTCCCGGCACCGTCGGGGCGGGGCGCGTGGAGAGGCTGACGGGGCGTGCGTCGTGGACGTCGAAGGCCTCGATCACGGCATCGCGGAACTCGGCCGCGTCGGCGTAGCGCTTCTCCGGCTCTTTCTCCAGCGCGCGGTAGATGACCTGCTTCACCGCCTCGGGGATGGGGCGGTCGGGGGCGGTCTCCTCGAACGGGCGCGGCGGGTTGAAGAGATGCGCGGCGATGATCTCGCGGTAGTTCGCGCCGGTGAACGGATCGGCGTTCGTGAGGAGCTTGTAGAGCACCACGCCGAGGGAGTAGAGATCGCTGCGGCCGTCGAGCTGGCCGCCGAACTGCTCGGGCGAGGCGTAGCTCACCTTGCCGACGAACTGCCCGGTGGCGGTGAGTGTCTGTCCCGCCTCCAGCGACTTGGCGATGCCGAGGTCGATCAGCTTCACGAACGGCTTCCCGTCCGCGCCCGTGGTCAGCATCAGGTTGTCCGGCGAGATGTCGCGGTGCACGAACTTCTCGCCGTGCAGGTAGGCCAGGGCGTCGAGCGCCTGCACGGCCACGGTGCCGATCAGCTCCAGCGGCAGCGGCCCCTTCGCGGCCAGCAGGTCCTTGAGGTTCGCGCCGTCGACGAACTCCATGACGATGTAGCCGGTGCCGTCGGCGGTGACGGCAAAGTCGTGCACGCCGGCGATGTGCGGGTGGCGGAGGCGCATGCCGCGGCGGGCCTCGTTGATGAAGCGCTCGCGCAGGTCGGGATTCGTGCTGAGGTGCGCCTGCAGCGTCTTCACGATCTGTACTTCGTCGAGATCGCGGTGGCGCACCTTGTAGACGCAGCCCATGCCGCCCTCGCCGAGCTTGGTCAGGACGTCGAAGCGCGTCTCGAGCTCGGGGAGTGCGCTCATTTTCGCTGAAAGAGGAAATCGGCCCCGTCGTGGAAGGCCGACTGCAGCGGCGCGAAGGTGGGGACGGCGGAGGTGACGCGGTCGCCGGCAGTCAACGTGTTGACCACCTCACGGTGGATGCGCGACGCCGGCACGACGCCCTTCTGCTTCTGCAGGACGCCGATCAGCGCGTTCGTGAAGCGCGAGCTGGCGCCGTCCGTGCCCGAAGCCAGGGCCAGGCGCGCCTTTTTGCGCCGGCTGGCCTCGACGTACTTCGTCCACTGCGCCGGCGTCATCGACGACGTGTCGGGCTGCGGCGCACCGCGCGTGATGTCGCCGACGTACGAGCCGTCGGCGAGGACGAGGATGTGCCGCGACGGGATCAGGGCCAGGCGGTCGCTCACGTCCTGGTTCGGCAGCCAGTTCGTGCGCGCGCTCGCGTCGGCCGTGGCGTCGACGGGGAGCCACCAGCCGCGGCGGTTGCGCAGGTCGCGGCGTCCATGGCCGGCGTAGAAGACGACCAGGTTGTCGTTCTCGGCGAGGTTCTGGCTCAGCTCGTACAACGTGGTCAGGATCTGCTTGCCGCGCGCGTTGAGCAGCAGCGTGACCTCGAAGCCGTAGGCGTCGCGGAGGATGTTGGCCATCGCCTTGGCGTCGTTCTCCGCGTTCGGCAGCGGCGGGAGGCTGTCGTATTTCGAGTTGCCGATGACCAGCGCGTAGTAGCGGCCGAGGCCACCCTTCGGCGCGGCCAGCGCCTTCGACGCGCCGGCGGGGGCGTAGGTGCGTACGAGGCCCTGGATGCGGGCGATCTCTTTTTTGTGCGACTCGATGCGGGCCTGCTGCGCGTCGAGCTTCTGCTGCAGCTCGCGGATCTTCGACTGGTCGCGCTGCTTCGCGTCGTCGAGCTGGCGCTGCAGCTCCTCGACTTCCTGCTCGCGCAGCGCGAGCTCCTCCGCCGCTTTCTCGAGCTCCTGATAGCGCGTGGTCTCGACGATGACGTAGTCGCCGGAGAGGCCGGCCGCGCCGCGATAGAGGTTGAACGCTTTGGTCTTGTCGGCGGGGACGCCGAGGCCCTGCTCGTACAGCGTGCCGAGGCTGTACTGCGACGCGCTGTGTCCCTTCGCCGCCGCCTGCTGGTACCACTTCGCCGCGGCGGCGTAGTCGGGCGGCGTGCCCAGCCCCCCCTCGTAGATCTTGCCGACGTAGTACGCTGCCTCGGCGCTCCCTTTCTCCGCCTCGGCCAGCCAGAGTTTCAGCGACGTCTGGTAGTTGCCGCGGTCGTAGACCGTGTACTCGCCGCCGCGGATGCGGCAGTCGACGGCGGTGGTGCGCCGCGGCGGCTGCGCCATCGGATACGTACGCCCGCCCACGCGCCGCATCTTCGGCGGGAGGCGGCAGTCGACGAGCAGCAGGTCGTCGGCGGACTGCTGCGCGTGCACGCTGATGGTGCCGAGCAACAGAAGGAGGGCGAAACGTAGGGCGGGCTTCAGCCCGCCCATCCCCGGGGGAGGCGGGCTGAAGCCCGCCCTACGTTTCCACGCTTGCAATCTCATGGTCAGAACGATTTGTACACGTTGAACTGAAGGTTGCGGAATTTCAAGTCGGAGCGGAGGACATCCTGTGTCGCTTCGACCGTGGCGGACCAGCCGAAGGGGAAGAGCGCCTGCAGCCCGGCGCCGATGCGGCCGTAGCTGGCGTCGGGACGGTCGAGCGGCACGGTGAACGTCGTGCCGAGGCGGTCGCGGAGGAAGCGCGCGGTGACCAGGCGCGCGTCGTCCTTGAGCTCGCGCACATACTCGCCGCGCAGCGACGGCAGCAGCGTCCCGAACGGCACCGGGAAGGCGGCGCGGACGTTCAGGCCGAGGTTCGCCGTGAGCGACTCGATGTCCTGCCCCTGCACGAAGAGGAGCAGCGGCCCGGTGCCCTGCTCGGAGAGCTCGCTGATGTCCGCGCGCGACCACGTCCCGCCGAGGGTCAGGTCGAAGTCGGTGCGGCCGGTGTGCGCCTCGAAGCCGGTGCCGGCGGCGATGGCGAAGACGTTCGCGTCGTTCTCGCTGGTGGCGCTGGCCACGGTGATGCCGGCGATGGTCAGGTCGCGCTCGGCCTCGTAGGTATTGCGGCCGTAGGTGAGGCTGCCGTCGAAGTGGAGGCCGTCGAACTTCGAATTCGGCGCGCCGCCGGCGAAGAGGCCGCCGCGGCTGCCGTAGAGCGAGAGCGAATAGCCGGAGGTGTCGACGGTGCCGTTCCCGCCGGAGAGGTCGGCGTCGAGCTGCATGAGGTGCAGCGACGCGCCAAAGATGTTTTGGCCAACGAGGCGATCGACGCCGAACATCACTCCCTGCGACTCCAGGTCGAAGCCGAGCTGCCCGTCGCGCGCGTTGCGCTCGCCCGTGCCGAGGTTGCCGGAGAGGAAGGCGGACCAGCCGCTGTACGGGTCCTCCTCGGAACCGCCGGCGTCGGTGGCTTCCTGCGGCCCGAACGCGGCGGCCAGCGCGGCGAGGGGGAGCGGGCGGTCGTTGATGGCGATCTGGAGCTGCTGCGTGGAGAAGCGCTGCACGCCGCCGCGCACGGCGGAGAGGCGCGCGGCGATGCCCGACGTGACGGCGGAGACGACTTCGCTGGCCACCTTCGACTGCGCGCCCGACTGCTGCGGCGCGAGGCGCTCCAGCGACGGCGAGAACTCGGCGTCGGAGAGGAGCGAGAGCGCGCGGCAGACGGCGGTGAATTCCTGCTCGTTGCGCGCGCAGAGGGTGTCGAGCGCGCGCGCCACCGGCACCGCGACCGGCCCCTGCGCCCGCGACTCGAAGGAGGTGGTGGCGTTGATGGTGAAGGTGGCGGGCGCGAGTCCGGCGACGGTGGCCTGGATGGTGATCGGGCCGACGCTGTTCACGACGACGGTGGTGGTGGCGCGGCCGTCGGCGTCGGTGGTGCTGGCGGCGGGACTGAGCTGCGCGGCGCCGCTGGTGACGCTCCACGTGACAGTCACGCCGCGCACCGGCGCGCCGGTCGAGTCGACGACGCGCACGACCAGCGGCTGCGCGAGCTGCAGGCCGAGGCGTCCGGACTGGTTGTTGCCGCTGAGGATGCCGACCGCCGCGGCGGGGCGCGGGTCGTCGTTGACGATCGTGGCCGTGCCGGTGGCGGTGTTGCCGCCGGTGGCGGTCGCGGTGAGGGTGAAGGTCTCGTTGTCTTCGAAGAGGTTGTCGGCGACGACTTCGACGTTGACGGTGCGCTGCGTCTCGCCGGGCGCAAAGACGAAGCTGCCCGAGGGAGCGGCGATGAAGTCGCTGGCGAAGGAGGCGCTGCCGGCGGCGATGCTCCAGGTCACCGGCACGCTGGTGCCTGCAGGCGCGCCGAGGGTGATGACGAAGGAGAGCGGCGTGAAGCCGCCGCCGTTGCCCTCGGCGACGGAAGGGGAGGAGACGGCGATGGTCGGCTGCGTGTCGTCGTTCTGGATGGTGAAGGTGTACGGGCCGGGGTTGGTGAGCGTGCCCCCCTGCACGTTGCTGATCACGAGCCGGAACGTCTCGTTGCTCTCGAACTTCGTATCGCCGACGATGCCGATGCGGATCGGCTGGCTGTCGGTCTCTCCCGGCGGGATGATGAACGTGCCGCTGGCGGGGAGGTAGTCGTTGTCGGCCACCGTGGCCGTGCCGTCGACGGTCTGGTAGTTCCCCGTGACCGGCAGGTTTCCGGGGGAGGACTGGGTGAAGACGACGTCGAGGAAGGTGACGCCGCTGTTGCCCTCGGGGCCGGAGGGGTTGAAGGTCTGCGCTCCCGCCGGGAGCGTGCAGAGGAGAAGGGACAGCATCAAACGACGCATTCAGAGCCTCCCGGAAGGGAACAGCTTACAACGTAGGGCGGGCTTCAGCCCGCCCATGGACGGGCTGAAGCCCGTCCTACGTTATCCTCGCCCCCCGTGGAAGTCGCCCAGTTCCTGCTCGCGCTGATTGCCATCTTCGTGGCGGCGAAGCTGTTCGGGGAGATCGCGGAGCGGCTCGGGCAGCCGGCCGTCCTCGGGGAGCTGATCGGCGGCGTGGTGATTGGCGTCTCGGGGCTGCACCTCGTCGACCCGCACGACGCCACCATCCACCTCCTCTCCGAGCTCGGCGTGATCCTGCTCCTCTTCCTCATCGGGCTGGAGACCGACCTCAAGAAACTGATGGAAGTGGGCGGCTCGGCGACCGCGGTGGCGATCGTCGGCGTGCTGCTGCCGCTCGCGGGGGGGATCGCCTTCGGGCAGTTTCTCGGGCTGCGCATGATGGTCTCGGTGTTCCTCGGCGCGGCGCTGACGGCGACGTCGGTGGGCATCACCGCGCGCGTGCTCTCCGACCTCGGTCATCTCAAGGACGACGAGTCGCAGGTGATCCTCGGCGCCGCGGTGGTCGACGACATCATCGGCCTCGTGCTGCTGACCCTCGTCGGCACGCTGGCCGCCGGCGGCGCGCTGACGTTCCTCGGCGTGGGGCGGGTCATCCTGGTGGCCTTCGGCTTCGTCATCGTGGCCATCCTGGCCGGGTCGCAGCTCGCGCCGCGGCTGATCCGCGTCATCGACCGCATCGAGATGCGGCGCGGGCTCTTCTTCTCCTCGGTCGTGTTCATGCTGCTGCTGGCGTACATCGCGCAGAAAGTCGGCTCGGCGATCATCATCGGCTCGTTCGCGGCGGGACTGGTGCTCGCGCGCACGGAGCGCGGGCGCGACATCGAGCGGGAGATGCACGACGTCGCGCAGTTCTTCATCCCCATCTTCTTCGTGGTGGTCGGCGCGGCCATCGACGTGAAGAGCATGCGCGGCGAGTTCCTCTGGATCGGCCTCGGCCTGACCGCGATCGGCATCGTCGGCAAGGTGGCCGCGGGGTATGTGGTCTGGAAGAAGGGGCTGCGGCGGACGGTGATCGGCGTGGGGATGATCCCGCGCGGCGAGGTCGGCCTGATCTTCGCCCAGATCGGCCTGACCTCGCAGTTGCTCAGCGCGGGGCTCTACAGCGCAGTGGCGCTGATGGTCATGCTGACGACGTTCATCACGCCGCCGCTCCTGCGGCGCCTCCTCGTCCAGAAGACGCCCGACCGCAAGCCGGACGACATCACGGGCGACTATGTGATGGAGGCGCCGATGGACCGGGAGTGAGGTTGCTGGTTGCTGGTTGCTGGTTCAAGGCGGTGGATGGGTTTCAAGCCATGCACCGCAACGAACCAGCAACATAGCAACCAGCAACCTCTCACGTCACTCTCCGCTTCGCCTCCTGGAATCCCGGCTCGTCCAGCGTGCCGCGCTCGCCGAGCTGCTGGGCGCGGTTGCGCGCGTCGCGCACGCGCTCCTCGGTCAGCGGATGCGTGGAGAAGAACTGTTCGACGCCGCCGGGCCGCGACTGCCGGTGCTCGAGGAGCTCCTCGAACATGGTGGCCATGCCGATGGGGTTGTAGCCGGCACGGGCCATGGCCTGGATTCCGAGCTCGTCCGCCTCGCGCTCGGCCTCGCGGCTGAAGCGCGCCAGCGCGCCGCCGGCGACGATCTGCGCCGCGATCTGGGCGAGCTGGCCGGGGTTCTGCCCGAGGGCCACGCCGGCCAGGACGCTGAGCCCGTACTGCCGCGAGATCTGCTCGGTCGAGTGCCGCGCGGTGACGTGGCTGATCTCGTGCGCCATCACGCCGGCGACCTCGGCCGCGTTGTCGGCGTTCGCGATCAGGCCGGTGTGCACGTAGACGTGTCCGCCCGGAATGGCGAACGCGTTGATGGCCGGATCGTCCACGACGTGGAACTGCCACGGCAGCCGGTTGAACGGCTCGGGCGTCTGGGCCACGATCTTCTGGCCCATCTGATTGATGTAATTGTTGAGCGTCGGATCATTGCTGAGGCGCACCTGTCTGGCGATGTCCTGCGAGAGCTGCGCGCCGAGCTGCCATTCCTCTTCGATGGAGATGAGATTGAAGTCGCCCGCCCCGCCGCCCGAGCCGCACGAGACGGCCAGCAGCGTGGCAAGCGCGAGAGCGAGGTGTGTGCTGCGCTTGTACATGCCGGCGCGAAAGTGCAGGAGGAGTGCCCGTCATCTGCGCATCGCCACCGCACCTCCGCGGCGAGCAGCAGCGCCATCAGCAGCAGCGCCCATTCGGACAGCGTCGGAATCGCGGCGGCGTCGTCGTTGATGATCGTGGCCTGCCCCTGCGTATCCGTCGCGACGGCCCCGGTGACGTTGGTGTGTTCCCTGCGCCAGGAGCGGAGCCGCCGATGATCGTGCCGCGCGCGCCGAAAAGGATCACGGGTCCGCCGATGATGCTCCCTTGACTGGTGGACTCGAGGACGATTCCGGAGTCGGTGTTGCCGCGGGCCACCATGCCCGATGCGTCGACGCCGATGTAATTCCCGGCGATCAATGCGCCGCCGGAGCCCGAGACAACGATCCCGCCGCTCCCGGAGCCGCCGTTGAATCCGACGATCACCAGGCCGCGTACGGTCGAGCGTGCAGTGGTGTTGATGCGCAGGCCGCTGAAGAAGCCGTTCCCGTCGAGCGTGATGATCGGCGTCCCGGTGAAGCCCGGCTGCGTCGTGCCGTCGATGACCACCGTGTCAGTGATGACGGGCAGCGGACTCTGGACCGCAATGATCTGCGGTCCGCCCGGCGCGATATTGAAATGAATGTTGTCGAGGCCGGGATTCGCGTTCGCGTCGGTGATGGCCTGCCGCAGCGAGCCGGGGCCGGAGTCGGCCGCGGTGGTGACGGTGAACGTCGCCGCGAAGGCGACCGGTGCGCACACGAGCGTCGAGCAGAGCACTGCCACGGCCAAAGATCGATGCATGGGCGCAGGATAACCCCGGCTTCCGGCGCGCCGCGTGCAATTCCGCCCGCGCATGGACGAACAGAAACTCATCGACGCCCTCGTGGCGCGCGCGGCCGAGGATGCACGCGCGTTCCGCGAGAAAAACCCGGATGACGCGCCGACCGAGCGCTGGATCGAGAACAGCTACACGGCCGCGCTCCCGCTGGCCAAGGATGACATCGGCTTCGATCCCGGACCGGGGCCGCATCCGCGGCTCTTTTCCGCGTACCGCAACGCCATCGCCGGCGCGGTCGGCGAGCGCGTGAGCCAGCGCGAGTTCGGCCAGGCGCCGCCGGCGGGGGAGAACTGATGCCGATCCCGCAGCAGCAGGACGCTCCCGGCACCGACGAGAAGCTGAAGCCGCACGCCGACCACGGCGAGGAGAGCTACCGCGGCAGCGGGAAGCTCGAGGGTCGCGCGGCGATCATCACCGGCGGCGACAGCGGCATCGGCCGCGCCGTGGCCATCGCCTTTGCGCGCGAAGGGGCGGACGTGGCCATCGGCTATCTGTCGGAGAAGGAAGAGAACGACGCGCGCGAGACCGCCCGGTGGGTCGAACAGGCCGGACGGCGCTGCCTGCAGCACCGCTTCAACGTCCAGCATCGCGCCGAGTGCGAGGCCTTCGTCGAGCGTGCGGTGAAGGAATTCGGCCGCCTCGACATCCTGGTCAACAACGCCGCCTATCAGCAGGAGCAGCAGTCGATCCTCGACATCACCGAGGAACAGCTCGACGGGACGTTCCGCACGAACATCTATGGATACATCTATATGGTGCAGTGCGCGCTGCCGCACCTGAAGGAAGGGGCGTCGATCCTCAACACCGGCTCGGTGACGGCGATGAAGGGCAACCCCGGCCTGATCGACTACTCGGCGACGAAGGGCGCCATCCACACGTTCACGCGCGCGCTGGCGCAGAGTCTGGCGGAGAAGGGGATCCGCGTGAACTGCGTCGCGCCGGGCCCGGTCTGGACGCCGCTCATCCCGGCCACGATGCACCGCAAACACGTCGCCGCGTTCGGCAAGGACACGGTGTGGGGGCGCGCCGCACAGCCGGCGGAGATCGCCCCGTCATACGTGTTCCTGGCCTCGAGCGACGGGCAGTACTACACGGGAGAGGTGCTCGCGCCCACGGGGTCGGAAACAACGCGCTGAGTGTGATCCGCACCAGGGAACGACGAGAGGCCTCCGGCGGGCCGGCACGGCCGGCAGCGCTGATCGATGCACGTCCGCTCACGAGACGCGCGCTTCGGGCGACAGGCGTGCGTCAAGGCTAGGCCAACAAGCGCTGCCGGCCGGGCCGGCCCGCCGGAGGCCTCCGGTCGTCTCCTGTGGGATGACACCCAGCACCTTGCTTGTTCGTCCCATGGTCGTGATCCGCTTCCTTCTGGTCCTCCTGCTCACCGCCCCGGCGTACGGCGCCGGGCGCTTCTTCACCGACCGCGAGGGCGCGCCGGTGCGGTGGGAGCAGTGGGGGAGCCGGGCCTTCGAGCGGGCGGCCAAAGAGAAGCGGCCGATTTTCCTCGAGGTCGGCTTTCACGCCTCGTGGGAGTGCTATCGCATGCATCGCGAGGCCTTCCTCAACGGCGAGAACGCCGAGGCGCTGAACGCGTACTTTGTGCCGGTCCTGCTCGACCGCATCGAGCATCCGGAGATCGCGGAACAGTACGAGGCGGCGGCGAAGGCGATGAGCGGCATCGAGGGGTGGCCCGTGCATCTCGTGCTGAACGCGAAGCTCGAGCCGCTGGCGGCGGCGGGCTTCATGAAGTCCGACGAGCTGAATCGCTTCCTCGTCCAGCAGGCCAATGTGTGGGCAGAAGGTGGCGCGGTCCCCTTCCGGGCGCCCGGCGGGCTGCAGCCCGCCGCTCCATTGGACATCGAGACGGTCGTCGATGCCATCGCCAGAACGTACGACACCGCCAACGGCGGTTTCGGCGGCGCGCCGAAGCGCCCTCGCCCGATGACCCTCACCTTCCTGCTGCGCTACGCCGCGCGGGCCAAGCACGAGGGAATCCGCGGCGTGGCCATCGAGACCATGAAGAAGATGGCCATCGCACCGGTGCGCGACCAGCTCGGCGGCGGCTTCCATCGGGCGACCCGGGACGCCGCTTGGCAGGAGCCGTACTTTGAAAAGATGCTCGCCGATCAGGCGCTGCTCGCGCTGGCCTACCTCGAGGCGTGGCAGGTCACGAACGATCCGGAGCTGGCCTACGTCGCGCGCACGACGCTCGACTTCGCCGTCCGCGACATGCGCGACGAGAAGGGCCTCTTCGACTCCTCGCAGGCCGCGTACAACTTCGTCCCCATGCAGGGACCGGAGCTGATGAACGGCAACTTCTATCGCTGGAAAAAAGAGGAGGTCGTGCACCTCATCGGTGGCGAGGCGGCGGGGAAAGTCTTCCTGCTCTACGGGATGAAAGACGGCGCGTTCAACCTCCCCGCACTGGCGGAGTGGCGTTTCCTGAACGAGACCCACGACGAATTGGCCGCGCCGCTGGCGAAGCTGCTCGACGTGCGGCAGAAGCGCCCCGAGCCGCCGCGCGACTTCACGGCCGTGTCCGGCATCAACGGCCTGATGATCTCCGCGCTGGCCCGCGCCGGCGCGGCGTTTCAGGAGAAGACGTACCTCGACGCGGCCACGGCCTCCGCGCTGGCCGTCTCGAGCACGCACTGGAACGCGAAGACGAAGACGCTCCTGCGCGCGCAGGGAGTGGAGGCGCTGTCGGAGGACTACGCGTTCCTCGTGCAGGGGCTGCTCGATCTCTTCGACGCCACGTACGACGTGCGCTGGCTGGAGCTGGCCGTGACGCTGCAGCAGCGCCACGACGCGCTCTTCTGGGACGCGAGCACCGGTGCGTACTCCAAAGGCACGTTCCGCGAGACGGACGACGAGACACCGGCGGCCAGCTCCGTCGCCGTGCTGAATCTCCTGCGCCTGGCCGCGCTCACCGGCAACGAGACGTGGCGCACGCGCCCCTCCACGATCTTCCAGGCCTTCGGCGGCCGCATGCGCGCGAACGGTGCGGAGCACGCGCAGATGGCCACGGCCTGGGAGCTGGCGCAGATCGCGCCGAAGCTCGTCGTCGTCAGCGGCGCCCCCCGCCGCAAGGAGACGGTGGAACTGCTGCAGTCGTACGCGCAGAAGCCAGAGCCGATGCGCGCGCTGATCTTCCTCCCGGAAAAGGGGGCGCAGCGCGAGCGCGTCGTGCGCGCCCTGCCGTGGGCGGCGCCGCTGGTTGCGGGGGAAGAAGGCGAGCCGGTGGCGTATGTCTGCGCCGCCGGCGAATGCAAGCGGCAGTAGTTGTTGCTGTGTTGCTGGTTGCTGGTTCGTGGCGGCTTTACGCAGAACCACAACGAACCAGCAACCAGCAACCAGTTAACATACGCACCGTGCGCCCCGCCAACAGCGTCGTCGCCGTCGTCGATGACGAAGACAACATTCGCGAGACGGTCGGCTTTGCGCTGCGGCGCGAGGGGTATCCGGTCGAGCTCTACGCCACCGGCCTCGAGGCCTGGCGCGCGTTCCAGCAGAAGCTTCCCGGCCTGGTCGTCCTCGACATCATGATGCCGGAGATGGACGGGCTCGAGCTCTGCCGCCGCATCCGCGCCGTCTCCGAGACCACTCCCATCATCTTCCTCACCTCGCGCGACGAGGAGCTGGACCGCGTCCTCGGCCTGGAGATCGGCGCGGACGATTACCTCTGCAAGCCCTTCTCGATGCGCGAGCTGCTGGCGCGCGTGAAAGTGCTCTTCCGCCGCGCGGCCATCGACCAGAGCGCGGCCTCGCGTCCCGCCGCCGACGCGCCGCTGCGCCACGGCGAGCTCGAGCTCGACCTGCAGCGCTACTCCGTCCGCTGGAAAGGGGCGCCGGTCAGCCTCACCGTCACCGAGTTCATGATGCTCCACGCGCTGGTGCGCTACCCCGGCCACGTCAAGACGCGCAAGCAGCTCCACCAGGACGCCTACCCGCACGACGTCTACGTCAGCGACCGCACCATCGACAGCCACATCAAGCGCGTGCGCCGCAAGTTCGAAGAAGTCGACGGCGCGTTCGACCGCATCGAGACGGTGTACGGGCTGGGGTATCGCTGGAAAGAATGAGGTGTTGCTGTGTTGCTGGTTGCTGGTTCATGGTGGCTTCTGGCGAAGATCCACCACGAACCAGCAACCAGCAACCAGCAACAAAAGCATGAAGCTCCGCTCCTTCACCCGCCTCGGCATCCGCCTGCTGGCCTTCAACGTCGTCCTGCTCTTCCTGCCGATGGCGGGCGTGCTCTTTCTGGGGCAGTACGAGGAGCGGCTGGAGACGGCGGAGGTGCGCGACCTGACGCACCGCTCGCGGCTGGTGGCGGCGGCCATCGCGCGGGAGGGGACGCTCGACGCGAACGCGTTCGAGGACGTCATTCGCCGGGCCCGGATCGACGACCTGCGCATGCGCCTCATCGACTCGCGGGGGCGCGTGGTGGCCGACTCGCACGAGATCGTCACGCCGGCGCCGCAGCGGCCGCCGCGCACGGACCGGCGCAACATCCTCTATCGCGTCGGCGCGTTTCTCTTCCGCCCGCTGGCGCGCTTCTTCCGGCCGCCCGACCCGCCGCTGGAAGTCGACTTCTTCGCCAATGCCTCGCGCCTCTCCGGCCCCGAGGTCGCGCTCGCGCTGCGCGGGCAGGAGACCTTCGAGAAAAAGATCACCGCCGGGCAGCAGCGCTCCGTCACGCTCTACCGCATCACGCCCGTAGTCGTGGGCGGGTGGACGGTGGGGGCGGTGGTGGCGTCGAAGAGCACGTACACCATCCTGCAGGACCTCTACGTCGTGCGGCTGCGCGTGATGCGCATCTTCATCGCCTCGCTGGCGGTGGCCATCCTGGTGAGCATCTTCTTCTCCGCCACCATCGTCGGCCCGCTGCGGCAGTTGCGGCTCGACGCGCACGCCGTGCTCGATCGCCGCGGCGGCGTCCACGACGTGGACTTCAAGGGCTCCGACCGGCGCGACGAGATCGGGGAGCTCTCCCGCGCGCTGGAGCGCATCATGCGCCGCCTCGACACGCACGTGGGCCTCATCGAGCAGTTCGCCTCCGACGTCGTGCACGAGCTCAAGAACCCTCTCGCCTCGATCCGCAACGCCAACGAAATGCTGGCCGAGGTGCGCGATGCCGCCGACCGGCGCCGCTTCGTCGGCGTGATCGAGCAGGAAGTGGCGCGCATGGAGCGCCTCCTCTCCGGCGTGCGCGAGATCTCCACCATCGACGCGCGGCTCGTGCGCGAGACGCCCGGCCCCGTGGACCTCGGCGCGCTGCTGTCACGGATCGTCGAAGGGTTCCGTTTGCGAGAAGGGGAGCGCCTCCGCTTCGAGTTACAACTGGCCGACGCGCCGATGCACGTCGAGGCGACGGAGGACCGGCTGATCCAGGTCTTCGAGAACCTGCTCGACAACGCCGCGAGCTTCTCGCCGCCCGGCGGCACCGTCACCGTGTCCGCCGCGCCCGCGAACGGCGATGTGCACGTGCGGGTGATCGATCAGGGGCCGGGAATCCCGGAGGCCAACCTGGGGCGGATCTTCGACCGTTTCTTCACCCATCGCGCCGAAAGCCGGTCCGGGCATACTGGTCTGGGTCTCGCAATCGTGAAAGCCATCGTCGACGCGTACGGGGGCAGCATTCGCGCGTCGAACGGAGAGAGAGGAGCGGAGTTTCAGGTCAGGCTGACACGCGTCCCAGCATAAGCTGACCTATTTCCATCTCATTTCTTGTTGCGATAATGCGGCTAGTGGGTAAGATTGTTGCGCGGATGAACGCACTTCCGCCCGTGCCGCCATCCGTCCCCGAAGGTCCGGCAAGTCACGTATTGGTGTCAGAGGTGTACTGTCGACGCCCGTCGCAGTTGTGACGGCTTTAGGCAGGTACGGAAAGATAGACTTCGATTGACGAAACCAGTACACTCCCAAGTGGTTCCGAATCGTCAGTCACAACAGAGAGTGAAGGAGTTGCACGTGAGTCCTGCAAAGAGCAATCGCGGTCGTCCTATTGTCCACACTGAGCCCTGGGCGAAGATCACGGTCGTTCTCCTCGACCGCCATGTCGCCTATCTCGATCGCCTGGCCATCGACATCCGGCTGAAGCACGGCAAGGCCATCAGCCGCGCGGAGATCATCCGCGGTTTGATCGAGGCCGCTTTCCAGAGTGGTACAGATCTGTCGCAGGCAGACTCGATCGATCAGATCGTCGAGCTGCTGACTTCGAAGAAAAGATCTTCGCGTTAGGGCGCGAAGCTTTTCGGCGGTCCGAAGTCTTTCGGCTGAGCCGCATTGCGGCCAGATGGGCAATCTCTTCCTCGCTGCAGGCGTCCGTGAGGTCGATCCCGCTCTGCTCGACACGATCCAGGATCGTGCGGATCAGATGCGGCAGGCTGAACGACGCCGGCATGTCGGGATTGAGCTCGAGAGCGGCTTGTCCGAGGTAGTCGAGATGTTTGTCAGACAGGACGAGGGTTTCCAACTCGTTGGGTGAGTTGCTGCGTCCTGTTTCCACCGGTGGCATCAGATACATGTGAACGACTGCTCCAGTTGAGGAGTGACTGGCGCAGACAAATCCCTACCCTGATCGTGAAAAAAAATTCGAGGGCCGCGACAAGCGGCCCCGAATCAATCACTTGTCTACCGGCTCCAGTTTCCACGATCGCCGGCTGGCTGAGGGCCGTCCCGGCGAGGCGTGAGTTGCCTGAATGCGCTGCACCGCAACGAACCAGCCACCAGCAACCTTCTGGCACCACCCGTGATAAACACGACCTCATGCACGACGCAGTCATTGTCGGCTCCGGTCCCAACGGCCTCTCCGCGGCCATCGCTCTCGCGCGCGAGGGGAAGTCCGTCCTCGTCCTGGAGGCGAAGGAGACGATCGGCGGGGGCGCGCGCACGGAGCAGGTGACGCTGCCCGGCTTCCATCACGACATCTGTTCGGCCATCCATCCGATGAGCGTGGTCTCGCCGTTCATCCGCGCGCTGCCGCTCGCGGAACATGGACTGGAGTGGGCCTGGTCGCCGGCGGCGATCGCGCATCCGCTCGACGACGGCTCGGTGGCCATCCTCGAGCAGTCGGTGGACGCCACCGCGGAGCGCCTCGGCGCCGACGAGGCGTCCTATCGCAAGCTGATGAAGCCGTTCGCGTCGAAGGCAGGAAAACTCTTCGACGAGATCCTCCGTCCCATCGGCGCGCTCCCGCTGCCGCGGCATCCGTTCCTCCTCGCGCACTTCGGGCTGGTCGGCCTGCAGTCGGCCATGCAACTGGCCAAGCGGTTCCGGACGCCGCACGCGCGGGCACTCCTCGGCGGCTCGGCGGCGCACTCGTTCCTCCCGCTCGAGCGCATCGGCTCGGCGTCGTTCGGCCTGGCGCTCATCCTGGCCGGCCACGCCACCGGCTGGCCTGCGGCGAAAGGGGGGTCGGTGGCGATCATCCGGGCCATGGCCTCGTATCTGAAGTCCCTCGGCGGTGAGATCCGTACGGGACATCCCGTGCGCTCGCTGCGGGACGTGCCGGAGTCGCGGGCGGTGCTTTTCGATACGTCGCCGCGGCAATTGGCCGACATCGCCGGCGACGCGCTTCCATCGCGCTACGTCCGCAAGCTCCGCCGCTTCCGCTTCGGCCCCGGCGCGTTCAAGATCGACTGGGCGCTCGATGGACCCATTCCCTGGCGCAATGCCGAGTGTCTGCGCAGCGCCACGGTGCACGTCGGCGGCACGATCGAGGAGATTGCCGCGCACGAGCGCTCGGTCTTCCACGGGAAGATGACCGACAAGCCGTTCGTCCTTTGCGCGCAGCAGAGCATGTTCGACTCCACGCGCGCGCCGGAAGGGAAGCACACCGGCTGGGCTTACTGCCACGTACCGCACGGCTGGGACGGCGATGCGACGGAATTCATCGAGCGCCAGATTGAGCGCTTCGCCCCCGGCTTCCGCGACCGCATCCTCGGGAAGCGCACCATCAGTCCCGCCGGCTACGAGCAGCACAACCCGAACATGATCGGCGGCGACATCGCCGGCGGCGCGAACACCATGCTGCAGTTCCTCACGCGCCCCTTCCCGAAGCTCGACCCCTACGCAACGCCCAACCCGCGCCTCTATCTCTGCTCGAGCTCCACCCCCCCGGGTGGCGGCGTGCACGGCATGTGCGGCTACTGGGCCGCCAAAAGCGCCCTGAAACGCCTCTGATCTGGAGTGCGGCAGCGCCAGCTGCCGCTCTCCATGCGGCAGCGCCAGCTGCCGCGGGCGGGCGGGAGGCTGGCGCCTCCCGCATCGAGAGCGCGAGCTGGCGCTCGCGCACTCCAGATCAGACCGTGGCCCGCACTTCCTCGCGTTTCCTGGCCTGCACGAGCGACTTGATCCGCTCCTCCGCCCGCGCGGCCTCCTCGTCGCTCAGCTTCTCCTTCTCCTGCTGCACTCCCTCGGACGTGCCGCCGCTGCCGTCGATGATGCGCTGCACGACCGCGCGCCAGTTGGCGTCCTGCGCCGGTGCGCCGACGGTGCGCACGGCCAGCCAGTCGAACACGTTCGACGCGCGCGTCCACGTGTCGATGGCGAAGCGCAGCACGCCGCTCTCCTCGGAGGTCGTGAACTCCACGATCCCCGCGAGCGGATGTCCTTCCAGCGTGGCGAAGACGACGTGCGTCGGCTCGGCCACTTCCACGCGCACCTGAAAGTTCCCGCGCAGCGGGAGCGAGCCGGTGAGCGTGGCTCCCTTGTCGATACGGTCCGGCGCGCCCGGCTCGGCCACGAACTCGATGGGCATGAACTCGTTCACGCGGTCGCGGAACATGGACATCAGGGACGCCGCCGAGTGACGCGCGCCGCGGATCTCCGCGTAGAACGTCTTGTGCTCGAGCGAGCCGAAGCCTTCCTCGGGAAGCGCTTCCTTGAACGCGTCGGCGAGGAGGCGCAGTCCGCGGTCGAGCGGCGTCATGTCCACGCCGAGGACTTCCGCCGCGCTGCGGCCGCGCATGACGTTCTCTTCCTTCAGCATCTGCAGCTTGTTCTCGTCCACGCCGAGCTGCGCCAGCGCGGACGGCACGGGCACTTTCAGCGGGGAGCGTCCGGTGATCTCGCTGAAGCGCTTCACGACGTCGTTCATCGTCGTGATCTCCGGGCCCGCCGCTTCGAGCGTCTGCTTCGTCAGGTCGCTGCGCTCGACGACTGCTGCCAGGATCTTCGCCAGATCCTCGTGCCAGATCGGCTGGAACTCCTGGTCGCCGCTGTCGATGACCGGCACGGCCGGCAGCGCGCGCACCATCTTCAGCATGAGCGACAGCACCTCGTCGCCCGGTCCGTAGACGTTGCCGGGCCGTACGATGGTCCACTGCAGCTCCGATTGCGCGACGAGCTCCTCGGCCGCTTTCTTGGAGCGGTGATACGGCGACTCGCCGACGTCGGCGCCGAGGGACGAAACGAAGACGAACCGCCGCGCGTTCGCGCGCTTCGCCTCCTCGAGGATGTTGCGCGTCCCGTCGACGTTCACCGCCTGGAAGGTCAGCTTCGGCGGATCCTCCTCGGCGATGCCGGCGATGTGCACCACGGCATCGCAGCCATCCGCTGCGCCGCGGAGCGACGCCGCGTCGGCCACGTTCCCTTCGAACGGCTCCACGTCCGGCCACTGCTTCGCGTCGTCTTCTGCATGACGGGAGAGGAGCCGCACACGATGCCCGCGCGTGATGAGCTCCGGAATGACGCCTTCTCCGATGACACCCGTACCGCCGGTCACGAGGATTTTCATGCCATGTAAAAGAGCACGGCGAATGCCACTCAGTGCGGAAGGCCAAACGCGTAATACAAACCGCACAAGCCGGCTAGCACCAGCGTTGCCGGACGCAGCTCTCGCGCGCGGCCGGCCAGGACTTTCATGATCGGGTAGAGCGCCAGCCCCGCGGTCAGGCCGTTCGCGATATTGAAGGTGAACACCATCACGATCACGGTCGTGAACGCCGGCACGAGCTCGGTCAGGTCGTCGAAGTCTATTTTTGCCGCGGCGTGGAGCATCAGCATCCCCACCACGAGCAGCGCCGGCGCGTACGCGTACTGCAGCGACTGCATCGGCTCGAGCAGCGGGATGAAGAAGAGCGACAGCGCGAAGAGCGCGGCCGTGACGACGGACGCCAGCCCGGTGCGCGCCCCTTCGCGGATGCCGGTCGACGACTCGATGTACGCCCCGCTGGTGGACGTCCCGATCAGCCCACTGAACGTGCACGCCAGCGCGTCGACGAGCATCGGCCGCTTCAGCTCTCCCTCGGGGTCGAGCGCGACCAGCGTGCCGAGGGTGTCGAAGAGTGCCATGAGGAACAGCGTGAGCAGGATGGGGAGGAAGCTCAGTCGCAGGATCGAGACGACGTCGAGCTGCAGGGCGATGGGGGAGAGGTCGTACGGCAGGTCGACGACGCGCGACGGCAGCTTGCCGATGCCGAGGAGTGCGCCGGTGAGTGCCGTGACCACGATGCCGATGAGGATCGCGCCGGGCACGCGTTTGTACAGCAGCGCGGAGATGAGCACGAAGCCTCCCAGCGCCAGCAGCACCGGCGCGCTGCGGACGTCGCCGAGCTGCACCGGCACGCCCTGGCCGGCCTTCACGATGCCCGCCTCGAAGAGGCCGATGAACGTGAGAAAGAGTCCGATGCCGGCGGCGAAGCTGTGCTTCATCGACTGCGACACCGCGTCGGCGAGCCAGGTGCGCACGCCGATGAGCGTGATGATGACGAAGATCACGCCGCTCACGAACACCGCGCCGAGGCGCTGCTGCCAGGTGATCCCGAAGGCGGCCAGCCCGAAGGCGATGAACGCGTTCTCTCCCATGTACGGCGCGACGGCGATGGGACGGTTCGCCCAGAGTCCCATCAGCAGCGTGCCGAAGACGGCGGTGAGGATCGTGGCCACGGTGCTCGGGCCGGCGGGGATGCCCGCCGCGGAGAGGATGGCCGGATTGACGACGATGATGTAGGCCATCGACACGAACGTCGTGATGCCGCCGATGACCTCCGTGCGGAGGGTACTGCCACGCTCGCGGATGGAAAACACGCGGCGCGGATTGTAAAGCGGACCGCCGGCGTCCTCGCCGGCTGTCCGGGCGGGCGTCCCGCCCGCCCCGTGGCGGCGAGACGCCGCCACAGACAGCCGGCGGGACGCCGGCGGTCCGCTTCCTTTACCTGACCGTCAAGCCACTGGCGTCGACGCTGGTCACGCCGTTCACCTGGCGCACCTTGGCCACGATCGCGTCGCGGTCGGACGCGCTGTCGACGGAGCCGGTCAGCTTCACGCGGCCCCCTTCCGTGACGTCCACGCCGAGGTCGAACGTCTTGCCCGCGACGGCCGATCCGATGGCCGAGCGGACCTCCACCATCATGGCCTCCTCGTCGGCGGCCTCCGGGAGCTGGCGATTCATCGAGCAGGCGCTGGCAACCACCAGCATGAGCAGCAGCGAGAGTGAGAGCAGAGCACGATTGCGATACATCAGATTCCTCCTTCGGCAGAGGTGGATAGCAACGGCTGTTCCCGCCTCGCGAGGGCATGCTGGTTGCTCTAAATAACCGCGTATGACTTGCCGTCACCCGAAAGGAGATCTCATGGGCAAGATTCACTTCAGCAATGACTTACAGAAGCAGCGGACGTCCCGTTCGCTGCTTGCGGTTTCGCTTGCCGCGTCGCTCGCGGCCTTCGGCTGCACCACCAACCTCAACCCCGGAAACGGCATCCCGACGCGCTCCGGACCGGAGCTCCGCTCCGCGCCGACCTCGGGCGTGACGAGCGGCTCGGAGAGGGTCACCACGACTCCGCAGCCGATGACCTCGTCGTACAACAGCGCGCAGGTGCTGCCGACGGTGAAGCCGCGCACCATCACCCGCCGCAGCCCCGAGGAGGCGGCGGCGATCATGGCCGGCCGTCAGACTCTCCGCGGCCGTTACCTCGGACAGGTGAACCCAGGTCCGGGTAACCGTCCGTACGTCTCCGACTACGCCGGCGGCTTCCAGAACCCGGCCCTGATCACCAATCCGCAGCTCACCATCAACTCGTCCATCAGCTCGCCGGCGCCCGGCAGTATCGGGAATGCCGACTTTGCGGGCGTGAACATGGGCGCCGTGACGAACGGCATCAACACGACCGCCGGCACGACGACCACCACCTTCACCACCGGTACGACCGGCACCACCGCGGCCTCGACGGTGACGGGCACGGCGCTGCCGGCTGGCTCGTTCGCGACCGTCCGCCCGGCGGCGACGGAGGCGATCAGCAACAACCCGACCGTGACTGGCGCCTCGGCGGGCATCGGCCGCGCGGGCATCCCCGTCACCGGCACGACCTCGGCCGTGACGACGACGGCCGCGGCAACGACCGCAACCACGGCCACGGCCGCCGCGACCGCGAGGCCGACCGTGACCGAGGCCAGCGTCAGCGGTGGCGTGCGCATCGTGCGCGGCTCGGCCGGCGCGGTGACGATCACCAACACCGGCACCGCGGCCACCGGCAATCAGCAGTAGACCAATGTAGGGCGGGCTTCAGCCCGCCCCACACGTGGAGCGTCGACCAATGGCAGACATCCGCATCGGAACTTCCGGGTATCACTACAAGCACTGGCTCGGCCGCTACTACCCCGAGGGGATGAAGGCGAACGAGATGCTGAAGCACTACCTGCGCGATTTCGACACGGTGGAGCTGAACAACACGTTCTATCAACTGCCGAACGAGTCGACGTTCGACGCGTGGCGAAAGAACACGCCCTCCGATTTCCTCTACGCCGTGAAGGGGAGCCGCTTCATCACCCACATGATCAAGCTCAAGGACGCGCAGCGCGGCCTGACGAACTTCATGCCCCGCGCGGAGCGCCTGCGCGGGAAGCTCGGGCCCATCCTCTGGCAACTGCCTCCCGGCTGGAAGGTGAACGTGGAGCGCCTGGAGGAGTTCCTCTCGCTCCTGCCGAAAGAGCACCGCTACACATTCGAGCTGCGCAATGAGACGTGGATGACGGACGCTGTATTAGAGGTATTGAAAAAGTACAACGCCGCATTCTGCATCTACGAGCTGGCCGGCTATCACTCGCCGATCGAGCTCACCGCCGACTGGACCTACATCCGCCTGCACGGACCGACGTCGTTCAAGTACCAGGGGAGCTACAGCGACGAGCAGCTCGCCGAATGGGCGGACCGCATCCGCGCCTGGTCGAAGAAGCTGAAGGGAATCTACGTCTACTTCGACAACGACGACTCGGCGTACGCGGTGTACAACGCGCTGACGCTGAAGCGCATGGTGGAAAAGGCAACGCGGCGGAAGGTGGCGTAGTCCTCCAAGAGGGGAGAGACGACGAGAGGCCTCCGGCGGGCCGGCACGGCCGGCAGCGCTGCTGTTGCCTTCGCGCAGGGAACGCATTTCTCGCGAGACCCGTGCGCGCGCCATAACAAGCGCTGCCGGCCGGGCCGGCCCGCCGGAGGCCTCCGGTCGTCCCTCTCTTTGGACGTATGCCCCTGCGCCGAGCAACGTCGGCGCCGATGCTGTACGATGTGCGTAGGTCCAATAACAATCGAGGGTTTGCATGAACAGCAAGATCGTCGCGGGCGGTGTGCTCGCGTTTGCAGTGACCGTGTCGCTCGCCGCGCGCGAGCTTCCTCCCATCGACGAATTCGCGCAGGGGCGCCCGCACGCCGACGCCGGCGCGGCCGTCTCCGAAAAGGCCAGGGGACTGGCGCGCGCGGGGCAGGTCATCCCCGTGGAGGCGCGCCTGCGCGTGCCGACCTTCGTATGGGCCGAAGCGGCGTCGCCCACGGCGCAGCCGCCGCGCCGCGACCCCTCCGCGCCGCGCGGACGGCGCGAGGAAGAAGCGGCGCGCGCGCACCTCGACCGCTTCCGCAACCTCTACGAGCTCAACCCCGGCGACGTGGCCTCGGCGGCGGTGCAGTCGATCCACGACACCGGCAAGGGCCCCGTCATCGTCAAGCTGCGGCAGCACGTGAACGGCATCGAGATCTTCCGTGAAGAGATGAACGTCATCCTCGACCGCGGGCTCGAGCTGGTCGGCATCTCCGGATATCTCAGCAGCGCCTCGACGCCCGGCGCGCGCGGCAAAGCCATGTCCTTCGACGTCGACGAGCGCACCGGCGCGCTGCACGCGCTGCGCGACCTCATTCCGACCAGCCTGGCCGCCACCGACCTCGCCGAGAGCGGCGCCCGCGGCGGCTACTCCTTCTTCACCCCGCCCCCCTCCGCGGTGCAGCTCGAAGAGCCGCTGCGCCTCAAGAAAGTCTACTTCCACACGCAGGACGGCCTCACCCCCGGCTACTACGTCGAGGTCATCGCCCGCGATCCGGTCACCCACGACATCGAGGCCTACGCCTACGTCATCTCCGCCGCCGACGGCCACATCCTCTTCCGCAACAGCCTGGTGAGCAATGCCGGCACGCCGTACACGTACCGGGTATGGGCGGCCGCGGACGGCTATCCGTCCGACTCGCCGGCCGGCAACGGGGCGATCCCGAAAGTCAATCCGGTTCCCGACGGCCACCAGCCGCCGTTCGTGGCGCCGCTCGACATCACCGTGGCCAACTATCCGTTCAGCAGGAACGATCCGTGGCTGCCGCCCGGTGCGACGGAGACGGCCGGCAACAACGTCGATGCCTACTCGGACATCTTCTATCCCGACGGCTACGGTCCGGCCGCCGCGCCGGCCACGCCGGCCACGGGCGACTTCCGCGCGCAGATCACCGGCGCGAACGCCTTCCAGCACGCGTACGACTTCACGCAGCCGCACCACCACGTCTCGCGGCAGGCGGCCATCACGCAGTTGTTCGTCGACATCAACTTCCTGCACGACTGGTTTTATGACGCCGGCTTCGACGAGGCCGCGGGCAACGCGCAATTCGACAACTACGGCCGCGGCGGCGTGGCCGGCGACCGCATGAAAGCCGAGGCGCAGGACAGCAGCGGCTTCGACAACGCCAACATGTTCACGCCGGCCGACGGCTTCTCGCCGCGCATGCAGATGTACTACTGGTCCGGCTTCTCGGACAGCGCCCGGTTCGAGGTCCTCTCGCCGGCCGGCGCCGCGGGACGGCGCACGTTCGGCACCGCATCGTTCGGGCCGCAGACGTTCGACGTCGAGCAGCCGGTCGTGCAGCCCGCGCCGCTCTCGGCCTGTTCCGCGCTCACCAATGCCGGCGACGTCGCGGGGAAGATCGTGCTCGTCGACCGCGAGCCGACCAGCGGCGCCGACTCCTGCAGCATCGCCACGAAGCTGACCCACATCGCCGCCGCCGGCGCGGCCGGCATCGTGCTGGTGAACCTCTCCGGCTGGCCCGACACGCTGGTCACCCTCAACGAGACCATGCCGTCGTTCCTCACGCCGGTCATGACCATCTCCTGGAATTCCGCCCAGTCGATCAAGAACGAGCTGGCCCTGGGGAACACCGTCACCGCGCGCATGATCCGTCCGTCGGCGGGCATCGTGCGCGACTCCTCGCTCGACAACCAGATCGTCGCGCACGAGTGGGGCCACTACCTCAGCAACCGCCTGATCGGCAACGGCACCGGCCTCACCGCCAACCAGGCGCGCGGGATGGGGGAGGGGTGGTCCGACTTCATGGCCGTCCTCCTCGAGGTCCGTCCCGACGACACCGCCACGCCGAGCAACGCCACCTGGAACGGCATCTACTCGAGCGCCTCCTTCGCGCTCAGCGGCGGCGCGGACGGCGGCACGAACCAGTCGTATTACTTCGGCACGCGCCGGGCGCCCTATTCGACCGACACCAGCAAGAACGCCTTCACCTACAAGCACACGGTCGCGGGCGTGGCCCTTCCCGCCGGCATGGCGCTGCGCGCGAACGGCCTGAGCAACGCCCAGGTCCACAACACCGGCGAGATCTGGGCGCTGATGCTGTGGGAGTGCTACGCGTCGCTGCTCCGCGACACGCAGGGCGGCACGCCGCGGCTGACCTTCACCGAGGCGCAGCAGCGGATGAAGGAGTACCTCGTGGCCGCCCTCAAGACCACGCCGGTCAACCCGACCATCCTCGAGGCGCGCGACGCGCTGCTGGCCGCGGCTTTCGTCCGCGACCGCGTCGACTACCTGAAGTTCTACCAGGCCTTCGCCAAGCGCGGCGCCGGCATCGGCGCCGTCGCCGCCGACCGCTTCAGCAGCACGAACGGTCCGATCGTCGAAAGCTTCAACGCCGGCGGCGACGCCGACGTCGTGTCCTATGCCGTCACCGACGCCGGCGGCTCGTGCGACAACGACGGCTTGCTCGACAACGGCGAGACCGGCCAGCTCTCCATCACCCTCAGGAACACCGGCGCCACGCCGCTGAACGGCCTGACCGGCACCGTCACCAGCCAGACCGCGGGCGTCACGCTTCCGGGCGGCGGCGCCGTGACGTTCGCCGACATGGAGATCCTCGAGACCGCCACCGTGACGCTGCCCGTGGCCATGGCCGCCGGCGTGACGGGGATCCGTACGATCGCGCTCTCCTTCGAGTACACGCATGCCGGCATGGACACGCCGGTGCAGAACGCCGTGCTGACGGCGCGAGGCAACGTCGACGAGCTGCCGGCCTCCTCCGCCACCGACTCCGTCGACACTGGCGTGACTCCGTGGACGGCCACCTCCGGCACGGCCACGCCCGGAACGCCGTGGACGCGGTTCGCCGCCGGCACGCAGACGACGTGGCGCGGGACGGATCCCACCAAGGTGTCGGACGAGCGGCTCGAGTCGCCGCCGATGACCATCTCCGCGGCCGGCTCGCTGAAGGTGGAGTTCGACCACCTGCACAGCTTCGACTACGACTACGACGGCGGCGTGGTGGAGATGTCGCGGAACGGCGGCGCCTGGACCGACATCGGCACGAGCGCCTACAACGGCCGGATCTATGGGTCCAGCAACCCGCTCTACCCCCGTCCCGCCTTCGTCTACCTCAGCGGCGGCCCGCAGCACGTCACGCTGCGGCCCACCGTCGCGGCGGGAGACGTCGTGCGTGTGCGCTTCCGCATCGGCAGCGACGCCTCCGTCGGCGGGTCCGGCTGGGAGATCGACAACATCACCTTTACCGGGATCGTGGAGACGCCCTTCGGCGCCTTCGGTCCCGACAGCGGCTGCACCAAGGCCACCACCACGCGCCTCGCCTCCAGCCGCAATCCCTCGCGCCTCGGCGACGCGCTCACGCTGACCGCGAGCGTCGTCTCGCCCGGCACCCCCACCGGCACCGTCACCTTCTTCGACGGCGGGACGCCGCTGGGCACCGTCCCGATGGTCAACCGCGCCGCGGCGCTCAGCACCTCCGCGCTCGCCGGGGGGCTGCACTCCCTCACCGCGCGCTACGACGGCGCGGCCGGCTACCTGCAGTCGACCTCCACGCCGCTCGCACAGGGCGTCGACGGCAATTGCATCAACGAGCCGCCGCTCATCGGCTATCTCACGCCGTCCGGCTCGTTCCCGGCGGGCACGGCGATCGACCTCGGCGTCATCGCCAGCCGAGGCAGCTTCTTCACCTATGCCTGGTACGAGGGGAACGCCGGCGACACCACCAACTTCGTCGGCAGCGGCCAGAACGTCGCCGTGGCGCCGGTGCAGACCACCAAATACTGGGTGCGGATCAACAACGGCTGCGGCTCGACCGACAGCGCGAACGTCACCCTCACCGTCGTGCCGCCGTCGTTCCTGTACACGATGACCCCGTGCCGCGTCTACGACTCGCGGGTCTGGTACGGCAAGCTCGCGCCGAATGCGACCATCATCATCGATCCCTACTACATGGCGGGCTGCTTCCCGACCAGTATGGCGCGCGCCGTAGCCGTGAACGTCACCGTGGTCGCGCCGGCGCAGGACGGCTGGCTGACGATCTATCCCGCCGGAGGGACGCGTCCACCCACCAGCACCACCAACTTCCGCAAAGGAAAGACGCGCTCGAACAACGCCATCATCTCGCTGTCCGCCGACGGCGACTTCATCGTCTACAACGGCAGCACGACCCCCGTCGACTTCATCATCGACGCCTTTGCCTACTTCCGCTGATCCCACCAGTCCCCTCTCCCCGCGTGCGGGGAGAGGGATAGGGTGAGGGGTCGTCCCTGGCTCGGAAGACGGCCCCTCACCCTGACCCTCTCCCCACGCGGTGGGGAGAGGGGACTGCAACGGAGAACGCGTTTACTTCTTTGGGATGTACACGACGCCCGAGATGTCAGCAAAGTCGGCGTCGCTCGTCACCACGTCCGCCTCATGCGCCTGAGCGGTTGCAAGCACGATGGCGTCAGCCATCGGAAGTTTGTGGGCGAGGCTGAGATCTGCGGCAACAAGCGCAAGTTCGTCCGTCAGCGGTACAACTCGCGTCTTCTGCATGACCGCCACAGCGTCAACTGCCGCTTCCTCGGAGAGCAGCCGTTTCGCGTGTTTGTAGACCTCGTAGATGACGATCGTTGGTGTGATCACCGCCGCCGGTTGTCGCAGACGAGCCGCGTAAGTGTCAGCCAGAGGCCCGTCCGTCAGGAACTCGAGCCAGCCAGACGAGTCGACGACGATCAGAAACGGTCCTTTTTCTCGCGGTATCCGGTTGTCGGCAGGCCGCGCAAAATGCCGCGATAGGCGGACACCGGCCGATCCGGGACGAGCATGATGACATTGCCCTTGCGGATGACCTGCAAGTCCTGGCCGGGACGAAGCGAAAGACCCTCGCGGATCTCCTTAGGGATCACAACCTGATACTTCGGGGAAACGCGTGTCTTTGCCATTGGTCACCAATCCGGTCATCGATTTGAAAATCGTAGCACGGGCAGTCAGTAGCGGTGCGGGCGCGCCGCTGCCGCCTGCCGCATCGCGTGCTCCTCGAGCACCGGCAGCGGCATCGACCCGCTGCCGATCATCCACTCGTGAAACGCGCGGATGTCGAACCGCGGCCCGAGCTCGCGCTCCGAGACGGAGATCGCCACGGAGACGCTGCGCTACGCCGTGAACATCCCGGGGCAGGCGCTGGCGTACAAGATCGGCAGCCTGCGCATGATCGAGCTGCGCTGCCGCTAGCTCGCGCTGCCACTGCCGCTCGAGGACTGCCGCGAGGCCGGCCTTCCCGCCGCCCGTCGTACTACAGGCGAGCGGCAGGAGGGCCAGGACGATCGGCAGCAGCCGTCTGGGCACGCGTTACCGGCGGTTGCCCATCAGCCGCAGGATGCTGAGGAAGAGGTTGATGAAGGTGATGTACAGCGACAGCGCCCCGTAGATGGCGAAGGTCTGTCCCTGCGGGCCGCCGGCGTGGGCGAACTGCTTCAGCGACTGCGTCTTGTACGCGGTCAGGCCGGCGAAGAGGAACACGCCGATCGAGGCGATGGCCATGTCCAGCGGTCCCGACTTCAGGAAGAGATTGATCAGCGAGGCCACGATGATGCCGATCACGCCCATGATCAGGAACGAGCCCCAGCCGCTGATGTCGCGCTTCGTCACGCGGCCGTAGATGCTCATCCCGCCGAACATCGCCGAGGCCGTCGCGAACGCCATCACGATCGACGGCATCTGGTAGACGAAGAGAATCACGCTCAGCGTCAGCCCCGTCAGCAGCGAGTAGACGATGAAGATCGCCGCCGTGGCGCCGGGCGATAGCTTCGTCAGCCGCGCGCTCGCGTAGAACACCAGCCCGATCTCCGCCACCATCAGAATGATGGGGATGATGCGGTTGTAGACCACCAGCTGCTGCAGCGCCGGCGACTGCACCACCACCAGCGACGCCAGCGCCGTCAGCGCCAGCCCGCCGAACATCCACGTATAGACAGTCCGGAAAAACGCCCGCTCCCGCTCCAGCGTCGACTCCGTCGAGGCGCTGATCCATCCGGGCTGCTGCGGTTCCGGCCGGTAAGGAAATTGACTCATGAGTAAAGCCCTCCAGTTCTTGCCAATTCTAACAAGGTTCGGACCCCGGCCTACTCCTTGCTTCATCGGAATTCACAATGGTAGACTCAGGTTTCGTGGAATAGCGAGATTTGATAGTAATTCGCTCAATTGAGCGTAAGTATCAGAAGGAGAAACACATCATGTCCAAAATCATCGGCATTGACCTCGGGACGACGAACTCCGTCGTTGCGGTCATGGAAGGCAGCGAGCCGAAAGTCATCGTCAACGCCGAGGGCAGCCGCATCACGCCGTCGGTCGTCGGCTTTGCCAAAAACGGCGAGCGCCTCGTCGGCCAGGTCGCCAAGCGCCAGGCCGTCACGAACCCTGAGAACACGATCTTTTCGATCAAGCGCTTCATGGGACGCAAGTTCAATGAAGTCAACGAAGAGATGAAGATGGTCCCCTACACCGTCAAGGCCGCGTCCAACAGCGACGTGCGCGTCGACGTCTCGGGCAAGCTCTACTCCCCGCCGGAGATCTCCGCCATGATCCTGCAGAAGCTCAAGCAGGCCGCGGAAGACTACCTCGGCGAGAAGGTCGACCGCGCGGTCATCACCGTGCCGGCGTACTTCAACGACTCGCAGCGCCAGGCCACCAAGGACGCGGGTGAGATCGCCGGCCTCAAGGTCGAGCGTCTCGTCAACGAGCCGACCGCGGCCGCCCTCGCGTACGGCCTCGACAAGAAGACCAACGAGACCATCGCCGTCTATGACTTCGGCGGCGGTACGTTCGACATCTCCATCCTCGAGGTCGGCGACGGCGTGGTGGAAGTGAAGTCGACCAACGGCGACACGCACCTCGGCGGCGACAACATCGACCAGAAGCTCATCGACTGGATCATCGACGAGTTCCGTAAGGACCAGGGCATCGACCTCTCCAAGGACAAGATGGCCCTGCAGCGCCTCAAGGAAGCGGCCGAGAAGGCCAAGATCGAGCTCTCCTCGACGATGTCCACCGACATCAACCTGCCCTTCATCACGGCCGATGCCTCCGGTCCGAAGCACCTCAACCTCTCCCTCACCCGCGCCAAGTTCGAGCAGCTCATCGGCGACATCGTGCAGCGCACCATGGGCCCGGTGAAGCAGGCCCTGGCCGATGCCGGCGTCGACCCGAAGAAGATCGACGAGGTCGTGCTGGTCGGCGGCTCGACGCGCATCCCCATGGTCCAGCAGATCGTCAAGGACTACTTCGGCAAGGAGCCCCACAAGGGGGTAAACCCGGACGAGGTGGTCGCGGTCGGCGCGGCCGTGCAGGGCGGCGTCCTCGGCGGCGACGTGAAGGACGTCCTGCTGCTCGACGTCACCCCGCTCTCCCTCGGCATCGAGACCCTGGGCGGCGTGATGACGAAGCTCATCGAGCGCAACACCACCATTCCCACGCGCAAGTCGGAGACCTTCTCCACCGCCGCGGACAACCAGACCTCGGTCGAGATCAAGGTCTACCAGGGCGAGCGTGAGATGGCCGCCGCGAACAAGCTCCTCGGCGCGTTCCACCTGGTGGGCATCCCCCCCGCGCCGCGCGGCATCCCGCAGGTCGAGGTCACGTTCGACATCGACGCCAACGGCATCATGCACGTCACGGCCAAGGACCTCGGCACGGGCAAGGAGCAGAAGATCACCATCACCAGCTCCTCCGGCCTGTCGAAGGACGACGTCGAGAAGCTCGTGCGCGACGCCGAGGCGCACGCGGACGAGGACCGGAAGCGCCGCGAGGAGATCGAGGCCAAGAACCAGCTCGACTCGCTCGTCTACAACGTCGAGAAGATGCTGAGCGAGAACCGCGAGAAGCTTTCCGGCGGCGACGTGCAGTCGCTCGAGAGCGCCATCGGCGAGGCCCGCAAGGCGATGGAGCAGGGCGGCATCGACACCCTCAAGAGCGCCACGGAGAACCTGACCAAGGCCTCCCACAAGCTGGCCGAGATCATGTACCAGAACGCCAGCGCGCAGCAGCAGCAGCAGGGCGCGCCCGGCGCCGCCCCGGATGCCGGCGCCCCGAACAAGGACGACGTCATCGAAGCGGAAGTCGTGGACGAGAATAAATAAAAGGTGCAGCGGCGGGCTCGTGAGAGTCCGCCGCTTTTCAATCATGGCCAAACGCAGAGCAGACGGATACGTGATGATCTCCATCATCGCGGAGCGGTACAACATTCATCCGCAGACGCTCCGCCTCTACGAGCGTGAAGGTCTGATCAAGCCCGCACGCACCTCCGGCAATACGCGTCTCTATGGAGAGGACGAGATTCACAAGCTGGAGATGATCCTCACCCTCACGCGCGACCTGGGCGTGAACCTGGCGGGGGTGGAAGTGGTGCTCCAGCTCGCGCGGATGATGCACGAGGCCGACGTCGAGTTCGACCGGCTCCTGGACTACATCCGCCAGTGCATGCTCGACAAACGCCACGGCATCGAGCGCGAGAACGCGCTCGTGAAAGCCACCCCCCTCGGCCTCACGCGCCGCGGATGAATCAAATGTAGGGCGGGCTTCAGCCCGCCCCGGCGCGCGAAGCGCGCCGCCGGCAGCGATTTCTTCGCGTGCCGGCAGTCGGGTCTCACTTCACAGCGGCACCAGCTCCGTCGTCGTGTCGCGCCGCCGCTTCGCGCGGAATCCCTTCACGTACTGCAGCGCGCCCGGCGTCGTGTACTTGGCCGCGTAGGCCTCGTCCACGGCGCGCTTGAGGCGCTCGCTGCGCGTGCGCACCGCGCGGACGGGGAGCTCGCGCGTGCCCACCTGAATCGCTCCCCGCGGCTCCTCCAAGAACGTCCGCCACCAGCTCCGCGGCTTCAGGCTCCAGGAGCGCACGAACACGCGTCCTTCCGCCACGACCACCCAGATGCCGATGAAGCGGTGCGGCTGCGTGCCGGCGCGGAGGCCCAGGATCTTGGCGGTGCGAAGCGCGTCCACGACTTCCGGCTCGAATCGGTTGCGCATGGCCCTATGCTAATTTCGTCGGCACATGACCACTTACGACTTCGATTTCGCCGTCGCCGGCGGCGGCCCGGCCGGCTCTTCGGCGGCCATCAGTCTCGCCCAGCGCGGGCATTCGGTGGTGCTCTTCGAGCGCGACACCTTTCCGCGCTTCCACATCGGCGAGTCGCTCCTCTCCACCGCCAACGACGCCTTCGCCGCCCTCGGCGTGGCCGAACGGATGGAGGCGGCGGGCTTCCCCGAAAAGTGGGGCGCGCGGCTGTACACCCACGACGGGCAGACCGGCCGCGGCGTCAACTTCGCCGACGTGCGCGAGGTGCGGCGCCCGCAGACCTATCAGGTCCCGCGCGCGGAGTTCGACCGCATCCTCCTCGACCGGGCGCGCGAGGCCGGCGTCGACGTGCGCGAGGGCTGCCGCGTCCTGGCCTGCGACTTCACGCCGGAGGCGGCGGTCCTCGACGTCGATGGTCCGGTGCGGGTGCGGGTCCGCGCGCTGGTCGATGCCACCGGGCGGCAGGGACTGATCGCCCGCAAGTACGGCCTGCGCACCGACGAGCCGCTCCTGGCCAACATCGCCATCTTCTCGCACTACCGCAACGTGCCTCGGCTCGCGGACGGCTGCCCGAACGACATCCGCATCATCGCCCGCAACGACTCCGGCTGGTTCTGGATGATCCCCATCTCCGACGAGCTGATGAGCGTCGGCGTGGTGCTGCCGAAGAACCTCTTCCTGCAGATGCCGGAGGGAACGTCGGAGGAGCGGCTGGCGCGGGCCATCGCCGACACGCCCGCCGTGGCGGAGCTGATGCGCGACGCGGAGCAGGCCTGGCCGGTGCGCGTGGAGAAGGACTTCTCGTACAGTGCCTCCGCGTATGCGGGAGACCGCTGGATCCTGGCCGGCGATGCCGGCTCGTTCCTCGATCCCGTGTTCTCCACGGGCGTCTCCATTGCCATGGAATCGGGCATCGAGGCGGCCGCGGAGCTCGATCGCGCCCTGAAGGCGGACGATTTCTCGGCCCGGCGGTTCGCGGCATTCTCGCGGCGGCAGCTCGAGCGCTTCCGCGCCTTCCGCCGCTTCGTCATCGGCTTCTACACGCCGCAGTTCCGCGACCTCTTCTTCAAGCCGCGTCCGCCCGAGCACCTCTTCCGCGCCGTCGTGACCGTGCTCTCCGGACGCTGGAACGCCAGCCTGCGCACGCGCCTCCTGAACCGCTTCTTCTTCGCCATCGTGGCCCTGCAGAAGCGGTTCACGCTGACGCGCACGATCTTCCGCCGCGACGACAGCGCGGGCTATCCGGGGTGATGCCATGCCGGATCTCGAAACCCTTTTCGCGCTGCTGCTGATCGCCGGCACCACGGCCTGTTTCATTCGCGTGCTCTGGCAGTTCCTTTCGGCGGCGGGGAGCTGATGACCTGACGGGCTGGCTGCGCATCGCGCGACAGATTCGTCGCCGCCTACCCGAAGGGCAATCGTGCGAGAAGACGGGCTGAAGCCCGTCCTACGTTGAGCATGCGTATCGCGAGGTACGTGCTCAACGTAGGGCGGGCTTCAGCCCGCCCAAACGGTCAGCGCGCATCCGATAAGCTATGTGCACATGACCCCACCGCAAACGCTCTTTGTGTACGGCACGCTCCGCCGCGATGCGGGACAGGCGGTGCATCACCTCCTCGCCCGTCACGGCACGTTCGTCGGCGAGGCAACGGTTCGCGGCAGGTTGTTCGATCTTGGCTCGTATCCGGGGATGACCCTCGACGGCGACAGGGGAGTCGTGCTCGGGGAGCTGTACGAGATCACCTCCGACTGGCCCGCGTTCATCGCCCGCCTCGATGCCTATGAAGGGTGTGCCGAGGACGACCCGGAGCCGCATCAGTACAGGCGCGAGCTGGTCACCGCGCTGCGCGCCTCCGGTCCGCCCGTCGACGCATGGGCGTACGTGCTGAACGTCGATCCGACGGGCTGGCCCCGGATCGCGTCGGGCGATTACGAGTCGCGTAATTCCTGACGCGAGCTTCAGCTCAGTCCCACGGATCGCAGTCGGTTGTGCGTGACGGCTCCCGCATCGATTGATGTGCAGCGGTAGAGTGAACAGCGTGACCGCGCTGGCCAGGCACATCATCGAAGACTTCGAAGCATTTCTGGATCAAGAGAAGCGCGAAGCGCTCGCGGAGCCCATCCGGATGTCGCGACACCTCGAGTCGCCCGCACGCTACCGGTGTATTAGCGCGATCTCGAGCGCGATCGGTTTGCCCGCCATACTCACGACATACTCCCCGATCTCGCTCGGCTCGCGCGTCTCTCTCTCGATCAGCAGGTCCTTGCCACCTCTCGACTGCTGGACCGCCCGGAGGAGCCTGCCGGTCTCCGCGGCGTCCATGAGTGGCCGCGTCGGGAATGCGCGATCGAGCTCCTCCTGATTTCGGGCAAAAAGGACGAGCAGTTTCTCGGTTCCTGCTTTCTCGTCGAACCGGAACCAGTGGGCGTCGCTCGGAAGAACGTGATCGCTGTTGGCGCGGATCCGGTTCTGAGCCAGTCCCTTTCCAGCATCAGGAAAGAGCACGCTCGACAGTCCGGAGGTTCCGAGTTGCACGATCACGATTCGGCCATCGGCGTTGCCGCGGAAGTGCAGGCGAATTCGTTCGCCTGAGCGGAACGTGCGCTCATTCGCCACATGCATTCCGCGTTTCCCGGTGTTGGCGACCAACTCGATCCAGTAGCTCAGTCCGAGCACCGCGGTTTCTGGCGAGAGCTGCGCGAGCCGACGTCCGTCGTCATCGGTGATCTTTGTGGTCGTGCCGGCGGCGGAGGCCTCCGCCACGCTGCGCTGTGGGTCGAAGAACATCTCCTTGGCGCCGACAGGAGGAACCTCGTCGGCGTGAAGGACTCCCGCCACTGCCATCGCCAATGACAACCCGAGCCTCATCCGGTTCACGTTGTGCTCCTATTGTTTTTTCTTCGCCGCGGTGGAGGTAGGACTGCTCGACTTCTTCGGTGTGGCAGCGGCTTTTTTCGTCCCGCTGGCGACCGCCTGGATGTGCTGGATCAGCTTTTTGCTCGCCTTGGCTTCAGCGAGCTGGATCAGCCCCCTCGGCGTGACGTCGAAGGACGTTTTCTTCGCCGAGTCGATGGCGGTGAAGATCACGTCTTCGCTCAGGCCGGCGCGCAGCATCTCGGCCACCGAGGCGTTGGTCACGGTATTCTCGTCGACGTCGCCGCCGGTACCGAGGTCGCCTTTCGATCCTGTCATCGCGCCGGCAGAGCGCGAGGCGATCGCGTCTGTGAACTCCTTCATCCTCTGATACTGGACCAGCGCCGACTGCACTCGATTCAGCGGCGCCTCGGCTGATTTCGACGTGAAGATGGCGTCGTAGGCCTTCGTGAAGTAGCTCTCCTTCGGATGCGTGTCGACGGCGTTGTTGTAGTGCACCGACGCCTGTTCGAGGTATTTCAGCGTCGTGTCGGTGTCGTCGGCGCCGTATCCGAGTGCCTCGTACGCCACACCGAGCGCGTACTGCCGATAAGCTTCGTCGGGCGGTTTCGCGAGCGGCGCCATTTTCTGCAGAGCATCGAGATATTTCGTCCACAGACCCGCGTCTGCAAGGGCGATGATCTTCTCCATGGAGCCTTTCGGGAGAAGAACGCCGATCACCTCGCGGGTCGGAGCGAGGCGATGAGTGAGGTCACTCACGACGGCGCGGATGGATTCGTTCTCGAGCGCTGCCTCGTCGGGAGCGCCATTGCCCTCGACGTATTCCTTGCTGAACGGACGGTTGGTCGTATCGGCGGCGAGAGAACGGTCGGCGCGCGTGTCGTGGACTTTGAACGACGTGCCGAAGGTGTGTTTGACGATCTTCACGCGATATGTGAAGCGCTCCTCGCGGTAGATGTCTTTTCCCTTGCTGTCCTTCGAGCCCGTTTTCACCTGACGGGTTCCCTCGCGCTGCACCCATTCGTCGTTGTAGTCGTTCTGCAGGATGGTCACCTCGATCGTGGCATCGGGGCTCGATGCATCGAGCTTGAGACGCGTATTGGCGCCGAGCAGCTCGCTCTCGAGCTGGCTCTGCAGACGCTGTGCGGCCATGGCGTACTTACCGCCCGGACTGGACGTGCGGATTGCGATGCGCGTGCCGGTGATGAATACCTGCGGAGGGTGGACTCGCGTGAGTTTCGCGGTTTTCTTCATCATGCCGAAGCCTTCGCCAGCCAGCGCCTGCGGCGCAATCACCAGCATTGCCGTAGCCATGAGCAAGGCGAACTGTCCGAACGCATTCCGTTTCATTGCGACCTCCATTCACTGCGTTGAGGAGTCGCGTGGCACGACTCCGATTCTCACGTCTCCCGGGCCGTCGGCTGGTTGCATCTGCGGGTGTTGCGGGGCCTGCTTCTCCCGCGCTACGGCCGCCGGAACCCTGGCCGACAGGTAGTCGAACACTTCCTTGATCGTGGGCGGCTCTTTGGCGCGTTTCAGTGCGTCGATGAGGTAATAAGTGAAGTAGCTGTTCTGGATTTTTTCGCTTTCCCACGACCGCTCATTGGCGCTGCTCGACGTAATGACGAACGTTCCTTCGCCCGACAGGAACATCTTTGCGGTCCCTTCGTCGACTCCGACGCCTTCAATGGCCAGAGCTTTCTCGCCGCGCTTCGAGGCCTCGCCGCTGAAGCAGGTGTCGAGGAACGTCACCTTGCGGCGGGCCTTGATCATCATTGTTTTCTTCGCGAAGTCCTTGTATTCGAGCCCGTCCACCCAGAGGTTCTTCACGTTCGCGTCATAGGTGACGATGTATCCGATGCCGCCGAGGCCGCGGTCCTGCTGGGCGGGAGAACCGTGCGAGCTGACGTACGTCACGACCAGGTCGTCTTCCCGTGCCTGCAGGAAAATCTGCTGCATGGCGTTGAGGATTGCCGCGCGCGTGGCCTGTTCGTCGGTCAGGAGCGTGATGTTGCCGGGCGCGAAGTTGCCGTGCCGTGGATCGGCGAGCAGGGCGGCGACGTCTTTCGCGTCCTTGGACGCGTACTGCAGCCGGGGGATGGTCGGATCCTTGAACCGTCCGATGCCGACGATCAGCGCGTATTTCTGGCGGACATAGCCCGGCAGCGGCGTGAGCTGCGCGGTGGTGCCGGCGGCAGTCTGGCACTCGACCTTCGAAACGCCGTTGAAAATCGCGCGTTCTTTATAGGCGCGAGCGCTCTGCTGGTCGCCCAGGATCGCGGCGCTGCAGTATGCATATTTCCACGCGTCGCCGAGCGTCGGGCAGAGCTGATGTGCGGTCTTGAGCTTCTGCAGAATGGCGCGATGATCGGCGTCCGCCGACTCGATCAGGCCGGATACCTCTTCGACGATCGCCCTGGCGCGATTACATCCCGCGCTCTGCGCGGCGGCAGGGCTGGCAAGCGTGCACGCCGCAAACAATGCGAGCGTCGCCGCGAAGCCATCAATCCACCGCGAGCAGCCTTGCGAAACGTGAATCATTGCGTAAGCCTCCCAATGCTTCGTCGGCACGAATGGAGCTCATCACCGCGGCGAGCTCCTCGGGCGATTTCGCCTGTAGCCGCAATTGCGCGACGGTGACCTCCAGATGCTGAAACGCCTCGTCTTGCGCGCCGGAGCCGGTCAGCAGGCAGGCGAGGTTGTAATGCGCGAGCCAGTTCGACGGGTCGATGTTCAGCGCGCGGTCGTATGCGGCACGCGCTTCGTCCGGCTTCGCCAGCAATGCCGCGGCGGCGCCGAAATTTGCCCAGGCGAACGCATTGCGCGGATCGCTCTTCGTTGCTTCTGCGAACGCGGCGTATGCCTCCGGCAGCTTTCGCTCGCTGGCGAGCCGTTTTCCGCGTGCGATCGCTTCCGCGGCCGTTTGTTGCGGTGCCTCCGTGGTCTGCCGGGGCGCTGTCACGGTCAACGTCGTCGTCGGCGGCGGCGGCGCTGCCGCGGACGTCACTGCCGGATTCTTCGGCGGGACCTCCGGGGCACGCAGCATCTGGATGGCACCGGCAGCAATGGCGAGCACCAGAAGAAACGCGGAGACGACGGCGGCACGCGAGAAACCTCCAGTAGGCTCGCGGACGGTCACTGGAGCGGGTGTGGCCGCAGGCGCGGTCATCGGCTCCGTGAGCGGCGGAGAATCGACAACCGTCGTGCGGTCGGCGGCCAGTGCCCGCGAGAGCGCGGAGGCGAAATCATCGGCCGTCTGGAATCGCTTCTCGGGTCTCTTCTCGATCGCTTTCAGAATCACGGTCCGCAGATTGGGCGGCACGCGGCCGTGCGGATCCGTCTCCGAGAACGGCCGCGGTGGATCGTCCCGCAGGCTTGCCGCGATGATGGCCATGGTGTCGGTTTCGAGAATCGGCCTCGCGCCCGTGGCGAGCTCGTACAACACCACACCGAGGGAGTAGAGATCGCTGCGCGCGTCGACGTTCTGGCGGAATTGTTCGGGCGACGCGTAATGCACCTTCCCGATGAACGTACCGGTGCCGGTGAGACTCATGGTCTCTTCGAGCGATTTTGCGATGCCTAGGTCGATCATTTTGACCAGAGGCGCACCGGCGGCGTCCGTGGTCAGCATCAGATTGTCCGGTGAAATGTCACGGTGGACGATCTGATGCTTGTGTATCGAAGCGAGGGCGGCGAGCGCCTGTACGCCGATCGTCACCACCAGCCGTGCATCGAGCGGTCCTTGTCTGACGAGCAGCTCGCGGAGGTTCTCGCCGTTCACGTACTCCATGACGAGATAGGCTTTTCCGTCTGTCGCGACGAAAAACGCCAGCACTTCGGCAATGTTGTGGTGGCGGAGCTGTTTGCCGCGTTTCGCCTCCCTGAAGAATCGATCGCGCGCAGCGCTGTCGCCGTTGAGCTTCGAGTGCATCACCTTGATTACGCACGGCTCGTCGAGATGACGATGGCGCGCCTTGTAGACGGTGCCCATGCCGCCCTCGTGCATGTCCTCGAGCAGTTCGTAGTTCGCGTCGAGCTCCGGCGGAAGAATGCTCATGTGATCTTTCCACTGCCTCAGAAGAAGAGACACCGAAAAACGCGTCGTGAGGCGCTCCGCACTTCTACTGATGGCGAATTCGTTTTTGCTGAAGGGGTGGAATGATAGCACGCGGTAACAGCGTGCATTCAATGCGCTGTGCGGTGGCGCCCAGGAACCAGGAAGCGTGTGACGAGCCGGGAGCGCTGCAGCAGAACGCATTCGTGCCGGAAGTTGACGCCCCGCGACGTTATACTTACGGACGTCCACCAATTTGGGTAGCGAAAGGGGCCACGATGCCGAAGTTCGGTCGTCTCGTCTTCCTCCTGTCTTTCTTTGCCCTTCCTCTCTTCGCGCAGTCGACGGTCATTCGCGGCACGGTCGCGTTACCGGATGGGTCGGCGTTGCCGGGGGTCACCGTCTCCGCGGACGGGGTCACGGCCGTCACCGACGCCAGCGGCAGGTACGAGCTCACCGTGCCGGTGCGGGGGCGCGTGCGGGTCACGGCCGCGCTGCAGGGATTCCAGACGCGCACCGCCGACGTCGACACCTCCGGCGGCGACGCCACGCACGACTTCACCCTGAACGTCAGCTTCGGCCAGGAGATCACCGTCGGGTCGCGCGCCATCGGGGCGGAGCAGGAAAAGGCCGTCCCCGTCGACGTCATCACCCAGGAGCAGATCGACAGCTCCCCGTCGACCGAGACCAACCAGATCATCCAGAAGATCGCCCCCTCCTTCAACTTCCCGCGGCCGACCATCACCGACGGCACGGACAGCGTCCGTCCGGCCACGCTGCGCGGGCTCGGTCCGGACCAGCTCCTGGTCCTCCTGAACGGCAAGCGGCGTCACGCCAGCGCGCTGGTCAACGCCAACAACAGCGTCGGGCGCGGCTCGAGCGGCGTCGACCTCAACACCATCCCCGCGGCAGCCATCGAGAGCGTGGAGATCCTCCGCGACGGTGCGGCCGCGCAGTACGGCTCCGACGCCATCGCCGGCGTGATCAACCTCGTCCTCAAGTCCGACGCCGCGCCGATCGAGTTCGCCGCCAAGGCCGGCATGACCACGCACGGCGACGGACAGATGCTCGACCTCAGCGCCGACGGCGGATGGGGCGTCGGGCGCGGCGCGCTCGTCCTGGTCGGCGAGTACCGCGTGCGCTACGAGACCAACCGCGCCGATCCCGATCCGCGCGACCAGATCGTGGCCGGCGATGCGGGCAACAACCCCGTGCCGCAGCCGAACACGCACTGGGGCGACTCGTACGCGCGCGACATGATGATCTTCGCCAACTTCAACCTGCCGCTCAGCGCCGACGGGAAGCGGATCCTCTACGCCTTCGGCGGCTTCAGCAACCGTCACGGCTCGCATGGCGGCTTCTATCGCCGCGCCCTGCAGGCGCAGAACTGGCCGAACATCTATCCGCTCGGCTTCCTGCCGCTCATCCAGCCGCGCATCATCGACGGCTCGCTCAACGCCGGCACGCGCGGCGAGCTGCGGAGCTGGTTCTACGACCTCAGCGCCGGCTACGGCCGCAACAAGTTCGACTTTTACGTGGCCGACTCGCTGAACACCTCCCTCGGCCCGACCTCCACGCAGAAAAAGTTCTACTCCGGCTCCCTCGGCGACGATCTCTGGACCGCGAATCTCGACGTCTCCCGTCCCTTCCGCGTGGCCGCGCTCCCCGGTCCGCTCAACGTGGCCTGGGGACTGGAGTGGCGGCGCGACGGCTTCGAGCAGATCGCCGGCGAGCCGAACTCGTACATCAACGGCGGCGTCCGCGACCGCTTCGGCAACGTGGCCCCGGCCGGCGCGCAGGTCTTCCCCGGCTTCCAGCCCTCGAACGAAGTCGACGTCTCGCGCAGCGCCCAGTCCATCTATGTCGACCTCGAGGGCGACGTGCTGCCGATGCTCCGCCTCGGCGTGGCCGGCCGCTACGAGAACTACAGCGACTTCGGCGACACCACCAACGGCAAGATCACGGCGCGCTTCTCGCCGATGAAGCAGCTCATCCTGCGCGGCTCGGCCAGCACCGGCTTCCGCGCGCCGTCGCTGAGCCAGGGCAACTGGTCGGCCATCAGCACCAACTTCCTGCTCAATCCCGCCAACGGCCAACTGGAGCCGTTCCAGACCGGCACGTACCGCGTCGACAGCGAGGTCGCCCGCGCCCTCGGCGCCGAGCCGCTCAAGCCCGAGAAGTCGAAGAACCTCAGCGCGGGCGTGGTCTGGCAGCCGCTCGACAACCTGGAGATCACCGCCGACTACTTCCACATCGACATCGACGACCGCATCGTCTTCTCCGGCAACTTCACCGGCGCCACCATCCTGCCGCTGATCCAGCCCTTCGGCGCCACCGCCGCGCGCTTCTTCACCAACGCCATCGACACAGAGACGAACGGCTACGACGTGGTCGGCAACTACCAGCGTCCGATGCTCGGCGGGCGGATGGACTTCTCCGCCGCGTACAGCTGGAACGAGACGGAGATCGTCGGCGAGGTGCGCACGCCGCCGCAACTCGCGGGCTTCGGCCAGGTGCTCTTCGACCGCATCGAGGAGCGGCGCGTGGAGTGCGGCCAGCCGCGCGACAACGTGCGCCTCATGCAGGCCCTCCACCGCGGTGCGTTCGACGTCACGCTGCGCCAGAGCCGCTACGGCGAGTACTGCAGCTTCAGCGCGCTGGTGCCCGACCCGAACCTCGGTCCCATCCCG
>DASPMO010000071.1:0-88406 GCA_035627015.1 Thermoanaerobaculia bacterium | reverse complement strand
CCTCTTCCGGAATCACGGCCAGCGCGGAGACCGGCTGGTCGGGACGCTCCAGCGCGTCGTGCAGCAGCACCTCGAACGAGCGGGCCAGGCGGACGATGGTCTCGTGGCGATACAAGGCGCTGTCGTATTCGAGCTCCCCTGCCAGCGACTGCTCCCCCGCCAGCAGCGTCAGGGTGAGGTCGAACTTCGAGCTGCCGTTGTCGACGAAGGAGACCTCGGTCTCCAGACCGGGCAGGTCGATGCGCAGGAACTGCTGGGCAAAGTCCTGATAGACGAAGGCATGCTGAAACAGCGGCGTGCGGCTCGCGTCGCGCTCGCGCAGCACACGCGCGACGATGGCCTCGAACGGGGCGTCGCCGTGCGCGTCGGCTTCGACCGCCGCGCGCGCCACCCGCGCCAGCAGCTCGCGAAACGAGGGCGCACCGCCGAGGTCCGTGCGCAGAGGGACCGTATTGGCCACGAATCCGAACAACGTCTGCAGCGCCGGATGGCGGCGGCGCGCCACCGGCGTTCCGACCACGACGTCCGTGGCACCGCTCCAGCGGGAGAGGAGCACGTTGAACGCCGTCAGCAGGATCGCGTACGGCGTCGAGCCGCTCGTCCGCGCCAGCTCGCCCACGCGCGCGGCCAGCTCGCGGTCAATCGCGAACCGGTGCACGCGGCCGGCGAACTGCTGCACGGCCGGCCGCGCGGAATCCGTCGGCATGGGCACGTCGGACGCGCCGGCCAGCGCCTCCTGCCAGTAGGCCAGGAGCTGCTCGAGACGCCCGCCGCGGACGCGGGCACGCTCCCACTCCGCGAAATCGGCAAACTGCAGCGCCGGCTCGGCCAGCGCCGGCATGCGGCCTTCGCGCAGCGCACCGTAAGCCGTTTCCAGCTCCCGCGCCAGCAGCGCCAGCGACCAGCCGTCGTTGGTCAGATGATGCTGGTTGATGACCAGCACGTGCTCCCCCGCGCCGACGCGGAACAGGCGGAAGCGGATCAGCGGACCGCCCTCCAGGTCGAAACGGAAGGCTGCCTCGCGCCGCAGCTCCGCGTCCAGCGCCTGGCGCGAAATCGCTTCGGCCGGAAGCTCCACCGGTGCCGGCGGCAGCACTTCCTGGCACGGCCCGTCCTCCCCCGAAACGATCCTCGTGCGCAGTACCTCGTGCCGCGCCACGATCAGCTCCAGCGCCCTCCGCAGCGCCTCCGCGTCCAGCCGCCCCCGCAGGTGGACGGCCATGGGCACGTTGTAGCCGACGCCCTCCCCTTCCTGCAGCCGGTGCAGGAACCAGATCCGCTCCTGATTGAAGGACAACGGCACGCGACGGGCCGCCAGCGCGGCGGCCAGCTCGTCCCGGCGGGCACGGATCTCCTCGCGCACGTCGTCCGGAATGGGTGCACCGTCGACGGAGATGCAACGGACCTTTCCGCCGCTTCCGGGCCGGAGCAGGAATCCGCGCTCGGCGATCGCGGTCACGAAGCGTTCATCGATGTCGGGAACGGTGGTCATCAGAACTCCTCGACCTCGATGCCGGCCAGCACCGGCTCCGCGGCGCCGCTCCCCGGGCGGAGGACGGCGGCGAGCTGCATCAGCGTGGGATTTTCGAACAGCGTGCGGAACGTGAGCGCCAGCGACAGCTCGCGCCGGATCTCCAGCAGGAGCTGGCCGGCCAGCAGCGAGTTGCCGCCGAGGGTGAAGAAATTGTCTGACGGCCTGACGCGGCCGCGGCGCAGCACGGAGCACCAGAGCCGGGCCAGCACCCGCTCGCCGTCGGACAGCGGCTCTTCCGGCGCGACGCTCTCCTCGGCTGGTACGATCAGGGCGCGGCGATCGACCTTGCCGTTCGGCGAGAGCGGCAGCGCCTCGAGGATCACGAAGCGCGACGGCACGAGGGCTTCCGGAAGGTGGCGGCGCAGCCACTCCGCCAGCGCAGCGCCGTCGAGGGAACGCGACAGCGTCACGAAGGCCACCAGCTCGCGGTCGCCGTCGCGCACGGGCGCCGTGACCGCACACGCGCGTACCGCCGGATGGTCGGCCAGCCGGGCCTCGATCTCCCCCAGCTCGACCCGGATGCCGCGGATCTTCACCTGATCGTCGGTCCGGCCGAGATACTCCAGCACGCCGTCGGTGGTCCAGCGAGCCCGGTCGCCGGTGCGGTACATCCGCCGGCCCGCCGCCCCCGGAATCGCGATGTCGAGGAACGCCCCTTCGGTGAGCTCGGGACGCCGGAGGTAGCCACGCGCCAAGGCCACGCCAGCGATGTACAGGTCACCGGCCGCACCGGCCGGAAGGAGCTCGCGGCCGGTGCCGAGCACGTGCAGCGAGACGTTCTGGATGGGCGTGCCGATCGGTGTGACGGAGAACCGCTCCGCGTCCGACGGCTGGCACTGCCAGTCGCTGACGTCGATGGATGCCTCGGTCGGCCCGTAGAGATTGAACAGCGCGCACGACGGCAACAGCGAGGCGAACCGCCGGCTCAGCTCCGTCGGCAGCCCCTCGCCGCTGCAGTAGACGCGCCGCAGCTTCCGCAGGCCGGCCACCCCGTCCGCGGCGAGGAACAGCCGGAACATCGCCGGCACGAAGTGCACGTCGGTGATCTCCTCGCGCTCGATGGTCTCGACGAGATAGGCCGGGTCGCGGTGTCCGCCGGGTAGCGCGATCACCACCGTGGCGCCGGTGACGAGCGGCCAGGTCAGCTCCCACACCGACACGTCGAACGTGACCGGCGTCTTGTGCAGGACGCGGTCGCCCGGACCGATTCCGTAGCGCCGCTGCATCCAGTCGATCCGGTTCACGAGGCCGCGATGCCCAACCGCCACGCCTTTCGGCCTGCCGGTCGAGCCGGAGGTGAAGATCACGTACGCCAGCGCGTCGGGATGGTGGACGACGGGAGCGTCGCCCGGCGGCAGGACCAGCTCGTCGATGGAGAGCACCGGCAGCGGGAGCGCGGCCAGCAGCGGCCGCCGGCCGGCCACGGGACGATGCGTCAGGATCAGCGCCGGCGCGGCCTCGTCGATCATCGCCGCGAGCCGCTCGTCGGGACTCTCCGTGTCGAGCGGCACGAACGCGGCGCCCGCTTTCCAGACCGCGTAAACGGCGACATACAGCTCGATGCTGCGCTCCAGACAGAGGCCGACCAGATCGCCGTCGCGCAAACCGCGGCGGCACAGCTCCGCGGCCAGCGACGAGGCCCGCGCGTCCAGCTCGGCGTACGTCACGGAGAGGCCTTCGAAGCGGAGCGCGACGGCGCCGGGCGTGCTCCTGGCCTGCCGCTCGAACAGCCTGTGGATGGGCACGTCCTCGACTTCGACGTCCGCGCCGCGTGCGTGAGCCTCGAGGCACGCCCGCTCGGCGGTGCCGGCGAGCGGCAGCGCGCCGAATGCCGTCTCCGGACGCGCGGCCTCGAACAATGCCTGAAGATTTCCCGCCGTGCGCGCCAGCGCATCGCGCGTGACGAGCGAGGCGTCGGCGCGCAGCACGAGCTCCGTCTCGCCGACGATCAGCTCCAGCGCCGCGATGGGAGGTCCGTCGTCGAAACGGATTCCTGCCGCGGCGCGGGTGGGCCAGTCCCGCTTTCCGCTCAGGCCCGGGCGGCGGAGGAAGATGTCGTTCGCAAAGAGACCGTGTCGTTCCAGGGCCGCGAGCTCGTCCCCCACCCGCACCGCGAACGCCGCGAACGGCTCGGCAGCGCCGGCGTCGAGGGTCAACGGCAGGACGCCGGAGAAAAGATCGGACGGCGCGGGGCGACGCGGCTGCACCGCGACGGTCGCGCCTTCGCTGCCGGTCATCCGGAGCACGAAGGCACAGAACGCGGCCACAACCTCGTTCGCCGGCGCCTCGAGCGCGAGCCGCTCCTGCCACCCATGACCGGAGGAGGTGACGGCGTTCTGCTCGGGACGGGCGGGGCGGAGCAGCATGGCCAGCGGCTGCGTGTCGCGCGTGCGGGCCAGGGCCGCGGCGTGGAACGCGTCGCAATCCACGGCCTGCCGCGCGCATTCGAGCTCGTCCTCTGCCGGCCGCTCACAGTCGGCGAGGGCGAGGTCTTGCAGCTCCTCGCCGGCCAGACTGCGCACGCCGGTGAGCACGGCCGAGCCTCCGGCCGCGACCAGCGTCCGGCCGCCTACCCGCACCCGCGGCAGCGCCACCGGGTTGTCGCGCGCGCCGAACTGCAAGGCGCGCAACACCCGCTGCACGCGTTCCGGGGTGGCGGCGGGATCGAGCAGCAGCACGTCCGGCGGCAACACCACGTCCGCTCCTGCGGGACGGCGCTGCAGCGATTCGCCCCGCGCCAGCGCCGCGGTCAGGTCGAGGAACGTCTCCACGACCTCCGCCTCCACGCGGTCCAGCAGCGAGCCGGCCGTGTCCGCGGCCTGCACCAGCACGTTCGCGGTGTGGACGATGTCCCCGCTGCCGTCATACCAGCAGACCGGCAGGACGGGCGCGGCCGAGACGATCGCCTCCACGGCCGCGACCTCCGGCCGCGTCCCGGGCGAGCCTGCACCGTGAACGACGAACGCGGTCCCTGAGGCGACGGCGCCCCACCACCACGGCAGCGGAGCCGCCGGGAAGATCGTAAAGGAGGCGTCGACGGCTGTTTCGCGGCGTGGCGGAGCGTCCCCCCCGCGCCGCCACCGCGGCACGGCATGCCGCTCCGCCCACTGCCCGAGTGCATCGTCGTCGCTCAGCACGGCCGCGAGCTCGTGACCCGCTTCGAGCAGCGCCGCCGCGCATGCGCGCGCGGCAGGGCCCTCGCCGGCGATGCAGCAACTCAGTCGTTTCATCTAGATCAGCCCATTCGCGGCAAAGGCGGCGCGCGTCGGCGCGTGCGCCAGGACGCCGTTCTTCTCGAGCAGCTTCACGATGTTGTCGACCATGGGATTGATGATCCGGATGGCGCCGAGGCTGTGGCGCAGATGCGTGTCCGCGATGACCTGCTCGACCGCTTCCGCCGGAAAGCCGAGGAGCTCGAGCAGCATCCGGTCGAACTCCTTCTGGATCGAGGAGCTCAGGTACATCTCCAGGAACGGCGGCAGCAGCGCCCCGACCGCGCGGCGCGCCTCCTCCTCCATCTGCTCCCAGAGCAGGGCCATGACGGCCGAGAAAATCGCCGAGTGGCGCACTTCGTCGACCATGTGGTCGGCGTTGACCTCCTGGAACACATTCGCGACCGGGGACTCCTGATGGATGTTCAGCAGCTCTTTGGTCAGCGAGTTCTCGGCGATGCAGACCGCCATCAGTTGGAAGTCCTCGTGGTGCAGCGGATCGAGACGCTCCTGGATCGCGGTCATGGCCCGCGAGAGCTCGATGGTGGGCGGCAGGTCGAGCGGCTCGATGCCGGTGCTGGCGCGCACCTGGCGCATCAGGTCGCGGGCCACGTACGCGTGGTAGGCCTCGTCGACCACGATGAGCAGGGCGTCGAAGCGGAGCGGCTCCGGGAAGCTGCGGCGCAGCCGGCCGTTGGCCAGACGGCTGGCGATCTCGTTGACCACCTCCGTCTCCACCATGGCGATGTCGTTGAGGAATTTGTACAGCGAGTGCGTCAGGATGAACGCGGCCGCGTCGTCGCCGCGCTCCGCCACCAGCGGGTGCATGCACAGCGGCTGACGCGAGAGCGGGTAGAGATGCCGCGCATCCGCCGAGGGGGCCAGGATGCGCCGCGGACGGGAGCGGATCGACGCCGCACGCTCCCACTGGGCCTGTCTGCTCTGGTAACGCTCCTCGGCCACGACAGTCGACACGACGACATCCTTTCTCTCCGCCATCGGAGCGAGCTGGAGATCACGATCGGAACGATGCGGCACGGAACCCAAGCGTGCCTGACGTCACTGTTTGAAGGCCGATGATGGCATGCTACCCTTCCGCGATCAACGGGTAGCTTCGAACGAAACAAGACAATTAGGTTGCTTGCGACACGCGCTGTCGAGGACGCACGTCTCGCAGACAGGAGGAGTCATGTCGACCGTTCCCGTCACCACAACCAGGGCTCGTGAAATCGAGCTCGGAGCCGCCGCGCGCTGGGCCCGGGAGCTCCTCGGGCAGCTCGATGGTCACGGCTTCATCGACGGCGACGAGGTCGGCGACTTCGAGACCACGGCGGAACGTCAGGTCTACACGCTGCGGATGGTCGACCGCCTCTGCACGGCCGGCTATCACGGCGACGCGGAGAGCATGCTGCTGGTGCAGACCCTGCTGGCGCGGCTGCACGACCATTACTTCAGCTGCCCGCCCGCCACCGCGGATGATTTCCACGGCTCGCCGACCATGCACGCGGTGGCCAACCTCCTGGAGCGGCGGCTGCTCGCATCCGAAGAGCGGTTCCTCGACCCGGAGCTGCTCTCGCGCGTGCCGCGGGACAGCGCGGAGTACCTGCAGTGGGTCAACCAGTGGGTGGACGCGCATCCGGCCAAGCGCCATCCGGTGTACGAGCAGTTCCTGCGCGATGAGGCCAACGCCTCGGAGCTGGCGTATTACCTGATCCAGGAGACGACGCTCGATCCCCGTTTCGACGACGTGCTGGCGCTCCTGCAGCTCGGCACCAGCGATCGCGTGAAGATGGAGATCGCCCGCAATTACTGGGACGAGATGGGCAACGGCGACATCGGGATGATGCATACGAACCTGTTCCGGATCGCCTTGGAGACGCTCGGGATCGGGGAGGAGACGATCCGCACGAACCTCTCCCTGGACGCCGTGGCCTGCGGCAATCTCTCTACCACCCTGGCCGTGCATCGCTACCATTTCTATCGCGCCATCGGCTATTTCGGCGTGACCGAGTTGATGGTGCCGTTCCGCTTCGGACACGTGATTCACGCCTGGCGCCGTAACGGGCTGGACGAAGAGGGCATCACCTACCACATCCTCCACCACCAGCTGGACGCCGAGCACGGCGACGACTGGGTCCGCAACGTGATCGCGCCGATCATCGACGCCAACCCGCGCCGGGCAGCGCAGATCACGCAGGGCATCTTCCTCCGCCTCAACTCGTCGCAACGCTACCTGGACGCGATGCTGGCAAAGTTCCGCCAGAACCGCCTGGCCCGGAAACACGAGATGTGAGGCGCGTTCCGCGCGGCGTCGCTCCTTACTAGATAGAACGGAGTAAGGAGCGAACCGAATGCCCACCTCCACCATCACCTCCAAGGGACAAACGACCGTACCGAAGGAGCTCGCGACGCGCTCGACATCGGTCCGGGCGACAAGATTGCCTGGGAAGTGCGCAGATCGCCGCCCGCCATTCGCTAAGTTCGATCACAGAGCGTGCGGTCAGTCCCCTCTCCCCACCGCAGGGGGGAGAGGGTCAGGGTGAGGGGTTGTGGCGCTCGGGAAAGGGGAGCCCCTCACCCTAGCCCTCTCCCCACGGCGGTGGGGAGAGGGGACTGGCAGCGCGCCGCCGCACGCTCTGTGATCGAACTTAGCGAATCGAGTACTCAGTAGCTCACTAGCCGCCACCTGGCGGCTTTTTGTTGCCCGGCGGAAAGCGGAGGAAAAGTGCCGCACTCATTGAAGCACTCAATAGCGAAGCGCGGCGCGGCGCGGTTGGATAACGTTGCATGGCGCACCCGCGCGCCGCCGTCGTACGACGCGGTGGTGTCGCTGGAGACCTGCCTGCGCGCAGACCGAGCGCGGTAATAATTTGCGATTTGGCGAGTCTCCCGGACGCGGGTGTATAGCTTGTCGTGCACCACGAGCAGGCGCGCCGATGAACCATCGCGCTCAGAGACGACTGCAGACCACGTACGATCCGCTGCTGCGGCCCCTCGCCGAGGCCCGCGACGCGGCGGCGCGCCATGAGGCGTTAGAGCAGATCCTCGTCCGCCACGCCACGCCTGTCATCCGCAAGGTGCTGGCGCGGTACCGCGACACCGGCGGCGCGCTCCACGCCGAGGATGCAGACGACGTGGCGGCGACGGTCCTCCTGCGACTGCTGCGGCGCCTCGACGCGCTCGAGACGAGCGACGAGCCGATCGAGCGCCTCGAAGACTACGTGGCCACGCAGACCTACAACGCCATCCACGACGTGCTGCGGCGGCGCCATCCGCAACGCACGCGTCTCAAGAACCAGCTTCGGTACGTCCTCACGCGCGACACGCGCCTCGCGCTCTGGAATTCGCCGGCCGGTCTCGTGGCCGGTCTGGCCCGACACCGTGGCGCGGCACCGGCGACGGAGGTCGTGCTTCCGCCGGAGAGGCACGATCGCGAGCGGATCGCCGACGCCGTGCAGGCGATCCTCGAGAGCACGGGCGATCCGGTCCTGCTGGACGCGCTGATCCAGGCGCTCATGGACCTGTGGTCCGTCGGCGATGAACGGACGTTCGACACGGCCCCGGGGACGACCGACGTCGCTGCGGGAGTCGAGTCTCGCGATGAACTGGCGGCGTTGTGGCGGGAGATCCTCGAGCTCCGCCCGCCGCAGCGCGCCGCGTTGCTGCTCAACCTCCGCGATCCCGACGGCGGAAGCGTGATCGCCCTCTTCATCCTCCTCGGCATCGCCACGATCGACGAGCTCGCGCAGGCGATCGGAATGACGGCCGAGGAGCTCGCGGAACTGTGGAACGAGCTGCCGATCGGCGATCTCGACATCGCCGGACGGCTCGGTGTGACTCGGCAACAAGTGATCAACCTGCGCAAGTCGGCGCGCGAGCGCCTGGCGAGGAGAATGGCGCGGCGGCGCTGAGCGACGATGAACATGCACGCGACTCCCGAGATCCTGGAGCAACTGCGAGCCCGCCGGCTGCCGCCGGCCGAGGTGCTGGCCGTCACGCGGCACCTGGCGACCTGCCGCGAGTGCGCGGAGCTGGCGGCGAGCCGGGTCGACGCCGTGCGCGCGGCCCGCGCGGTCGAGGCGCAACTCGCCGGCGAGCCGCACCCTGAGGCCGAGATCCTCTTCCGGCTCGTCGCCGGAACGCTCGACACGCGCGCGCGTACCGCGGTCGAGGAGCATCTCGCCGGATGCACGTCGTGCCGCGAGGACTTCCACGATCTGCGGTCCGCCGCCGCTTCCGTGCAGCCGCACCGGTGGAACCGATGGTGGCTCTTTCTCGCCGCGGCGGCCGCCCTGGCGATCGTCGTCGGGGCGACGCTGTGGCTCCGCCCGCCGGCGGACCAGGAGCGGCGCCCGCCCGCGCAGCGGGAGATCCGCGTGCGCACGGCACCACTGCCGCCGCGCGCGCCGTCGTATGGAAACGCGGAGTGGGACGCGCTCGTCTCCGCGGCCCGTGCGCGCGGCGGGATCGAGCCGCCGCCGTTCCTCGCGGAGATCGCCGGCGGCCGCGAACGGCTGCGCGGAACGCCACCGGCGCCGCGCGCGGACGCGCTGCAGCCGGCCGGCGTCGTCGTGGCGTCGGACCGGCCGCGCTTCACCTGGCCGCCGCGCGAGGGAGCGCGCTACGTCGTCTCGGTGTACGCCGGCGTGGAGAAGATCGCCGAAAGCGGAGCCCTCGACCGGCCTCACTGGACGCCCCGCGCGCCGCTGCCGCGCGGCGTGACCATCGCGTGGCAGGTCGAGGTCCGCGGTGCCGGCGAGCCGTCGCTGCTTCCCGTCCCGCCCGATCCTCCCGCGCTCTTCCGCATCGCCGAGGCGGAACGGCTGCGCGAGCTCGACGAAGCCGGGCGGCGCTTCCCCGACGATCATCTGCTGCTCGCGCTGCTCTACGCGCGCGCCGGCATGCAGCGCGAAGCGGCGGGCCAGCTGCGCATCCATGTCGCCGCGCATCCCGAAGCCCGTCCCCTGCTCGAGTCGATCGAGCGCTGGGACACGGCGCGGTAATACGCGCCGCGGCTTCAGCGTCCTTGCGATCGACTTCAACCCGCTCGAATCGGAGGACGATCTCATGAGAAAGAAACTGCTGTTGCTGCTCGCGCTGTGTCTGTTCCCGCTCACGGCATTCGCATACATCCCGTACATCGAGGGATACGTCATCTTCCCCGACAACACGACCATGCGGGACATCGACGTCACGGTCTGCGTGACCGGCTACCTCTGCCGCTCCACGGGCACGGACTACCGAGGCTACTACCGGATCGACACGCTCCATGCGAACGACGACAGCAAGGTGTCGGTCTACTTCTACACAATCTCGCCGCCGGCGCCGAAGAGCGGACTGTGGGGCAGCCGCTCGGACGCGTTCGCCGTCACCAATGCCTGCCGGACGAGGGACTGGACCGGCACCTGCTCGCGGGCAATCGCATCCATCCGCTCACCATCGACGGCCGCGCCGTCACGAGCGGGCCGCTGCGGCGTCCCGTCGTGCTGCCCAAGCGTTGGCTGATGCGGCTCGACGAGCAGGGACTGGTCGTTTCGATCGAGCTGGCCGAGACGGCGCTCGCGCGCGAGTTGAAATTCGCCACGGACGCGGAGAGGGATCGCGTCATCGCCGCGCGCGGCGACCTCGATCCGGCGCTGATCGCGCGCGAGCTCGGCCAGGTTGCAGCGTACGGCTTCGAGACCGGCGTGCATCCACCCGCCGCCGAGTACGCGGTCGCGCTGGCACGCCGCCTCCGTGACCGCCGGACCGAGGCCGAGTGCCTGCGCCTGCTGGCGACCGCGAACCACAACCGCGGAATGGGTCTCGCCGCGGCAGAGGAGAGTCTGCTCGTCTCGATCGAGGCGGGATCGAGCGACGACATCGCGGCCAGCATCTTCAAGATCGGCATTGCCCGCTGGACCGCCGGCGATCTCCGCGGAGCAGTCGATCTGCTCCTCACGAGCGCGCGCCTGATCGACACGGCCGACGATCCGCGGATCTGTCTCAAGAGCCTCTACATGGCCTCGTACGTCAGCCAGATCGGCCATGACTTCCGCGGCGGGCTGGTCGCGGCCGAGCGCGTCGAGCAGTTGTCGCGGAAGTACGGGTGGACGGAGGGCGAAGCGGGCGGCGCCAGTCTCCTCGGCACGATGCATCGAGGCCTGCGGAATTACGACATCGCCATCGCGCACTACCAGCGCGCCGCGAAGATCGCCGAAGCGATTCACAACCCGATTCACCGTGCCAGTGCCATGGCCAGCATCGCCGAGTGCGAGTTGAAGCGCGGGAACGTCGCCGCCGCGAAGGCCGCCGCCGACCGGGCGGGCGCCGAGGCCGTCACGGCGCTGACGCGCTTCGCGATCGACATGCACGTCGCCGCGATCCTCGCCGAGGAGGGTCGGCTCGAGGAGGCCGACGAGACGCTGCACTGCCTTTCCGCGCTCGCGCGGGCCTCGGGCGGCTGGGCGAAGACGACCGGCGCCGCATCGATCGCGCGGAGCGAGATCGCCCGGCGGCGCGGCGATCCGTGGACCGCGCTCGAACGGGCCACGGAAGCGTGGAACGTCACCATCACCGACGACACGCTCGGAATGTACTGGTCGCCCTGGCCCGCATACGCCGCGGCCGGCGCGGCGCTTCGCGCTCTGGGCGAGCCGGAGCTCGCCCTGGCCGCGTATCAGAGCGCCGTGGCGCTGATCGAGGAGAGCCGCGAGCACGTCCCCTTCGGCTCGACCGGCCGCACGCACTATCTCGAAGACAAGTCGCAGCCGTACGTCGCGCTCGTCGAGCTGCTCGTCGAGGCGGGACGGAACGAGGAAGCGCTGCTCGCCGCCGAGCGCATCAAGGCCCGCGCGCTGCGCGAGATGCTGGCGGAGGGGGACGACCGTCCGCGCCCGCCGATGACCGAGGTGCAGCAGAAAGAGGAGCGGCAGCTCGAGCAGGAGGTGCTGCGCTGGAACCTCGCCGCCGCGGCGGCGCGGCTGCACGGGCCCGTGCCGGACGACGTCCGTACGAAGCTGGCGGACGCGCGGGCGCGGCTCGACGAGTTCACCGAACGGATGCACATCGCCGGTCCCGATCGCCGCGCGCGCACGCGGAACGATGTGGCGGGACAGGTCGAGCCGCCGCCGCCCGGCGTCGCCGCGATCGAGTACGCGGTCGGCGACGAGCGCACGACCGCGTTCGTGGTCCGCCGCGGCCCGGACGGGAAGGCCATCGTCGAGGCGCGGACGCTGCCGATCCGCCGCGAGCGGCTGCGCGCGCAGGTCGCGGAGCTCGCGAAAGCCGTGGAGCGGCGCGATCTCGCGTATGCCGCCGCGGCGCGCGGTCTGTACGACGCAGTCTTCGCTCCGATCGAGGCCGCCCTCGGCGACGCACGGACGCTCTGCATCGTTCCGGACGACGAGCTCTGGAAGGTGCCGTTCCAGGCGCTGCGCACGCGCTCGGGGAAGTGGCTCGTCGAGCGCTACGCGGTGCAGTACGCGCCGTCGTTGTCCACGCTGCGCGAGGCGCCGGCGCGCGAGCCGCGTCCGCGGCGGGTGATCACGTTCGGCAATCCCTCGCTGCAGAGGAACACGGTCGAGCGCGTGCGCGCCATCTATCGCGACGCGCCCCTCGGCGACCTGCCGGAAGCGGAAGTGGAGGCTCGCACGATCGCCCGGATCTACGGGCCGGCCGCGACGGCATTCACCGGTTCGGGTGCGCTGGAATCGCGACTCAAGGAACAGGCAGCCGGCGCGACGGTGATTCACATCGCCACGCACGGCTTTCTCGATCAGGACGCGCCGATGTACTCGGCGCTCTCACTCGCGGCTTCGCGCGCGGATGGCGAGGACGGCCTGCTCGAAGCGCGCGAGATCCTGGCCCTCCCTCTCGATGCCGACCTGGCCATCCTGTCGGCGTGCGAGACGGCGCGCGGTCACGTCGGCGCGGGCGAAGGGGTGATCGGCCTGCCGTGGGCGTTTCTGGCCGCCGGCTGCCGTGCGACGGTCGTGAGTCAGTGGAAAGCGGAGTCGGCCGCCGCGGCGAAGCTCATGATCGCGTTCCATCAGCGCTACCGGGCCGGACGCAATCCCGCGGACGCGCTCCGCGACGCGCAACTCGCGCTGGCTCGCCATCCGCGCTACCGGCATCCGTTCTATTGGGCCGCGTTCATCGTCCTCGGCGCAAACGCGCGCGAGCCCTGAAGGGAAGGATCGGTGAGCCCGGCAGGGCTCATCTCCCGAGCTCCCGGACGCCGCCGGCCCATCCCGTCCGCCTGAACCAACCACCGGTGCATGGCCGACCGCGTCCCGAATGCGCTGCGTGTCGCGATCTCTTCGACCGCAAGCGGCGTCCTCCGGAGCAACCGTGCCGCGTGCTCGACCTGCTTCCTGCGCAGGAACGCGTGCAGGCCGCCGACGCGAAGGCGATGGCCATGACGCTCGACGCTCACGGGATTCGACTGTTCGACTACGCCAAGCAGTTCGCCGAACCGCTGCGGGAACGCAGACGGTGAAGTTCGTGGAGACGTAGAGCGCCGCGGCGGCCGGGGATCGCGCTCTGCAGGTCCGTCCTCCTGCCGTCGTGCAGGAACAGCCACCCGCGGCTTTCCGGACCACCAGAAGAGGACCGGAGCCCCGGCTTCGCCGTTGCATACGTCTTGCTTGAGTTCCGTCAGTAATGCCGTGCCATTCGTAGTTTGCGTTCCATCGCAGCAACTCCGGGAGGAATGACTTCGTGCTGAGGAAAACGCGTCTCCACATCGCTATTGCCACGTTTCTCGTCGCTACCGCCACCCAGGCCCAGACTCTCGACCAGACCCTGAGCGGCTGTAACGGCGCCGCACCCTTGCGGACCATCCAGGCAACCCCGTCCAACTACCGGTCGCTGATTGCAGGGCTGATCCCGGGCGACCGGCTCCTGTTCGCCGCCGGCACGTACACGCAAGGGCTCCCCATCCACAACAAACACGGCCAGCCGGGCAAGTGCATCGTCTTCGAGGGGCCGGCGACCGGCTCGCCCGCGCTTTTCATGGGGAGCGACAGCTGGAACGTCGTCAGTCTCAAAGACTCTAGCTACATCGCCGTGCGCAACCTGTCGTTCGACGGCCTGGACAAGGCGGGCGACGCTGTGAAGGCCGAGGCGACGGCCGTGTCGGTGCATCACATCCTGATCGAGAGATTGAACATCACGAACTTCAACCCGAACTACCTGCGGGTGGGCATCAGCACCAAGTGCCCGGCCTGGAACTGGGTGGTGCGCCACAACACCATCAGCGCCACCGGCACGGGGATGTACTTCGGCGACTCCTCCGGCTACTACGAGTTCTCCAATTCGCTCGTCGAGTACAACCTCGTCTACGACACGATGGATTACAACGCGCAGTTCAAGCACCAGCACAGCCGCAGCACCGGGGTCGGCGCACCGTCATCGGGGACGACGATCATCCGCCACAACGTCTTCAGCAACGAGGCCGGCGGCAGCGCGCCGAACCTCCTCGTCGGCCATTGGCCGCTCTCCGGCGCCGGCTCCTCGGACATCTACCAGATCTACGGGAACCTCTTCTACCAGAACCCGACCGAATCGCTCTTCCAGGGGGAGGGCAACCTCACCTTTCACGACAACCTGCTGGTGAATCGCAACAGCGACGCGGTGCGGATCCAGGCGCACAACAGCGTCCCCAGGCGCATCGAAGTCTTCAACAACACCATCGTCGCAGGCCTGAACGGCATCCGGATCTCGGGCGCCGACCCGGCCTACCCGCAGCGCGTCGTCGGCAACGCCGTCTTCGCCGGAACGCCGCTGACCGGCGGCCAGCAGAGCAATAATGTGACCGGCACCTACAGCCAGGCCTCGACCTATCTCAACAACCCGATGGCCGCTCTGGGAGCGGGCCTCGACCTCTACCCGAAGAGCGGCCAGCTCCAGGGCACCGCGATCGACTACTCCGTCTTCTCCGGCCTGCTGGAGTACGACCGTGACTTCAACAGCCGGTCGCGGATCAACACCTATCGCGGCGCCTACTCGGGCGATGGCGTAAACCCGGGATGGACGCCGGCGCTGGCCATCAAGCCGGGGGCGTCCACGCCGCCGCCGACCTGCAACTCCATCTCGGAGGTAGAGCCGAATGACAACCTGACCTCGGCGCAAGTGATCTCGGGAGCCTGCAACCAGATCTCGGGGACTTTCGCCAACGATCCGACCCCGCAGCAGGAGGAGTACGACTTCTTCCGCCTGAACCTGCCGGCGGGCCATACGGTGACGGCGCTGCTCGACGGCCTCACGGTGGATTACGACATGGAGATCTACGACGCGCAATGGGGCTGGCTGGCGTACTCGTATCAAGGCGGTACGACCCCGGACCAGGCATCCTGGACCAACCTGGGCGCCTCGGCGATGGATGTCTACATCCTGGTCTTCCGTAGCCCCTCGGCGGCGCGCACGACCTATCAACTGAGGGTCACCCACTCGGCGGTGCCCTGCAATGCCATCTCGGACGTGGAGCCGAACGACAGTATGGCCTCGTCGCAGGTGATCTCGGGGAGTTGCAACCAGATCTCGGGGACATTCCTGAACGACTCTTCGACGCAGAAGAACGACTACTTCCGTGTCAGTGTGCCTGCGGGTGCCACCGTGACCGTGCTGCTCAACGGCCTCTCGGTGGACTACGACCTCTATCTCTACAACGCGGCGGGAACCGAGGTGGGGAGATCGGAGAACGGCGGCACCAGCCCGGACCTGTTGTCCTGGACCAACGGGAACGCGTCGGCGGCAAACCTCTACGTCCTCGTCTGGCGCTACGCCTCGACGCGCACGACATATCAGTTGAGGGTCAGCTACTGATCGCTCTGACTGCGCCCTCGCCTCGCAGTCGGGGTGAGGGCGCAGGGCGCACCTCGTTTCCGTTCCCACGGCCGCCATCACTCGTTCTCGTCGCCTCCGACCCTTCGCCATCGACGGGCGTGAGCGGGCGCGGATCCGCTCGCGCCCCGCATGCAAGTCGCCAGATCACTTAAATCTGACGATCGAGCACTTTCACTGTCCTCAGGATGAGATTTAAGTGATCGCCGATCAAACGATGACCAGCCGCCGATCAACGTTAACCGGATTCTGATCAACGATGACCAGCCGCCGATCAACATTAATCGAATTTCGATCAACGATGACCAGCCGCCGATCAACGTTAATCGAATTTCGATCAACGATGACCAGCCGCCGGTCAACGTTGACCGGATTTTGGTCAACGATGACCAGCCGCCGATCAACGTTAATCGAATTTCGATCAACGATGACCAGGCGCCGGTCAACGTTGACCGGATTTTGGTCGACGATGACCAGGCGCCGGTCAACGTTGACCGGATTTTGGTCGACGATGACCAGGCGCCGGGCATTGTTAACCGGATTTTGGTCAACGATTTGCCCGCCACCGCCATCTCGACGATCAATCTCCCGCAGCGACGCCGCACTGTCGCGGCGCAGCACGGTTGTCCTCCTCACGTCGTGATACAACCCGCGGGCAGGCATGACGAGGCCGATGGGGGTGCCCCCACACCGTTACGCGTTTCTCAGCTATAGCCGCGAAGATCTGGTCCACGCCAACGAGGTCTTCCGGCTGCTCGATCGAGCCGGTGTGCCAGTCTGGATGGACCGTACCGGCGTCGCCGTGGGCCGTCCTTTCGCGAGTGAGATCGAAGCGGCGATCGATGGCTCTGGCTGCCTGCTGGTGCTCATGTCCTCGGCGTCGAGCCGGAGCGAGTGGGTCAGGCGCGAGATCAAACGTGCCCTGGAGCGATCGATCCCCATCGTGCCAGCCCTGCTCGACGGGACACGCGTCGAGTCTGCTTTCCCTGAGCTCAATCACCTGGAGCGAGTCAACCTCGCAAATCGGGCAGAACGCGATCGGGAAATCGGACGGTTGATCCGCGGAATCCGCGAGCATGTTCCTCAAGTGCACCGCGACGAGGAGGAGATCGTCCAGGATCTGCAAGTTCCAGGGATGGTTGCGGAGTATCCGTTTCTGGGGAACAGGGCGCTGCGGCGCGACGAGTTGCGGGGAAAGTACCTCGCCGAGCCCCCACAGTTGCTCGCGACTCTGGAACCTGCACGGCAGCAGTGGCTGGCACAGCAGATCGGCAAGGCGCAGGATCTGGGACAGACCATCGACAACAACCTGTCGTATTCGCTGCATCGCCTGTCGGTCACGCGCGAGCAGGATGCGACGGGCCATCGCCACAACGTCTACACCCTGGCGATTCGCCCCACGGACTTCTTTCATTTCCTCTTCCCCAACCTGGCCCTCGATGAGCCCATCGAGATCGATGGCCGCGCGACGACGGCCCGGAGCGAGCTGGGGATGGCCCACGATCGCCTGCGCATCGACAACATCGAGAACTTCCAATGTCACTTTCGAATCGGCACCGGCAGCGTGCTGATCTCCAGTGACAACCAGGTCGTGGTGCCGGTGCGCTCCAATCGGCAGCTGATCGCCGGCGGTCACCTGTTTCATCTGAGTACCGCCGAGGGCATGCTGCGTCCCGTCGATGTCCATGACGGAGAGCCATCACCGTTCGCAACGTGTATTCGCGCCCTCGGCGACGAGCTTGGAATTCGCGCCGGGGAGCACTACCAGCCCGACGACGACATGAGGTGCCTGGCCATCGGGATGGATACCGAGCGCGCACAGCCATACGTCGTGTTCATCGTACGCACGGCGAATACCTCTTTTGACGCCATCCGCAGGCAGTGGCTCCTCGAGGCCGAAGACCGCCACGAGAACAGCGACATCCACGGGTTGCCGTGGACGCCCGATGTCGCACGCGCCCTTGCTGCAGGCCGCCTTCCCTATCAGAGCGCGGCCGTAGCCGGTGCGTCCAATCATGTGCGGTTTGGATACACGCTTGCCGCGCTCCACGACTTCGGCACCGATGCGGTGGGGTGACTGCCCGCCTGCGCGATCACCCCTTCTCCGCCCGCGTCGCAAACAGCACATACCCCGCGATCGTCAGCAGCACGAAGAACCCCGCCGCGAGCCAGTGCGACTCCCCTCCGCGCAGGTAGTGGATGGACGTGTAGCTGTACGGCCACCAGGTGGCCGCTTTCGACGCCACCGCGGCCAGCGCGGCCACCCAGGCCATGAAGCCGATCCCGATGGGGACGAGGAAGTTGTGGGAGCGGAGGGCCATGAGGTATTGCGCGGCGACGATCGGCAGGGTGTCGAGGAAATAGAGCGCGTTCTCGCGCAGGAGCGGGAGGGAGAGGAACGTCCCTTTCGGATACGGCACGCCCTCCAGCAGCGCCGCGGGGAGCATTCCCGCGGCATAGATCCCTGCATTGAACAGCAGGAGGAACTGCACCATCATCACCAGGATCACGCCCAGTTTCGCCAGGAAGATGGCCGCCGCGCTGACCGGCAGGGTGTGCACCTGTTTCCACCCGTTGCTCTTGAATTCGATCTGCGCGATGAGGCTGACGGCCAGGATGGCGCCCAGCGGCAGGAAAAAGACCGCCATCGATTCCCAGCAGCTCTTCCACAGCAGCGGCCAGAACGCGTCCGCCGCGTAGAGCGCGGGCAGTCCCTTGCGGTTGATGAGCCGCACCAGGATGACGATGGCCGGCGTGAAGAGACTGCCGCCGAGGACGAGCGCGGAGGCGAAACTGCGTCTGCGTTTCAGCCATTCGCTGTGAAAGACGTGGACGAACAATGGCTACTCCCGCACCAGATTGAGAAAGATGGTCTCGAGGTCATTGCGGACGGTGCGGATCTCGTAGACGTCGAGATTGCGCGCCGTCAGTTGCCGGTTGAGCGCCGCAATGCGCTCGTTCGGCAGCGCCGGCAGCACGATTTCCCCTTCGTCGACGCGCGCCGCGATCCCCTGCTGCGCGATGGCGCCCACGGCCACCGCATTGTCGCTCGTCGTAATGCGCACCGACGGCACTTCCTGCCGCCGCAGTTCCTCGATCGTTCCCTGGAACAGCAGCTTCCCCTTGCCGAGGATGCCGAGGTGCGTCACCACTCTCTCGATCTCGGCGAGCAGATGACTCGACACGAGGATCGTGCAGCCGTGCCGGCGATTGAGCTCGATCAGGAGATTGCGGATCTCGATGATGCCCTCGGGGTCGAGGCCGTTGGTCGGCTCGTCGAGGATGATCAGCGACGGCCGGTGCAGCAGCGCGGCCGCAATGGCCAGCCGCTGGCGCATGCCGAGGGAGAACTGCCTGGCGCGCTTGCGCCCCGTGTGCTGCAGCCCGACCAGTTCCAGCACCTCGGCGATGCGGCTCTCCGGACAGCGGTGCACGAGCTGCAGGAGGCGCAGGTTCTCCGCGGCCGTCAGGTGGTCGTACAGCGACGGACTCTCGATCAGCGAGCCGACCCCGCGCAGAATGTCCTTGTGGAACGGCCGGCCGAGGATGCGGATCGCGCCGCGCTGCGTCTTCAGCAGGCCGAGAATCAGGCGCAGCGTGGTCGTCTTCCCCGCGCCGTTGGCGCCGAGAAATCCATAGATACTCCCCGCCGGGACCTGCATGTTCACGCCGCGAAGAACGTCGTGACTGGCGAAGCGATGATGGAGATCGGAGGTCTCGAGGGCGAACATGGACTTTAAGTAAGAGTTAAACTAGCTTCGCATGGTGAATGAGTCAATAGCCGTCCGGCAGCACAGTGCCCGCATGCGCCGCTTCGTGACCGTTCTGTGGGCCGTCTCGCTGACGCTGGTGGTGCTGGAGCGCTTCAGCGCCGTCACGATCACGCTGTTCCGGAGCGGATTCGCGGGAGAGGCATGGCGCGCGTTCGCGTGTCAGGCCGCGGCGGCCGTGCCGGAGGGGATGTTCCTGCTGGGACTGTGGTGGGTGCGCCAGACGCTGGCGGCGTTCTCGCGGGCGGAGCTGTTCGCGGAGCCGATGACGCGCATGCTGGACCGCGTCGGCATCCTCCTGGCCTGCGGCTCGGCGGTGCGCATCTTCCTGGTGCCGGGCGCGTGCCGCCTGCTGGGCTTCGACTCAGGATACTGGATTGCCTTCGACGCCGCGGGACTGGTCCTCGGCGCGATCGGCCTGGCGCTCAAGTCGATCGCCGGCGTCCTGCGCCACGCCTCGGCCATCCAGTCCGAGCTGGACGAGATTTTCTGACATGCCGATCGTGGTGCGCCTCGACGCCCTCCTGGCCGCCCGCAAGCTCAGAGCGAAGGACCTCGCGGCGACGATCGGCGTGAGCGAGACGCACCTCTCCCTCTTCCGCTCCGGCAAGGTGCGCGGGGTGCGCTTCTCGACACTGGCGCGCCTCTGCGCCGCCCTCGACTGCCAGCCAGGCGACCTGCTGGGGTACGTGGAGGGTGACAAGGACGACGATGAGTGACGCGGCGGCGACCATCGCCGCCGCCGCGTACCCGACTACTGGTACAGCTTGAGCACGAAGGCCGCGCCGATCGCGCCGCCGGCGCCGGCCGGGCCGCCGGCCCACCAGACGTCCACGAGATAGACGCCCGGGGGCACGTCGTGCCTGCCGTAGCCCACGCTCTGGAAGAAGTTCGAGCCGAACGTGTCGACGTCCCCTTCCGCCTCGATCATCACGGACGGGCCGTAGATGCCGTACGGCGTCTCATAGTGGCCGTACATGTGCTGCGGGGGACCGAAGCCGCCGGTCGGCAGCGACTGCGACAGCGTGACCTGGAACATCGTCACCGGCGAGGTGCCGTACATCTGGGCGCTGCCCACGATGGCGCTCAGGTGCGCGTTGAGGCACCCTTCCTTCAGCTCGACGCGGGCCTGCAGCACCGGCTTCGGATCGAAGCGGCCGCTCTCCCCGCCGCCGCCGACCGCACCGAAGTTCCAGTTGGTCGTGAGCAGACCTTCGAAGCCGACGTCGGTCACCGAGGTGACCGCGCCGCGGCAGCGCTCCATGATCGTCTGATCGTGCTTCGTCGGGCCGTTCGGACCCGGAACGAGAATGCTCTTCGCCATCGCCAGCGGCGCCGCGAGGAGAAAGGCCGACACGGCCATCACTACGAGAACCCGAAATTTGCGCTCCATTTCACACCCTCCTGAAGGTGATCTCGAGAACCGACACGCCAGCCGGCCGACACGTCTCCTCACGCGCTCTGGACGAGGTCCATGAAGCGAAGTCACACTTCCTGCTTGATTGCGATCCGGGCCTGCGAAGTCCGTCTGGCTGGCCGATATAAGTACGGCCGGATGTAACTATGCGCAAGATGCAAAAATGGAAGAGATACGATGCGTAGCGTGAGCCTCTTCGCGAAACGCACCGTGGCCGTGCAGGGCATCGAGACGATCTATCGCGTCTATGCGCCGCGCGATGCGGAGGGACCGTTGCCGGCGATCCTCTTCCTTCACGGCGCGGGGGAATCGGGCAGCGACGGACTGCTGCAGACCACGGTCGGCATCGGCCCGGCCATCGAGCGCGAGCCGGAGCGCTTCCCCGCCCTGGTCGTCTTTCCTCAGGCTTCGCGCGGATACGGGTGGCGGGGCTTCAATCTCGCCGCGGCGGAGGCGGCGCTGGACGACGTGGAAGCACACTACGCCGTCGACGCGGAGCGCGTCTCCGTCACCGGCATCTCCATGGGCGGCTACGGCACGTGGCTGCTCGCGCTGCAGTCGCCGGGACGGTTCGCGGCCGCGGTGCCGGTGTGCGGCGGACTCGATCGCGCGGCCATGATGACGCACGCGCAGGCGGCGCGGCGCCTGGCCACCCTGCCGCAGTGGGTGTTCCACGGCGATGCCGACCCCATCATCCCGGTCGGGGAATCGCGGGCCATGGTGAGCGCGCTCGAGGCCGCGGGCGCACCGGTGCGCTACACCGAGTACGCGGGCGTGCAGCACAACTCGTGGGACCGCGCCTACGCGGAGCCGCAGCTCATGCCGTGGTTGCTGCGGATGGAGAGACGACGATGAGACCTCCACACAGCGGACCGCCGGCGTCCCGCCGGCTGTCCGTGCGGGCGTCCCGCCCGCACAGTGGCGGCGGGACGCCGCCACAGACAGCCGGCAAGGACGCCGGCGGTCCGCTGTGCCTCCCGGTCGGTTCTCTCTACACCTGCACCGCGGCAGCGGCGAGCCGCGCCATGACGGCGTCGACCACCCGGTCGCAGCGCGCGTTGCCGAACGCGTACAGCGACTCGAGCGTCACCCCGCCGCGGCGGTAGAGATTGTCGCGGAGCTGCGTGCGCGCGCGGTGGAGCCGCGTCTTGACCAGGTCCTCAGAGATGCCCAGGGAGAGGGCCGTCTCCGCCGTGCTCAGCCCCTCCACGTCGCGGAGCACGAACACGGCGCGGAACGCGTCGGGGAGCGCCTCCACCTCGCGCTGCATCACCTCGCGCAGCTCCGTGGCCAGCGTCTCCTGCTCCGGATCGGGCGCCGTCGACGGGACCAGTTCCATCATCGTCTCACCCTCGTCTGCCACGCTCCCCCTCTTCCCTCGCCGCGCCAGCGCCTCGTTCACCGCGATGCGCGTCAGCCATGTCGAGAATTGCGCCCGCCGCTCGAACTGCCGCAAGTGCGCATACGCGTTCAGATACGCCTGCTGCATGACGTCCTCGGCCTGGTCGTCGTCGCGCAGCACGGCGCGGACGGCACGGTAGACGCGCTGGTTGTAGCGGCGCATCAGGATCTCGAACAACGCCACGTCCCCGTTCACCACCCGCTCGACGATCTCTTCATCCGAAGGGCCCATTCACTTCATTAGAGCGCGATCCGTGGAAAAGGTGACAGCGTGTCACCAATCCGCCGGCCCTTCCTCCAATCAGACAGGAGGAAACGAACATGGAATCGACTTACTGGATGCTGCGCATCGCCTTCGGAGCGACCGCTTTTCTGGCCGGCCTCGACAAGTTCTTCAACCTGCTGACGAACTGGGAGCAGTACGCGAATCCGATGATCACGCGCATGCTCACGATCCCGCCGTCCACGCTCATGCGCGCCGCCGGCGTGATCGAGATCGTGGCCGGGCTGGCGCTGCTGGCCGGCGTGACGCGCCTCGGCGGCTACGTCGTCGCGGCCTGGCTCACCCTCATCGCCCTCAGCCTCGTCGCCGACGGCCGCTTTCTCGACGTGGCCGTGCGCGACCTGGTCATGGCCACGGGAGCGTTCGCGCTGGCGAAGCTGTCGGAGGTGCGCGAGCCGTCCGGATCGCGCCTGCGGACGGCTCGCGAGACCGCTGCTGGTACAGCTTGAGGACGAAGGCCGCGCCGTGCCGACCCAGGAGCGGACTTCAGTCCGTCCCGCTCTCGCCGGCGGGCTGAAGCCCGCCCTACGTTGCCGACGGCGCGCGCACCAGGAGGCTGGACGGCACGGCCGCGATCTGCAGCGGCGTCTGCATTTCGGTCAGCTCTCCGTCGAGCGACACGCGCAGGCGGCCCCGTCCCGTGTCGACGCGCAACTGCGCGGTGCGGGTCGAGCGGAAGCCGGGCACGTCGACGATCTTCCCGCGGAAGTACTTCGCCGCGGCGCGGATGAACTGCGTCCGGTTCATGAACGACAGCGAATAGATCGACAGACGGCCGTCGTGCAGGGTCGTTTTCGGCGCCACCATCCCCACGGTCGAGAGGTCGTAGGCGTTCACGGCCACGACGAACATCTGCGTGCGCAGCGTCTCCACCCGCCCGTCCAGCTCCAGGACCAGCGTCACGTGCGGGAAGTGCCGCAGCGCCAGGCGCGCGGCCTTGAAGTACGCGCCCCAGCGGCTGTTGATGGAGCGGAAGCGCTCGCGGAACTCGCTGATGCTCGGGTAGAGGCCGAGCATGACGCTGTTGATGAAGTACTGGCCGTTCACGCGGCCGACGTCGATCTGGCGAATCTCCCCTTTGATGGCGATCTCGAACGCGGCCTGCCAGTCGCCGATCGGCACCTCCAGATCGCGCGCCAGGTGGTTGACGCTCCCCACCGGCACCACGCCCAGCACCCCCTCGGTGTTGACCAGCGCCTGCGCCACGTGGTGCACGCTGCCGTCGCCGCCGGCGACCACGAACGTGCGCATTCCCGCGGCCAGCGCCTCGCGCACCACCTTGCGGATGTCGAGCTCGGGACGGACGTCGAGCACGCGCAGAGCGTTCTCCTCGGCGAGCGTGCGCAGGCTCGACTCGTCGCTCGTGCTGAACGTCCCGGCGCGGGGATTGAGAAACAGGATGCCGCGGCGAACGGCCATCGTTATGCGGTCGCGTCGAACATGCGCACCAGCGCACGCTCGGCCGGTACGCGGACCTCCTCCGGAACGTTGATCTCGTAGCGCATGTACTTCAGCGAGTCGCGCACGTCCTCGAGCGTGGTCACCTTCATGAACGCGCAGAGCTTGCAGCCCTTGAGGAACTGCTTGTCCGGCACCTCCATGGCCAGGCGGTCGGAGAGGCCGCACTCGGTGACGATGAGGAAGCGGTTCGCCGGACGCTCCTTGGCGTAGCGCACCATCCCCGAGGTCGAGAGCACCGCGTCGGCGAGCCTGGCCACGTCGGGACGGCACTCCGGATGGACGAGGATCTCCAGCTCCGGATCGGACTGGCGGATCTTCGCGATCTCCTCGGGCGTGATCTGCTGGTGCACGTAACAGAAGCCGTCCCACGGGATGATGTTCTTCTCCGGCACCTGCTCGGCGACGTGGCTGGCGAGGTTGCGGTCGGGGACGAAGAGGATGTTCTCGTTCGGCAGCGTGCGCACGACTTTCGAGGCGTTGGCCGAGGTGACGATGATGTCGGAGAGCGCCTTCACGGAGGCGGTGGTGTTGACGTAGCTGACCACGGCCAGGTCGGGATAGGTCTTCTTCAGCTCCTCGATCTTCGCCGCCAGATCCTCGGCCGGCGCGGAGTCGGCGAGCTGGCAGCCCGCCAGCGGATTCGGCAGGAGGACGGTCTTGCTCGGGTTCACGATCTTCGCCGTCTCGGCCATGAAGTTCACACCGGCGAACTCGATCACGTCCGCGTCGCGGACCTTCGAGGCCATCAGCGCCAGCTCGAGCGAGTCACCGACAAAGTCCGCGACCTTCAGGATCTCGGGACGGTAGTAGTTGTGCGCGACGATGACGGCATTGCGCTCTTTCTTCAGTTGCCGGATCTCGTCGTGCAGTACCTCGAACTCGCGGACTTCGTCCTCGGTGTATTCGTAAGTCGAGACGCGGCTGAGCTCTTCATAAAGCGTTGACATTGCGTTTCCTTATAGCGAATCAGTTGCCAGAAGCAGGTTGCTGGTGGCTGGTTGCTGGTTCGTGGTGGTTTTCCGCAAGGCACCACGAACCAGCAACCAGCAACTAGTAACGAAAGACCACCACCGTCGCTCCCCATCCCCCGCCCGATCCGTCCGCATCGTGATACCCCTCCACAAAGTCGAGCTCGGCCAGCAGCGAGCGGATCCGTTCCCGCTGCACGCCGATCCCGCGGCCGTGGATCAGGCGGACCTGCCGAAAGCCGCGCGCGTGCGCTTCGAGCAGGTATTCGCGCGCCACGTCCCGGATCTCCTTCGGCTGGAACGGATGCAGATCGAAGGTATCGGTGATAGGGATCTCGACGGGCGTATCGTCGTCGGTCACGGGGCGCATTCTATGCGTGCTGTGCGATACTTTCGCCTCCCTATGGTCCTGTTCAACCATGGCACGCGCGAGATGACGGCGAAGATCGTCTACTACGGTCCCGGCCTCTGCGGCAAAACGACCAATCTGATGGTCATCTTCGACAAGCTCGACCCGAAGTCGAAGGGGAAGATGCTCTCGCTGGCGACGAAGACAGACCGCACGCTCTTCTTCGATCTCCTCCCGGTCGACATCGGCAAAGTGGGCGCGTTCAACCTCAAGATCCAGCTCTACACCGTCCCCGGACAGGTCTTCTACAACGAGACCCGCCGGCTGGTGCTGAAGGGCGCCGACTCGGTGGTCTTCGTGGCCGACTCGCAGCCGGCCATGGTCGAGGCGAACCGCGAGAGCTTCGCCAACCTCATGGAGAACCTCGAGGAGAACCAGATCGACCCGAACGACACGCCGCTCGTGATCCAGTTCAACAAGCGCGATCTCCCCGGCGTGCTTCCGGTCGAGGAGCTGCAGGAGAAGCTCGGCTTCGAAGGCTATCCCTACACCGAGGCCTCGGCACTGAAGGGCGATGGCGTCATGGAGACGTTCCGCCTGATCTCGAAGATCACGGCCAAACATCTCTTCGCGCGCCTCAAGGGAGGGGGCACGACGGCCCCGAAGAAGTCCTCGCCGGCGATCCCGAAGGTGGAGGTGAAGGCAGCGCCGGAGCCCCACCCCGAGCCGGAGCCGCTGGCGATGCTCGACAACGAGCCGATCGGCGAGGCCCCGAATCCGTTCGCGGAATCGGTTCCCTTTCCCGACGACGCGGCACCCGTCGCCGCCGACTACGACGCGGCGGAGGAAGTCTCGCTCGATCAGTTGCTCGCGGAGGGACGCACGCGTCCGTCGACCTTCTCGGGAGACGTGGCCGTGCCGGTGATCGAAGTGGACGACGAGGTGGAGGAGCTCGGCGCCGAACAGCTCGTCGAGGCGCCGGCCGCGGCCGTGGCGGTGATGGACGAGCCCGCGCCCGTCGTCTATGCCGATCACCGCGTCGAGGAGCTGGAGGCGCAGGTGGCCTCGCTCCGCCAGAAGCTGCAGATCAAGCAGACGGCGCTGGAGTCAATCCTGCGCGAGCTGGATGATCTGCGCGCGAGAGTGAGCGCGCAGTTGGAGACGTAGTTGCTGGTTGCTGTGTTGCTGGTTCGTTGCGCCTCAGCGTGCCACGGGCCAAGCGTCGCAACGAACACAGCAACCAGCAACCAGCAACCGCCCCCCACGGTTCATCGCGTACAATAACCTCCACTTCACCAGGAGGAATCAGATCCCGATGCGTCTCACTCTCTCACTCATGCTGTGCCTTTCGCTCGCCCTGGTGGGCTGTAAGGCGAAAGAAGTGGCCGACAAGGCCGACATTTCGAAGGACCTCAAGGAGCGCGGCACGACCGAGCTCATGGAGGAAGTGGCCAAGGACGAGTACACCCCGCCCGCCGACGGCCGCCTCACCGACAACCAGGTGCAGATGTACCTGAAGGTGCGCGAGCACGAGAAGAAGATCGCCCAGGTGGCCAGGGATGAGATGAAGGCGCACGCCGCCAAGGCCGAGAAGAAGGGCGACAACTCGCTTGCCGGCATGATGGACGGCTTCAAGGCCCTCGGCTCGGCCGCGGACCTGATGACGGCCGACATCCGCGCCGCCAAGGACCTCGGCTACAACTCGCAGGAGTATCTCTGGGTCAAGCAGCAGGTCCTGGCCGCCTCGACTTCCCAGATGGCCGAGGAGTTCGGCAAGTCGATGCAGCAGAACTTCGACAAGGCTTACGCCGACGCGAAGAAGGCGCACGACGAGGCCACCGACGAGCAGACGAAGAAGCTCTACGCGGACGTCATGGCCGGCTACGAGAAGTCGAAGCAGGAGATGACCTCGCAGACGGACCAGGACCCGGCCGCGGCGTACAACAAGCAGCTGCTCTCGAAGTACGAGAACGCGCTGAACGCCTTCGCGCACGAGCTGTCGAAGTACGAGGACAAGCCCGGCTCGGCCCAGCAGGCCGTCGAAGAGATCCAGAAGCAGGGCAACTAGTGCCACGGCTGGTCTGTTCGCGCGGAGACTGGCAGTCGCCCCTCGACGCGCTCTACAACCTCTGCCCGAACTGCAGCGCTCCGATTCTCGTCGAGTACGAACTGACGCGCGGTACGCCGCGCGTCAGTTCTTTTCGGAGCGACATGTGGCGCTACTCGTTCGTCCTCCCCATCGAGGACGACGGCGAGATCGTCACCCTCGGCGAAGGCATCACTCCCCTCCTCGGCACGCGCGAGCCGAATGTCTTCGTCAAGGACGAGTCGAAGAATCCCACGCGCTCGTTCAAGTCGCGCGGCATGGCCGCGGCCGTGACCATGGCCCGGAAGCTCGGCGCGAAGAGCCTGGCCGCGCCGACCGCGGGCAACGCCGGCGCCGCGCTCTCGGCCTACGGCGCGCGGGCGGGACTGCCTGTCTTCGTGGCCATGCCGAAGGACACGCCGCAATCCATCATCGATGAATGCCGCGGCTACGGCGCCGAGGTGGAGCTCGTCGAAGGGGTGATCACCGACGCCGCCAGGCGCGTGCAGCAGTTCATCAAGGAGAACGGCGGGTTCGACCTCTCGACGCTGAAGGAGCCGTACCGCGTCGAAGGGAAGAAGATCATGGGCTACGAGCTGCTCGAGGACCTGGGCCGGCTGCCGGACGTGATCCTCTACCCCACCGGCGGCGGCACGGGGCTGATCGGCATGTGGAAGGCCTTCGACGAGATGGAGCGCCTCGGCTGGATCGACGCGAAACGCCCGCGCATGTTCAGCGTGCAGTCGAGCGGCTGCGCGCCGATCGTGCGCGCGTTCGAGCAGGGCCTCGAGACCGCCCCGGAGTGGGAGTCGCCGCGCACCAGTGCCTGGGGACTGCGCGTGCCGCGCGCCGTCGGCGACCGGCTCATGCTCACCGCGCTGCGCGACTCCGGCGGCGGCGCGATCGCCGTGGAGGAAGCGAAGATCGAAGGCGCGGCCGCGGAGCTGCGCCGCAGCGAAGGCATCGACGCCGGACCGGAGACGGGCGCGGCGTGGCTCGCGCTCGGCGAGCTGCGCGCGCGCGGGGTCATCGCGCCCGAGGAGACAGTCGTCGTCTTCAACACCGGCGGAGACAAATACTGATCTGGAGTGCGCGAGCGCCAGCTCGCGCTCTCCATGCCGCGGCGCAAGCCGCGGCGGGCGGAGGCTGGCGCCTCCGCATCGAAAGCGGCAGCTGGCGCTGCCGCACTCCAGAGTGACCCGAGTCACGCATCGTGTAAGCGAAATCCCCTACCATCGCGTCTTCAGTCCGAGGAACCATGACAAAACGATTGGTGTGCGTCCTTGTCGCGCTCGCGTGCGCGTTCATTGCCCATAGTGCGTTTGCCGCCTGTCCCGCCGCTCCTCCGGCGCTCACCTCGCCGGGGAACGGCGCGCAGGTGCAGTTCGGCAATGTCGTCCTGAACTGGAACCCGGTGGCCGGCGCGGCGGAGTATCAGGTCTGGCTCGCCCTCGACGGCAGTCCCTTCGGGCTGCACGACACCGTCACCACCACGCAGAAGCTCCTCGACGTCGAGGCGGGACGCACCGTGCAGTGGAAGGTCGTCGCCACCGCGCCGAGCTGCGCGGCCATGATCTCGCCGGTCTTCGTCTTCACCACCGCCTGCCCCATCAGCCAGCCCATCATCCAGGGCCCCGCGCGCGGCGCCCAGTTCCGGCCGGGGCAGGACGTCACCTTCACCTGGACGTCCGTGCCGGGCGCCATCAGCTACGACGTCAACGTCACCGAGGACTTCGGGCAGACCCACACCGCGGTCGCGGAGAACATCACCACCAACAGCTTCACCACCAGCTTCCGCGAAGGTGACTGGGGGTGGCACGTCCGCGCCAACTTCGACGGCAGCTGTCCGCCCGCGTACTCCGAGCCGTCACACTTCGAAGTCGTGGCCGAGGGCGACGGCTGCCCGGCGAATCCCGGCAAGCCCACGCTCATCGCCCCCGCCGCGAACGCGACCAACCTCGTGTCGCCGGTCACGTTCTCGTGGACAGCGGTGAGTGGCGCGCGCGGCTACCGCGTCCTCGTGGCCAGGGACCCCGGCGGACTCGTGCAGGTGGCCGAGACGACCGACACCAAAGCGAGCGTGAGCCTCCCCGCCGGCACGGCTGCCTGGCTCGTATACGCCTACTTCGGCGAAGGGTGCGCGCCGACGCTCAGCGAGCGCCGCGCCTTCACCGTCACGCAGGGCACGGCGTGCAACAGCACGCCGCCGCAGCTCGTCTCCCCCGCCAACAACAGCATCCCGAACGCGGCCCGCGTCACCTTCAAGTGGAACGCCGTCACCGGCGCCACAACGTACGAGCTGTGGGTCGCCACCGGCGGCGACGACAACTTCACGCTCTACGGCCTCACCGACGCGCGCACCACGGAGCTGGAGCGCTTCGTCCCGAACGACGTCGTCGACTGGTACGTCGTGGCGCGGCGCTCCGGCTGTCCCGACGTGCGCAGCACGACTTTCCGTTTCGGCGCCGCCACCGCCTGCAACCTCGGCGCGGTGACGCTCACCAGCCCGGCCGGCGGCGCGAACGTCACCTCACCCGTGACGCTGGCCTGGAACGCCGTGCAGGGCGCGAGCGAGTACCGCATCACCCTCCGCTCGGGCGACAGCTCGATCGTCACCCGCACCACGACCACCACCACCACCACGCGTCTCCCCGCCGGCACGTACGCCTGGAGAGTCGAGGCACTCCGCGGCGACGCCTGCAGCAGCGAGTCGCAGGAGCGCACCTTCACCGTCAGCCAGGCCGCGAACTGCGACGCCAACGTGGCTTCGACGCTGGTCGCACCGGCCGGCAGCGAGGCGCAGCCCGCGCGCGCCACCTCCCCCGTCACGCTGCAGTGGACCGCCGCGCCGAACGCCCTCGGCTACCGCGTCTGGCTCTCGCGCAACGGGCAGCCGTTCGAAGACGTGGCCCTGACCGCCGCCACGGCGAAGCAGCTCGAGCTCGACGAGCCGGGCAAGTACGCGTGGTTCGTCAACGCGCTCTTCGAGGGATGCGACGCGAAGCGCTCGAACGTGGCGTACTTCGAGATCGCCGACACCACCGCGTGCGGCACCACCGCGCCGGCCGTCCTCGCTCCCGCCGCGGGACAGACCGTCTCCGGCCGTGTCGTGTTCCAGTGGAGCGCGGTGCCGGGCGCGGACAAGTACCGCATCATCCTCATCGTCGACGGCAAGCCGGTGCTCCTCGGCACGACCACGGACACGCAGCTCGAGCGCGTGCTCCAGCCCGGCCCGTACACGTACGCGATCGAGGCGGTGTTCGAGGAATGCCGCTCCACCTTCTCGCCGCGCACGAGCTTCGTCATCGACCGCGAGCAGCGCTGCGCCACCGAGGCGCCGGCCGTCGTCTCGCCGGCGAACGGCGCCACCGTCAATGACGCCGAGGTGACCTTCGTCTGGACGCCGGTGAGCGGCGCCATCCGCTACGCCGTCGTGGCGCAGGTCGAAGACGGCACGGAGACGCTCCTCGGCGCGACCGAGGAGACCTCGCTCACGCACCGCATCCCGGCAGGCGGGATCACCTGGCGCGTGCTCGCCTTCTTCGCCTCCTGCGACGCCGAGACCTCGCCGCGAGCCACCTTCACCCGCGCGCGGCCGCAGGGGAACTGCAGCGAGCGCAAGCCGGTGCTCCTCTTCCCGAACGGCGACCGCGTCGTGCCGTCGCCCGTGCAGCTCACGTGGCTCGGCGTGCCGGACGCGGAGGAGTACCGCGTCTGGATCCAGAGCGGCCAGGAGCGCCCGAGCGTGGCGGCGACGACCGCCGAGACGTTCGCCGAGGTCAACGTGCCGCAGGGCCCGTGGCGCTGGTTCATCGAGGCGCGCTTCGCGAACTGCCCGCCGGCCTTCTCCGCGGTCGGCGAATTCACCGCCGGCGCGGAAGCCGCGTGCGGCACGCCGCGCAAGCCCGACGCGCAGGCGGTCGGCCGCGCGCTCTCCGGCACGAGCTACAACCTCCGCTGGATGCCGCTCCCGCGGACGGCGCGCTATGAAGTGCAGGAGTCGACCACGGCCGACTTTGCGAACGCGCAGACCTTCTTCACCAGCCGGCCGTTCCTGGCTTTTTCGCACAGCGTCACCGGCGCGCCGGTGGAGTACTTCTACCGCGTGCGCGGCCTGAGCGCGTGCAATGACACGCCGGGGCCGTTCTCCGACGTGGTCGGCGTCTTCGTCATCGACGCGACCACGAACAGCTCCACGACGGAGCTCGGCGGCGACGCGGACGCCGTCGTGCAGAAAATCTTCGTCCCCGGCGGCACGACGCCCGTGCAGTTCACCGCGCGCGTCGACAAGCCGTGGCTGATGGTCACGCCGACCAGCGGCACGCTGCCGCCCGCCGGCATCACCCTCACCGTCACCGCTGACCCGAACGTGCTGAAGCTCGGCACGAACACCGGCACCGTGCAGCTCACCTACAGCAGCGCCGCGCGCGGCGGCATCGGTATCGCCATCCGTACAAGCGACGGCCCGACGCAGACCAACTTCCCGATGTCGGTGAGCCTCGTCACGCCGGTCATGCCGGAAGGGAAAGGGACGCCGCCGCCCGACGCGCTGATCTTCCCCGCCGTCGGTCACGCGGCAGGGGCGAACGACTCGCTCTTCGAGTCCGACGTGCGCCTGACGAACCTCTCCGCGCAGGCGGTGAAGTACGACCTCTACTTCACCCCGTCGGGAGTGGACGGCACGGAGAACAGCCACTCCACGACCATCGAGGTCTCGCCGCAGGAGACCGTGGCGCTGGACGACGTCGTGGCGAACGTCTTCGGCGACGGCACGGCCGGCAGCGCCATCGGCATGCTCGAGGTGCGCCCCGTGGAGACGTCGCAGAGCTCCGGCGATTTCTTCGGCTCGATCGCCGCGTCGGCCGTGCGCCAGTTGCAGACCGCGGCCTCGAGCCGCACGTACAACTTCACGCCGAACGGCACGTTCGGGCAGTTCATCCCGGCCATTCCGTTCGCGCAGTTCGCCGGGCGCGGAGCGATCCTCTCGCTGCAGCAGGTGGCGCAGTCGAATCAGTTCCGCGCGAACTTCGGCTTCCTGGAAGCGTCAGGCAATCCCGCCGACCTGATCGTGCGCGTCTACGACACGGCCAACACGCTGCTGACGTCGTTCCCGCTCTCGCTACGGGCCATGGAGCACCGCCAGTTCAACGGCCTGCTGCAACAGCACGGCATCACCTCGCTCACCGACGGGCGGGTGGAGGTGGAGGTGGTGAGCGGCGATGGGAAAGTCTCTGCGTACGTCTCCGAGGTCGACAACGCCACGAACGACCCGCTGATGGTCTCGCCGGTGATCAAGGGAGAGACGCGCGCGGACCGCTGGGTGGTGCCGGGCATGGCCTCGCTGCGCAGCGGCTCGGCGTTCTGGGTGAGCGACCTGCGGATCTTCAACGCCGGCGACACCTCCACGCCGGCCATGCTGACGTTCTACCCGATGGGCAATCCGGGCGGCGCGATCTCGCGCCCGATCGCGCTGGAGCCGGGGGAGATCGAGGTGCTGAACAACGTCCTGGTGAACCACTTCGGCCTGACCACGGACGCGGGCGGCTCGGTGGTCATCACCACGCCGTCCGAGACGTCGCTGGTGGCCACGGCGCGCACGTACAACCAGACCTCGGCCGGGACCTACGGGCAGTTCATCCCCGGCGTGACGGTGGCGGAGTCGATCGGCGTGGAGGACCGCGCGCTGCAGGTGCTGCAGGTCGAGCAGTCGAGCCGCTTCCGCACGAACATCGGCGTGAACGAGACGTCGGGCAAGCCGGCGACGATCGAGGTGAGCCTGATCGTCCCCGACTCGTTCGTCACGCCGGTGGTGACCATTCCCCTGGCCGCGAACGAGTTCCGCCAGATCGGCCTGATCGACTTCGCCCTCGACGGCGCGGTCTACAACGGCCGGGTGACGGTGAAGGTGATCGCCGGCGAAGGACGCGTGACCGCGTACGGCTCGGCCATCGACGCGATCACGCAGGACCCGACGTACGTACCCGCGCAGTAGGGTTGCTGGGTGGCTGGTTGCTGTGTTCGTTGCGTTGCATGGGTTTCAGGCCATGACCCGCATTGAACCAGCAACACAGCAACCGGCAACCTCTTACAATGCGCGGCCGTGCGCCGACGCCTGCCGCTCGTGACCGCGTGGGTGTGCGCGCTGCTCTTCACGGGCATCGCGGTGCGGGAGCATTTCGCCCGCGGCGGCCCCGGTCTGGCGCGCACGATTGCCTCGAATTCGAGCAACTCCCCCAAGTCCGCCGAGGACACGCTGCTGCTGTTCGAGGAAGCGACGAAGGTCGTGCCGCGCGGCGCGACCATCACCGTGTTCAAGCCGCGCAACCGCGCCGACGACATGCAGGTGCTCCGCTTCTCCCACGGCCAGCTCCCCTACCACCAGGTCGTCCCGCAATCGGAGCTCCCCGACTTCATCATCACCCTCGGCGCCCCGCTCGAGGACGGCCGCTACGAGCAGGTTGCCGCGAACGACGCCGGCATGATCTGGAGACGCACGCGTTGGTGACCCTCCGCTTCGCGCTCCTCACCCTCGCGCTGATCCCCCTCGGATCGTGGGCCCGCCCCCTCGTGCGCCACCTCGCATGGCCCGGCAGACTCGCGATCTACTTCGCCTGCGGCCTTCTCAGTGTCGTCGTCCAGATGTTCGTCCTGTCGATGCTCGGCGTGCACTGGAACGCCTGGCTGCTCGTGCCACTGCCGCTGCTGTTGTCGGTTGTCAGTGCTCGGTTGTCTGTGCCTCTTCGCCCTACGGCCCAGACAACCGACAACCGACGGCCGACAACCATCCTCCTCCTCGCCGCCACGGCCTGGGCCACCCTCATCTCCGCCGTCTTCGCCGCCATGGCCACCTCCGGCGACTTCGTCTACTTCTGGGGCGTCAAGGGGCAGCGCTGGGGGGCGGTGCACCTGCTCGACACCGAGTTCACCAAGGCGCCGTCGCACTACATGCATCCCGACTATCCGCCGCTGCTCCCGCTGTACTACGCGTGGACGCTCCTCGGCGGCGACGGCGCGCTCGACTGGTGGGGCGCCATCCTGGCCACGCCTCTGTTTCTCCTCGCCGGCGCGAGCGCGCTCTGGGCCTTCGGCCGCTACGCGCGCGTCGGCACCATCGACGGCATCGTCACCCTCTTCGTCGCGCTGTACGCGCTCTTCTACGTGCGCAACCAGGTCGCGGGGAACGCCGAGCCGCCGCTGCACCTGTTCGAGGCCATCGCCCTGGCCGCGCTCACCTGCTGGCGCGAGCGCAGCGACGAGCACGACTGGATCGCCGCGATCGCCCTTTCCGGCGTGGCACTGACGAAAGTCGAAGGGGGCGTCTTCGTCCTCCTCGTCTGCGGCCTGACGTGGATCGCCCGCGAGGGGACGCTCCGCCAGCGCCTCATCGCCGGCGCGAAGATGGCCGCGCTCCCCGTCGCCACCCTCGCCACGTGGCTCCTCTTCGGCATCTCCCGCGGCCTGACCGATACCTACGTCCCGCGCGAAGACCTGTCCATCCAGTACATCTGGCCCACGTTCCTCGATCTCGTCCGCGAGCTCTCGCTCCACCTCTGGTACCTCCCCTGGATCGCCTTCGGCGTCATCCTCCTCTGCGGCCGCGTGCGCAACGCGGTGCCCTACCTCATCGCCTGCGTGGTCTTCCTCCTGTTCCTGCTGTCCGTCTACACGCGCGCCGAGCCGCACCTGGAGTGGTCCGCCGGCCGCACCCTCATGACACCGCTGCTGCTGTTCATCGCCGGAACCATCGCCGCGCAGCGGCCGCAGCGCGCGTAAACTACCCGCATGCACAACGAGTTCACCGCGATCATCGAGCGCGACGAGGAGTGGTTCATCGCCTACTGCCCCGAGATCCCGGGCGCGAACGGACAGGGCCGCACTGCGGAGGATGCACGCACGAATCTCGCGGAGGCGATCGCGCTGATCCTCGAAGACCGGAGAGAAGACGCGTTGCGCGGCGTGCCCGATTCTGCAATGCGCGAGATCGTCGTCGTCGAGTGAAACAGCGCGAGCTTCTCCGGCACCTGCGGCGGCACGGCTGCTACCTCAAGCGGCAGGGAAAAGAGCACGAGTTGTGGACCAACCCACAGACCGGCCACATCGAAGCCGTGCCGCGCCATCAGGAGTTGCCGAACAATCTCGCGCGGAAGATCTGCCGCGCTCTCTCCATCCCCGAGCCGTAGTCAGCACCGCGCGTCGGGGAGACCGCAGGTATGGAGTGCGGCAGCGCCAGCTGCCGCTCTCGATGCGGAGGCGCCAGCCTCCGCCCCCCGCCGCGGCTAGCGCCGCGGCATGGAGAGCGGCAGCTGGCGCTGCCGCACTCCAGACGCGATCCGCCGCACGCGCACCGAGCTCGTGCTCGTCGCCTCCAGCACCCAGAGGTCCCCGTTCGCGGCAAACGCGCCGCCGATCGGCGACCAAGGGAACGTCGAGCGTGCGAACGTCGAGACCACGCCGGCGGGCGTCACCCGCTTCACCACGCGGTTCTTGTTGTCGGCGAGGTAGACGTTCTCCGCCCCATCGGTCCAGATTCCCATGATCGTGTGCCGCTCGGCGGTGGTGATGTTGCGCACGAAGCGCGTCGCCCGCCCGCCGCGCACGCGGACGAGGTCAGACCCGTCGACGACGTACAGCGTCCCGCCCGGCGTCGCGTGCAGCCAGCGCATCGCCTTCAGCTCTCCCGCCACGCGCGTGATGGGACCGTTCGGGGCCTTCTTCAGGATCTGCCCGCGCTCGCGGTCGAGCCAGTACATCGTGCCGGCGCGGTCGTGGGCGAAGCCGTAGTTCGAGGGGAAGCCTTCCGTGCGCGGCCGGATCAGCGAGATCCGGCCCGCGGCGTCGCGCTTCCAGATGTAGTGTCCCCACGTCTTCGTGGCGTCGCCGTTGTACCAGAGGTGCTCGCCGAAGAGCTCTCCCCGCGGATTCAGGTAGAGCTCGTGCGTGTGCACGTTCGGCACGGCCACCGTGCGGGAGCCGTCCGGCGCCACGCGCCACACCTGCTCCAGGTCGGAGTAATAGACGTTGCCCCGCGCGTCGATCACCACGCTCACCGGCGGGTGCGCCAGCAGCGTCGCGGCGGCCAGGAGGATGCAGACCATGAGCACGATTCGCATGTGCATATAATGCGCGCCGCTATGGCAGATCAGACTCAATACGACGTCGTCATCATCGGCAGCGGACCCGGCGGATACGTGGCCGGCATCCGCGCCGGGCAGCTCGGCCTCAAAGTGGCCGTCATCGAAAAAGACCCCTTCCTCGGCGGCACGTGTCTCCACCGCGGCTGCATCCCCACCAAGTCGCTCCTCGAGAACGCCGATGTGTGGGGGAAGATCCAGAAAGCGAAAGACTTCGGCATCACCGTCGGCGACGTGACCATCAACTGGTCCGACGTCCAGAAGCGCAAGCAGGGCGTGGTCGACAACAACGCCAAGGGCATCGAGTTCCTCTTCAAGAAGAACAAGGTCGAGAAGATCGTCGGCTTCGGCAAGGTCGTCGACCGCAACACCATCGACATTGCTGTTGAAGGACAGTCCGGCAAGCAGATCAAGACCAAGAACATCATCCTGGCCATGGGCTCCGTCCCCAAGGACCTGCCGCACATCAAGGCCGACGGGACGAAGATCATCAACTCCGACCACATCCTGCAGATCGACCGCATCCCGAAGTCGATGCTGGTCATCGGCGCCGGGGCGGTGGGGTGTGAGTTCGCCTCGATCTTCTCCCGCTTCGGCACGAAGACGACCATCGTCGAAGTGATGCCGCAGCTCCTCCCGATCGAGGACGAGGAGATCTCGAAAGAGTTCACGCGCATCATGAAGAAGAAGGGCATCGACGTCTTCACCGACGCGAAGGTGCTCTCCTGCGAGCCGTCGGAGACCGGCGTGAAGTCGACCGTCGAGACCAAGGGGAAGCAGCAGGTCATCGAGACGGAGGTCGTCCTCTCCGCCACCGGCCGCGGCCCCGTGACCGGCAACTGCGGCCTGGAGAACCTCAAGGGGGTGAAGCTCGACAAGCGCGGCTACATCGAGATCGACGCCATGATGCGCACGGGCGAGCCGAACGTCTACGCCATCGGCGACATCGTCCCCACCCCTGCCCTCGCCCACTGCGCGTCGGCCGAGGGGATCCTCGCGGTGGAGCACATCGCCGGCAAGGAAGTGCGCCCCATCAACTACGACCACGTGCCGAACGCGACGTACACCGAGCCCGAGGTGGCCTCGGTCGGCCTGACGGAGAAGAAAGCCAGGGAGCGCGGCTACGACGTCAAGGTCGGCAAGTTCCCGATGACCGCCAACTCCAAGGCCAAGATCATCGGGGAGGCGAACGGCCTGGTGAAGTACGTCGTGGACGCCAAGTACGACGAGATCCTCGGCGTGCACATCGTCGGCCCGAAGGCGACGGAGCTGATCGTCGAAGCCTGCGCCGCGCTGGAGCTCGAAGCCACCAGCGAGTCGATCGCCAAGACCATTCACGCCCACCCCACGCTCTCCGAGGCGCTCATGGAAGCGGCGGAGGACGTGGCCGGACACGCCATTCATTACTGAGGTACGAGTGACGAGGTACGAGGTACGAGTAGCTCCGCTGCTCGCCCACTCGTACCTCGTACCTCGTCCCTCGTACCTGACGACATGACCGACGTACTGACATCGACCAACACTCACGGACTGTCGAACGAACAGCTCCTGGAGATCGACTACTACCTGCGCCTGACGCGGACGCTCGAGGAGCGTCTGGTGGCGCTGTTCCGGCAGGCGAAGGTGATCGGCGGCCTCTATCGCTCCCTCGGACAGGAAGGGGAGTCCGTGGCGGCGGCGTATGCGCTCGACTACGCGCAGGGCGACGTCGTGCAGCCGCTGATCCGCAACATCGGCTCGATCCTGGTGGCGGGAGCGAAGCCGGTCGACATCATCCGGCAGTACATGGCCAAGGGCGACGGGCCGACGCGCGGGCGCGAGCTGAACATCCATTTCGGCCATCCCGCGCGCGACGGCTTCATCGGCCAGATCTCCATGCTCGGCGACATGATCCCGGTCATGGCCGGCATCGCCCTCGCCGGACGGATGCAGAAGCGCAAGCTCGTCACGCTGGCCTTCATCGGCGACGGCGGCTCGTCCACCGGCGCGTTCTGGGAAGGATTCAACTTCGCGGCCGTGCAGAAGCTGCCGATGGTCATCGTCGTCGAGGACAACGGCTACGCCTACTCGACGCCGACGTACAAGCAGACCGCCGCGAAGACGCTGGCCGACAAGGCCGTCGCCGTCGGCTGCGCCGGCGTGACGGTGGATGGCAACGACGTACTGGCGGTCTACGGCGCGACGGAGCGGGCCGTCGAGCGTGCGCGCGGCGGCGGCGGCGTGACGCTGATCGAGGTGAAGACGTTCCGCATGAAGGGCCACGCGGAGCACGACAACCAGGCCTACGTCCCGCCGGAGGTGATCGAGGAGTGGAAGGCCAAAGACCCGCTGCCGCGCTACGAGCGCGTGCTGATGGAGCTCGGCGTGGCCACGGCCGACGATTTCGCGCGGATCCAGGAGCGCGTCAGGCGCGAGGTCGACACGGCCACCGACATCGCCGACCGCTCGCCGATGCCCGACCCGGCCGACGCCGGGCGCGGCCTGTACATCGAGGACGGGTACTGGGACGAAGGTACGAGGCACGAGGTATGAGGTACGAGTCGCTCCGCGTCCCTCCCACTCGTACCTCGTACCTCGTACCTCGTACCTGAAAAACATGGCAGAGCTCACATATCTCGATGCAATCCGCACCGCGATGTCCGAGGAGATGGAGCGCGACGAGCGCGTCTTCCTCATCGGCGAAGACGTCGGGCAGTATGGCGGCGCGTTCAAGACCAGCTACGGCCTGCTCGACCGCTTCGGGCCGGAGCGCGTCATCGACACGCCGATCTCGGAGATCGCCATCATCGGCGCCGCCTCCGGCGCGGCCCTGATGGGCATGCGGCCCATCGCGGAGATGCAGTTCATCGACTTCATCACCTGCGGCTACGACATGCTGGTCAACTTCGCGGCCATGAACAGCTACCTGTTCGGCCGCGCCTGCCCGATCGTCGTGCGCGGCCCCGCGGGCGGCGGCACGCACGGCGGGCCGTACCACTCGCTCAACCCCGAGGCCATGTTCATGAACCGCCCCGGGCTGAAGATCGTCGCGCCCGGGACCGCGTACGACGCCAAGGGCCTCCTGAAGGCGGCCGTCCGCGACGACAACCCGGTGCTGTACATCGAGCACAAGTACCTCTACCGCCGCATCAAGGAGAACCTCCCCGAGGACGACTACATCGTGCCGATCGGCAAGGCCAACGTGCGGCGCCGCGGCAAGGACCTGTCGATCATCACCTGGGGCGCGATGATCTACCTCGCCGACGAGGTGGCGGACGAGCTGGCGAAGGACCACGTCTCCGTCGAAGTCATCGACCTGCGCTCCATCCTCCCGTTCGACGAGGAGGCCATCCTCGAGTCGGTGGCCAAGACGAACCGCGTGATCGTCCTGCACGAGGCGCCGCTCACCGGAGGCGCGGGCGCGGAGTTCGCGGCGCGCATCGCGGAGAAGGCGTTCGAGTACCTCGACGCGCCGGTGAAGCGCATCGGCGCGCTGGACGTCCCCACTCCGTACTCGCCGCCGCTCGAGGCGGCGGCGCTGCCGGACAAGGGGCGGGTGATGAAGGCGGCGCGGGAGCTGTTGGCGTACTGAGGCAAACGTAGGACGGGCTTCAGCCCGTCCACCCGCCCACGAAGGGGCGGGCTGAAGCCCGCCCTACGTTCACGACGCCACCGCATCCAGCTCGTTCGTCACGTCGATCTTCTCGAACTGGTGGCCGAGGAATCGGATGCCCAGCCAGACCTCGAAGAAGAGCAGCCCCGCGGCCAGGACGGTGGTCAGTGCCACCACCGGCATGCTGCCGCCGAACCAGAACTTCGCCACCAGCAGGCCGGGGACGACGATGCACGCCGCGGGCAGCAGCACGAACAGCAGCACGACCAGGTTTCCCGCCATCATCACCAGGCGCTGGCCCATGACGATGAAGCCGCGCTGCTCGTCCGGCGCGCGCAGCGCCCAGCCGGGCAGAAGGATCGGCACGGCGTTCCGGATCAGGATCTGCGCGGCGCAGACCGGCACGGCCAGCAGCAGCGCGATCACGACGAACTCCGCCGACGCCAGGAACTGCACCCTCCGCGGCAGATCCGCTCCCTGGAGAATGATCGCGGCGGTGCTGAGCAGCATCAGCTCGACCGCGGCCACGAACGTCAGCGGCCCCGCGATCTCCGCCGCCACGAGGCGCTCGCCGGAGATCGGGTAGCTCTTCAGCAGCTCCATGCGCGGCAGGTCGAGACGCATGTCCTGCGTGAACACCGTGCTGCCGAGGAACGGGAACGTGGCCGCCAGCGTGAGGGAGAGCATGGCCAGCGTCATGCGCACGGCCGGCTCGCTGCTGGAGTACGACTGGCCGAGGAAATAGAGCGCGCAGATGGCCATGATCAGCAGCCACGGCGAGGAGATCCGCAGTCCCGCCGTCACGTTCTTCCAGTAGATCGCCACCTCGGGACGCGCGCGCGCCGGAATGCGGAACGGCGGCGGGATGCGCGGGAACGTCACGTGCTTGCCGATGTGCTGCTCGTTGAGCCGCGCGCGGCGCGCCGCCCACTTCTCGGACGCCTGGATCGACGCCTCTTCCACCGCGATGTTCGTCCGCGCCGCGAGCTCGAAGAACAGCAGCGCGGCCGCGAGCACGATGCCGCACGACGCGAGCAGTTGCGCGACGGACGCCGGCAGCACGGCCTGGCTGAAGAATCGCGGCACGAAGAGCACCGCGTCCGCGACCGGACCGTGAAAGAGCGCGGGGAGGTCCGGCACGCGGCCCGGCCTCAGCGTCGCCCCCATTCCACGAAAGGCCGCGACGTCCACGGTGCGCCACAGCAGAACCCAAAGGCCGGCGGCCGCCGCCCCGATCACCGGCAGCCGCACCAGGAAGCCGATGCCGAGGAGCTTGAGGCGCGCCCGGCCGAGCGCCACGAACGTGAAGTAGATCGACAGGGCCACGAAGCAGGCCCAGACACCGATGAACTTTGCACCGCGAAAGATGACGACTGACATCACCGCCGCGCTGATGAGGACCTGCGGCTGCGCGCGGAGGATCTTGTAGAGCAGCAGTTGCCGCCGCGTGAGCGGCGCGGGAAAGAGGAACTGGATCTCCGCCTCGCTGAACGTCAGCCCGGCCGACTGCTTCGGCAGCGCCCACGCCAGCACCATCATGGAGAGCACGAGCACGGCCACGAGGTCGACGAAGAGCTCGCTCGCGGGGAGCCCCATGTTCCGCACCGTCGCGCGCCCGTCGAACATGTGCCGGAAGGCGAAGAACCAGAAGTACGCCAGCCCCGCCAGAAACGAGACGAGGTAGCGGACGTTCCGCAGCCGCTTGAGCCGCGACACGATGCGGTTGCGGAACGACCGCACCGTCAGGAAGACGAAGGCGCGGATCACGCGCGCGGTTCCTCGGACGTGATCGCCAGGAAGGCCTCCTCCAGCGACATGTCGCCGCGCCCCTGCGCGATCTGCCACTTCAAATCGTCGATCGTGCCGTAGGCGATGCGCTCCCCTTTCCGGATGACGGCCACGCTGTCGCACATCTCCTCGACGAGGTGCAGGAGGTGCGAGCTGAGGATGACCGCGGCGCCCTGCTGCGCGCGCCGCGTGATGGACTCTTTCATGCGCCGGATGCCGAGGGGATCGAGTCCCGTCAGCGGCTCGTCGAAGATCATCACCTCGGGCGCATGGATGAAGCCGCAGGCGATCATGAGCTTCTGCTTCATCCCGCGCGAGAGCTCGGCCGGGAGTGCCTTGCGCTTCTCGGCGAGCTCGAATTCGTCGAGCAGCGCGTTCATCGGAGCGCGCCACTCCGCGACGCCATAGATCGCCGCCGCGAACTGGAGATGCTCCTCGGCGGTCAGGTAGTCGAAGAGCCGCGGCTCGTCGGGAAAGAACGCCAGGCGCCGCTTGGCCTCCACGGCCTCGGCCAGGATGTCGTGCCCGCCGATGCGCACCTGCCCCGACGTCGGCGGATGGATGCCCCCCAGCGCGCGGAGCGTCGACGTCTTCCCCGCGCCGTTCGGCCCCACCAGCCCGAGAATTTCGCCCGGCCTGACGGTGAACGAAAAGTCCCGCACCGCCACGAACGAGCCGTAGGTCTTGGTGAGGTTCACGACCTCGATTGCATGCATGGACAAAGCATACGGAGTTCCCGGGAGAAGGTTGAAAAAGCCCGTGTAGAACGTAAAAACGAGTCACTTATTACTATCAAAATAACTCTTGCATCCACGACTGGGCGAGCCTATTCTCGCCTCCGGTTAGGCGCCTTCCGACAATTCGAGACGAGGAGTTGTACATGAAACGGACTCTTGTTGCCCTGAGCCTCATGCTGCTCACGGTACCGGCCGTGGCCGCTACCTTCGGGGTGGGCCACGGCGGCCCCCGCACGACCAACAACGACGACACGTGCGACATCGCGGTCATGCCCGCGGCCACGCTGCTCCTTCCCTACTTCGAGGTCGACCCCGGCTTCCCCAGCTCACGGTCGACCATCTTCAGCGTCATCAACGTGACCAATGTCGACCAGATCGCGCGCGTCACGCTCTGGACCGACTACAGCTACCCGGTGATCTCGTTCAACATCTACCTGACCGGGTACGACGTGCAGTCGATCAACCTGTTCGACGTGATCGTGCGCGGCATCATCGCGCCGGACGCGGGCACGGGCACCGACGTCACCGATCGCGGCCCGCTGTCGGATCCGAATCCGGCGCTCGCGCTCGGGAGCTGCGACCGCCTGCCGGGAGCGCTCGATCCCGTGTTCGTCGAGCGCATGCAGCGAGCCCTGATCGAGGGCGTGGTTCCGCCGCTCGGCCCGTTCTCGAGCTGCGACAACGCCGGCGGCGTGCACCAGTTCGCGACCGGCTACGCCACGATCGACGTGGTGGGGAACTGCCTCTTCGCGCAGCCGACCGAGCCGGAGTACTGGACGCGCGACATCCGCTACGACAACGTGCTGACGGGCGAGTACCAGCAGATCGACCTCACCGCGACGGTCGCGCAGATCAACCCGCTGGTGCACATCCGCGCCATCCCCGAGGGTGGAACGCCGTCGAGCCGCCAGCACGGCGCGCACAACAAGACGAACTTCCCCCGCACGTTCTATGACCGCTATTCACCGGCGTCGCACAGCGACGGCCGCCAGCCGCTGCCGTCGACGTTCGCCGCGCGCTGGATCGAGGGACCGCTCGGGTATCAGACGGAGTACAAGATCTGGCGCGAAGGCGTCACGGGCACCGGCTCGGCGTGCAGCGCCTACGCGCAGAACGCGAGCCTGCCGGTGCGGGAAGTGGTCGTGTTCGACGAGGCCGAGAACTTCGTGGCCGGTACGCTGACCACGCCCGAGACGTCCCTGGTCGGCATCAATGACGAGCTCCCGCCGATGACGAACGGCGCCACCGGCGGCTGGACGTACTTCAACCTCGACACGACCGCCGGCGACGGCGAGGCGACGCAGAACTGGGTGGTCGTCTCGCTGCGCTCGCAGGCCGGCTTCGGCGGCGACTTCGACGCCACCGTCCTCGGCAACGGCTGCACGCCCGAGCAGGGCCTGAGCGAAGCGAGCGGCGGCCCCGGCGAGATCGGCCCCGCGCCGAACAACAACTAGCAACCCTTGAGTGCGGTGGCGGGGCGCCACCGCACTTCTTCTTACCGTACTCCCGTGAAGGAAGCCCGGAAGCGCAAAGGAAGCATCTGACGCGTGCAGCGTCGTCATCAATGCGAACGTCCTCGTCTCGTTCTTCGTCGACCGTGACGAGACACAACGCGCGGCCGCGAAAGCGCTCCTGCTGGCAGCTGTCGACGGCGAGATCACGGCGGTCATTCCGCAGTTCGTCGTCTTCGAAATCAGCTACGTCTTCCAGACCATGTACCGGGCGACGGGCGAGCGCCTGGCAACGCTGATCCGGCCGACACGGCCATCCTCGCCGTGGCCGTGGCCAACCGCTACGACGCTGTCGCCACGTTCGACAAGAGCTCGCCAGGCGATCTCTCAGACTCAGCACAATTGTGAAACCAATGAAGCGTTACTCGTCAACTCCCTTCGGCAACGTTCGCCGATCCTCGCCTGCGCATCCTTCGCCACGCTCCTGACGACTCTCTGGCTGTTTCTTCGTCGCGACGACGGACGCGTCGTGGACGATCTGGCGCCCGAGACCATCGAAGCAATGATTCGCGAGATCGAACAGATTCTCGGCGGATGCGGATGCCATACCTCACGGCTGCCGAGTACTACCTCACCCGCCCGATCGTCCGGCCGCGACTCCGCGAGCTCGTTGCGTATGTTGCGCTGCTGGAGAACACCGCTTTGCAGGACCGGCTATTGAGCATCGTGCGCGCAAGGATGTGGGAGGTGTTGCAATTGAATCCCTGGAACGACGTGCCGCTCCTTCTGGACTGCTATCTCGCGGCCGTATCCCTGGGGGAACGTGACTCCCCTCGGCTGTCCCTCGCAGGGTCGACCATCGGGGAGGTCGCAACACGCATGGCGGACGAGCTGATGAAAATCTATGGTGAGCCAGACGGATCGGGAAGCGAATGTTGATCGGATGCACACTTTCGTTTCTCTTCCGTGTCTCTCAAGAACACGGCACGTGGAGATTCGTGGCGCGGAATCGGCGATGAAGAGGTTCACTCGTATCCTGCTCGTCGGGATGGCGGTTGCGGTGACCATCGCGACGGAGGGGCGAGGCGTGCAGCCATTGAGAGCCGCGCCTCCGGCGGCGTCTGCGTTCGACCCGGCGCAATCGGTGGCGTTGTTCGTCGGGATTCGCAGCTTCGGCGACGACGATACGCTCGAAAACGTGCCGTATGCGGTCGATGACGCGGTTGACCTGGCGTATATGTTTGCGCTCGACCCTCGCGTGGCGCTCGTTCACCCGAAGCACGTGGCGCTCGCACTGTCCGACGAGAATCCGCGCAAAGAGATCTCCAAGAGGCGCCTCGGGGAGCTGAAACGAAAGGGAGCGATCGTCGCGCCCGCAACCGTGTCGCAGATTCTCAGGCTCCTGAACCGGCAAGCCGGCACAGTGGGCGCCGATGGAATCTTCATCGTCTCGTTTGCCACGCATGGATTCAGCGACGACGGCGCCCAGTACCTGCTCGCCGGAAACTCGCTCTTCCGCGAGCCCAACACGGCGATTCCCGCAGCCAGGGTCCTGGACATCGTGGCGAAGTCCAGCGCCACACGCTCGCTGATTCTGATCGATGCCTGTCGCGAGCGAGTACGACGACAGCGGTCGTCAATACCTGAACCACTCTCGGCCGCACCTCTGATTCAACGAATGGGGGTGACGGCCGGACAGGTGGTGCTCTATGGGGCCGCCGCGGGACAGTGGGCGTATGACGACGACCTTCGTCAGAACGGTGTATTCACGGGCGCCGTCCTCGACTCTCTTCGATGCCGCGCCGCTCAGGACAGCGGCCTGGTGACCGTGAACGAGCTTTCGGAGACGGTCGAAAAACACGTGCTCACCTGGATTCGCATCAATCGCGATCCGTCGATCCGAAACGCGACTCAGGCGAATGTCGACGGTGCGGCACGAGCCATGCCTCTGGCCATCTGCTCACGTCGGCCGCCAGCCGATCCCCCAGCCGCCGCTGGAAACGCAACAGGCCCGCTATCGCCGTCGTCGGGAAAGCAGGCGCCGCTTCGGCCGCGTCTGGCCCAATGCCGGGCCGATGGGGAGACGCTCGCGAAGCTGTACGGCTCCGCGGAGGCCGCTGAATTCGTCACGTCGTATCTCCGATGGCGCGATGGCTGCGTGGCCGTCCTCCGCGACCTCGACGTGCGACTGCCACAAAGCACGCCTAGGACGAGCGAGACAGCGCGGTTCCTCTCGGTGGCCAATTTCTGGTGCGCCACGAAATGCCCCGAGGGGCTGTCGGCCGGAAATTGCGCTCTCTTCCGGGAGAAGCCGCGGGCAGAGCGCTGCTTCTGGGATCTCGACAACGCGGTGAAGCGAATCGACGACATTCTCGTCCGCAATCCTTCGGCGCTGCAGACTCGGGGGTCACAATGACGGTTGTGCACAGCGTCCGCTGGTTGATCCTCACGGCAGCAGTTCTGTTCAGGATCACGGTCGGCGCACAGGACAAATGCCCACCCACACCCGAAAAGTATCGCGATCTCGAGTTCGGCGATGTGCGTTTCGCGGTCGAGGAAGATTGCCGGCGCGCTTTCACGCAAAACGAGCAGTTCTTCCTGGCCGGTGTCACAGGAGCCTTGAGAAGCAATTGCAAGCTGCCGCGGGATCGGAAGGGCCGCGCGCTGGTGGAACAGTTCACAAAGGCGGCGGCGCTGTCTCTCGAGCTGAAGGCGCGGCGCGGACCTCTTCAGGACAGGGTCCCCTCGCGGCCCGGGCGGGCGGCGGCATTCGCCACAGGGAAGTCGATGATGGAGGACATCCGCTGCAACGGACCGGAAGCGGCACTCCTCGCACGCGGCATCGTCATCTATCTCGACCGCACCTCCGGAAGCTCGCGCTTCATCACAGGATGCATGGAGCTCTATGCGGACCGGTACGGCGAGAAACAATGCCGCTGCATTGCCGACACCGTGCGATCGGTGTTCCCGGACGTCGACCAGCGATTCTTCGACAGAGAGATCGTGAAAGACAGCATTCACCAGTCGCCACGCACCGCCCTCACGCTCATGCTCTCGTGCGGCGTCCAAAACTACTGACGATCGCGCTCATCGGCGCTGCACCCGGATCGCACAATTCAGGCGTCGATTCCATCCGCGCCGGAGCACGAGCGTGCCGCCGTGATTGAAGCCTTCGACCGTCACGTCGTCGCCGGAAGCGAAGGCTCCCTGGATGACGTGCCCCTCCACGCGAACGAGCGACTCGGTTCCGTTCGCATCTCGAATCCGGAAATCACAGACCGGAATGCTCTTTCTCGGCCCGAAGAGACGGCCGATGATCAGAAACGCCGCGACCTGCGTTGCGAGGTTCTGCAGAAATCCAGGACGGTCCCGCTGCTTCCTCGCGAAAAAGAGCGAAAGCACCGCGACGATCACCAGGATCGCCAGCGCCGCGATGCCGAAGAACAACAGAATCGTGGCGATGACGCACACCTTCCATGCGATCTCCCACCATTCTTTCTGCAAGCGGCCCATCTGCTGCAGGCCGGCGTGGACGACCGTGCCGTCGAGCCGCCTCCAGCCGAGCCACTCCGCGAGCGATCGGCGGGGTGCGGTCGCACGAACCGGCACGGCCACCGCGACTGCGGCGGGCGCGGCCGCGGCGGCGGAACGGATGGCGGCCGGCACCCCAGCCACCGCCGGCGGAGAAGGTGATGCGGCGTTCGGACCGAGGACGTTGCCGCACGCCGCGCAATGCGTCGTCCCGGGCGTGTTCTGAAGCCCGCAGCGCGAGCAGTCGAACTGATTCGTCAGGATCATTCTCGGCATGGTGCCGCCCTCATACAGCGGTGACTACACGAGTACCGAACGGCGTGCACGCGCCTGGCTTTCACCCACCGGAGCCGCGACTCCCGATGCCGGTACCGCCCGCTCGCGGCCCCACGCACGAATGCTGTCGATCGCCTCCGGATTGGTTTTCGACAGCGGTACGACGTTCCGGAACACCTTCCGCAGGTATTCGGCGTCGACGGCGGCATCGCCGCGAAGCACCGCCTCGCGCGCGGCCTCGGCCACCGCTGCCTGCAGGTCACTCCCGGCGAAGCCTTCGGAGAGCTCGACGAGGTCGTCGATCAGCACGGCATCCCAGGAGCGGCGCAGATGTTTCTGCAGGTAAAGTGCAATGATCTCCGCGCGCTCCGGCCCGGTCGGGAGATCGACGAAAAACAGCTCGTCGAAGCGTCCACGGCGGAACAGTTCCGGCGGCAGTTTCGTAATGTCGTTGGCCGTGCTCACGACGAAGACGCGTGCCCGCCCTTCCTGTAACCAGTAGAGAAAATGTCCGATCACGCGCGACGACGTGCCACCGTCGCCATTGCCGCTCGCACCGGCCAGCCCCTTCTCGATCTCGTCGATCCAGAGCACACACGGCGCGACGCGATCCGCCGTCGCCAGCGCCTCTTTCAGGCGGCCTTCCGACTGCCCCAGGTACTGGCCATGAATGTTCGAGAGATCGAGGCGATAGAGCGGCAGGTTCCAGTCGTCCGCAACGGCCTTCGCGGAGAGCGACTTACCGCAGCCCGGCACGCCGACGAGCAGCACGCCGCGCGGCGGCCGGAGTCCGCGGTCGCGCAGATCCATCGTCAACAACGGCCGCTGCTTCTCGAGCCATGCGCGCAGGCCCGTGAGTCCGCCCACGGAGACGTCGCCTGGCGCGACGTTGACCCGCTCGAGCCCGGCGATGTCGGAGAAGATCCGGTCTTTCACCTTCGTCAACTCGCTGAGGTTGGCCTTCGTGATCGAGCCCGTCGCGAGCAGCGTGGCGATGGCGTTCTCCGCCTCGATGCGCGTCACGCCGGCGAGGATCGCCGCCGCTTCGGAAAGCTCGGCGTCCTGCCATTCGATCGGCAGAGTGCCTCGATACGGCGCGAGGCAATCGGCGATGATCGCGCGCATTTCGTCCTCGGTCGGCGGATCGAGCGTGAGACTCATCCCCTGCCGCTGGAGCCGCGCCCAGATCGGCGAGGTGGTGATGACGATGATGACGCCGCCGCGTTCCGTCGCCGAGGCGGCGACGTCCAGAAGCTGCCGGCTGGTGGGAGTGTCGTCGGAGAGATCCTGCGTCTCGGTCAGCACGAATGTGAGGTTCTGCCGCTGCACGATCTGCTGGCTCGCGAAATCGAGCGCACCGGGAACCGATCGGTCATCGTTTGCAGCCCTGCTCGTCGCCAGATCGCGTGTTCCCTGGGAAAGCGTATGGAAGTAAATCGGGATGTTCAATTGCGGGACGAGCTGGCGCAGCAGATCGAGCGCGCGGTCGCGTTCATCGGTCCGGAAGGAGATGAACGGGATGCGCGCCTTCAAATACAGCAGCATCGTCTGACGGCAGGCTTCGAAGTCGGGCATAAGCTCACTCGAGAATGCGACGGCCGCGACGTGGCGCGGCCTCAGGGACGTCGCTCGACGGGACGGGGACGGCCACAATGGTGGTGAGGGGATTGTCGCGGAGCGCCTTGAGCAGGACGTCAGCGCGATTGCGCTTCGCACTCGACTCCAGCGACGACTGCGTGCGCTCGGCATATCGCATGACCTCGCCGGCGAAGTGCTGGCGAACGGGATCGGGCGCCCATGACAGTGCAGTCACGGCGTGCAACGGTGCAAGCGCTCTCCGCGCCGCGAGCACCGCGCTCGACACGGAAAACACATCGCCGTGCGCACGATCGAGCGCGCGTTGCAACTGCGTCGAGACACTTTGCAACCGCGCGTTCAGTGCCTCGGAGAAACGCGCTGTCCAGCGTTCCGCGACGACGTTCGTCCATTCGAGCGTGCCGGCACGCAGCGCGTCGATCACCGTGTCGTCGCCGTCCCGGAACCGTTCGAGCAGCGGCAGCCACTCGGCGTAAGTTGCGGGCGGAGAAACGGGCATCATTTCTTCACCGGCCGCCGCCGCACGAGCAGCAGGTCGGAGGGCATGAGGTCCCATGGCGGCAGTCCTTTGGCGAGCGGTTGTTCCGCCGGGGCGGACGTCGGCTGCGGCTGTGGCCGGGAGGGAGTGACTTCAGCACCGAGGATCGGACGGGTTGTGGTCATCGCATTCTCCTTAGGCAACCGAGACTCGCTGTTCGGGACGCTGCAGAACGAACTGCGGCGAGCTGAGAGACTCGAGCAGCGTCGTCACGTCGGACGCGCGCGCGTCTTCCCTCGCCACTTCGTAGCGGTAATCGGCGAGCTCCGCGAGCGACGCCTTCAGGATCGCGGCAGCCTGCTCGTGTTCTTTTTCGAGGGTTTTGCGCGCTTCGTCCCGCTGACGATCGAGATCCTTACGCTTCACGTAGAAAAATGCGCCGGCCGCGGCCATGAGAACGAGGCCGATGAGGATCGCCGTACCGCCGGCCGTCATGATCAGGCCGCCGATGAGAACGCCGGCGATGAGCGCGATCCATACGCCCGGCGAGAGCGCCACCGCGCTGACCGCGGCCTCGATTCTGGCGTCGTAGTGCTGTTTCAGATCGGCAGCGAGCGCGGACTCGTTGGCGCCGTCGCTGCTCATGCCCGACCAGCTCGCGATCTTCAAATCAGCCTGCCTCGTCACCTGCATGCGGTCGCGGGCAACGAGGTCGTTGTGCGCGGCCATGATCCACTCGCGCGAGCGCGAAACGGCGTAGCGCTGCGTCGCACGCGTCGCGCCGAGCTGCTCCGGGTGCATCGCCGAGCTCGTGAGGACCGCCGCGAAATTGGTGTTCTCCTGATGGATCTCGTGTTCGGCGTCGAAGCGGCGTCGAGCGCTGTCCTTGTCGCCGTCTTCTTCTTTGATCAGCTGGAGCAGTCGCTCCTCACGGCGATACGGCAACTCTTCGTCGTCGAAGTTCGAGACCAGCGAATCGAGGAGCGAGTCACAGGCCGCTTCGATCGACGGCGGCACGATCAGCTCTCCCGTGAAGAGATTCGTAAAGAAGTCGTGGACGGCCTGATTGCGTCGTGCGGCCGAGAGCGCCGCCATGAGCTGGGGCGCATTGGTCGCGTATTTGCGCAGCGTCGGATAGTCGCGGTCGGACGGCTTCGGCGCCATGACGTCCAGCTGGGCGGCCCACCGTTTCCGCTGCTCGTCGAGGAAGCCGGCCTGCTCCTCGAGCTCCGCGAGCCACTGTTCGATCACTGATGAGCAGGCGACTAACGCTCCACCGCCGAAGACGCCGTTGGCGAGGCCGTCGAGCATGATCACGACCTCACGATCGATGGCCATCGGGTTCTGCATCTGGAAATAGCGCCCTAGCCAGCGCGTCAAGGCATCGGCGCGGCGTGCGCGGCGGCAGACGAGCGCAAAGAAGAGCGAGGTCTTGTTGTCGTCGCGGCGGATCGCCTCGGCAACGCCGCGCTCGGCGAGCGTACGATCGTCCTTGATCCACGCGGACAGCGCGACCAGCGCCGGCGCAAGCCAGTAATTCGGCGTCGTCACCATGAGCTGTTCCGTCACGGTATGAATCGTGTTCTGCCGGACCATTTCCAGGTCGCTGGCCTGCAGAATGCCGGTCGTCGTGCGGCGCACGATGTCGTGGTGACCGAATTTCTGGTCGATCTCCTGCCGCACCCGCACGAGCTCCGTGGCCGCGTATTGCTTCTGTTTCTCCTTCTGATCGGCCGCGACGAACGCCTGAAACTCCTCGGCCAACGCCTGGAGCTGATCCTTCGTCAGTTCCTGTTGCCGGTAGACGGCGATGACCTGCTCCGACACCGTATTGACGTTGTTATTGACGACCTGCATATCGCGCTGAAGCTGATTGATGTGCGAATGAACGCTGCTCAGGTCAATGACATTGGACATGCACCGTCTCCTTCAAATCGTCAGTACCGCAACCGATCCATCCGCGCCGATCGCGCGCAATGTAGTGGCGTAGATTTCGATGAATTGATAGGCGCCGTGCGCCGTCAGCGAGCGCGCGCGCTCGAACAGCGGCGGCATGGAGCGCGTCCGCTCGTAGTGCTCGACGATCGAGCCGCCGAGGTCGCAGATGTGCGCTTCGTATGGCGGGCCGAGATAGCACTTTGCGACGAGACCCAGCGGGCGCTCGTCGATGCCGAGCTCGGGAAACTCGGCGGTGATCGCATCCAGCAACTCCTGCAGCGCGGCGGCATTCTGATGGTGCGTTCCGGCGTCGAGCCGCCGGAGCTGTTCGAGGTAGCGCGGCGAGCGCCGCTGCCGCAGCCGCTGCTGCACCTGCGCGGGCGACAAGTGAGTCGTCCTCTGTACCGGAACCGCGGTGTCGACGGTCAGAGAAGGAGCGCGCGTACCTGTTCCGAGTACCGAACGTGGCATCAGGACCTCGTGAGTCTTCCGGGCTACGAACGGAAAGACACGAAGCCTGAAAATTTGTGGGGGGACACGGCGAATTTTTTACGGCCAGCGGAGGACCGCCGTCACCGTTCACCCGTCACGACCGCCATCAGCTCACCGGAGACGCGTTCCGCGAGCTCTCCGATGATCACGCCCGCGGCTTGCTGACGCGCATCCAATTCACCGAGGCACGCGGCGGCCAGGTAGCAATCGAGTACGAGCAGCACGTCCTTACGCGGGTTCAGCTGGAGTCCTTCCCAGGACCGGGAGCGGACAATCGGCCCGAGCCTTTCCCGCAATTCTGCGTCGGCGGTCAGGTCCGCAAGCTCGCAGAGCTCCGCCAGGGACTGACGCAAGAGCGGATGCGAGACGAGCGACGACGAGCGGACGAAGTTGCGGATACGCCGTGGATCCGGCCCCGGCCGTCCATGCCGGCGCAGCAGCCGGCACGCCGCGACCAGATCGGTCAGCAGATTTGCGGTCCCATGCTCCAGCCGCTCGTCGAGCAAAGTCTCGATGCGGTCGAGCATCCGCTCGAACGGAAACGCGCCGCGAAGCTCCGCTTCATCGACGATCGTCGCGGCAACGGTCGTCCAGTGCATTGACGGCGGCTGCCGCGGGCCGAGGGCAACGGTGTCATTCGAAATGATTTGTCGAAGGGAGTGCTCGATGCGACCGCGCCACCGCTCGAGCACATCCCACTCGCCGGTCTCGCGCGCGAGCCGCACCAGGGTCAGCAGCGGCGCGAGCGGCCACACCGCCCGCGGCTCCGGGAGGAGCGCATCAGGAAAGCGTTCATCGCGGAGCCATTGCGCGAGCGAGGCGTTCAGGCGATCCGCTGCCGCGGGACTCGAGATCCGCGCGGCAGCCAGAAGTGCATCCAATATCCGGAGCCAATCGGTGTCGAGCAGGCGGGCCGAGGGACCGCTGTACGCGCGGTAACGATCGGGGATGACGAGGATGAGAGCCATCACCCCGAACGCTCCAAAGAAGGTAACAGCGAGAGTCGTATTCGCGGGGAAAAACCCCAGCATTGCCTGCATCAGCAACGCGACACCGACGACGAAGAACGGCATCGCCACCACCTGCACTGCCATCGCGGCTGCCGCGCCCCGAGCCAGTGTCGTTCGCGACAGATCTACGTAGAAGTCGCGCCAGAAGACGCGAAAACCGTAGACCGGTGCCGTCGTGTCAAGCATTGCCATGGGCGCAATCATGCGCAGTGCCGGATTCGTGCTCCTCGCCATGCCGGTGCTGACGATGTACCCCACAAACGACATCAACATCAAAGGAACCCAGCCGCCGCTGCGGAATGAACCGATGCCGAGCCACTGCGATGCAACCACACTGAGCGGAACCAGCACCAGCGCCATCCCCGCGAGCAGCGGAAAGACCTGAACCCACGACGAGCGCGGCATCGTTTGCAGCTCACCGCCGCCGTCGTGGATGCCGAACGCTCCCGATACCCATATTCCGAGACCCACCACGACTGCGATCATCATCACTGTCACGGCGAAAAACGGCCAGGGTGGCATCAACGCGACGTCGAGGCGGACCTGAAAGCGGTACAGCGTGAGTGCCGAGACGGCGAAGGCGAGATAGAAGACGACGCCGACGATGACGCGCCTGCCGGTGTGCTTGACCTTCCGCACGCTCATGCGCGCCGGATCCACACGGAGCTCGCAAAAGATCGCGGCAGGTGCACTGATCAATGTCATGATCGCCGACATCCCCAGCGAGGAGATGACAGGCTCCGGGTCGATCCAAGGTGTGGCCACGAGCATCGCCGCCAGCAACAGCGACATCGACAGCAAGCCGCACTGCATCCCCATCAGTGCCGCCCACAGCACCGGCCGGGGCGCGCCGCCGGCGCGATCGCCGCCCGCCCTCTCCGACCGCTGGTGAATGTCGTCGCCCTCGGGCCAGGCAAGCGCGATGAGCCGCGAAACGAATCCTCCGTCCCGCGCAGGTGCTTGTACCTTCAGATCCGTCATCAGCTTCTCGAGCTCCGTCGGATTCGGGACGCCTCGCCGCCGTCCACGTCGCTCGAGCAATCGCGCCGCATCGGCGGGCGGCAACGTCTGCATCGCCCGCCAGTCCGCCAGTCGTTCGCGCTCGGCAATGAACCGTCGCGCCACGAGGCTCTGCGTCACCAACAGAAGGATGATCGTCCCAGCAACGACCAGTGGTGTCGCGGACGCTCCGCTGGCGAACACGAGCGATGCGGCCGCGGCCGCGGCACCGGCGATCCACACGAGATTCGCGATGAGCACGCTCCGCACAAAACGAAACGTGCGGTGATCGCCGTTGAGCACATGGGCGAGCTCATGCAGCACGGTGAAACGGGTGAAGATCGCCGCCACCGCGGCTCCCGCACCGTCCTTCTGTTGATGCCTCTCGAGCCATTCCGCGACGTCGCGCCGGACGCGCACGATCACGCGACCCTGCTGCGCGACAGCGACGCCGATCCCCGGGCTACGGCCGCCGACGACGACGGCTTCGAGTGAATCGATGCCGAGGCGGGGCGCGCCGCCGAGGAGTTGCTTCAGGTCATCGACAACCAGCTTCACCGACTTCGGCGTCTCGCGATCCGCGATCCTCCCGGCGTCGTCCCGAAGAAACGAGATTAGCGTGATCGCGAACGTTGCCGTCGCTGTGCAAAAGAGAATTGCGGAGCCATCACGGATTGCGATCGCGATCGCCGAGGCGTTCGCCAGGACGAGCGCCCATGCACCGAGAGCACTGATCAACTGAATGGGCGCGAGATTCCCCGGTTTTCGCTCCGGATGGTCGCGGATGATCGCCACCAGGATCCAGACAATCAACACGATCAAGGCGGAGATGGTCAGCACGAGACCTCACACGCAGGAGTGAGCGCCGTCTCTCTCGCCGAGGTGGTACGTTGCCTCTGCAATCGACTCGACGACATCGCCAGCGGTTACGGTCGCTCCGTCCCTGCGAGTCAGCAGTTCCGCGATTCTCTCGACGGTTTGTCGCAGCTTCCCGTTCTCGTCGATCAGCGCGTTCAACGTGGCGACGAGCTCGTCATGGTGGCGCGATTCGCGCCCCGCAGACAGCCACCCCTGAATCACGATGAGCACTCCCCATCCGAGGATCGTCCTGACGTAGGGCACGAGCGATTTGAATAACTCCAGCAGCACCGAGTCGACGGAGCCAGTCTCGAAACCAAGGTCCGTGGGCGAGGTCGTGCCCACCAAGGGATCACCGCGCTCTGATCGCTCCAGGAGCACAGGTGCCGCGTACTCCAGTTCCGGAATGAGCTCTCCGAGAATCCTTGCGGCGATCGTGTTTTCCTGAGTCATTCGTACTGGGACGGCGTGGAGCAACCGTTTCCCTGCCGATTTGAAAGACACCGTGACCGCCGATTTGTGGCGCCGCTATCGCTCGTACGTGCGACCGCGTCACGGGCTCGTCGGGGCACGCCGGAGCCACGCCGTCACCGTCTCCAGCATCCGCTCCGCGATCGTCTCCTCGATCTCCGCGTACTCCGCGATCGCGCCGGTGCGGGCGGGCTGGAGCTGGTGGTTGATGCCGGGGAGGATGGCGAGCTCGGTGTTGGTATGGCCGGCGGCGCGGCGGGCGGCGGCGAGGGCGAAGGCGTTGGCGGGGACTTGCTGGTCGAGCGTGCCGACCACGACGGGGAACTCGTCCGCGGTCTGGTCGGGACTGCCCAGCTTCGCGGTGCTTCCTTCGAACTTCAGCACCAGACGGAGCTTCGTCCCGCTCACCTCCAGCACACCGCTCCACGTGCCGCCGCAGCTGGCGCTGCGGCATGGAGAGCGCGAGCTGGCGCTCGCGCACTCCAGATTACTTCACGGGGCGCGAGCTGAGGATCTTGCCGCTCGCGTCGAGCGTGACCTCGATCAGCGCGCCGGTGGTGTCACGCAGCGTACGCACGGTCTGGCTGACCACGCCGCCCGGCTGCAGGGCCGTGTTGGCCGGCGGTGCGCTCATCGCAGGCGCGCTCGGGTGCGCGTCCAGCTCGCGAAGGAGCTCGCGCAGGTCGTTCAGCGCGGAGGCCGCGCGGGCCTCCTGGACGAATCGCGCGACGCGCGCTGCGTCGGTCACGGCCCCATCCCACCTTCGCGGAGGAGCGAGACGAGGCGATAACGGCCGAGGGTCTCCGGGGTCGAGGACATGGTCAGGGGCGCCCGCGGCGATCCTACATCTTCTTGCCCCCGCGCGACCTTTGCATGTACAAAGCGCCGGCAGTGACAGGAGCTAGAGAAATCCAATGGCACATGACGTCGTAATGCCCCAGATGGGCGAATCGATCGCCGAGGGAACGGTCTCCAAGTGGCTCAAGAACGTCGGCGACAAAGTCGACCGGGACGAGCCGCTGCTCGAGATCTCCACCGACAAGGTCGACGCCGAGATCCCCTCGCCCGCCGCGGGTGTCCTCACCGAGATCCTGGCCAAGGAAGGCGACACCGTTCCGGTGAATGCCGTCGTGGCCCGCATCGCCGCGGAAGGGGAAGCGGCCGAACAGAAAACCGCCAACGAGGCGACGGCGCAGGAAGTGAAGCAGGAAGCGCCCGCCGTCGCGCCGCAGCCCGAGGCCCCCAAAGCCGACGAGCCTAAGCCGCGCACCGAGGCCACGCGTGCGCCCGAGCCCCCCGCCCCGCCGCCGGCCGGCAGCGAAGAAGCCTTCCCCACCACGGTAAACGACCAGATCACCGATGCCGTCGAGCCGGACGACAACGTCTCCTCGCTCGACGAGCGGCGTCGCACCAAGTCCTCCCCTCTGGTGCGCAAGATCGCCGCGGAGAACAACGTCGACATCTCCCAGATCGAGGGCACCGGCGTCTCCGGCCGCGTGACCAAGAACGACATCCTCGACTTTCTCCAGCAGCCGGCCAAGCCGGCCGCCCAGGCGCAACCCGCGCAGCAGCCCGCCGCGCAGCCGCAGCCGGCCGTACCGGCACCGGCCGCCCCGCAGGCGCGCGCCCCGCGTCCCACGCCGCAGTTCGCCGAGGGAGAGAACGTCCGCCTCGAGCCGCTGTCAGTGATGCGCAAGCGCATCGCCCAGCACATGATCCAGTCGAAGCAGACCTCGGCGCACGTGCACACGGTCTTCGAGATCGATTTCACCAACGTCGAGAAGCTGCGCCGCCAGCACAAGGACGCCTACGCCGAGCGCGGCGTGAAGCTCACCTACATGCCCTTCATCGTGCAGGCCGTCATCGCCGGCCTCCGCGAGTTCCCGGTGCTCAACGCGTCGATGGACGACAACAACGTCATCTACCACCGCGAGCTGAACATCGGCATCGCCGTCGCGCTCGAATGGGGGCTGATCGTCCCCGTGCTCAAGCACGCCGACGAGCTGAACATCCTCGGCGCGTCGCGGGCCATCAACGACCTCGGCGACCGCGCGCGGGCCAAGAAACTCTCCCCCGAGGACGTGCAGGGCGGCACCTTCACCATCACCAACCCCGGCGTCTTCGGCGGCCTCTTCGGCCTGCCGATCATCAACCAGCCGCAGGTGGCCATCCTCGGCGTGGGCGGCATCAAGAAGCGCCCCATGGTCGTGGAGACGAAGGACGGCGACTTCATCGCCATCCGCTCCATGTGCTACTTCTCCCTCGGCTTCGACCACCGCCTCATCGACGGCGCCGTGGCCGATCAGTTCATGGCCCGCGTGAAGCAGATCATTGAGAGCGGGCAGTTCACGATGTGATCTGGAGTGCGGCAGCGCCAGCTGCCGCTCTCCATGCCGCAGCGCCAGCTGCGGCAGGGCGGCGGAGGCTGGCGCCTCCGCATGGAGAGCGGCAGCTGGCGCTGCCGCACTCCAGAGGGGCATTTTGCGGCCGTTCGCGCGTGTTGATCCGGCTGCGTGAAACGGGTCCTCTTCCTGCTCCTGCTCTCCACGGCAATCCTGGCCCAGGACGTCTACACACCGCCCGTCCCGATCGGCGTGAAGCGCGACGGCAAGGTGCGCAAGGCGCGCTCCCCGATCGAGTTCCCGGACGAGCGCGTCGACTGGATCCGCATCCGCTCCGAGAACTACGACGTCATGAGCAGCGCCTCCGAGGAGGAGACGCGCGACATCGTGGGCGACCTGGAGACGCTGGCCACCGTGCTCATGAGCACGTCCAGCCGCTTCCGCCGCGAGGGAACGCAGCCGACGACCGTGCTCGTCTTTGCCAACCGTAAGGAGAGCAATCCGTACTTCGAGCTGCTCCTCGGGCGCGACAAGCCCGCGGCCACCGGTCTCTACGTCCGCTGGGCCGGCGGCGGAACGATGTTCATCGACGCGTCGAAGCGCCGCGGACGCATCGAGAAGACCGCCCTGCACGAGCTCGTGCACGACCTCCTGCGCCAGGGGGAGGAAGTGCCGCCGCTCTGGCTCGAGGAAGGGATGGCCGAGTTTTTCTCGAACGCCGACCTGCGCAACGGCCGCGTGACCGCGGGGCAGCCGGTGCGCGAGCACATGTCGTTCCTCAAGCGCGGGATGCCGATCCCGCTGGAACAGCTCTTCACCATCCGCGCGGAGACCGACGCCTCCTTCGCGCCGGGCTTCTACGCGGAGAGCTGGGCGGCGGTGGACTGGCTGATGCGCCTCGGGGCGGAGAAGTTCTTCGGCTTCCTGGCGGACGTCGAGCGCGGCGCCGAGGTCGCGGACGCGCTGCAGAAGCACTACGGCAAGACGCTCAAGGAGATGGAGACGGCGGTCCGCAACGCGCACGCGCGCCCGGCCTACGCGGTGGAGCTCCTCGGCACGAGGCGCGAGGTGCCGCGGCCGATGCCGCTGCGCCGCGCCACCCTGTTGTACGAGCTGGGCAAGTTCCTCTCTCACGTCGCCGGCGCCGAGGAAGACGCGCAGCGGCACTACCAGGAGGCGTTGCGCGTCGAGCCGCGGCACGCCAAGTCGCTGGCCGCGGTGGGCCGCTTCGAGGACGCCATCGCCGCCGGGCTGGACGATGCCGACGTGCATCTCTCGTACGCCGAGACGCTGATGACCACGGCCCTCGGTCCCTTCGCCGGGATCTTCGAGCCGGCCGAGGGGGACGCCGAGAAGTTCCGCAAGGCGCGCAGGCTCGCCGAGCGCGCGCTGGCGCTGAAGGGGGACGAAGGCTCCGCGCGCGCCGCGATCGGCACGACGTACCTCGTGGAGACGGACGTCACGCCGGGCATCGAGCACCTCCGCCGCGCGTACACGCTCCTCCCGCGGCGCGCCGACATAGCGCTGAATCTCTACGCGATGCTCCTGCGCACGGGCCAGCGCGCCGCGGCCGACGCGCTGTACGCGGAGGCGTTCGCGAACGCGCGCGACAAGCAGCTCGTGTTCGCCGCGAAGAACGTGCTGCTGATGGCGGAGACGAACCGCGCCAATGCCCTGGCCAAGGAAGGGAAGCTCGAGGAGGCCGCGGCGGTCGTGCGCGAGCTCGCCGCCGCGACGGGCGACCAGGCCGGCCGTCACGACCTCGAGCGGCAGGCCGCGCAGCTCGAAGGCGTGGCCAACGTGAACAAGCACATCCGCATGTACAACGAGGCCGTGGGGCTGGCCAATACCGGGAAGAACCGCGAGGCGGTGAAGCTGCTCGACGAGCTGCTGGCCGTGGCCACCGACGAGCTGGTGGTCCGCGACGCGAAGAAGCTGCGCGCCGAGGTCCGGAAGCGGTGAGAAACGTGGGGACGGGCTTCAGCCCGTCCGCGGGCGGGCTGAAGCCCGCCCCACATCGTGTCGTCCTCGGCATCCTCTACCTCGTCGCCTTCGCGGCCATGGGCCACTACCTCTACGAGGGATGGTCGTATTACCGCACGCCGCTGGTGGAGCGTCCGCATCACCCGGCGTTCTGGGACCTCAAGCCGGGCGGCACGTACGGCCACTCGTTCGGCGTCATCGGCTCGGGGCTGATGACGGTGATGCTGGTCTATTCGATCCGCAAGCGCGCGAAGCCGCTGCGCCGCGCCGGCCCCCTCGGCGCGTGGCTCGACTTCCACATCTTCTGCGGCATCGTCGGGCCGCTGCTGGTCATCCTCCACAGCTCGTTCAAGGTGCAGGGACTGGTGGCGCTGAGCTTCTGGTCGATGATCGCCGTGGCGCTCTCCGGCGTCCTCGGCCGCTATCTCTACCGCCAGATTCCGCGCACGCGCGCCGGCGACGAGCTGACGCTGGCGGAGGTCGAGGCGGAGCTGCGCTCGCTGACCGAGCGCGCGGACGAGCTGCCGCCGGCGCTGGTGAAGCGGCGCGAGTGGCTCCGCGACCGCATCGCGCGCTGGCAGCGTCTGCAGGAGCTGTTTCACTACTGGCATGTCTTTCACAAGCCGTTCGCGGTGATCATGTACCTCTTCATGATCGTGCACGTGGTGGTCGTGATGCTCACCGGGTACGGCTTCGGATGAGGACGCGCGCGCTCCTGCTGCTGCTCTTCGTCACGACCGCCGCACAGGCGCAGATCTCTCCCGGAAAGCTGAGCGAGCCGCACGCGAAGCTGGAAGGGGCGGCGAACTGCTTCCAGTGTCACGAGCCGGGCAAAGGAGTGAGCGCACGGCGCTGCCTCTCCTGCCACAAGGCGCTGGCCGCGCGTGTGGCGGCGAAGCGCGGCCTGCACGCGCAGCCGAACTACCAGAAGTGCGAGCGCTGCCACAACGAGCACCACGGCCGCGCCTTCCAGCTCATTCACTGGAACCCGAAGACGCTCGACCACCGCCTGACCGGCTTCCCGCTCCTCGGCGCGCACGCGAAGGTCGAGTGCAGGCAGTGCCACAAGACGCGCAGCTATCTCGGACTGTCGCAGAACTGCACGTCGTGTCACCGCGATCCGCACCAGGGGCAGTTCGGCACGCGCGCCTGCACGTCGTGTCACGCCATGACGGCGTGGAAGCCGCCGTCGCTCTTCAAACACACGTCGTTTCCGCTGACGGGAAAACACGCGCAGGTGGCGTGCGTCAAATGCCATGCGAACGGCGTCTATCGTCCGGTGAAGCACCAGAGCTGCACCGACTGCCACAAGGATCCGCACGCGGGGCGCATGGGCACGTCGTGCGCGAACTGCCACTCGACGGCGTCGTTCCAGGCGGTGAAGTTCGACCACAGCCGCGTGCCGAAGCAGCCGTGCGTGAACTGCCACAGGAAGCGCGACGTGCACGCGGGCCGCCTCGGCAACGCGTGCGAGCGCTGTCATGCGACGAGCGGCTGGCGTCCGGCGCGGCGGGAAAACTTCGATCACGCCATGACGCGCTTCCCGCTGGTGGGGAAACATCGCACCGCGTCGTGCGCGTCGTGTCACCGTGAGTCTTCGGTACGCGCGCCGATGGCGTGCAGCGCGTGCCATCGCGATCCGCACGCGGGGCGTTTCGGCGCGGCGTGCGAGCGTTGCCACACACCGACCGCGTTCAAGAACGTCATTGCCGGCGCGTTCGATCACGACCGCACCCGCTTCCCCCTCGCCGGCGCGCACAAGCGCGCGGCATGCGCGACGTGTCACGAGCGCTGGAAGAAGCCGCCCCTCACCTGCGCCGGCTGCCACACCGATCCGCATAAAGGACAGCTCGGCACCGAGTGCACACGCTGCCACAGCGTCGAGCGCTTCCTCCCCTCCACCTTCACCATCGCCGCGCACGAGAAAACAAAGTTCCCCCTCAGCGGCGCGCACCTCGCGGTGCCGTGCAACGCCTGCCACGCGAAGGGACAGTTCCGCTTCGCCTCGACCGACTGCCAGTCGTGCCACAAGAACCCGCACGGCACGGCGGTGACGGGTGCGTGCACGAGCTGCCACCGCGTAGAGGCCTGGACGCGCATCGTCTACGCCCACCGCACGTTCCCGCTGGACGGCGCGCACGCAAAGGTGCGCTGCGGCGCGTGCCACGCCAACCTGCAACGCTTCGCGGGCACTCCCCGCACCTGTGCGGCGTGCCATTCCGCAATCCCCCTCTCCCCGCGCGCGGGGAGAGGGCCGGGGTGAGGGGTGGTTCTTCGCAGCGGGGGCGCGGCCCCTCACCCTGACCCTCTCCCCGTGCCGGGGAGAGGGGACTATGGGCGAAGTGCTTGCAACACCCGCCGTCCGGTGCGCTCGTTCGTCACGGGATTCGCATGCGCGGCTCTCCTCTTCGCCGGCGCGGTCGTCCTCTCCCAGGAACGCACCGTCAACCCGCACGGTCCCATCTCCGTCCCGTGCGAGAACTGCCACACCGCCGCCGGCTGGACGCCGCTCCGCCGCCCGCTCCTCTTCGACCACAACCGCCACACCGGCTTTCCGCTCGTCCAGTCGCACAAGGGTGTCGACTGCGCCGGCTGCCACCGCGACCTCCGCTTCGCGCACGTCGGCAGCGCCTGCGCCGACTGCCACGCCGACCCGCACCGCCGCGAGCTCGGCTTCGACTGCGAGCGCTGCCACAGCACCGCCGGCTGGGAGAACCGCCGCACCATCACCGAGGTGCACGCGGCGGCGCTCTTCCCCCTCACCGGCGCGCACGTGACCGCGCAGTGCGAGTCGTGCCACGCGCAGGCGCCCGACCGCTACTTCGGCGCGCCGCGGGAGTGCATCGCCTGCCACCTCGCCGACCTGCAGCGCGCCACCAGTCCGCCGCACAACGGCTTCCCGCGCGAGTGCGAGACCTGCCACACCACCAGCGCCTTCGAGGGAGCGAACTTCCCGAACCACGACCAGTTCTTCCCCATCTTCTCCGGCCCGCACCGCAACGCCTGGGACTCGTGCACCGACTGCCACACCAGCCCGAACAACTTCCGCGTCTTCAGCTGCATCACCTGCCACGAGCACAACCGCGACGAGATGGACGACGAGCACGACGACGTCCGTAATTACCGCTACGAGAGCAGCGCCTGCTACTCGTGCCACCCCACCGGCCGTGAATAGAGCGCTCCTTCTCGCCGTCCTCCTCTGCGCCCTCACCACCGGCGCGCAGCAGGTGCGCTATCGCTCGGCCGACACGATCTACCTGACCGTCGGCTCCGCCGCGGGCGTCCAGGTCGGCGACCGCTTCGAGATCGTGCGCGACGGCAAGGTCATCGCCACCGTGGAGGTGATCTTCGTCGCCGAGAACTCCTCCTCGGCCAAAGTCGTGAACGAGCAGGTCGCCATCAAAGCCGGCGATACGGCAAGGGCGCTAAACGTAGGACGGGCTTCAGCCCGTCCCGCCCCCGCCCCGCCCGAGCTGGACGGGCTGAAGCCCGTCCTACGTTCGGCACCGTTTGCGCTGTCGGGGACGGCTTCGTTCGACTCCGAGTCCGCCACCGACGCCAACCGCACCCTCGGGCGGCTCTCGCTGCGCGCGCGCAACATCGCCGACCTTCCGCTGCACGCGCGCATCCGCGCGCGGGCGGCGAGCACCGAAAGCGGCAACCGCCTCTACGAGGCCTCCGTCACCTACGACGGCGAGCGCCTCGGCGTGCAGGCGGGGCGCATCGGAAACTCCCCCTACGTCGGCCTCGGCTACCTCGACGGCGCGCTGGTGCGGCTCACCATCACCGAGCACCTCCACGTCGGCGCGTTCGGCGGACTGCAGCCCGACATCCGCGAGCTCACCTTCGACGCCGACTCTCCCAAGTACGGCGGCTTCATCCGCGTCGGCGGCGCGCGGGCGGACCTCGTCCTCGCCGCGGCCACCGTCGACGACAACCCCTTCCTCGCCGTCGACGGGCGCTGGGCGCCGAGCCCGCGGATCTCCCTCTTCGCCCACGGCCGCGCCGGCGACGAGGCCTTCAACACCATGGTCGGCCTGCTCGCGCAAGTCAGCGCGCGGCAGAGTGTGACCGTCGCCTACGAGCGCGTCGATCCCGGTCCCGACGACGACCTCCGCACCGACGAGCAGCGCATCGACGACTTCCTCCGCCAGGGCCTCCGCGTCAGCTATCGCGGCCCCTACGCCACCCTCGGCGCCGGCGTGCGCAGTGGCGACGAAGAGAGCGATGAAGAGGCCACCTACTCCGTCACCGCCGGCATCGGCCATCCGAACCTCGGCGGCTTCTACACCGGCATCAACGCCACCGGCTTCTCCTCCGAGCTGAGCGACGGCGTCTTCGCGCAGGCGCGCCTCGGCCGCCGCTTCGGCGCCGGGCACAGCGCGGAGCTGGCGGTGGGCGCGTTCGTCGTCGACGAGACCGCCATCGACCAGCTCTCCACGACCGGCTGGCTGCGCGGCGCGGTCTGGATCGAGCTGCCGTACGACCTCTTCGCGCGCGCCGAGGCCGAGGTCACGCGGGGAGAAACGCGCGGCGGCGGGCATCGCGTGAGCGTCGGCGCGGGTTATCGCTTCTGATGATTCCGGAGCCGTTCCTCTGGTGGGGTGCCGCGGTGGCCGTTTCGGCCGGCGTGCTCGTCCCGTACGCGCGCAGCTTCCGCCGGCGGGTCGTGCACGACCGCGAGCGGAAGAGCGAGGCCGCGGCCCTCGGCATCGACAAGCCTGCCGCGCAGTACCCGTTCGTCGATCCCGTGCACTGCATCGGCTGCGGCGCGTGCGTGCGCGCCTGTCCCGAGGGCGACGTGCTGGGCATCGTCGGCGGCACCGCCGTCGTCGTGAACGGACTGCGCTGCGTCGGACATGGGCGCTGCGAGGAAGCGTGTCCCGTCGGCGCCATCACCGTCGGCCTCGGCGACCTGAAATCGCGCGAAGACGTCCCGCTCCTCGACGAGCACTTCGAGAGCAGCGTCCCCGGCGTCTTCGTCGTCGGCGAGCTGGGCGGCCTCTCGCTGGTGAAGAACGCCATCGCCCAGGGACGCCAGGTCATCCGCACCATTGCCGGGCGCGGCCTGCGCGACGTCGTCATCGTCGGCGCCGGCCCGGCCGGACTGAGCGCCGCCGTCGAAGCGGTCGGCCGCGGCCTCACCTGCACCGTCCTGGAGAAAGAAGCGAGCCTCGGCGGCAGCCTCCTGCACTACCCGCGGCGGAAGATGGTCCTGCTGCAGCCGGTGGAGGTGGCGGAGTCGGTGGTGCTGTCGAAGGAGCAGTACTCGAAGGAGACGCTGCTCGAGCTCTTCGAGTCGCTCGTGGAGCGGCATGCGCTCGACGTCCGCTTCGGCACCACGCTGCAGTCGCTCGCGCGCGACGGCGAGTCGCTGGTGGTCAACGGCGAGCTGCGCGCCTCCGCGGTCGTCCTGGCCCTCGGCCGCCGCGGCTCGCCGCGCAAGCTCGGCATCCCGGGCGAGGAGCTGCCGAAGGTCATGTACCGCCTCCTCGACGCCGAGGGCTACACGCGCCAGCGCATCCTCGTCGTCGGCGGCGGCGACAGCGCCGTCGAGGCCGCCGTCGGCCTCTCGCTGCAACCCGGCAACGAGGTCACGCTCTCCTACCGCCGCGAGAAGCTGGTGCGCATCAAGAAGAAGAACGAGGAGGCGTTCGCGAAGGCGACCGCCATCCGCACGCTGTTCAACTCCCAGCCGGTGGAGATCACGCCAACGCACGTGCGCCTGGAGACGGCCGACGGCCTCGTCGAGCTGGCGAACGACTACGTCTTCGTCTTCGCCGGCGGCGTCCCGCCGTACGACCTGCTCAAGCGGAGCGGGGTGAGGTTCGGCGGATGAGCGGACCGCCGGCGTCCTCGCCGGCTGTCTGTGGTGGCGTCCCGCCGCCACCCCGGGGGCGCAGGCGAGACGCCTGCGCAGACAGCCGGCGGGACGCCGGCGGTCCGCTGTGGGGAATGCGCGGCGCACGCTCACGTTGTGGGCAAACGCATGCGCCGGTGCGAGATCCATCGCCTTCACACCGTCACCTATGAAAACGGTATGAAGCTCCAGGAGAAGCTGGTGGAGATGCGCCAGCGCGAGGAGCTCGACGACCAGCTCCTTCTCCTCGAGCACCCGCCCGTCATCACCCTCGGGCGTGGCGGCGACGAGACCAACCTCCTGGCCACGCCGCCGGAGCTCGCCTCGCACGGCGTTCGCTTCTACGAGACCACCCGCGGCGGCGACATCACCTACCACGGCCCCGGCCAGGTCGTCGGCTACCCCATCCTCCACCTCGGCGAGGGCAACCGCGACGTCCGCAAGTACGTCACGGCCATCGAGGAAGTGCTCATCCGCACCGTCGCCGAGTACGGCATCACCGCCGCGCGCGTCGACGGCCGACGCGGCATCTGGGTCGGCAACGACAAGATCGCGGCCATCGGCGTGCGCATCGCGCGCTGGGTCACCTCGCACGGCTGGGCGCTCAACGTCAGCACCAACCTCGACCACTTCCGCCTCATCACCCCGTGCGGACTGGCGGGCACCGGCGTCACCTCCATCGAACGGGAGACCGGCCGTCGCGTCCCCATCGACGACGTCCGCGACGTGCTGGCCGCGCACTTTGCCGACGTCTTCGGCCGCGAGCTCGTGCCGCGTCCCGAGACCCTCCGCCTCGTGAAAGTGCTCGTGCACGACGGCGAGCGGGTGCTGCTCCTGCACCGTAAGCCGGAGCGGGGCAACTTCTGGCAGCCGGTCACCGGCACGATCGATCCCTCGGAATCGCCGCTGGAGACGGCCACGCGTGAGATCGCCGAAGAGACCGGCCAGCGCGGCGAGCCGCATCCGCTCGACCTGACGCAGTCCTTCATGATCGAGTCGCAGTACCTGACCTCGAAAGGCTACGCCGCGCCGATCATCGCCAGCGAGATCTGCTTCGAGACGCGCATCGACTCGCGGCTGCCGATCGAGATCGACCCGCTCGAGCACGACGCGTGGGGCTGGTTTACGCTGGCCGAGGCGTATGAAAAGATTCAGTGGACCGACGACCGTGAGGCCTTCGAGCGGCTGGAACGGTTGTTGTCGGTTGTCGGTTTTCAGTTGTCTGAGCCGTTGCGCCCGGGCGACACCTCACAGACAACCGACAACCGACAACCGACAACATCATGAACAAGCGCGCCGGCATCCGTCCCGAATGGCTCAAGGTCCGTGTCCCGGGCGACCTGGCGAAGCTCCCCGTCTCCCGCCTGATCAACGACCTGGCGCTCAACACCGTCTGCCAGGAGGCGCGCTGCCCGAACATCTTCGAGTGCTGGAATGCCGGCACGGCCACGTTCATGGTCCTCGGCGAGATCTGCACGCGCCGCTGCACCTTCTGTGCGGTCGGCCGCGGCACTCCGGCGTTCGCCGATGCGGACGAGCCGCGCCGCGTGGCCGAGGCGGTGGAGCGGATGAAGGTGCGCCACGCCGTGATCACGATGGTCAACCGCGACGACATGCCGGACGGTGGCGCGGCGCACGTCGCCGAGACGGTGCGGGCCGTGCGCGAGCGCACCGGGGCGGCGGTCGAGGTGCTGATCTCCGATCTCGAGGGGAACCGCGACGCGCTGCGCACCGTGGCCGCGTCGCATCCCGAAGTGCTGGCGCACAACGTCGAGACCGTGCCGCGGCTCTACGCGCAGGTGCGGCCGGTGGCAAAATACCAGCGCTCCCTCGACGTCCTGCGCTGGGCGCACGAGGAAGGGATGATGACCAAGTCGAGCATCATGCTCGGCCTCGGCGAGACGGAAGAGGAGATCCTGGACGTCGCCCGCGACCTGCGCGCGGCCGGCGTCGACATCTTCACCATGGGGCAGTATCTCGCCCCCTCGGAAAAGAACCATCCCGTGCGCCGCTACTACACCCCCGAGGAGTTCGCGGAGCTCGGGCGCCGCGCGCGGGAGCTCGGCTTTCACCACGTCGAATCCGCGCCGCTGGTGCGCAGCTCGTATATGGCGCATCGGGCGATCGACAGGAATTGAAAATTGAGAATTGAAAATTGAAAAATCGCACCGCCGTCTCTTTTTTCAATTTTCAATTTTCAATTTTCAATTTCGATATCATCCAGCCAATGCCGCGCGTGACGTTCGCTGACGCCGGAAAGGCCGGTGAATTTCCCGCGGGGAAGACGATGCTCTCCATCGCCGGGGAACTGGGCGTGCGCGTGAGCCAGGTCTGCGGCGGGGACGGTGCGTGCGGGACTTGCAGGATCGAAGTGCTGGAAGGATGGGACGCCCTGACGCCCCCGACCATGGACGAGACCTACAAGGAGCTCGAGGCGCCGTACCGGCTGTCGTGCCAGGCGAAGCTGATCGGCGACGTCGTCGTCAAAGTGGCTAAGATCGAATAGAGGAACCGAATGACTGCAGTCGAGACAGCGAACCAGGCCGGCCTGACCCATCAGAACCTGGCCATGCTCTTCCAGTACACGGTCGAGGCCTACAAGGTCTTCGAGAAGCTGGCGGAGAACCTCCCCAACCCGATGACGGCGACGATGTTCAAGCAGTTCGCCGCCGACGAGCGCGGCAACCGTGACCTGATCGAAATGAAGGTCGCGGCCACGACAGGCAACCGCGTGCGCGTGACCCTCGGCGCGGACATGATCTTCTCCGAGATCCTCGAGGGAGAGATGTCGTACCGCGAGTCGGCGGAGTTCCTGATCTCGCGCGAGCGGACCATGCAGCGCAAGCTGCGCGAGCTGATCGGCAGCGCCAGCCCGGCCGACCGCGGCCTGCTGGTCTACTTCGAGGCCGTCAAGCGCGCCCACATCGTCGAGCTCGAGCGCGATCTCGAGCTCATCAAGCACGACCCCGACTGGTGGAAGCGCGAGGACGCCGAGTGGCGCATCGTGCACGGCAGCCCCTCCGTATGAACCTCACCCTCTCCCCCGCCGCCGCCGAGCACCTGACCCAGGATGCCGGCGGCCGCCTGCTCCGCATCGCCTTCACCACCGGCTGCGGCGGCTCCGGCTACCGGCTGAGCTACGCCTCCGAGGCCGCCGATGGAGACGAGGTCATGCACGTCGAAGGCGTGGACGTCGCCCTCGACTCCATGGCCGCCTCCAGACTCGACGGCGCCGTCATCGAATACGACCCGGAAGAGGACGGCTTTCTCCTCGAACATCCGGACGCGGTGACGGCGGTGTGGTGCGGATGATGTTGCTGGTTACTGGTTGCTGGTTCAAGGCAATGCCTCGTCAGACACCACCTTGAACACAGGAACCAGCAACCAGCAACCATTCATGGCAACCCCTTCGCACTCTTCGTAAGGCGTGAAATACGCCTTCGCGCTGCTGCTTCTGGCCGCCTGTCAGGCGGCGCCTCCGCCGCGGGAGGCGGCAGCGCCGGCTGTACGGGAAACCACGACCATGCCTGAGACCTTACATGTCGTCGCCATCGGCGACTCACTTGCCTACGGAGCGGGAGACGAGCGCGGCGGAGGAATCGCGCGGCGTCTCGAAGACGAGCTCGAAGCGCGCGGGATCCGCGACGTCGAGACCGTGAACCTCGGCGTCAACGGCGCGCGGACGGACGACCTCCTCGCCAAGCTGAAGACCAAGCGCACGCGCGACGCCATCGCCGCCGCGGACGCGGTCGTGCTGTCGATCGGCGCGAACGATCTCTTCCGCTCGGCGCATTCGCGCCAGGAGATCCTCCGCGCGCCGTTCGAGATCGCCGAGCGCATCCTCGGCCGCCTCGAGACCATCGTCGCGCAGATCCACGCCATCAACCCGCGCGCCCGCGTGCTCGTCCTCGGCGGCTACAACCCCGTCCCCAGCCACGAATGGGCCTCGCTCATCAACCAGTACCTGGAGATGTGGGACGTCGCCCTGGCCGCGCGCTTCGAGGAAGACCGGCGCGTGGAGGTCGTGACCATGCGGGACATCGTCACGGCGCAGCGCCTCAGCCGCTACGACAACTTCCATCCGGGAGCGGCGGCGTACGACGAGGCGGCCAAGCGGATCGCCGGGATGCTGCTGCGCGAGCTCAACGCTGCATAGCCGCGAACTCCAGCGCGTGGTAGGTGATGATCAGGTCCGCTCCGGCGCGCTTGATGGACGTCAGGATCTCGTGCATCACCCGCGGGCCGTCGATCCAGCCACGCTCCGCCGCCGCCTTGACCATCGAGTACTCGCCGCTGACGTTGTACGCGGCGATGGGCAGCGGGAAGGAGTCGCGCGCCTGCCGGATGATGTCGAGATACGCGAGGGCCGGCTTGACCATGACGATGTCCGCCCCCTCGGCGACGTCGAGGGCGATCTCGCGATGCGCCTCGCGGGCGTTGGCCGGATCCATCTGGTACGTGCGCCGGTCGCCGAACTGCGGTGCCGACTCGGCCGCCTCCCGGAATGGTCCGTAGAAGCCGGACGCGAACTTGGCCGAGTAGGCCATGATCCCGACCTCGGGCATCTGCCGCTCGTCGAGCGCGCGGCGGATGACGGCGATGCGCCCGTCCATCATGTCCGACGGCGCGACGAAGTCCGCCCCCGCCGCGGCGAAGGAGATGGCCTGCTTCATCAGCAGCGGCAGGGTCTGATCGTTGTCGACGTCTTTCACTCCGTTGTGCTCGACGATCACGCCGCAGTGGCCGTGGTCGGTGTACTCGCACAGGCAGACGTCGGCCATGACGGTCATGTCGGGGAGCTGGCGCTTGATGCCCTCGATGGCCGACTGCACGGGGCCGGAGGGGTCCCACGAGGAGGAGCCGATGCCGTCTTTCTTCTCGGGCAGCCCGAAGAGGAGGACGGCCCGGACACCGGCGTCGTAGGCGCGGCGCGCTTCCTCGACGGCCTCGCGCACGCGCAGCTGGAAGACGCCGGGCATGGAGCCGATCTCGCTCTTGGACCGGCTCTGCGGGACGATGAAGAGCGGGTAGATGAGGTCTTCGGGACGCACGATGGTCTCGCGCACGAGGGTGCGGATGCTCTCGCTGCGGCGCAGGCGGCGGGGGCGGCGGGTCAGCCCGGCGCTGGTGGTGGCGGTGGGGTCATTCGTCGGACTCAGCGTCTTCGTCGTCATCAGGTTCTCCGGTGAAATAGTAGGCGCGCCCGCACTCCGGCGAGCAGAATCGCCGCCCGTACCCCGCGCGGTGCGCGCAGTCGGGACAGAAGTGACGGCCGCAGATGTGGCAGGACTCGAGACGGGCGGTGTCGTCGGTGTTGCCGCAGTTGATGCAGATCCGCTCGTGCTCGCTCACCGAAATATCTTGTCACGACTGCTGTTCAAGGAGGGGTGCCGTCGCTCCTTGACGGTCCGAGCCGGGACTCCTACAATCCCGATCCCTCACCCTGGCGGTGTAGCTCAGATGGTTAGAGCGGGCGTCTCATAAGCGCTAGGTCACTGGTTCGACTCCAGTCACCGCCACCAATCCCGGCTTCTGGAGTGCGGCGACGCCAGTCGCCGCTCTTCATCGCGGAGGCGCCAGCCTCCGCCCGCCCGGGGGCGCAGGCGCGGAACGCCGGCGGTCCACTGCTACTCGAAAAACGGCATGCGGGCGGTTTCGGGGGAGGCGAGGTCGGCGACGAGGACGGCGACGCCCAGTTCCCCTTTCCACAACGAGTTGCGGCGTTGGGAGGATGCCGCGGTGATGGAGGCGGCGTGGTTGGCGAGGTGTCGGGCGCGGCTCAGCCAGTCCGTGGCGCCGGTGTGTTTGTAGAGGGCGAGCAGGGCGTAGGCTCTGCCGGCGGTGCCGCAGCAGAGGGTGGTGGCGGAGCGGGGCTCGTCCCAGTTGTTCCAGGCGGCGAGCTCGGCGAGGTGGAGCCATTCGGGGTCGCCGAGGAGGCGGTGCGCGAGGGTGTAGAGGAAGACCGGGCCCGCGCTGCCGTTGCACCAGCCGGGCATGACCAGCGTGCGATCGGTGGCGGTATACCAGTACGCGCCGCGGCCTTTGAGCAGTTTCAGCTCCGCCAGCTCGTGGAGGCGCTCGACGAGGCGCGGCGGGGGGGCATCGCCCGAGGAGGCGCACCAGCGCAGCGCGGCGTAGAGATAGCCGCACCAGCCGTGGGCCATGCCCAGCACGCCGCCGAGCGGGCCGCGCACATCGAGCTCGTGCCAGATCTCCGCCATCGTCTCCGTACCGAACGCGCGGAGCTCGGGCGTGTCGGCGAGATCGAGCAGCATCGACGCGGCCAGGAGACTGCCGGAGCGGCCGAGGGTCAGGTCGAGCTCCGGGCAGGGGCGGCGCGAGGCGCGCAGGAACGCGCGGACGGCGCGGTCGTGCGCGACCGTGTCGCCCGTCGCCGCCGCGATCATCGCCGCGGCGGCGTGGATGCCCGACTCGGTGTGATACGGCGTCACCTCGCCGAGGAGCTCGGGGGAGAGGTCGCGATCGCGGTTGTAGTACGCCCCCTCGGTGCCGATGAGGGTGACGGCGCGCGAGCGCCAGACGTCCGCCAGCGCCAGCAGCGCCGGATCGCCGCGCGTCTCCGCGATGCGCAGCAGTCCCACCGCCGCTCCCGCGCAGCCGTAGTTGATCGACGCGGTCGGCGCCTCGGTGTAGCGCTCCGTGAACGTCTCCCCGCCTCGCGCCAGCGACCGCAGTGTCTCTTCGAGGAGCGCGCCCGCCTCGGCGGTCAGCGGCGCGGTCAGCGACTCCCTCCGCGTGCGGTCGCGCGCCTCGCGCAGGAGGGCGGCCATCTCCCCCATCGACGCGAAGCGCCGCGCCGGATCTTTCTCCAGCGCGCGGAAGAGGATCGCCTCCACGTCCGGCCACGGCGGCACGTTGCGCTTCGCGAACGGCAGCGGCGGATCGAAGCGCACCTGCCGCACCATCTCCTCGCGCTCGTAGCGGAAGTCGAGATAGTGCTCCCCGGCGATGAGGAAGTAGAGCAGCGCCGCCACGGCGTACTGCTCGCCGGCGGCAGAGGCCGGGGTGTTGTACGCGTGGAAGGACTCGGGCTCGAAGAAGTACATCAGCCCCGCGCGGCCGACGCGCGGCTCGCGGCCGATGATGCGCGCGTGGCCGAAGTCGACCAGCCTGGCCGCCTCCCCTACCAGCACGTTGCGCGAGTGCACGTCGCCGTGCAGCACGCCGCGCGCGTGCAGCGATTCGTAGGCCGTGGCGATCGAGGCGCAGAGGTCGATCAGCGAGGCGCGGTCGTGGCGCCGCTGCGCCGCGGCCACGCCCGCGTCGACGCCCGGCACCCAGTCCATGATCAGGTACGGGCGTCCGGCGTCCTCGCCGGCGTCGATGAGGTGCGGCGCGATCCCGCTGCCGTCGAGATGCCGCAGGATCGCCGACTCGTTCTCGAACGTCGACCGCAGGGCGGCACTGGTGAGGCGGGCGATCTTCAGCGCGGCCACCTCGTCGCCGCGGCGCAGCTGATAGATCTCGCTGTCCTCGAGCAGGCTCACGCAGCGGACGACCTTCCAGCCGGCGAAGGCGTCGCCGCTCTCGTACTGCGGCCGGATCTCCTTCTCCTCGTCCGAGCCCGCGGGGACGAGCACGCGGTTCCCCACGAAGGAGCCGATGTGCGGGAGCAGCTCGTCGAGATACACCTCCGGGTCCTTCCCCAGGGCGCGGCTGTTCGCGAGCACGGCATCGACGATCGTGCGCGGCTCGCGGAACAGCGCCAGCAGCGCCGCGGTCTCGCCGTCGATGACCTGCGCCAGCGCGCGCCCGTAGCGGTGCGAGAGGGTGAAGTCCCCTTCCTCGAAGGAGATCTTCGCGCGCAGGTCATCGCTCAGCTCCGCGCAGGGGATGAGCTGCACCCCCTGCTTCAGCACGAACGGCTCGGTGATGTTCACGGGCGGCTCCAGAGCGTCGGAGAGGGCGTCCAGGTCTCGACGTCGACGCCGTGGCGGCGGGCGCGCTCGATGGCGAAGCGCCACGGCTCCACGGCGCCGGCCTGGCGGGCGGACCTGGCGATCGACAGCGCGGCGCCGAGGCGCTGGACGAGCCAGGTGCGCCAGCTGTCGCGGCCCAGCCAGCGCAGCGCGCGCTCGTGGTCGGGAGGATCGACGCCCCAGGAGAGGAGGCCCGTGTCGTCGAGCCCCGCGCTGAACGGCACCCCCTGCGCCTCGCAGCCGGCCAGCTCCCGGCGGAAGACGGAGGCCGCGGCGTCGAGCTCCTCGCGCGTCCGGAAGTAGGTCACGAACTTGTCGGGACGGAGCATGCCGATGGCGCTGTCGCCGATCTTGAACGGGATGCCGGGAAAGTCCGCCAGCACGCGGACCACGGCTTCGAACGCATCGCGGATGCGCTCGGGGCGCACGCTCACGTACAGCTTGTACGTCACGGCGTCGGCCTCGCGCGGCGGCGACAGGCGCGGCGACCAGCTCAGCCACCCGCGGCCGCCGGCCGAGGCGATCCATTCACGCTCGAGCAGCGCGCGCAGCGAGCCGCGGTCCGCGCCGACGTGCGCCAGGATCGCGTCCGCCGAGGAGAAGCGCGATCGCCAGAACGGCGTCAGGGGAATGCGGTTGTAGAAATAGAGCGCGCTCGTCAGCGCCCGGGGGTCGGTGGTCTCGAGGTCCTGCGCGTGCAGCAGGGCCTCGCGCGACAGGCGCGCCGCGGCATCGCGCGGCGGCGTATCGCCGGCGGCCGCGCAGACGATCGGGAACGCCTCCGCGCCGGAGACGAAGTCCGCGCCGTGCTCGACCTCCAGGATCCCGTCGAGGACGAGATCGATGATCTCCCGGTCGTGCAGCAGCGCGGCGTCGAGCGTCGACGGCGTGGCGAGGGCGCGGAAGAGCTCCGCCGTCTCCCGCGCCACCGACTTGAGGTTCATCGTCAGCGGCGGCTTCGGGACGAACAGCCCGTAGAAATCGGGATCGCTTTCCAGTTCCGCGAACGCCTCGCGCTGTTCGGCGGGGAGGTCGCCGAGCTGCCGGAGCTCGATGTGGGGACTGGAGCGGAAGCGGATCTCGTCGAGCGATGGCACAGGGTGGAGACTTCCGGCCGTGATGCGGATCAGGCGCCGAGTCGAGCCTGCATCTGCTGTTTCAGTTGCGCGATGGCGGCGGCGTTCAGAGGGCGTTCGTATTTGTCGGTTTTGTCTTTGTCACCGGACGGCTCGTGGCACGAGGCGCCCTTCTCGCAGCCGGACGGCTCGCAGTCCGACGTCGGCTCGATGCACGACGCTTCTTTGGCGCAGCCGGACGGCTCGCAGTCTCCGTACGTCCGTTCGCAGCCCGAGGGCTCGCATGGCGGGATACCGCCGCCCTCTCCAATCTCCAGGGGGCGCATCGTGGCGGGGATGAAATTGATTCCAAGATCTCTGACCTTCGGCATCGACCCTCCTCTCTCGTTTTCTGCGGGAACACTCCGGCCGGAAGTGCGCGGATTATACGCGCCGGGCTTCCGGTCCGGCCGCGCGCGACACCTCGGAAACTACACGGGAACTACAGGCCGGCCTGCTGTTGCATCTGCCGCCGCAACTGCGCGACGGCGGTGGCACTCAGGCCGGCGGCGTTCTTCTTTCCACCGCCGGGCGGCTGCTGCTGGCCCGACGGTTCGCAGCGCGGGGGCTGTGCACCGGACGGACTCTGACACGGCGGCGGGGGCGGCGGCGGGGGGTGGCCGGACGGATCGCCACAGGCACCACCCATCAAGTAGCCGAAACTGACTCCCAGGTCACGAATTCTGGGCATACGCTTCTCCTCTTCCTCTCTGCTGCTGTTGCGTGGCGAGACCGGAAGCCTTCACCAGTAGGAGTGCTGCGGCAGCCGAATTACCTACCCGCCTCGAAGCGCACCATCCAGATATCCCCCTGCTCGAGGGTCTGGCGCATGAAGACGGTGGAGGCGTCGGCCGCGAGGCGAGGCGAGACGGCGAGGCTGTGCGGCGTCACGCCTTCGAGCGGCGCGAAGGGGGCGCGGAGGATGCGGCGGCTGTCCACGTCGATGATGCCGATGTGGTCGCGGGCGAAGAAGGCCAGCCGCTTCCCGTCCGGGAGCCAGTGCGGCGCGACGCCTTGCTCGGAGAGCCGCTCCGCGCGCCGGGCCGACGGCGAATAGACGGCGATGCCGCTCGACACGGCCGACGGCGTGTTCTTCATCCCGCCGGCGATGCGCCGTCCGTCGGGAGACCACCTGCCGCCGATGAAGCCCCCGCCCATCACCTCGATCCGGCCCGGCCCGCTCCGGCCGAGGTGAACGAGCACGCCCACGTCGTCCGTCTGCGCGGCGATGGTGCGGCCGTCGGGCGAGAGGTGCGGCGTGTAGATGTTCCGGGCCCCGAGCTGCCGCAGGTCGGCGTCGGTGGTCACGCGCGTGAGGCCGCTGCCGTCCGCGCGGATGCTCCAGATGTGATACGCGTCCTGGCGGTTCGAGTAGAAGTAGAGCGTCTTGCCGTCGGGCGACCAGGTCACGCCGCGGTCGCGCGCGGCGTCGTTGGTCAGTTGCCGCACGCGCGTGCCGTCGGCATTGGCAATGAAGAGGTCCTCCTGCGCGTTGCCGCTGGTGGTGAAGGCGATGGACTGACCGTCCGGCGACCGCTCGAAGGTGAGGATCTCCTGCGAGCCGCCGAACAGCGGCCGCGGAGGTCCGGTCGTGGCGGTGGCGGGGTCGAAGGGCATCGACAGCAGGCGGTAGGAGCGCGTCACGGTCGTGAACGCCAGCTCCCCCTGGCGCGAGAAGGCGAAGTTCCCGCTGACCGAGGCGGGGAGCGCCAGCGGCTCCGGCCTGCCGGTGGGCGTGCCCGTCTCCTCGTCCATCGGGATGCGCCAGAGATTCAGCGTCCCGTCGCGATCGCTGCCGTAATAGAGGTACTTGCCGTCGGGCGACCAGACCGGATTCCAGTCGAGCGCGGCGTCGGAGGTCACGCGGACGACGGTCGTCTTCGGTTGCGCCGCGTCGGGATCGATGGTCCAGAGGTCGCGCTGCCCGTGCCAGGTGGAGACGCCCCAGAAGGCGATGCGCTTGCCGCCCGGTGACCAGCTCGGCTGCACCGCGTCGCAGCCGCGGCCGAAGTCGGGACCGCCCACGCCCGGCTGCACGAGCGGCTTCTTCGCCTCGCTGCGCGTATCGACGATCCAGAGCTGGCTGTTCACGCCGTGGACGTGGGGCTGCAGCTCGATCGGGCGCGTGGCCACGACGATGCGCGTGCCGTCGGGCGAGAAGCTCGGGTTGTGGCCGAAGTCCGTGAGGCGGCGCACCGACTCGCCGGTCACGCCCATGACGAAGATGCCGCCGCCGGCACGCTCGGAGCGGAAGGCGATCTGCGAGCCGTCGGGCGAGAAGACCGGCTCGCTGTCGTCGTCCGGCGAGTCGCTGGTGAGGTTGATCGGCGTCCGTCCGTCGGTGCGCTGCAGATAGATGTCGCGATTCCCGCTCTCGGCCGACACGTAGACGAACGACTTCCCGTCCGGGGCGAGAGCGGGAAAGACTTCCAGCCCGTCGTCGAACGTGAGCTGGCGGAACGAGCGCGGGCTGACCAGCTCCGCCTCGGTATTGCTGATGCGGTAGACGGCGAAGCTGCCCGCCGCGACGAGGGTGGCCAGCAGTGCGGCAATCCCCACCCGCCACGGGAACCGGCGCGGCGCCGCGGGCTGCACGCGGCGGCTGTCGGCGATGCTGCCCTGGATCTGCGGGAGCATCCGCAACTGGAAGGCGAGGTCGCGCGCCGACTGAAACCGCTCGCGCGGGTCTTTTTCCAGGCAATGGCGGACGATGGCCTCGACCGAGGCGGGGAGGTCGGGGACGAGCGTCGACAGCGGCACCGGCTCGACGCTCAGGACCGCGTGCATCGTCTCGATGGCCGAGTCTTTCTCGAACGAGGGGCGGCCGCAGAGCATCTCGTAGAGACACGAGCCGAGGGAGAAGATGTCCGTGCGGTGATCGAGCGGCAGCGCCCGGACCTGCTCGGGCGACATGTAGCCGGGCGTGCCGACCACGATGCCGGCGGAGGTGAGGTGCCGCCCCGTGCGCTGCTTCCCGTCACTGTCTTTGGCCTCGGCCAGCTTGGCCAGGCCGAAGTCGAGGATCTTCACGCGGCGGTCGGTGGTGACGAAGAGATTCTCCGGCTTGAGGTCGCGGTGGATGATCCCTTTCTCGTGCGCCACCGCCAGCGCCTCGGCGATCTGGATGGCGTAGTCGATGGTCTTGCGGAGCGGGAGCGGATGCGGGACGGCGCGGTCGATGGCCTCGCGCATCGTCTCGCCGTCGAGCAGCTCCATCACGATGTACGGCGACCCCTCGTTCGTGCCGACGTCGAAAATGGTCACCAGGCCGGGGTGGTTCAGCGCTCCCGCGGCGCGCGCTTCCTGCTGGAAGCGCAGCACCAGCTCATCGGAGGCGCCGAAGGTGCCGGGGAGGACCTTGATGGCCACATCGCGGCCGATGCGGCGGTCGCGCGCACGCCAGACCTCCCCCATCCCGCCCGATCCGATCGGACTCAGGATCTCGTACGGCCCGAGAGACACACCCTTGGCGACATTCATGAGTGAACCGAGGTGCGCAGATTATCGCAGTCCTCGGGAACTCATGATGTAACAAGGAGATGGCTAGTCTTTCTGGATGATCTCCGGGTAACGGACGAAATTGCCGTTCGAGTACACGATGTCGCAGTCCGGGTTCTCGCCGGCACCGTCGTCGTAGTCGTCGCCCTCGTACTTGCCGTCGCGGGCCGAGGAGCGGATGGCGTAGAGCTTCCCCTCGGTGCCGAACTGCAGCGGACGCCCCCACCCGTCGTTCTTCGGGATGCTGCGCATGTACGTCGGCGCCAGCGCGGCGAAGAGGTCGTCGTGAGTCACCGCCGCCGGAAAGGTCAGGCCGGCCGTGTTGAAGGAGCCCTTCTCGGAGTGGAAACTCTCCCACGCCTGGGCGATCGAGCGGATGTCGGCCATGGTCCGCTTCTGGCGGGCGCGCTCGACGGAGCTCAGATAATTCATGATCGCAATGGACGCGACGATGGCGATGATGGCCACGACCACCAGCAGTTCGACGAGTGTGAAGCCCGATTGGCGACCGCGACGCATGAATCCTCCCATCGGTAAACTAACACTGACACCAGAGCGATGCACGCAGCCATCCGTCAGTTTTTCGTCAAGGAAGCCCTTGAAGCCGGCCGGATCGTCGTGGCCGTCTCCGGCGGAACCGACTCGACGGCCCTCCTCCTCGCGCTGCACGACCTCGGCCTGGAGCTCGTGGCCGCGCACGTGAACCACCATCTCCGCGGCGCCGACTCCGACGCCGACGAGGCGTTCGTGCGCGACCTCTGCGCGCGCCTCGGCGTCCCGCTGCGCGTCGCCGGCGGCACGCTCGACCCCGAACGCGTGCGCGAGCGCGGCATCGAGGCCGCCGCGCGGGAGGTGCGCTACGCGCAACTGACGCGCATCCGCGACGAAGAGCAGGCGCGGTACGTGGCCACGGCCCACCAGAAGAACGACCAGGCCGAGACCGTGCTGATGCGCCTCCTCACCGGCAGCGGCCTGGCCGGCCTGCGCGGCATCCATCCCCACCGGGAGGATGGCTTCATCCGTCCCCTGCTGGGCGTCACACGCAGCGAGATCGAGGCCTTCCTCGCCGAGCGCGGCATCGTCCCCCGCCTCGACCGCTCGAACGAAGACCCGCGCTTCCTCCGCAACCGCGTCCGCGCCTTCCTCCGGGACCTCGACGCCACGGAGAACCTCGCCCACATCGCCGACCAGGCGCGCGCGCAGTGGCCCCTCCTCGAACGAGCGATCGAGGAGGCCGAGCAACGCTGCGTGGACGTGGGCGAAGACGCCGCAACCTTCAAAAACTGGCCCGAGGAGCCGTGGCTCCGCGGCGCCCTCCTCCAGCGCCAGATCCGCCGCCTCGACCCGAGCGCCCGGGACTTCGACGCCACCCGCATCGCCAGCGAGCTGGAAACGGTGAAGCGAATGAGCGTGACCAAGACGCTGGAGCTCGTGCGCAAGGGCGGGGGGCTGGTGCTGCGTAAACGCCCCGAGCCCGCGACCGATTTCGAGCTCCCGCTGAGCGACCACGCCTACATCCCCGCACTCGGCCTCACCATGCACGTGCTCAACGTAGGGCGGGCTTCAGCCCGCCTCCCCCACCCACCGGAGAGGCGGGCTGAAGCCCGCCCTACGTTGTTCGAGCTCCCCGAGGGCGCCTCCCCCACCTTCACCGTCCGTAACCGCCGCGACGGCGACCGTTTCCACCCCCTCGGCATGGCGCAGCCGAAAAAGCTCAAAGACTTTCTCATTGATCGTAAAATCGACGCCGACGTTCGGGACCGCCTTCCCCTGCTCGTCTGGAACGGCGAGATCGTCTGGATCGCCGGCGTGGAAGTCTCCGAACGCTTCAAGGTCCGCGGAGCGGGCGGCGTGTTGTGCGAGGTGTGGACGTCATGAGCGAGATCAGGCCGGTCTTCAGCGCGGATGAGATCGCGTCGCGCATTCGAGCCCTCGGCAGCGAGATCCGCCTGGACGCGGGCGAGGCCGAGGTTTTCCTCCTCGGCGTGCTCAAAGGGACGGCCATGTTCGCGGCCGACCTCCTCCGCGCCATCCCCGGCGATGTCAGCTATGCCTTCATCGACGTCGTGCGCGACGCGGCCGACAACGAGACCGCCGACGCCATCGAGATCGACTTCCTCAGCTTCACCGACATCCGCGGCCGCAACGTCTACCTGCTCAAGGACGTCGTGGGCACGGGGGTGATCGAGAACTACCTCCTCAGCCAGCTCCGCACCCACGAGCCGGCCTCGCTGCGGCTCGTGGCGCTGCTCGACCGGGCCAACGCCCGCACCGTCGACCTGTCCACCGATTTCCGCGCCTTCGTCGTCGAGGAAGACGGCACCTGGGCCGGCTACGGTCTCGAGCAGCGATCACGGTTCGGTAACCTTCCGTTCATCGGGCGTGTGGGATAACGCCCGCTGCAATATTCGAATGCTCGCGTCCCGTTTCCAGACGCGATAGTGTACGTGGCACGCGCGAAGCATCCGCGTTGACCCGTTGGAGGCAATTCGTTGAATTCCACAGTCAAAACCGCGCTCCTGTGGGTAGTGATCATCGTCCTGGTGTTCCTGCTCTGGAGCCTCTTCAACACCGCGAAAGGGGCCAGCGAAGCGATCCCCTTCAGCACATTCGTCAAACGCGTCAACGACGGAGAGGTCGAGAAAGTCACCATCCGCGGCGACGAGATCCGCGGCGCGACCAAGTCCACCGCCCCCGGCGGCAAGCGCGAGTTCAATGCCACCGGTCCGGCCACCTGGCCCGATGACCTCTATAAGCGCCTCGAGGACAAAGGCGTCATCGTCGAGTACGAGCCGCAGCGCGACGCGCCGTTCATCGCCGCCCTCATCACCTGGGCCCCCTTCCTCTTCCTGATCGGCCTCTGGATCTTCTTCATGCGCCAGATGCAGGCGGGCGGGAACAAGGCCCTCTCGTTCGGCAAGTCGAAGGCGAAACTGCTCTCCGGCAGCGCCAAGAAGGTCACGTTCAAGGACGTGGCCGGCGTGGACGAGGCGAAAGTCGAGCTCCACGAGATCATCGAGTTCCTCAAGGAGCCGCAGAAGTTCACGAAGCTCGGCGGCAAGATCCCGAAGGGCGTCCTGCTCATGGGCCCCCCGGGCACCGGCAAGACCCTGCTGGCCCGCGCCATCGCCGGCGAGGCCAACGTGCCGTTCTTCTCGATCTCCGGCTCGGACTTCGTGGAGATGTTCGTCGGCGTGGGCGCCTCCCGTGTGAGGGATCTGTTCGAACAAGGGAAGAAGAACGCCCCCTGCATCATCTTCATCGATGAGATCGACGCCGTCGGCCGTCACCGCGGTGCGGGCCTCGGCGGCGGACACGACGAGCGCGAACAGACGCTCAACCAGCTCCTCGTGGAGATGGACGGCTTCGAGTCGAACGACGGCGTGATCCTCATCGCCGGCACGAACCGTCCGGACGTCCTCGATCCCGCCCTCCTCCGCCCGGGCCGCTTCGACCGCCGCGTGGTGGTCGACCTGCCGGACCTCAAGGGACGCGAGGGCATCCTGCGCGTCCACACCCGCAACATCCCACTGGCCGAGGACGTCGACATGGCCGTCATCGCCCGCGGCACCCCGGGCTTCAGCGGCGCGGACATCGCCAACCTCGTCAACGAGGCGGCGCTGAACGCCGCCCGCTACGACAAGAAGAAAGTCCAGATGGTCGACTTCGAGTACGCGAAGGACAAGGTCATCATGGGCGTGGAGCGGAAGTCGATGATGATGTCGGACCGCGAGAAGCGGAACACCGCCTATCACGAGTCGGGACACACGATCGTCGCGGCGATGCTCCCCGCGGCCGATCCGCTGCACAAGGTGACGATCATCCCGCGCGGCCGCGCCCTCGGTCTCACGCAGCAGCTGCCGACCGAGGACAAGTACTCGTACTCGAAGAAGTACCTGGAAGCCATGCTGGCCGTGCTCATGGGCGGCCGTATCGCCGAGGAGGTGTTCCTCAACGAGATCACCACCGGCGCCGGCAACGACATCGAGCGCGCCACGAACATGGCCCGCAAGATGGTCTGCGAATGGGGCATGTCGGACCTCGGCCCGGCCACGTTCGGCAAGAAGGAAGAGCAGATCTTCCTCGGCCGCGAGTTCGGCCAGCACCAGGATTACTCCGAGTCGACGGCCGTGGAGATCGACAAGGAAGTGCGCCGCATCCTCGACCGCGCCTACGCCACGGCCAAGGACATCATCACCACCAACAAGAGCTCGCTCGACCGCATCGCGCGCAAGCTCCTCGAGCGCGAGACGCTGGATGGCTGGGAAGTGAACCAGATCATCACCGAGGAGACGGGCACGGACTACATCAAGCTCAAGGAGTACTACCCCGAGCAGAGCCCCGGCGAGACGCTGACCATCGCCCCCGGCAGCGGCCCGTCCACGGACGTGACCGCCCCGGCCCTGCCGAGCCCCGACCGCAGCAATGCCTGAGGAGCAGGAGACCCCCACCCGGGAGGAGGCGCCGCCGGCGCCTCCTCCCGAAGCTCCCCGCTGGCGCCCCGCCGCGGAGCCGACGTGCTGCGGCTCGGGGTGCGCGGACTGCCCGTTCTAGGCGAGCGCGTGGCGGGCTGAAGCCCGCCCTACGTTCAGCACATTTCTCGCGATGCGCATGCTCAACGTAGGGCGGGCTTCAGCCCGCCACGCGCTCCCACCCGTGATCGCAACAATTGCGCAATTGCGCGATACTGTTGCGCGATGAACAAAATCGCGGAAGTGTTGGCCGGGCTTCGGCAGGAAGAGCAGCGGCTTCTCGTGGAGCTGGCCGGCGTGCAGCGGGCCATCGGCGCGCTCGAGGAAGTGCTCGGGACGGCGCCGGTGCCGGCGGCCGATCCGGAACCGCCGGCGCCGCCGGCACCGTACGCGACGTCCACCCTTTACCAGGCGGTCGCGGACTATCTGGTCAAGACCGGCGAGCCGCGGACCACACGCCAGATCGCCGAGGCGCTGCAGGCGGGGGGATATCCGACACGCGCGCGCGACTTTGCGGCAACGGTGCGCACGATGTTGCAACGGTACGGCATCGCGTCGGAATTCGGGATCCGGCGCAACGAAACCGACGGTCGCTGGTTCGTCAAGGCCTGACACCGCAGTGGTTTCGTGATTCGTCGCGTGGGTTTCGTGATTCGTCGCGTGGACTTCGTGATTCATCGCGTGGACTTCGCAATTCATCGCGTGGACTTCGCGATTCGTCGCGTGGACTTCGCGATTCGTCGCGTGGTCTTCGCGATTCATCGCGTGGTCTTCGCGACTCCGCGCGTGGTATTCGCGATTCCATGCGTGGTTTTCGCGACTCCGCGCGTGGTTTTCGCGACCCCGGACGTGGTATTCGCGAGTCCATGCGTGGTTTTCGCGATTCCGCCTCTTCGCGAGCGCTAACCCCGCAACTTCTCCAGCACCCCATCCCGGAACATCCTGCTCATCGGCACCTTCCCCCCCATCCCGCAGCACGATCTCGTAATCCCCCGACGGCAGCACGTGCAGCTCCGCGATGAGCGCGGCGTTCACGACGAACGACCGGTGCACGCGAAGGAACCACGCGGGATCGAGCCGCTGCTCCACGCTGCATACGCGCGACGCCACGTGGATCCCGACCTCGGCCGGCGTGGTGCGCGTCGACGCGCGGCATGCGGTTCCTCGGCGAGCGCGACCGGGCCGGCCACTGGTGGGTGGCCACGGCGGAGGGCGTCGTGCGCTGGAGCGCCGATCTCTCGCGCGTCGTGGCGGTCTACGACAGCAGGGACGGCCTCGGCGGCGATGACGTGTTCCGCATCTGGCGCGACTCGCGCGGCGATCTCTGGTTCAGCACCTTCGGCCAGCGCGTGCTCACGCGGTGGAAAGACGGCCGCTTCGAGACGTTCGACGACGTGCCGCGGGTCGCGCCGACGGCCTTCGCCGAGGATCGCCACGGACAGCTCTGGTTCGGGCTCTACACCGGAGGGCTGCTGCGCTTCGACGGGAAGCGGTTCACGCGGGTCGCGGCCGGCGTGCCGAAGGGGTTCGTGCACCGCGAGCGAGCCCCGCGAGGGACATGGGCTGCCGAGCATGAGCGCACGGGCGCAACGGGCGGGAGGGACGCTGAGCCTGGCGTCGACGCCGGGCCGGGGCACGCGCATCGACGTAACGGTGCCGATCTAGCGGGGCAGGCGGGCTGAAGCCCGCCCTACGTTTGCTCGACGTAGGGCGGGCTTCAGCCCGCCTCCCCCGTCGTCTCTCGATCTTTCTTCACGGCAGTGTCTTCACGAGTTTCTTCGGTGCAATGGCGCGGTAGCTCTCGTCGATCCATCCCTTGAGCAGATCGAGCGGCACGTCCGCCACCTTTTCGAAGCGCGCGGTGACCCAGCCGCTCTTGCCGAGGCCGTAGCCGGTGGGCTCGGCGAACGGGAGATCGGTAGCCATGTCGCGCGACTGGGGGAGCTTCACGGAGAGGCTCAGCTCCGCCGCCCCCTTCTCGCCGCCGAGGAACACGAACGCCTTCCCCTTCACCTTCACGGCGATGTGGCCCCACGGATGATCCTCGTGCGCCTCGGGGTAGTTCATGGCGAAATCGCGCAATTCCTTCTCCAGCGATTCCAGCGTTTTCTTCGGCATGGCAGTTATTATTGCGCCACATGCGCCAGAGCGTGGTCCTTATTGCCGTCGCTGCGCTGGCAGCCATGGTCGTGGCGTTGCTGTTCGTTCACGGCACGAATGAGGAAGGAATGCGCGCGCTGCGTCCGAACGCCACGGCGATCTACATCCTGTGGATCTCGTTCATCATCGGCTTCCTGCGCCCCGGCGCGCTCTACGTGGTATTCATCGCCACGCTGCTCTTCTGTGGAGTCGTGCGCTGGTTTCCGCGCACCCGTGAAACAATCGCCTGAGTGGCGAAGAAGGCGGTCATCTACTCCTGCACCGAGTGCGGGGCCCAATCCTCGAAGTGGCTCGGCCGCTGTCCCGACTGCCACGCATGGAACTCGTACGCGCAGGAGGAGCAGCCTGCCGCAGCGGCACCGGCGACGGCGATGAGCGTGGCCGGCGGCCCGATGCCGATCGATGCCATCGACTTCGACACGGCGCCGCGCATCACCACGCGCATCCCCTCGCTCGACCGCGTCCTCGGCGGCGGCCTGGTCCTCGGCGCGGTCACGCTCGTCGGCGGCGAGCCGGGCATCGGCAAGTCGACGCTCCTCCTCCAGGTGGCCGAGGAGCTGGCGCGCGGCGGGCCGGTGCTCTACGTCTCGGGCGAAGAGTCGCCGCGGCAGATCGCCATGCGCGCCCGCCGCCTGCGCACCACCTCGGAGAACATCCGCCTCTACACCGAGACCTCCATCGAGCGCATCCTGGCCGAGGTCGAGAAGATGAAGCCGGTGGCCCTCATCGTCGACTCCATCCAGACCGTCCACACCGTCGCCAACCAGTCGATGCCCGGCTCCGTGGCGCAGGTGCGCGACTCCGCCGGGACGCTCATGGCCGCGGCCAAGCGCCTCTCGCTGCCGGTCTTCCTCATCGGCCACATCACCAAGGAAGGGACGATCGCCGGGCCGAAGACGCTCGAGCACATCGTCGACACGGTCCTCTACTTCGAGGGGGAGAAGTTCCAGAACTACCGTGTCATCCGCGCCTACAAGAACCGCTTCGGCCCGGCCAACGAGGTGGCGATCTTCGAGATGCACGACGACGGGCTGGACGAGGTGCCGAACCCGTCCGCCGCGCTGATCTCGCAACGGAGCCAGTCGCCGGGGTCGGCCATCCTGGCCGCGGTCGAGGGGACGCGGCCGCTGCTGCTGGAGGTGCAGGCGCTCGTGTCGGCGACGCACTTTCCGTCGCCGCGGCGCATGGCCATGGGCATCGACGCGAACCGGGTCTCGCTGCTGCTGGCCGTGCTCGAGCGCAAGGGGGCGGGGACGTTCGTGCAGCACGACATCTACGTGAACGTCGCGGGGGGCCTGCAGATCGACGAGCCGGCGCTCGACCTGGGGGTGGTCGCGGCGGTGCTGTCGTCGCAGCGCAACGTGCCGCTGCCGCACGACATGGCGCTCTTCGGGGAGGTCGGGCTCCTCGGTGAGGTGCGCAGCGTCTCGCAACCCGACCTGCGCGCGCGCGAGGCGGCCGCGCTCGGCTTCCGCCGCATCGTCGTGCCGCAGTCGAACGCGAACGAGATCCGCGCGGACATCGAGTGCATCCCCCTCCGCCGCGTCGAGGACATCGGGCCGTACCTCTTTACAAGCTGAACGGCACCCGCTTACACTTGCGGCCGTTCGTCCCCCGGAAATCATGAACACCATTCGTCAACGCTGTGGGTGGGTGTGCAGACTGACAGTCCTGCCCGCTCTCGCTCTGCTCCTCACGACCGCCTGCGCCACGACCACGACGGTCGTCGTCGCCACGCCGCCTCCTCCCGCTCCAATGGTCGAGGACGACGATTTCAGCGAGCTGATCGCGCAGTTGCGCGCGGACCTGAGCCGCTTCAACGCCCGCCACGTCGACAGGTCGCCGGCGGTCAGCGCGACGGCGGGAACGAAGAAGGAGCGCGACAGTGAGTTCGCGGCCCGCGCCAAGGCGCTCTTCGCTCCGCTGAACGGCCTGACCCTGCAGATGCCGGTCGTGGGCGTGCAGCCGTTCGACCTGGCCAACAGCTGGGGCGACTCGCGCGACGGCGGACGCCGCCGCCACAAAGGGATCGACATCTTCGCCCCGAAGGGCACGGGCATCGTGGCCGTGGCCGACGGGATCATCAGCTATCTCGGCGAGCAGCCGAAGGGCGGTCTCTGCCTCTGGCTGACGACGGAGAACGGGACGTCGTTCTATTACGCGCACCTGGACCGCTGGGCCCCCGGCCTCTACGAGGGGATGGAAGTGCGCAGCGGCGATCTCCTCGGCTATGTGGGCAATACGGGCAACGCGAAGACGACCCCGCCCCACCTCCATTTCGGCGTCAACGACAACGACGAGATGGTGAACCCGTACCCGATCCTGACGAAGGCGGTCCCGGTGAAGCGGGCCCGCGTCGCCCTGGACGGCGGCGGCGCCGCGCTCGGCACGCGCTAGTCTGGAGTGCGGCAACGCCAGTTGCCGCTCTGCATCGCCGCAGCGCCAGCTGCGGCTTGGGGCTCAGCGCGGCAACGCCGCAGCTGGCGCTGCGGCATCGAGAGCGGCAACTGGCGTTGCCGCACTCCAGATGGTCCGCAGCGGCTTCATCACGAACTCCCGCTCGTGGGCGCGCGGGTGCGGGAGCGTGAGCGTGGGGGTGCGGATGCGCATGGCGTTGTAGGCGATGAGATCGAGGTCGATGATGCGCGGCTCGTTCTTCACGCCGCGGCGTTTGCGGCCGAGGCGCTTTTCGAGGTCGAGCAGCGCGGCCAGCAGCAGGTGCGGGCCCAGCGAGGTGTAGCCGATGGCCACGGCGTTGAGGAACATCGGCGGCGGGGCGTCGACCGGCTCGGTCTCGAGGAACGCGCTCACGCGCACGACGCGCATCGGCAGCTCGTGGATGGCGCGGCGCAGGTGGTACTCGCGGTCGCCGAGGTTCGAGCCGAGAGCGACGATGGCCACGTCACGCATCGATGTTGATGTCGTTGGTCAGCTCGTTGACGTCGTCGTGCGCGCGCGGGAAGTAGTGCCGCAGCTCCTCCCCCGCGCTGTGGATAGCCTCGACGATGCCGTCGGTGAACTCGTGGTGCTGGAAGCGGATGGTCAGCTTCGCCGCGATCTCGTCCCAGAACCCGGCCGGCACTTTCGCGTCGATCCCTTCGTCGCCGAGGATCACGAAGCGCTGCTCCTCGCAGGCGATGAAGAGCAGCACGCCGTTGCGCAGCGCGGTCTTGGTCATCCCCAGCCGCTCGAACGTGCGCTCGGCGACGTGGCGGATCTCGCCGCGCGCGCGCGGCTGCACGTGGACGCGGATCTCGCCCGACGTGAGCTGCTCGGCCGTGTTGATGGCCTCCACGATCCGCGGCTGATCGAGCGACGCGATGAAGTCCTTCTGGTGCATCACCAGCCTCCTGTGGCCCCGCCGCCGCCAAAGCTACCACCGC
>DASPMO010000070.1:0-44829 GCA_035627015.1 Thermoanaerobaculia bacterium | reverse complement strand
CGGCGCATGCTGGAAGACACGCTGGTGGTGCGCTACATCATCGGCAAGAACGGCCGGGTCAAGGAAGTGATCGTGCTGACGCCGCCGGAGCACGAGGAGTTCGCCCGCGAGACCGTCAGCAAGATCCGCCAGTGGCGTTTCCATCCCTTCCGCGACGCGGAAGGAAAGCCGAAGGAAGTGGCCCACGAGCTGACGGTCAACTTCCGGCTGGTGCGGAAGGCCACGACGGCGGCGAAGTAGCTACGGCTTCGTCCGGCCGGTCGTGACCGACGCCATCTGCCACTTCTCGCCCACCCGCTTCAGGAAGTAATACTCCTGCACTTCCCGCTGCGGCTGCCGGAAGACCACGCGCACCACCGCGACCTTGCCGTCGCGCGTGAACGCGGGGCGCGCCACCTCGACCACCGCCTCCACGCCGCCCGTCGAGTGCGCGATCTTCTCCCAGTCGTATTTGCCGTCGACGCGCAACTCGCCCGCGTCGCCGAGCGGCACCGACGCCGGCAGCTCGGGCAAGGCGATGGCCTCGCGGTTGTTCTCCTTCATCGACTCCAGGAGCTCGTCCACCTGCTCGAGCGTGCTCGGCGGGACGCGCAGCGTGATCGGGTCGAGCGTGCCGTCGGCCATCGTCTCGGCGATGAAGAGCGACTGGCGCGCGTCGGGGTGCGAACGGTTGTCGAGAAAGTACTTCTCCATCACCTGACGAATGATCGTGGCTTCATCGGCGGCCGGAACGGTGAGCGCGGCGATGAGTGCGAGCGTCGTTGTGATCATGCCGTTGCGACGATCATCCTCCGCGCCAGGTTTCGGCGGCCCGATCCTTGCTCTTTCCCGAAGCGGTCTGAGGTCATGTCCGCGGATCCTTTACGTTTCCCCTATCGCAACGAGCTGAACATGCCCGTGGTCGGCCTGGAGGCCGAGTTCCGCGTGTACGTCGACGGCCGTGAAGTGGTGCCCGAGGAGTACTGGAAGACGCCCGCGGCCTTCATCGAAAAACCGCTGCTCGAGCGCAGCCGCAAGTCGTCGCAGATGCCGACCGGCGGCGCGGTGTACTTCGACGGCGGCGTGCTCGAGGTCGCCACGCCCGTGATCGAGATTGCCCCGCAGTGCACCGCCCGCGTGGTGCGCAGCCTGTGGGAGCAGATCGGCTTCGTGCGCGACCAGCTCGACGGCTGGGAGCGCCGCAACGCGAAAGACGTGCGCCTCGAGGCGTTCAGTTGTCACTTCAACATCTCCTACGAGCTCGCGCGCGAGGAGCGCAACCGCAACCGCACCATCCAGAAGCTGGCGCTGCTGCTCGCCTATCTGCTGCCCATCCCGGTCCTCGTCTGCGGCGCGAACCGCCGCTCCAGCGGGATGGGCGTGCGTCCGCGCCGGGACCGCATCGAGATCACCCTCGACTTCACCCCCGATCCCGGGATGATGGCCGCGACGACGGCACTCATCGTCGGCGTCGTGCGCGACGTGATCTTCTGGCCGTCCTACCGGGTCGAGGAGCTCGAGGCGCGCGGGCTGCCGATCCTGGCCGGCGTCACGCCCGGCAAGCACGCCACGCGCAATGGCTGGGTGACGCGCGACTTTCACTTCCCGCGCAATCCGTTCACCACCGGCGTGGACGACGGTGTGTGGCCGACGACCGACGGCCGCATGCTGTCGATGCGCGAGATCGCCCTCGAGATCGCGACCGCGTTCCGCGAGTCGATCCGCCGCTGGTCCGATCCGTTCAGCTACCACCTCCTCTTCTCGATCTTCCGTGGCGAGACGCCATCGCTCCTCGACCTCGAGGACCGCCCCGCCGCGTACGACGACGTCGGCCGTGAGGTGCGCTGGGGGACGTCGCTCCCCGAGCTGCACAACTACGCGGAGCTGATGCAGGACGAGCCGCGGCGCCGCGCGTCGGACGTCGAAGAGAAGCTCGCCCCGCCGTGGCGCGGCGAGAGCACCGGCCGCCGCGAGCGCGTCACGCTTCCGACCCGCATCGAGCGCCGGGACGTCCCGGAGCGGCGCAGCGGGGCCCCCCACTCCTCGCCGCGCCTCGGCCGCTCCGCGTACGAGCGCGTCTTCCGCCAGCTCGGCAGCGGCAAGCGCCTGCAGATCGGACGCGAGCTGCTCACGCCCGTCGGTGTCCGCGGCTGGTATCACGCTGTCTTCCGGAACGCACGCGGCGAAGAGCGTGTGCTCTCCATCGATCAGGTGCTGGAGCACGCGGATCGCTGGCGCGCATGAGTTGGCATCGCCTTGGCAATAAGCGCGGTCGGCAGTAGTGGTTCGCTGGCGATAGTAAGCGCGTCGATATTCGCAAGGCGGTCGACGCGCTTCTTTTTTGTCCGCGTGTCGATTTGCGGCTTCTCCATTCGTCTGTACAGTGAAGAAAGGAGAAACCCCATGCCGCAATTTGTTGTCATGCTCCGCGACTCCGGCTCGTTCCCCGGCGACATCAGCCCCGAGGAGATCCAGGCCATCATTCAAAAATATGGCGACTGGATTCAATCGATGGGTGGAAAGGGGCAGAAGCTCCGCGACGGCGAAGGTCGCATCGTCGTGCGCGACCGCGAGCGCGTGACCGTCACCGACGGACCGTACGCCGAGTCGAAGGAAGTCCTCGGCGGATACTTCCTGGTCGAGGCGGAGAGCTACGACGAGGTGGTGAGCCGCTGCCAGGACTCGCCGCACCTCGAGTACGGCTCGATCGAAGTGCGCCAAGTAGAGATGTAGGGCGGGCTTCAGCCCGCCGGCACTCGCCATGACCGAATCCGTCCACGGCCTCGTCGACCATCTGTTCCGCCACAGCGCGGGACAGATGGTCGCCACGCTGACACGCGTCTTCGGCGCGGAGCACCTCTCGCTGGCCGAGGAGGTGGTGCAGGAGGCGCTCATCGCGGCGCTGCAGCAGTGGAGCCTGCGCGGCGTGCCGGACAACCCGCGCGGCTGGCTGTTCCAGGTGGCCCGCAACCGCGCCCTCGACCAGCTCCGCCGCGAGAGCACGCTGCGCGACAAGGAGCCGCAGCTCGTGGCCGCGTTTCGCGAGCGCGCTCCCGAGGAGGAGCCGCTCTTCGCCCACGAGCTGCGCGACGACCAGTTGCGCATGATGCTCATGTGCGGCCATCCTTCGATCCCGAAGGAGAGCCGCACGGCGCTGACGCTGAAGACTGTGGGCGGCTTTTCCGTCGACGAGATCGCCCGCGCTTTCCTGACGAAAAAGGAGACCATCGCCCAGCGGCTCGTGCGCGCAAAGCGGCTGATCCGCGAGGAAGGCATCCCGATGGAGCTGCCGCCGCGCGCGGAGCTGCCGGCGCGTCTCGACTCACTCCTGGAGGTGCTCTACCTCCTCTTCAACGAGGGCTACGGCGCGCACGCCGGAGAAGACCTGGTGCGCGCCGATCTCTGCGCCGAGGCCATCCGCCTCTGCCGTCAACTGGTGGAGCATCCGGCGACGTCGCTGCCGGAAACGCACGCGCTGCTGTCCCTCATGCTCCTGCAGGCCGCGCGCTTGCCGGCGCGCGTCGACGCCGCGGGCGAGCTGGCCACGCTGGAGGAGCAGGACCGCGCGCTGTGGGACCAGCACATGCTGGCCGAGGGGCTGCGCGAGCTGGGACGCTCCGCCGCCGGCGAGCGGCTGACGGCGTATCACGTCGAGGCAGCCATCGCCTCCTGTCACGCGGTAGAGCCCACCGACTGGGAAGCGGTCGTCGCGCACTACGATCGCCTGCTGGAGCTGAAGCCGACGCCCATCGTCACCCTGAACCGCGCCGTGGCCCTGGCCATGGCCCACGGGCCGGCGTTCGGCCTGGCTGCCGCCGAGGAGATCGCGAACCATCCCTCGCTGCGCGACTACCTGCCCCTCTCCGCCACCCTCGGCGAGCTCTCCCTCCGCGCCGGCAATACCGCAAAGGCCGCGGAGCACTTCACCCGCGCCCTGGAGCTGCCCGCCACAATGCCCGAAAAACGCTTCCTGCTCCGCAAGCTCTCTGGAGTGCGGCAGCGCTAGCTGCCGCTCTCTATGCGGAGGCGCCAGCCTCCGCCCCCCGCCGCAGCTTGCGCTGCGGCATCCAAAGCGGCAGCTGGCGCTGCCGCACTCCAGAACGATATCCTCGCCTCATGGATGACGCGCTGTTCACCCTCTACACCGCCCACGTCACGATGCTCAAGATGCGCCACGACGTCGCGCTCTCGGAGTCGAAGTTCGACCACGTCCTGATCGCCTCCGGTGCGCTGCACTACCAATTCCTCGACGACATGCCCTACCCCTTCAAGGTCAACCCGCACTTCAAGAACTGGGTGCCGGTCGTCGACAACCCGAACTGCTTCGTCCTCTACACGCCCGGCATGAAGGGGAAGCTCATTTACTACCAGCCGGTCGACTACTGGCACAAAGTGGCCGGCACGCCGACGGCGAAGTGGGTCGACAAGTGGGAGATCGTGATGATCGCCGACCCCGATCAGGCGAAGCAGCACATCCCCAAGGGCCGCATCGCCTTCCTCGGCGAATGGGACGAGCGCTACGCGGCCTGGGGCGACCTCACGCCGAACCCCGAGGCCGTCATCAACAGCCTGCATTGGGACCGCGCGCAGAAGACCGAGTACGAGATCGAGTGTCTCCGCCAGGCGAACCGCCGCGGCGCGCGCGGACACCGTGCCGCCGAGCGCGCCTTCCGCGAGGGTCTCTCGGAGTACGAGATCCATCTCGAGTACCTGCGCGGAGCCGATCACACCGAAGAGGAAGTGCCGTACGGCAACATCATCGCCCTCAACGAGAGCGCGGCCACGCTGCACTACTACCATCACGTGCGCGAGCGCATCCCCGAGAACGACCTGCACTCGTTTCTCATCGACGCCGGCGCGTCGTACAACGGCTATGCGAGCGACATCACCCGCACCTACTCGCGCCGGCGCGACGAGTTCCAGGAGCTCATCGAGGCCATGGACGAGATGCAGCTCGGGCTGGTGAAGGCGTGCCTCCCGAACACGAACTACCCGGACATCCACATGATGGCCCACCGCGGCGTGGCCAATCTGCTGACGCGCTTCGGCTTCACGCGCGACATCGACGCGGACGGCCTCTTCGAGAAGCGCATCACCTCGACCTTCCTCCCGCACGGCGTCGGCCATTACCTCGGGCTGCAGGTCCACGACGTCGGCGGCTTCATGGCCGACCGTTCCGGCAACACGATCCCCAAGCCCGAGGGGCATCCGTATCTCCGGCTCACGCGCGTCGTCGATCCCGGCCATGTCTTCACCATCGAGCCGGGCCTCTACTTCATCGACTCGCTCCTCGGCGACCTGCAGCAGAGCGACAACGCCAGGTACGTGAACTGGGAGAAGGTGGACGGGTTCCGCAAGTACGGCGGCATCCGCATCGAGGATGACGTGCTGATCCTGGAGGCGGGCAACGAGAACATGACACGCGCGGCCTTCGCCGATGTGGCCTGATTTCGCCTCGACGCGCGAGCTGAAGTCCGTCCTCGACGTGCTCGGGGCGATGATCACGCCGGCCGTGCTGATCCTCGCCTCGAGCTCGCTGCTCATCACCACGTCCGCGCGCTCCATCCGCTGCGTCGACCGCGTGCGCGAGCGCGCCGAGGAGCTGCAGGCCCTCGGCAAAGGGCACGACGAGGGGACGGAGAAGCGGCGCAACCATCTCTTCAAGCAGCTCGAGATCAACACGCGCCGCGCGCGCCTGCTGCAGAAGGCGATGTCGCGCCTCTACCTCGGCATCAGTTTCTTCATCGCCACCAGTGTGGCCATCGGCGTCGTGTCGCTGCTGCACGTCGACCTCGGCTTCGTGCCGATGCTCCTCGGCTTCGTCGGCGCGTTCCTCCTCTTCTCCGCGAGCGTCTACCTCATCTTCGAGTCGCGGCTGGCCATGGCCACCACGTACGAGGAGATGGACTACATCGACCGCAACTACATGAAGCAGGAGTGATGGACGAGCACGCGCTCGTCGAGCTGGCGCTTTTCGTCGTGGCGGGATTCGTCGCGCAGATCATCGACGGCACGCTGAGCATGGGCTACGGCGTGAGCGCCACGACGCTGCTGCTGTCGTTCGGCGTCCCGCCCGCCGCGGCCAGCGCCAGCGTGCACACCGCCGAGGTCGTGGCCACCGCCTTCTCGGCCTGGAACCACTGGCGGCTGAAGAACGTGATCGCCTCGTTCGTGAAGCGCCTGCTCATCCCCGGCGTTATCGGCGCGGTGGCCGGCGCGTACGTGCTGACGTCGGTGCCGGGAGAGGTCATCAAGCCGTTCATGGCCGCGTACCTGCTCGTCATGGGGGCGATCATCCTGCTGAAGGCGTGGCGCCGCGGCGTGCGTGTGGCCAGCGCGCGCTACCTCACGCCCCTCGGCCTGGCCGGCGGCTTCTGCGACGCGATCGGCGGCGGCGGCTGGGGCCCGATCGTGGCCGGGACGCTGCTCGCGCGCGGCAACGAGCCCCGCACGACCATCGGCTCCGTCGCCTTCTCCGAGTTCTTCGTCACCTTCGCCGCCTCGGCCACCCTGCTCGTCACGATCGGCGTCTCGAGCTGGCTCCCCATCGCCGGCCTGGCCCTCGGCGGCGCACTCGCCTCCCCCCTCGCCGCCCGCATGACCGGACGCATCCCCGCCCGCCCGCTGATGATTGCCGTGGGCATCGCGGTGATCCTGCTCAGCGTGCGGACGATCTGGACGACGCTGCGATAACTACGATGCGCGCCATCGTACGCGAGCCATCGGCTCGCGTATGGAGTGCGGCGGCCGCAGCTGCCGCTTTCCAACGCGGCGGCGAAGCCGCCGCGGGCCGCAGCTTCGCTGCGGCCTAGGAAAGCGGCAGCTGGCGCTGCCGCACTCCAAATCGCTTCGCGATCAATGCCAGCGATTTCTGGAGCAGGGCCTGGTTCTCGGGCTTGTTCGTCCACGTCGAGCGGCCGGATGGATGCGGGAGGACGACGACGTCGCAGGTGTGGCCGGCGCGGGTGAGGCGGTGGACGCGGCCGACGGCGTCCTTGAGCTCGGCAATGCCGAGGAGGTTCTTCGAGGCGAGAGTACCAACGGCGATGATGAGGGCCGGGCGGAGCAGGGCGATCTCACGGTCGAGATGCGGGGCGCAGTTCGCCACCTCGTCGGGCGACGGGACGCGGTCGCCGCCCGCTTTCGGGTCACGGCCGGGGAAGCAGCGGATCACGGCGCCGATGTGCACGCGCTTCCGGAACTCCTCCTCGGAGATGAACGGCGCCAGCCAGGAGAAGAGGCGCTTCCCCGCCGTGTAGGCAAACGGGCGGCGCTCATCCATCTCGCGAGGGCCGGGGGCTTGCCCGACCAGCAGGACGCGCGCGTTCTCCACGAAGCCCGTCACCGGCTGCCCCATCACGTTCGGGCAGCGGCGGCAGGCGAAGAGCGCGTCCAGATGAGCTGCAAAGTCGCGGTTCATACGTTACGATCCATCCCCAACAATGCGGCGCCTCGGATTCGTCCTCATCCTGCTGTTTCCGCTGACCGCTGCCGCCTGGACCCGCGCCTCGGACGAGCGCATCGCCTCCAAGGCAGCCGCGCTCGCCCCGCCCGACCTGAAACTGCTCATCGAGAAATTCGACGGCGACTACAAGGCCGGGCTCGCCCGCGCGCAGTCGGACGAAGGGAGCGACATCCATCACTACTTCGTTCTCTCCCGCAAAGGGCGCCTCCGCGAAGGGATCGAGCGCGAGACACGCCTGGCCATCCAGATGATCCGCAAAGGGGAGCCGATGAGTGACGTCGTGCAGCGACTGGGCATCCTCGCCCACCTCGTCGCCGACGCCAACAATCCCTTCCACGTCGCCAACGACGCGCCGCGGCACAGCGCGACCCACAACGACTTCGAGACCTACTTCGAGCGGCGCCTGTCGAAGTTCCCCACCGTCTTCTACGGGCTCGACCCGAAGTTCTCCCTGACCCCGTACCTCGAGCGCACCTTCGCCCGCAGCGCGAAGTTCTATCCGCTGATGCGCCAGGAGTACGAGCGCGGCGGAAACGCGGCCGTGTTCGATGACCGTTCGACCGCGTTCGGCATCGCCTCGATCTCGTATTCACGCGCCGTCACCGACCTCGTGAACCTCTACTACTACATCTGGAAGGAAGCGGGCGGCGACGTTCGCTCTGCCGCCGTCATGCGGAACGGCAACCTGACGTTGAATGCACAGCCCTAGTAAAAGCATAGATCGAGCGATTCTCTCCGTCTCCGACAAGACCGGCATCACCGACCTCGCCCGCGCCTTGAGCGCGAAAGGGGTGGAGATCCTCTCCACCGGCGGCACCGCCAAACATCTCACCGACGCCGGCATTGCCGTGACGCCGATCGCGCAGTGGTCCGGCGCGCCGGAGATCCTGGGAGGACGTGTCAAGACGCTCACGCCGAAAGTCTTCGGCGCGATCCTCCACGACCGCGCCAACGCCGACCATCTCGCCGACGTCACGCGACTGGACATCCCTGCCATCGACCTCGTGGTCGTGAATCTCTACCCGTTCGAGCAGACGGTGGCGAAAGAGGGAGTGACTATCGGCGAGGCTATCGAGCAGATCGACGTCGGCGGCCCGTCGATGCTCCGCGCCGCGGCGAAGAACCATCGCCACGTGCTCCCGCTCTGCGACCCGTCGCTGTACGACGAGTTCCTCCGCGAATTCGAGGGGGGCGCGATCAGCGATGCATTCCGCTTGAAGTGCGCCGTGCGCGTCTTCGAGAAGACCAGCGCCTACGACGCCGCGATCGCCGCGTTCCTCGGCCGCGGCGGACGCCTCACGCTCAGCCTCGAAAAGTTCCAGGACCTCCGCTACGGCGAGAACCCGCACCAGACCGCCGGCTTCTACGTCCCCGCCGGCGAGCGCCCGTTCGAGCAGCTCCAGGGAAAAGAGCTGTCGTACAACAACCTCCTCGACCTCGACTCGGCCATCAAGCTCGCCCGCGCGTTCGAAGGACCGGCCGTGGCCATCATCAAGCACACGAACCCGTGCGGCGTGGCGCGGCGGGAGACGCCGGCCGAGGCGCTGCGGGCGGCCATCGACGCGGATCCCGTGTCGGCATTCGGCGGGATCATCGGCGCCAACCACCCCTTCGATGGTGAGTGCGCGAGCATCGTCGGCGACCTGTTCCTCGAGGTGATCGTCGCGCCGTCGTTTGATGAGGAGGCGGTCTCATTGCTGGCGAAAAAGAAGAATCTGCGGCTGGTGAGGTACGAGGGACGAGGTACGAGTAGCGAGTTACGCTCCGCGTCGGGCGGGGTTCTGGTGCAATCGCTTGATGTCATTGGCTCGCGTGACACGTGGAAGGTGGTTACGGAGCGCCAGCCTTCCGCCGAGGAACTGGATGGGCTCGAGTTCGCGTGGATTGTCTGTGCGCACGTCAAGTCGAACGCCATCGTGCTGACGAACCAGTCGCAGTCGGTGGGGATCGGGGCGGGACAGATGTCGCGCGTGGATGCGGCCAAAGTGGCCATCATGAAGTCGGCGCAGCAGGCGCCGTTCGCGGCGTCGGACGCATTCTTTCCATTCCGCGACGGGCTGGACCTCCTCGCCGATGCCGGCGTCACGGCAGTGATCCAGCCGGGCGGCTCGGTGCGCGACGCGGAGGTGATCGCCGCGGCGAACGAGCGCGGCGTGGCCATGGTCTTCACGGGAGAGCGCCACTTCCGGCATTGACATGACCGACGCCGCCGACATCCGCCTGATCATCTCCGACGTCGACGGTGTCTGGACGGACGGGAAGATCATCTACGGCGACCGCAGCGAGATCAAAGCGTTCAACGTCCGCGACGGTCTGGGCGCGAAGCTCGCGCAGCGCGCCGGCATCACCGTGGCGCTCCTCACCAGCCGCCGCTCGCAGGCGGTGGAGCGGCGGGCGAAGGAGCTCGGCATCACGGAGATCCATCAGGGCGCGGCCAACAAACTGGAGGCCACGGAGCGGCTGGCGCAGCGGCTCGGCGTCGCGTTCGAGGAGATCCTCTACGCCGGCGACGACCTCCCGGACCTCGCGCCGATGACGCGCGTCGGCCTCTCCGCGGCGCCCGCGGATGCGGCGGCCGAGGTGCGCAAGGCGGCCACGTGGAAACTCGAGAGCGCGGGCGGCGCGGGCGCATTCCGCGAAGTGGTCGAGCGCCTCCTCCGCGACCGCGGAGAGTGGGACGCGCTCATCCGGGAGTTCACCAGTGGCCGGCCCGAAGCTGCGAGCATTTAGGGAGCGCGTGCTCTATCGCGCGCTCGTGGCCGTGGCCGCGGTCGGGCGGCGCATCCCTCTTCCTCTCGGCCGCGCCTTCGGCCGCGCCCTGGGATCGCTCGCCTACCTCGTGGCGGGGCGCGAGCGCAGGAAAGCGCTGCAGCACATCGCCATCGCCTTTCGCGACTGGGACGACGCGAAGCGCCGCGCGACGATCAAGGCCATGTTCCGCCACCTCGGCATGTCGGTCTTCGAGATGACCTGGATGCCGAACATGGACGTGGCCGTGCGCGACCGCCTCACCGTCATCGAGGGGGCGGAGCCGCTGCTCGCGCTCATCGACCAGGGCCGCGGCGTGGTCGTCTTCACCGCGCACTGCGGGAACTGGGAGTGGATGTCCTACGCGGTCGGCCTGTGGGGCCGGCCGACGACCGTGCTGCAGCGGGAGCGCGACGCGCCGGAGATGAACCGCTGGATCACGGAGCACCGCGCCCGCTCTGGCGTGCGCACCATCGACCGCGGCTCGGCCGCGGCGGGACGCGAGCTGATTCAGTCGCTGCGCCGCGGCGGCATCCTGGCATTCCTCATCGACCAGAATCTGCGCACCGACTCGGTGCAGGTGCCGTTCTTCGGCCGCAACGCCCTCACGCCGATCGGCCCGGCCAGGCTGGCCATCCGCACGGAGTCGATCGTCGTCGACATCCTCGTCGAGCGCCTGCCCGACGGGCGTCACCGGCTGAAGGTCGGGACGCCGATGGAAATGAAGCGCGGCGACGACCCGGTCGCGCTCACCGCGCACATGACGCGGATCATCGAGGCGCAGATCCGCCGCGTGCCGGAACAGTGGGTGTGGATGCACGACCGCTGGCGCGACCGCCCGAGGTGGGACGTAGGGCGGGCTTCAGCCCGCCCCACGGGTGAAGACTAGACGGCGTTGCGGTTGTACTGCGCGTTGCCGAAGCCGAGGAGCGGATAGAAGATCGGTCCGAGCAGCGCCAGGCCGAGGCCGAAGCCGGCGCCCTTGCCGAACTTCGCGGCCACGGAGAGGCCGAGCATGATGGCGATGATGAAGTTCACGATGGGGACGAAGAAGAGGATCACCCACCATGCCGGTTTGCCGGCGATCTCGAGCAGCACGATGATGTTGTAGATCGGGATGATGGCTGCCCAGCCCGGCTTGCCGGCCTTCTCGAAGACCTTCCACAGACCGGCGATCATCAGCACGACGATCGCGAGCCACACCACCATGAAGCCGATGCCGATTCCTGCTGCCGCGGCTCCACCGACCTGCTCGCTCGTCGCATCCTGGAACTGGAACCAGAAATTCATCACGCTCCTCCTGTTTTTGAACGGCAACCCGCGCACTGCCTACATCTTCGGCTCCGCAGCGCGGGCGCATTCGCCGCCGCGTGGCCATGAACGAACTTGAACGGAACCAGGAAAAAATACGCCTGTCCGTGCTCGCGGCGCAAGGTGGAAATCGAGTGAAAACGAGGGCGGGCTGAAGCCCGCCCTACGTTTCAACGCGGAGAGAAGACCGCGACCTCGTTGTTGTCGTTGCGCACCGCCGTGGCGAACGCCCAGATACGTGGCGTCGCGCCGTCCTGCGACGGCAGCGGGATGACGCGCACGGTGACCGAGCCGGCGAAGATCGCGGGGAAAGCCTGCTGCAGGTCGAGCTGCGCGTACGCGGGCCGCAGCGGCGCGGCCGTGCCGGGAGGATCGGAGAGCGCCAGCGTCACCACGCTCGAGGCGAGGGTATTGCGCGTCCCCCAGGTCCCGATCTCGACCGTCACCCGCTGCCCGGCGATGGCGTCGGGACTGTAGATGCGCAGCGTCGTGCGCAGCCCGTCGGCGAATCCCCTCAGTGCGACGAAAGGCAGCACCACGCCGGGAGCCTGGCGGAAGTCGTTCTCGCGCGCGATCGGCAGCTCGACGCCGTACCGGTTGCGCGTGCGCTCGCCGAAGCGCGCGTCGAGCTCGAACCGCGACGCCTGCGCCGCCGGGATGTGCAGGAGAAATCCGCTGACCGTAGCCGGGCCGGCGACGGAGCCGAACGCGTTCGGCGCGATGTCTCCCGTCTCGCACCCCTCGGGAATGGGACACGCGCGGTCGATGAAGCGCAGTCCGTGCCCCTGCACCGTCTGCGTGGTGAAGTTGCTGATGTTCACGGCCGTGAACCACTCCGAGCCGAACTGGCCGGGGCCGTTGTAGAAGACCGGGATGAGAACGGGCGTGGTCTGGGCGAATGAGGCGAACGCAACTGAGAGAACGAGGAGGAAGAGGCACCGGGTCATTGGATTTTCTCGCTTCCGAGCGGCCATTCGCCGCGGATGAAATGTCGAACCGCGCCGAACACAGTAACAGGATCGTCGAGCCACGGGGCATGCGCGGCGCCCGGCACCGTGACCAGGCGCGCGTCCGGCAGCGCCGCGGCCCACGCTCGCCCACCGGCGTAGTGCGCGTTGCGGTCGCGGTCGCCGTGGATGACCAGCACGGGCATGGTGATCTTCTTCAGCTCCTCGGCCGATAAGGTGGCGGCCTGGATCGTCGGCCAGAGGTGCTGGAACACGGCCATGAAGTTCTGCTCGTTCTCCAGCGCGCAGGAGGAGCGGTCGAAACGCGAGGCGTGCTTCGGATCGCCGACCATGCGATAGGCCATCACGTGCAGGAACGCCTCGCAGAGCTCCTTCGGCGCGGCCTTGCTCTCGCGGAGCTGCGCGAGCTTCTGCAGGACTTCGGGCGGCGCGCCGTACGTCCCCTCCTCCACGGCCGGCATGTCGGCGAAGCGATTGGCACCGGGGCCGAGCTGGATCACGCGCGACACGTGCTGCGGATACGCGGCCGCGTACATCGCCACGACCTTGCCGAGATACGAGTAGCCGAGGGGGATGAACTTGTCGGCCTTGAAATGCGCGCGGACCGTCTCCAGGTCGCGCACGTCCTGCTCGATGGTCAACAACTTGACATCCGAGACCGTCGAACGTCCGCGGCTGCGGCCATCGTACGTGATGACGGTGGCGATGTCGGCGAACTGTTTGAGCGGCTCGTGCCACAGGAAATCGAGCGGCGCGATGATGGTGATCGGGCTGCCGCCGGAGAGCTTGCGGTAGTAGAGCTTCACGCCGTCGGGGGTGGTGACGTAGCCGTCCTCCAGCCTGGCCGTGTTCTCCGCCACCGGCGCCGGCGGAGCTCCGGGGCCGTCAAGGACGACCTTCCACGTACCGTCGCCCTGCTTCTGCCAGACGGACGAGTAGTAGCCGCTGTGTTTCGCGTTGCCGTCGTAGATCGGCCCCATGGAGAAGCCGAGCGTCCCGCCGGACATGACCTCGACCCGCTCCGGCCCCCAGCTGAACGGCGCGACGGGGACGTTGTCGAAGAAGCGCGACCAGCGCGCCACGACGGCCGGCTTGCCGCGGAGGGTGCCGAGGGCGCTGAGGAAGACCGCGTCGTCCGCGACGTAGGAAAAGAACTTCGCCTTGTCGCGGTCGGCGAATGCCTTGGCGAAGCCGATCTCGGCCTGGCGGACTTCTTCGACGGCGTCGGCGAAGGCGGGCATGGTGAGGGCGATGGCCAGGAGGGGGGCGAGGAGTCTCATAGGCTCATAGGCTCACAGGCGCATAGGGGTGACGTCAACCCTGTGAGCCTCTGAGCCTCTGAGCCTCTGAGCCTCTGAGCCTTTGTGCCTCCGAGCCTATCTCCGCACCAGGTTCTTCAAAATGAACAACACATTCGCCGGCCGCTCCGCCAGGCGCCGCATCAGGTACGGGTACCACTCCGTGCCGAAGGGGATGTAGACGCGCATCCCCCACCCTTCCTTGACGAGCTGCTCCTGCAGGTCGCGGCGGACGCCGTAGAGCATCTGGAACTCGAACGCGCTGGGGGGGATGTTCTCGGCGCGGGCGAACTCCTTCGTGGCGTCGATCATCTTCGGGTCGTGCGTGGCGATGCCGTGGTAGACGCCGCTCTTGAGGAGGATCTTCATCAGCTTGACGAAGTTCGCGTCGACCTCCTCCTTGGCCTGGAAGGCGATCTCCGCCGGCTCCTTGTACGCTCCCTTGCAGAGGCGGATGCGGATTCGTTGCGCGCAGAGGTCGTGCACGTCCCCCTCGCTGCGGTGCAGGTAGGCCTGGATCACCGCGCCGACGTGGTTGGCGTGGCCGGGCTGGCGGTGGAGCTCCTGCACGATGTCGAGGGTGATCTGCGTGTAGGGAGAGCCTTCCATGTCGATGCGCACGAAGTTGCCGATGCGCGCGGCGTGCGACACGAGCTCCGCGGCGATCTTGCGGGCCTCTTTTTCGTCGACGTCGAGCCCCATGTGCGTGAGCTTCATGCTCACGTTCGCGTTGAGCTTGCGCGCGTGGATCTGGTCGAGCATCTCGTGGTAGAGCTGCGCGCTGTGGCGGGCCTCCTCGAGGTTGGTCACGTTCTCGCCGAGGTTGTCGACGCTGACGCTCATCCCCTTCGCGGTGGTGGCCTGCGTGGCCTGGAGCGCGTCCTCGACGGTCGTGCCGGCGACGAAGCGTCCGGAGACGCGGCGCCCGATGCGCGAGCGCTCGGCCATGTTGCGCAGCTTGCGGCTTTCGGAGAGGGCGATGAAGAACGCTCGAGTCATGCGGTCGAGTCAGCTCGCCTTGGCGACGGTGAGGGCGGAGACGCGCGCGGCGCCGGCGCGGCGCAGCGCCGTGGCGCAGGCGCGCAGCGTTTCGCCCGTGGTGCAGATGTCGTCGACGACGAGAATCGCTTTTCCTTTCACGCGGGATGAGGCGGCGAACGCACCGCGGACGTTGGCCGCGCGCTCGCGCTTCGGCAGCGTCGATTGCGTGGCACCCTCCTCGCGGCGTGTCAGCAGCGTCATATCACAACCGGCGCCGAGGCGCCGTGCGAGGGCGCGGGCGAGCATCTCGGCCTGGTTGTAGCCGCGGCGGCGCTCCTTCGCCTTTCCCATCGGCACGGCCACGAGCGCGTCGAAGGCCAGGTCGCCCCGTGCATGCATCGTCTCCTCGAGGAGCGACGCCAGCGCGGCGCCCAGAAAGTCGTGGCGCTCGAACTTCAGCGCGTGGAGGATGCGCTCCATCGGGCCGCGGTACTCGCAGGCGGCGTCGCACCAGTCGACGGGGAGGGGATTCTCGATGCAGGAGAGGCAGAGAGTTGTTGTCGGTTGTCGGTTGTCGGTTGTCTGGGATTCCTCGCCTTGAGGCACAGACAACTGACAACTGACAACTGACAACATCGGCAACGGCAGCGCACAGGAGCGGCACTTCGTCCCCGCGATGCGCGGCAACGCCTGCCAGCATCCGGCACAACACGAGGCCGTCCGCTCGCGCCACGGAAGCTCCTTTCCGCAGGCCACGCACCATGACGGCAGAACGATTCGCAGCGCCTCGCGTCCTACTGAGGACAGGGCGCTTGCCAGCGTACGCACGCGCTCATTTTATGAGGGGAGTCTCGACTTTGAAGAACCAGAACCCATCCCGTATAGTGCCGGCCATGAAACGGACCCTTTTCCTGCTCGCTCTGCTGACCGCCGGCGCATTGCCTGCGCTCGCGCAGGAGATGAGCGAAGTCGGAATCATCGTCGGCGGCAGCCGCCGCTTCGTCGACGGCGCCCCCCATCAGAACGAAGATGACCTGCTCGAGAGCAATTTCGCCTTCGGCAACACCTCCGTCGAGCTGTTCTGGTCGATCCCGATCGAGCCGGACCTCAGCCTCAAGTTCAAGGGCGGCCGTATCGACACACAGATCGCCATCCCCTTCGAGGTCGCGACGCCGACCGACGAGAACCCGAACGCCGTGACCATCAACCGCCGCGACGTCGAGGGGGAGGTCAGCCACATCGAGGCGCTGATCGAGTACGAGTTCGACGAGCCGTTCGGCTCGAGCGGCCTCTTCGCCGGCCTCGGCTATTACCGCCAGAGCGCCTCGGGCGAAGAGTCGCGGACGAACTGGGGCGTGACGGCGGGCGTGAATGCCGATTTCCCGATCACGCGGCGCTACGGAGTCATGCTCGAGGCCGCCTATCACTGGACGCGGGAAGAGTTCGATCCCCGCTTCCTGACGGTCGGCGGCGGGCTGCGCATCTCGTTCTGACACCATCTGGAGTGCGGCAACGCCAGTTGCCGCTCTTCATTGGCCGCAGCGCAAGCTGCGGCCCCGCCCGCGGCAGCTGGCGCTGCCGCCATCCAAAGCGGCAACTGGCGTTGCCGCACTCCACATCAGGCGCGCGTTTTGCCCTCTCTTCTCCTGATGTAATAAGGAGGAAAGATGGCAAACGCCGATCGTCACATTCGTGACGTCATGACCCCGAACCCCGAGTGCGTCAGCGAAAAGGACAGCATCCGCGACGTCGCCCGCATCATGAAGGACCAGGACACGGGCGTGGTGCCGGTGGTGGACGGCAAACGCATCATCGGCCTGATTACCGACCGTGACATCGTCGTGCGCGGGCTCGCCGAGGGGAAAAACCTCGAGAACGTGCGCGTCAACGAGCTCATGACCAAGAGCGTCCGCAGCGTCCGCGAGGACGCCTCGGTGAACGAAGTGCTGGAGATGATGGGCAACGCCGAGATCCGGCGCGTGCCGGTCGTCAACGGCAACGACGAGCTCGTCGGCATCGTGTCGCTGGGCGACATCGCCGCACAGGGCAACCAGGACGGCAAAGTCGGCCGCGCGGTGGAGAACATCAGCGAGGCCCCGCCGAACAACTAGTGGCTTCAACGGCGGGTGCGGCGGAATGCCGCGCCCGCCCCTCCCCGTTCCTCTCGGCGTGAAAATCCTTCTCACGCTCGCGCTCCTGCTCTGCTCGCCGCTGCTCTTCGCGATCGACGTCGATCCGCGGCTCGACAAAGCCGTCCGTGCCGGCATCCCGGTCTGCTCCGGCGAGGCCAAGGTCTCGTACGACGCGATGCCCTTCTCCCTCCCCCAGGGCTTCAAGGGCGCCGTGGCCAAGGTCGAGAGCGAGCGCCACAACTGCGACGGGCAGTACACGGCCGTGATCTCGTCCATGGGCGGTTTCTTCCTCGGCAGTCCCTGGCCGCTGGCGAGCGAAGAAGGAACGACCATCGAGGAGAAGCTCCGCAGCTTCACGCAGCGCAACATGCGCGAGGCGATGGACGTGAAGGTCACGCGCACCACGAACGAGGACGGCCTCTTCCCGGTCACCCTCCTCCAGACCACCGAGGCGGGCAAGCTGCCGCTGTCGGGCTACGTCGATCCGCAGGGACGCATCTTCTTCTTCGGCAGCTTCCGCCGCCTGAACACCGACGTCCTCTCGCAGCGCGCCAAGGCGTTCGACACGTACGCCGGCACCTCTCCCGCCAAGGGCAAGGGCGACCTGACCATCCTCGAGTTCTCCGACTTCCAGTGCCCGTCGTGCAAGCGCTCCTCGGGATACGCGGACGCGGTGCTCGCGAAGCACGGCGACAAGGTGCGCTACATCCGCTACGACCTGCCGCTCTCCGGCCACCCGTGGGCGTTCCCCGCCGCGCTGGCCGGCCGCGCCATCTACCGGCAGAAGCCCGATCTCTTCTGGGAGTACAAGAAGACGGTCTATGAGAACCAGCAGAACCTGAACGCGTTCACGTTCTGGGACTGGGCGCGCGGCTGGGCCGAGGACCACGAAGTCGACCTGACGAAGTACGACGCGGACCTGAACAACGCCGAGCTCAAGGCGCAGATCCTCGCCGGGGCGGGCCACGCCTTCTCGAACGACGTGCGCGCCACGCCGACGTACATGGTCAACGGCGTGATCGTCGATCCGGGCGACGACGGCCTGGCGCTGCTGGCGTACGTGGAGAAGGTGCTGGCGGCTAAGTAGCCTGCCACACCAGATCCAGGAACGCCTTCAGCATCCGTCCCGTCAGGCCCCAGATCTCGTAGCGGCCGTAGTGGTAAAAGTACGCCGGAAACTCTTTCCGGCGGAACGGCACGTAGCGCACCTCGGGGTTGCGGACGTCGAGCAGCGCCTCGACCGGCACCTCGAAGATCTCCACGACTTCCGTCTCCTGCATCACGTAGTCGACCGGCTCGTGAATCAGGCCGACGAACGGGGCCACGAGAAAGCCGCTGTGCGTGATGACGTCGTCGAGCCGCCCGATCAGCTCGACGCTCGCCGGCGGGATGCCCACTTCTTCCTGCGCCTCCCGGACGGCGGCCTGCGCGAGAGTCTCTCCCGGCTCGACGGCGCCGCCGGGAAAGGAGATCTGCCCGCCGTGCGCGGCGAGGTTCTCGCTGCGCTTGGTGAAGAGGATCGACCACTGCGCGCGGTTGCGGATCAGCGGGATGAGCACACACGCGCGCCGGTGCTGCGGCGCGACGATCTCGATTGCCGGACGCCGGGCCAGGATGCCGCGCAGGTTCTCCAGCGCGGCGTCATTGAACATTGGGGATGTCCTGAAGGGCGTGGTGGATCGTGAACGGCGGCTTTGTTCTCGCCTGCAGTTCGACGGTTTCGCCGGGGTGCAGGTCTTTCGGGAGGGAAAGCCACTCGTCGCCGCTCGCGGAGCGGACGATGAGGCGGTATTCGGGTGTGCCGTAGGTTCTCGTGCGGATGGTGGTGGGGCCGGCGTTGCGGATGATGAGCGGGTTCGTCGACACCAGCTCCACTTGCGGAAAGAGTGGCAACGTAGGACGGGCTTCAGCCCGTCCCGGCGGGCTGAAGCCCGTACTACGTTCAAGAGCCTTCATGTAGCCATCGACCGTTTTCGCGAGCGACGCGTTTTGTTCGAGCCATTGGCGTTGTTGCTCGCGGGGGCTGGGCAGGTCGGCCAGGAAGAACTCGACGAGGCGCTCGACCTCCCCTGCTCCCAGCGGCACCTTGAAAACGATGTCGTCGGGGAGCTCGGCGAACTGGGCGTAGTCGCTGACGGCCACGGGCTTGCCGGCGTCGAGGGCGCGGATGAGGGTGCCCGAGGTCTCGCCGGCCGAGGGATAGCGCAGGTTCACGAAGCGGTCTGCCTCGGCGTAGTAACGCGGGAACTCTTCGTCGGCGACGTAACCGGTCGTGACGATCCCCTCGCCCCGCAGGGACTCGACGTCGATGTTCGGCGCGGGCTCGCCGACGATGAGCAGCGCGAGCTTCGGCTCTTTCGCCCGCGCGATGCGAAACGCCTCCAGCACCACCTCGGCGCGCTTGGCCGAGGTCACGAAGCCAAAGAAGCCGATCACCCGGGTGTCGGGCGGGAACAGCGTCCGCGGAAACGCGCGCGTCTCCGGCACGTACGGATGCGGCACGATGTGGATGGGCGTGGTCACGCCGAAGGAGCGGAGCCGCTCGGCGGCATAGCGGTTGTGCACGATCACCGCGGTGGCGCGCTGCGCCACCTCCACCGAGGCCGGGAGGAGAAAGTTCCCCATCTCGCTGTGCAGCCCCGCCGCCCTCCCGCGTGCCCACGCCGCGCCCGGCTCTCCATGGTTGGCGCGCAGCGCCTCGATGTACGCCTCGGCGTCGCCGCGAGCGAGCGTCATCTCCACGATGAGGTGATGCAGCACGAGGTCGTGCAGCACGACCACGCCCGGCCTCTCCATCGCGGCGTGGTAGATGGGCTCGTGGAAGGGGTTGTTTCCCAACTGATAGATGAACGCGTCGGCATCGCGCTCCACGAGCTCCACGCGCTGCGCCAGCGCCGGCAGCACCATCGACGCGTAATGCGCGACGCCCGTCCGCGCCGGGGGGAGCGGCGTGAGCATCGCCACGCGCACGCTAGTCCGCCGCTTTCCGCACCTGTGCCGCCAGCCAGGCCTCGATGAACTCGTCGAGGTCGCCGTCGAGGATCCGGCTCGGGTCGCCCACCTCGTGCTGCGTGCGCAGGTCCTTCACGAGCTGATACGGCTGCAGCACGTACGAGCGGATCTGGCTGCCCCAGCCGATGTCTTTCTTCTCGCCGGCGAGCTTGTTCTGCTCCTCCTGCTGCTTCTCCTGCTCCAGCGCGTAGAGGCGCGCGCGCAGGAGGTGCATGGCCGTGGCGCGGTTCTTGTGCTGGCTGCGCTCGTTCTGACAGGTCACCACGATGCCCGTCGGCAGGTGCGTGATGCGGATGGCCGAGTCGGTCACGTTGACGTGCTGCCCGCCCGCCCCGGAGGAGCGGTACGTATCGACGCGCAGGTCCTTGTCGTCGATGTTCACCTCGATCGTGTCGTCGATGTCGGGCATGGTCATCACCGACGCGAACGACGTGTGCCGCCGCTTGGCCGCGTCGAACGGCGAGATGCGCACCAGGCGATGCACGCCCGTCTCCGCCTTCAGGTAGCCGTACGCGTAGTCGCCGCGCACCATCACCGTGGCGCTCTTGAGGCCCGCCTCTTCGCCGGCCTGATACTCGAGCATCTCCGTCGACCATCCCTTGCGCTCGCAGTAGCGGAGATACATGCGCAGCAGCATCTCCGCCCAATCCTGCGACTCCGTGCCGCCGGCGCCGGGATGGATGTTCAGGATCGCGTCGCGGAGATCGTGCTCGCCGGAGAGCTTCATGGTCAGCTCGATGCCGGTGATCTCCGACTCGAGCTGCGCCACGAGCGTCTCGATGTCCGCGTCGACGTTCTCCCCTTCCTTCTGGAAGTCGAGGAGCACTTCGAGGTCGCCGGCCTTCGAGTCGAGCGAGGCGCTGGAGGCGATGCGCTTCTCCACGCGGGAGCGCTTGCGCCCCACCTCCTGCGCCTTCTCCTGGTCGTCCCAGAAGCCGGGCGCGGACATCTCCCGCTCGATCTCGTCTAACGTTCTTCGCGCGCCGGCAGGGTCAAAGATAACTCCGTACGGAGTCGAGTCGGGTGCGCAGGTCGTCAATCCGGGTGAGGGTGTCTTCTCGCATAGAACAATGCGATGAGTACCACGGCGCACGCCACCCACGCAAACCAATCCCCGAACCGCACGTACAACGTCTCCGCCGTGCGCGGCTCGAAGGTCGCGTAGATGATGCCGTCCTTCCCCATCGGGATCCACGACTGCATCTGCCCGGTGGGGTCGACGAACGCGGAGATGCCGGTGGTCGCGGCGCGCAGCAGGTAGCGGTCGTCCTCGACCGCGCGCATGCGCGCCTGCCAGAGGTGCTGCGCCGGCGCGGAGGTGCCGTCGTACCAGGCGTCGTTGGTGATCGTGACCAGCACGTCGGCGCCGTTCTTCACCTGCGTGCGCGTGATCTGCGGGTAGACGATCTCGTAGCAGATGGCCGGGCCGTACTTTGATTTTCCGCCGAGGGGGTAGTCGTTCGAGCCGAACTCGAACTCGCCGGCCGCGCGCACGAGCTTCTCGGCGAAGAAGAGCACCTTGCGCAGCGGCACGTACTCGCCGAACGGCACCAGGCGGATCTTGTCGTAGTGGCCGATGGTCTTCCCGCCGCTGGCCAGGAACGCGGAGTTCCAGAGCCGGTTCGGCTTCGACGGATCGGTGGCCACCGAGCCGAGGATGATGTCGATGTCGTAGCGGCGCGACAGCTCCTCGATCTCCGAGCGGTAGAACGCCGTCTCGGTGTACGAGAGCGGCACGGTCGACTCCGGCCAGACCACCACCTTCGCGCCGCGCTCGGCCGCCTCGACGGTCATGCCGATCATCTTCTGGTAGATGCGCAGGACGTTGTCCTCGTCCCAGCGCATCTCCTGCGAGATGTTCGGCTGCAGCAGCGCCGCGTTGACCGTGGCCGCGCCGCGCGGGCGGAGGATCAGCTTCGACGCCACGAGTCCCGTCCCCCACCACACCAGGAGGATGATGCCCAGCGCGCCGACGACCACCACGCGCGCGATGGACGGCACGCGCTGCGTCAGCAGCCACGCGATCACCACCGACGGCAGCACCAGCAATGCCCCCAGAAAGTACGGCCCCGCGAAGCGGTCGAGCTGCACGAACGAGGGATAGTCGATGAGCACCGTGGCGATGAGATTCCATGGAAAGCCGGTCAAAAAGTACGTGCGCACGTACTCGATGGCCGCCCACGCCAGCGGCACGGCCAGCCACGGCAGGAAGCGCGGTCCGAGGCGGAGCCGCTTCACGATCCAGGCGAAGAGCGCGCCGTACAACCCGAGCACGATGGCCATGGCCACGAAGATCAGCACGCCCACGAGGAACGGCAGCCCGCCGTAGTGCGACATCACCCGCACCACCCACGGCACCATGAGCAGCCAGGCCATGGTCATCGCCGCCCAGCCGAGGAAGAACGCCTCTTTCCCCGACCGCGCCCGCGCCACCGCGATCAGCAGCGGCGCGAGGCAGACGAAGGCCAGCCAGCCGATGGCGACGTTCGGGAAAGAGAGGGCGAAGAGGACGCCGGTGGTGAGGGCCAGGAGGAAGCGCAGGATCATTATTGCTGGTTGCTGGTTGCTGGTTCGTTGCGCTGCATGGCTGGTTGCACGTTACACCGCAACGAACCAGCAACACAGCAACACAGCAACTTCAAAAAGTAGCGCAGCTACTTTTTGAACAAAGCGTCGAACGCCTTCCGCGCGTCGTTCTCCGACATCGGCTTGCTGCCCTTGTCGGCGGCGAGGTCCTTCACGATCTTCGGCTGGAAGAACGTGCACGTGTTCTTGGCGTGCTTGCCCACCACGCGCGCGGGGATGTTCTCGCGGCACTCCCACAGCGTGGTCGTGTCGAAGAAGCGGCAGTTGCCGCAGGTGTGCAGGTCGGCGCCGCAGCCGTGGCAGGCATCCTCATGGGTCAGCTCGCCGAGGCTGTGGCGGATCATGCCGCACTTGTTGCATTTGAAGGCGTCGGGGCCGAAGCCGCCGGCGGTGCGGCCGCGCGGCGCGTCCTCCATCCGCTGGCGCTGCGGCTCCATGGGCGGGCCGCTCGGCCGCCGCGTCTGTCCGCCGCCGCTGGAACCGGAGCCGTAACCGCCTCCGTCCTGATAGCCGCGATGTTTGTATTTGCGATCGCTCAAGGTCTCACCTCGGAATGAAGAGCCACAGCGCCCCGGCAATGACCGCGATCGCGATGATGATGAAGATCACCTTGACCGCGAATTTGGCCACCTTCAGCACGATCCAGAGCAGCAGGATGGCGATCAGGAGGACGAGGAGCTCTTGTGCGCTCATGGGGGGTATTGCGCGCTAGTGTAACGCTGAATCAGTCCACGTAATTGCCAACGTTCCGCGTCGTTCCGTTGGCGGGTGCGACGATCAGCGTCGGGTCGTTCGTCGCGTTCTCGGTGATCGTATAGAACGGGACCGCGGCGCCGTTGAACGTCAGCGTGACCTGATCGCCCGGATTCAGCGTCGCGCCGATGAAATCCGCCGCCGCCTTCATCTCCATCCACCCCGCCGGGAAGCGCAGCGTGCGCAGGCCGTCCAGACGCCCGTCCGCGCGGCGGATCAGCGCCTCCGCCGTCGTCGCGGTCAGCGTGCGGATGCCGAAGTTCAGGCGGAAGCGCGCGTCCGGCACGCGCACCTGCATCCCGCCGGGACTCATGTAGTCGTACGGAAAGACCGGCGCCGCGTACGTGCCGAACGTCCCCATCGACGTGTCGTTGTACAGCCGCACGCTGACCTCGGGGATGCGGTCGACGGAATCGGCGTTGGGGATGATCTCCAGCGACCCCAGCCCCTTCTGCCCCATCGCCGCGACGATGTCGTCGTGCACGATGGAGCGGGCGTTCGTGAAGGAGTACGGAATCGAAGGATCGTCGTCCGCCGCGACCTTGCCCGCGGGATGAAAGACGATGCGCCCGTGCTCGTTCAGCGCGCCGCGCAGCTCGACGGCCGTCTTGAACTGGCCGCCAAACGCGCCCGGCGTCGAGCCGACCACCGGGACGATCGCGCGCCGCGTGAACTTGCGGAACTCCGCGTCGACGGCGATCGGGACGTCGATCACGCCCGTACAGGCGTCGCGCCACGTCGTCGTGGCGTTGGCCTGGATGCGCACCCCTTCCTCCACCTCCGCCGTGACCAGGTAGCGCACCGTCACCGGGTCGGACACGCGATGGTCGACCTGCACGAACGTCTTCGTCGTCGAGTAGTAGAAGGGGGGCTTCAGCCCGCCGTACGTCTCGAGCACGGTGTAGCGCAGCGCGCCGGTGATCGCCTTCCAGCGCACCTCCCCGTTCTCGTAACGGAGATCGAGGTCGCAGAACTCTGCGGCGGCAGGAAGCGCGAGGAAGAGGACGAGGGTCAGGAGGGCCGGGAGTTTCACCGCGTTATTGTAAACAGAAAAAACGTAGGGCGGGCTTCAGCCCGCCTCCCCCGTGGGTGGCGGGCTGAAGCCCGCCCTACATCACCAGCCGCAACGGCTGTTCCATGTACTGCCGCAGCGTCTTGAGGAACTCCGCGCCGCTGGCGCCGTCGATGATGCGGTGGTCGCACGACATCGTGACCTTCATGCGGTCGCGGATGACGAGCTGCCGGTTGGCATCGGCCACGGGACGCGCTTCCGCCGCGCCGATGGCCAGGATGGCCGCGTTGGGCGGGTTGATGATGGCCGTGAATTCCTCGATCCCCCACGCGCCGAGGTTCGAGATGGTGAAGGTCGAGCCCTGATACTCGTCCGGCTTGAGCTTGCGGTTCTTGGCCTTGTCCGCCAGCGCGCGTACCTCGGCGGCGATGTCGCCGACCGCCTTCTGGTCGGCGTTGCGGACCACCGGCGTGATCAGGCCGTCCTGCGTGGCCACGGCCACGCCGACGTGCACCTCGCCGTGCTGCGTGATGGCGTCCTCGCCCCAGCTCGCGTTGACGTTCGGATGGTGCCGCAGCGCCAGCGCGATCGCGCGGATGATGAAGTCGTTCAGGCTCACCTTCGCGCCGGTCATCTCCACCATCTGCTGGCGGATGGAGATGAGGTTCGTCACGTCGTAGTCGGCGGTGAGGTAGAAATGCGGGATCGGCCCCGTCGACTCCGCGAGCCGCTTGGCGATCGTCCGCCGCATGGCCGTGAGCGGAATGATCTTCGTCTCCAGCGACGGTGCCGACGTAGGTTGGGCTTCAGCCCGACCCTCGGGCGGGGCGGCGGCAGGTGCGGGCGCCTGCGGCGCCGGACGGGCTGAAGCCCGTCCTACGTTTTTCACGTCCGCGGCGACGATGCGCCCTTTCGGGCCGCTCCCCTGCACGTCGTCGAGGCTGACGCCCATGTCCTTGGCCATCTTGCGCGCGAGCGGCGAAGAACGGCGGCGGTCCCCCGACTCGGCCGGCGCGGCGGCCGGCTCCGCGGACTCCGCGGACGTCTTGTCGCGGCGCGGGCCGCGTTGCTCGATGGCCTCCTGATACTCGCCGGTGGTGTGCTTGTAGCTCTCTTTCCTGTCAGTGGAACGGCGTTGCTGCGGCTCGTCCGCCTTCTCTTCTTTCTTCTCTTCTTTCTTTTCTTCTTTCGGAGCGGCGGCCGCTTCTTCCTTTTCGCCCTCGGCCAGGACCTTCACGAGCACGTTCCCGACCGGGACCATGTCGCCTTCTTTGGCCTGATGCGCGCCGAGGACGCCGTCGCTCTCCGCTTCGAGATCGAGGTTCACCTTGTCGGTCTCGATCTCCGCGACCGGCTCGCCGCGCTTGACCGCGTCGCCGGGCTGTTTGTACCAGCGGACGACCTTTCCCTCGGTCATCGCGTCGCCCGCCTTGGGCATGATGATCTCAGCCATGCGCGTACATCACCTTCTTCACGCCGCGCACGATGTGCTCCTCGTGCGGCGTGGCCAGTAATTCGAGATTGCGCGCGTACGGCATCGGCACGTCCTCGCCCGTCACGCGATACACCGGCGCGTCGAGGTCGTCGAAGCAGGCCTCGGTGATGCTGGCCGCGATCTCCGCCGCCGCGCCGAACGGCTTCCACTGCTCCTGCACCACCACCGCGCGATGCGTCCTCGCCACCGACGCGTACACCGGCTCCATGTCCAGCGGCCGCAGCGTGCGCAGGTCGATGACCTCGCACTCGATGTTCTCGTCCTTGGCCAGCTTCTCCGCCACGGAGAGCGAGAGCTGCATCATGCGGCTGTACGAGACAATGGTGACGTCCTTCCCCTCGCGCGCCACGCGCGATTTGCCGAAGGGCACGGTGAAGTCGGGATCGTCCGGCACCTCGCCCTTCATGCCGTACAGCGCGGCGCTCTCCAGGAAGATCACCGGGTCCTTGCCGCGGATGGCGGTCTTGAGCATCCCCTTCGCGTCCGCGGGCGTGCCCGGCGCGACGACGTGGATGCCGGGAAAGTGCGCGTAGAACGACTCGAACGACTGCGAGTGCTGCGCGGAGAGCTGCACGCCCGCGCCCTGCGGCCCGCGGATGACCATCGGCACATCCACCTGCCCGCCGGAGAAGTAGCGCACCTTGGCGGCGTGGTTGAGGATCTGGTCGGCGGCGACGATGGCGAAGTTCATCGTCATCATCTCCACGATCGGCCGCAGGCCGAGCATGGCCATGCCCACGGCGGTGCCGGCCATCCCCGCCTCCGCGATCGGCGTGTCGATCACGCGCTTGGGGCCGTACTTTTTGAGCATCCCCGCGGTGATGCGGAACGTCCCCTCGTAGACGCCGATGTCCTCACCCATGATGAGGACGTTCGGGTCGCGGTCCATCTCTTCCATCATCGCGTCGCGGATCGCGTCGCGGTATGACTTTTCACTCATCGTTCGCTCTCTCAACGTAGGACGGGCTTCAGCCCGTCCCCCTCGTGGGTGGCGGGCTGAAGCCCGCCCTACGTTCACTCATGTTCGCTCTCTCGCACGGGCCGCGGACCATGCTCCGCCACCACGTCTTCGAACAACTCGTGCGGCTCGGCCAGCGGCGCCTCCTCGGCGAACTTGACCGCCTTGGCCGCCTCCGCGGTGGCCCAGTCGTCCATGGCCTTGACGTCTTCGTCGCTCAGGCCGCAGACCTCGGAGAGCCGGTTGCGGAGGATGGTGATGGGATCGCGCTGGCGGTGCTTCTCCACTTCTTCCTTGGCGCGGTACGGCTGCAGCAGGTCGGCCGCGCCGTGGCCGGAGAAGCGGTACGTGACCGCCTCGATGCAGTACGGCTTGCCGGTCTCGCGCACCTGCCGCACGACGCGGTCGGCCACGCCGCGCACGGCGAAGATGTCCTGCCCGTCGACCTTCTCGGTGGGGATGTCGTAGGCCCGCACGCGCGCGGAGAGATCGGTGAGCGCGGAGTGGCGCTCCACCGAGGTGCCCATGGCGTAGCCGTTGTTCTCGATGATGAAGATGATCGGGCACATCCCCTGATGGCCCCAGAGGCCGGCCATGTTCAGCGCCTCGTGGAAGGAGCCGATGTTCATGGCGCCGTCGCCGAAGTAGCAGACGGCGATGCGGTCGGTGCCCTGGTAGCGCAGCGCGTACGCGGCGCCCGCGGCGAGGGTGAGATGCCCGCCGACGATGCCGTAGCCGCCGTACAGGCCGTGCTCGGCGTCGAAGAGATGCATCGAGCCGCCCTTGCCCCTGGAGATGCCGGCGCCCTTGCCGAAGAGCTCGGCCATGACCTTGCCGGGATCGGAGCCGAGGGCCAGGGCCTGGGCGTGATCGCGATAGCCGCAGAAGACGATGTCGTCGTCGTCGAGCGCGCTGATGATGCCGGAGGCGACGGCCTCCTGGCCGATGTAGACGTGCAGATAGCCGCCGATCTTGCCCTTGCGGAACTCGCGCTCGGTGGCTTCCTCGAAGCGGCGGATGAAGATCATCTGCCGCAGCAGATCGCTCCACTCCGGCGCACACGCCGGATCGGCGACCGCGGAACTACTTTCTTTCTTTGCTTTTGCCATGTCGTCCGTGCGGCGCAAATGCACAAGGTGCGCCGTGGCGGCGGATTCTATATGAGTGTGAGGAGCGCCGGCGTCCTCACCGCGTCAGGACGAAGGCGCCGGCGCGATAGGCGGCACGGATCACTCCAGCTTCCTCCTTCCACCGCACCAGCAGTTCCCGCTGCGTCTCGTGGAAGGCGGCGGCGGGGTTGAGGCGCTGGAAGAGGCGTTCGTAGAACGCTTTCATGAATACGGCGGTGGCGGGGTCGCTGACGCGCCAGAGGGAGAAGAGGAGGTTCTGCGAGCCGGCCAGGGCGAAGCCGCGGCGCAGGCCGAGGACGCCCTCGCCGAGGCGGGCCTCGCCGGCGCCGGTCTCACAGGCCGAGAGGACGGTCAGCCATGTGTCGCTGAGGTCGAGGACGCTCGCTTCCTCCGCGGTCAGGACGCCGTCCACGGCGAAGAGATCGGCGTCGCCGCGCTTCCACGCGCGCAGCGTCTCGTTGCCGCCGGCAAGGAGCAGATAGCCGCGGTACATGGGGTTGTGACTGAGCCGGCCGTCCGTCAGCTGCCCGCCGTGCGTCGCCAGGTGCAGGATGCGCGGACGCGGACGCCGCAGGAGCTCCTGCTCCAGCGCATCCTCCCCGATGAGGAGCGTGGCCTGCCACGAGCTCCGCTGCGCCACGGCGGCGATGTCCTCGACCTCCTGCCGGGTGAACGGCAGATCGCCTCCCCCGTCCGCCAGCGCCAGGATGGTGTTCGTCGTTCCGGGCGAGGCGGTGCGCAGCAGATCGCGTCCCGAGGCGACCTGCGTCACCTGCCACCGCTCGGCGACGAAGCGATCGCTCTCATCCATCAATGCAGCCCACGGCAGAAACGAGGTCGCGCCGTCGGGACTGAGCACCACCTCGCGCGTCCCCGCCGGAAGCGCGCGGGCCAGCGGCATCCAGAGGCGGTCGTGCAGCTCGTGCAACTGCGCCGAAATATCTTTCCCCTGCTGAACGATGCCGCGGATGGCACCCTCGGCCTGGATCTCGTACACGACCCGGCCGATCGCGGGCTCGAGAGTCTCCGCATCGCCGAGCGGCACCCACGACGGTGCGCCGGCCGGCGGGATGACCACCGCGCCGTACGCCGGCACGAGCTTCCCGCGCTCGGCGTAGCGCTGGTAGCGCACGATCTCGGCGAGCACCTGGTCGGCGGTGAGTGAGGCTCGCACACGATCGGGCTCGACGCGCCGGATGCGCGGCGAGAACTTCTTCGCCAGCGCGGTCTCCTCCCGTTTCAGCAGCCGCTGCAGGTCGTCCGCGCGCTCGCCGCGGCCGACCTTCTCCAGGATCTGCACCCGCAGCGCGCGGATGCGGTCGAGGCGCTCGCGATCCTCCTCCGAGCGGCTGCGGCGCGTCAGCGCCCGCTCCGCCAGCAGCGACTCGAGCACCGCCCCCTTGATCGACAGCACGGCATCGGCGAGCAGCGCGGCGTCGCCGAAGTTGCCGAGTTGGTCGAATGGCGAGGCCTGGCTCAGGTACGCCAGCCGCTGCGCCTCGGAGCCGAAGGCCAGGATGCGGTCGAGATGTCGTTTGGACAGCTCCAGCGCCTCGCGGCTGAGCGCCGCCGCCCGCTCCTGTTGCCCGCGCCGCTGCGCCACGAGGGCGAGGGCGCGCGTGGCGAACAGATACGCGTCCTCGTCGCCGCTTCCGCGGACGAGGACGCGCCGCGCCTCGACGAGCAGCCGGTCGGCCTTCAGCACCTCGCCGCGACTGAGGGCGATGCTGCCCATGTTGCCTTTCACCGCCGCGACCATGCGCGACTTCTCGCCGTAGAGGCGTTCGACGAGCGGCAGCGCTTCCGCGGCCATCGCTTCCGCGCGGTCGAAGTTCTGCGCCCACGTGTGCATCGCGGTGAGGTTCATCAGCACCAGCGCGTGGCCGCCGCTTCCCTCGGCGGTCAGTTTCTTCGCCTGCAGCAGGCGCCGTTCGGCCTCGGGGAAATCCTTCATCCACGACAGCACGTACCCGAGGTTGCTGAGCACCTGAAACCGCAACGTCGCATCCAGCCCTGGCTCGCCGGCGAGCTTCTCGAGGAGCACGCGGGCGGCGGCGAAATCCCCCATGGACGCGTAGAGAATGGCGAGATTGCCGCGCGTGACCCGATGCGGGCGGCTCCCCTCTTTCCCGAGCCGGCGCAGCATGTCCAGGGCCTGGAGATACGCCTCCTCGGAGTGTTCCAGGTCGCCGACGAGGCTGTACATCGCCGCCAGGTTCTGCATGACGATGACGTGCGGCTCGCCCGCCTCCTGGGGCGATTCTTCCATCAGCGAGACCGCCGTCCGGAATGAGCGCACTCCCTCTGCATACTCCCCGGTCTCCATCTGCACGAGCCCGCGGTTGTTGTGCACCCATGCCAGATCGAAATTCCGTCGCCGGCTCTCCTTCGACTCCAGGATCCGCTGCGCCTCGTCGAAGCGCTCCTCGGCTTGCTCGTACTCTTTGACCGCGGCATGCATCGTCGCCAGAAAGGCGAGGCCACGTCCGACGGCGGCCGAATCACCGAGGACTCTCAATCCCCAGAGAAACTTCCGGTAGCCCCAGATGCTCATGCGCACCGTGTCCACCGGCACCGGCGGCAGCGGCGCCCCAGGGATCGACACGTACCCGCCCACCTTCTGCGGCGGCGTCATCCCCTGCAGCGGATACGCGTCCTGGCCGGAGGCCAGCCCGGCCATCGCCAAGGCGACGGCCAGGCCGAAAACGAGCCGCTTCATGGTCAGGTCTCGCTGCTGTAGCGGATGGTCATGCGCTCGCCAACCTGGTTGCCGCTGCCGCTGATCACGGAACAGACAGACGTTCGCTCGCCGACCGACACGACCTTGAGGCGGGCGCGCTCGCGGATCACCTCGTCGATCACCTCGCCCGTGTCGGGATCGCGGATGACCTCCGATTCGCCGACCACGAACTCATCGCCGACGCTCACCCCCTCGCGCAAGCCGCGATTGACGATGATCCGCTCCTTGTCGACCTTGACCACCGTGCCGCGCCACTGCACGGACGGCAGTTGCTCGACCATCCACGGGATGGCCTGCGTCATGGCCTTGTCGAACGCCTCGTGGACGTTGTCGTCCTTGCCCATCTTCACGTCGCCCTTGCGATTGCCGATGTTGAGGACGCCCTTGGACGCGATTCCGACGAAATCCTTCGCCGCGACGAGCGCGCCGGTGCTCGCGTCGATCATCTGCATGGTGGCGCGGATCTCGGTCTTGGCTCGCCCACCGCCGACGCGGAACTCACCGAACCCGAAGCCACCGCCCTGATCGGCGGAGCCTTCCTTCAGGTTCGTGATCACCCCTTTGACGAGGAGTTGCGCGGGGGTCATCTGTCCGCGCACGGCGGTCTTCTTCCCCTGCGCGGTCGTGCCGGACGCGCCGCGGATCTGCTCGTTCAGCGCCTTGAGCTGCATGTCGGACTGCGCCACGACGATGAAGTGCCCGCTCTCGTGCAGCTTCGTGGTCAGCACCGTCGACCATTCATCGCCGAGGGCACGCGGGTTGTTGGTCGCGTTCTCGAACTTGTCGACGACCACGGTGTAGCGAAGACTGCCCTTCGGCGCCGCCAGTGCGGCCGTGGCGCAGAACAGCAGGGCAATGGGGAGGAACGACTTCTTCGAAAACATGGCGGGCTCCTTTCCGCTTCAAAGGTGAATATCCCTGGACCGGAGAATGGCCAACGTCCCGGTCAGCAGGACGCAGACATTCGCCGCCAGCACGGCGAGGCTCGTGGAGGTACGCGAGCGATCGTTCTTCGGGAAATAGGACTCGGCCAGGTCGGGGGTGGCCTTCCGGTGCTCGGCCTCGGTGGCCACGGAGAGCTCGAAGGCCCAGCGCGACGGCACCAGTTGCGCCATCGTCCGCGCCGGCTGCTCCATCAGCGGCGGCGGCTGCATCATCCCGCCCAGCACGACCATCGGCAGGATGGCGATCGGCACGAGCGAGATGGCCACCTCGGAGCTGCGCGCGAGCGCGGAGATGAGCAGCCCCAGCGCCGTACCGACCAGCGTGCTCAGAAACAGTGAGAGCAGGAACGGCGGCCACGGCATCTCCAGGCGGCAGCCGTAGCGGACGATCAGCAGCAGCGAGACGCACTGCGTCAGCCCGATCAGGCCGAGGAGGCTGAGCTTCGACGCGAGATACGCCGGCAGCCGCAGGCCGACCATCCGCTCGCGGCTGAAGACGGCCCACTCGGCCACGATCTCGCGCGCGGCATTCGAGCAGCCGAACCAGATCGCGGCGATGTTCGTGAGGAACAGCACCGTCGCCGCGGCGGCCGCGGCGTGCGGCGTGCTCTCCCGGGTGGTGCTCCCGAACACGAGCACGAGCAGCAGCCCGATGATCGGCGCCTGGGCGAAGAGGATGGCGCTGTTCCAGACGTCGCGCGTCTTCAGGGCGATGCCGCGGCGGGTCAGCACGAGCGTCTGCCGCATCGCCGACGGCGGCTTGCGCGCCCCCGCGACCGCGCCCGAGCCGCGGCCGGCGCGCTGCTCGACGAAGCGCTGCTTCAGCGGCGACTGCTGGTAGCGCTCGTGCCACTCGGCGGCGGGACGCTCGGCGAGGCCGCGCAGCACCAGGTCCGGCGCCGGCTCGGCCGGGAGCTCGCGCCCGGGATTGAAGAAGCGGATCGCTTCCGGATACGCGGGCCCGTAGTAGACGAGCCGCGCGGGCGTGCGGCTCGTCACGTCGCGCGACACCACGGCCAGGTTGTCCATCAGCCGGAACACTTCGCGGCTGGGCTGGTGAATGGTCAGCAGTACCGTCCTGCCGTTGCGGGCCAGGTCGCGCAGGCACTGCATGACCGAGAGCGCGTCCTCGGACGAGAGGCCGGAGGTCGGCTCGTCGAGGAAGAGCACCGGCGGGTCGTTCAGCAGCTCCATGGCCACGTTCACGCGTTTGCGCTCGCCGCCGCTGACGACCTTGCGCGTGGGCGTGCCGATGAGCGAATTGCGGATGTGCGCGATCCCGAGCTCGTCGAGCACGCGGTCGATGCGCCGCGCGATCTCGTCGTCCCCCGTGTCGCCCGGCAGCCGCAGTCGCGCGGTGAAGTAGAGCGCCTCGGCCACGGTCAGCTCGCCATGGAGGATGTCGTCCTGCGGCACGTAGCCGATGCCGAGGCGGAACTGGTCGAAGGAGGCGTAGAGGTCCTGGCCGTTGAAGAGCACGCGGCCGGCGATGGGCGGCTGATAGCCGTTCAGCGCGGTCATCAGCGTGGTCTTCCCCGCGCCGCTCGGACCCATGAGGCCGACCAGCTCGGAGGGCATCAGCGTGAAGGAGACGCCTTCGATGATCCGCCGCCCGCCCGCGCTGATGGCCACGTCGTGCGCCTCGACGCGCGTGTCGCCGCGATAGTCGCGGCGCTCGAGGCGGTTCCCCTCCTGCAGCACGAGCCGCGTGCCGCCGAGGTCGACGACGTCGCCGATGGTAAGCCGCGCGGCGCCTTTGAGCCGCTGGCCGTTGACGTACGTGCCGTTGGTGGAGCCGAGGTCGGTGACCGTCCACTCGGAGCCGGTGCGCGCGAAGCGCGCGTGATGTCGCGAGACGAGTGGATGATCGATGGGCAGGTCGTTGTCGGGCGTCCTGCCGGCGACGAAGGTCTCGGTGATGGCGCTCATGGCTGGCCCCCGCGCAGTTGCGCCCACTCGTCGTCGATGGCCTGGCGGAGGTCGGCGGTGGCGCCGATGAAGGCCTGGCGCGCCTTCGCCGACGCGGAGAGCTCGGTGTACTCGACCAGCTCCGTCCAGCCGGGTCCGAGGGAGCGGTTAGCGGGGAGGAGGTACGCACTGAGACGGATCCGCGCACCTTTGATGGAGCCTTCCTGTCCCCGGAAGTGGAACGTGCGCTGGTCCCCTTTCTCGACGCGCAGGAGGATGAGGACGTGGAAGCCGCTCTTCAGCAGCTGCGCACCGAAGGTCTTGGCGTTGGCGTTGCCGCGGCCGAGGAGCTCGTCGACGTCGGGATCGCCGCGCTCGTCGCTGACGCGATAGGCGTCGAGGCGGCGCTCCATCTCCTGCTCGAGCGAGGCGGCCAGCATCGGATCGTCGCCGGTTCCGATGACGGCAATCTGCGGAACGGGAGGCAACGTAGGGCGGGCTTCAGCCCGCCTCTCCGTGAGCGGGTCAGGGGTGGTTTGCGTGACGTTCGGCACGAGCATGGTCGCGCCGAGGTTCTCCTTGACGGGTTTGACCGGCCGCGACGGCTTCTCGTCCTCAAAGGTGGATCCCGCGGTGTTGTTCGTGGCGGTCGTCGGCGTGGTGTCCGTCGTTTGCGTTGTTTCCGTGCCAGGGGGAGGAATGCTGATGACCTCTGTCTTCCCCGCGAACTGCGCCGCCAGCAGCGTGGCCACCACCAGAAACGTGACCACCCCCGCCACCAGCCGCATCTGGAATGCGCGGCGCTTCCGGTCGCGCACCTCGCCCGGCGACGGCCCGGCCAGGTTCTGCACGTTCGCGCGCGGGTAGAGCACTGACTGCTGCACTGTCCCCCCCGCCGCCGCCGCCACGGACTCCGCGGTGCCGGCGCCCACCACCAGGTCGAGCGCGCGGATCATGGCCGCGCAGTCGGGAAAGCGCTCCTCCGGCGACTTCGCCAGCGCGCGCATGACCACGGCCTCGAGCTCGCGCGGAATGGTCGGATCGATGGAGTGCAGTGGCGGCGGCGGCTCCGACACGTGCGCCTGCAGCACCGAGAACTCGGAGCGCGCCTCGAACGGCCGCCGTCCGGCGAGCAGTTCGTAGAGCACGATGCCGAGGGAGTAGATGTCCGCCCGCCCGTCGAGCTGGTTGGGCGTCATGATCTGCTCGGGGCTCATGTACTGCGGCGTGCCGATGGTGATCCCCGTGGCCGTCAGGCCGGGGGCGGTGTCGGTACGGGCGATGCCGAAGTCCATGACCACGACCTCGCCGCGCGCGCCGAACATCAGGTTGGCCGGCTTGACGTCGCGGTGGACGATCCCCTTCTCGTGCGCATGTCCGAGGCCGGCCAGCGCGTCGCGCATCCAGGCGATGGCCTGCTCGCGCGACACCTTCTCGCCGCGGGCGAGGTAGTCCGCCAGGCTGCCGCGATCGAGGTACTCGATGACCAGGAACCACTGGCCGCCGTCCTCGACGTAGTCGAGCACGCGGGCGACGTTGGGGTGGCGCAGTTGCGCCTGCATCTCGGCCTCGCGCCGGAAGCGCTGCCGGAACGCCTCGCGCGACTCCAGCCCCGCGGAGAGGACCTTCACCGCGGCCTGCGTGCTCAGCGAGACATGGCGGGCCTCGAAGACGGCACCCATGCCGCCGTGTCCCAATTCCCTGACGAGCGTCCAGCTCCCGATTCTGCGACCGAGCATGCCCCCTCCAGACCCTTGAGAGGCGTAGACCCTTCTCTCACCGTGGTTGGGAGAAGAGACACGCCCGAAAAAGGTTTGTGGGGGGAACTATGGAGCGCCGGCCGTCCACCGGCGGGCGGAGGCTGGCGCCTCCGCCCGTAGAAAGCGGCAGCTGGCGCTGCCGCACTCCAGATCAGCGGGGCATCTTCATCTCGCCGTTCTCGTAGACCATGAACGGGAGGCAGGCCACCGTTTCCATGGTCTCGGTCACGGAGCCGTAATTCGACGGGATGCGGCCCATGTCCTGGCTGCCGGCGCCCAGCGTCGACAGCACTCCCCAGCTGCTGTGGTCGACCGCGGTCGTCGGCACCCAGCCGGTGCGCGGCGACAGCATGTCGGGCACCGCGTGCCGCGACCTGCCGCCCAACGGCGACAGCTGGACCGGCGAGCGCAGCGTGGCGCGATTGCCGAAGCCGTCCGCGAAGATGCCGAAGAGCTTCCAGCCGGCATCCCACTTCTGGAAGAAGCGGCACCGCTCCCACTGCTCGCGCGTCGGGCCCGTGTACGCCTTGATGGTCGGCTTGTCGGTGCAGACCGCGCCACCACCGGTCATGATGGGAATCGACGGGGGCGGCGGCAGCTGCGGCGGCTGCGGAGCCGGCCAGAGCGGGAGCGGGGCCCCGCCGCCGCCACCGCCGCCCCCTCCCTGCGCACAGATCACCGTGATCTCGAAATTGCCGTCCGGCAGTTGCTTGATGACCGAGCGCGACTTCCCGTTGCACTCCTCCAGTCCGTATGGATCGGTGGAGTTGACCGGATCGTTGCCGGCGTACGCGTACAGGTTGATGCCGCCCGCGAGGCCGCTCGGGTCCTCGCTGAGGAAGCGTCCCAGGCGCGGGTCGTAGTAGCGCGCGCGGTTGTAGTAAAGCCGCGTCTCCGCGTCGTACTGCCGTCCCGCGAACGCCAGCGTGTTGTACGGCGGGCTCTGGCCGAGGGCCGTCTCCCCCCAGGGGCCGTAGTGGTACGTCTCGACCACCTGGCCGGCGCCGTCGATCAGCGCCACGACGTGGCCGGGCGATTCGGTGAGGTAGTAGTAATTCTGGCCGCCGTACCGCACGCTCAGCGGCTCGTCGATCCCGGGCAGGAACGTGTACTCGCGGACCGGGGCCCCGGCCGCATCCAGCTCCATCAGCACGTGGTCACCGTCGTGGAGATAGCGGATCGTGCCCGCGGGCGTGGTCTTGCGCACGCGGCGCCCCAGGCCGTCGTAGCCGAACGTGGTCGTCGCGCCGCCCACCGTCGCCGAGAGCAGCCGTCCCGCCGCGCTCCAGACGTACGTCTCGCCGCTGCTGCGGGCCAGCAGGTTCCCGTCGTCGTCGTAGGTCATCGTCACGCCGTCGAACGACGCCAGGCGGTTGCCGGTGTCGATCGTGGCGTTGCGATCGGTACGATTGCCGACGGCGTCGTACGCGAACGCGCCGATGCGGTCGTGCGAGAAGGCCCCGGGCCCGGTGAAGAGGCAGACGCCGACCTCCTGGTCCACACAGTCGTTCGACGGGGCGGGCCGCGTCTCGCGCCAGACCTCGGCCAGCCGGTCGGACGGATCGTAGTTGTACGTGAACGCCATCGTCCGGGCCGGGTTCCACTTCGCGCGGATGCGGCCGATGACGTCGAGGGTGAAGCCGGCGCCGAGGTCGGGACTGAGGGGGCCGTTCATGTTGTAGTAGTTGATCTCCGAGTCGGCGTGATGCGAGGTCGTCTCGCTGAGCGCGGAGACGTTCGGCGGATAGCGGATCGCCTCCACCCCTCCGTCGGCGTTCCGTGCGATGGTCGTGACGGCGCCGCCGAAGTCGGTGATGGCATTGACCACGCCGTTGTAGCCGAGCTCGTACGCGGTCGAGCGCGTGGCACCGCCCGGCAGCGTGACGTTCAGCGCCGTCCGCAGCGGGAACGTGGCGTGCTGGTAGACGGAAGCGATGCTGTACGTCGCCCCGCCGACCGTCACCTGCTCGCTCAGCAGACGTCCGGCCGGGTCGAACGAGAAGAGATTCGTGCTCTCGGCGTTCGAGACCTTCGTCCACGAGCCGGCGGTGTTGTCGTAGTCCCAGGTCGTGACCGCGCCCGTGGCCAGGTCGGTCTGCGACTTCAGCCGGTTGAGCGCGTCGTATGTCATGGAGACGCGCTGGCCGCGGCGGTTGATGCTCTCGGCGAGATTGCCGGCCTTGTCGTATCCGTAGCGGCGGGTCCTCCCCCGCGGGTCGGTCTCGCTCTCCTGCCACCCCAGCGCATTACTGACGCGCGTGTGCACGTTGGACTTCGCATCCGTGACCTTGACGGTCATCCTGCCCGAGCCTTCCTCGTAAGAGGTCCGGGTGGCGTTTCTCTGCGCATCCCAGGCGGTGATGACGCGATTCAGGCCGTCGTACTGGACGCTGGACGTCCGGGGGGGCGTCGTCCCGTCCGAGGGTATCGTCACGTCGGTCACGCGGCCGTAGGCGTCGTGGAAGTACGCGGTGACGCGCAGGTTGCCATCCTCCCCGCCGCTGCCGGCTGAATAGAGGTTGCGGCGCGGATTGCCCTCGAGCGACTCCGGATCGGTGTACTGGTAACTCGTCGCGTGGCCGCCCGGATCGCGCTCGAGGATGATCCGTCCGTCCGGTCCGAGCGTCATCTGCCGCGTCGCCAGCGAGCCGTCGGCGCGGCGGGTCTCGATCGCGGTCGGCCGCGCGGAAGGATCGTACTTGTACGTGACCTCGGGCACGGTGCCGTAGACCTTCAGCGGCTGGTCGTAGTCGGTGTACTCGTAGTGGACGATGCTGTTCGTGGTCTCGTTGCGCGTCGACTTCAGGAGCGGCGTGCCGTCGTACCAGGTGTGATGGGTGACGTGACCCGACGGCTCAACGATCCGCGTCACCAGCGAGCTGGCGTCGCGGTCGATGGTGGTGGACTGCCCGAGGGCATTCACCGTGGCGATCGTGTGCCCGAAACGGTTGACCGTCACCCGCGTGGTATTGCCCAGCGGGTCCGTCACGGAGATCCGGGCCGGTGACGTCACGCGGGGCGACGGACTGGCCGCGGTGCCGCCGTTCGCGAGCGGCAGCGTCGCCGCAGCGACCGACTCGTTCTTCGACTCGGGACGGTGGACCACCGGCTGGCCCGCCACGATGACTTCGGCGGAAGGGGCGATGGTCGAGGCCAGCATGCCGGCGCGGTCGTAGGTGACGTCCCAGCGGCTGCCCAGTCGGTCGGTCCACCCCTTCAGGCGATGGCCGGTGTAGTCGGGCCGCAGCGCGGTGATGCTCTCCGGATCGGTGATCTGCACGAGGTTGCCGGCCGCGTCGATGGTCACCGCCGTCGTGCGCGAGCCCGGGTCGCGGATCGCGCTCAGGCGCCCGCCGGTGTAATCGAAGGTGATGCGCGACGACACGTACGGCGACTTCACCGGATCCTCGATGTACAGCAGCCGGCCGGCCGTGTCGTAGCCGTAGTCGGTGCGGTTGCCCCAGCGGTCGGCGCGGTAGGCCAGCAGTCCGCTGCCGTGGAACACGGCCGTGCCGCCGTCGCGGTAGCGGCGGACGTACTGCGTGCCGTTCCATTCGAGGTCCGTCCATTCGGCGGCCGGCCGCGTGAAGACGCACGATCCGGCGCACGACTGCGGCTTCGCGTAGAACACGGCCGTGCCGTCGCCCGACGTCACCAGCACGCCGTCCGGCTGGACGTGCAGGCGCTGCAGGCCGCCGATCGACCACCCCGCACCGTACGGGCTGTTGCGCTCATCGACGACGAGGACCCGCGCCGACTGCCGCGACGAGGTGGCCTGGCCGCCGTTCCAGCGGCGGACGACGACGTCCACCGTGTAGGCACCCGTCCCGCCGAGGGCCGAGGCGTCGAACTGCGCCGCGAGAATCGACTTCCCTCCCGTGCCCCCCTCGTAGAAGTTCTCCGCGCTGAGGGCCGCGCCGTTGCGCTCCACGAGAATCGAATACTGCTGCGGCGGCGTGGCGTCGTCGACCTCGACCTGCACGAAGCCGGTCGGGGCGGCCTGGGAGCTGGCGTAGTACAGCGTGGCCGCGCGCGGCTGGTCCATGCTGATGTACGCCGGCGTGGTGTAGCTCAGCGTCGCCGCGAACTGCGCCAGGCTCACGTTCTCGCCGTTGTGCACCGACAGGTCGAACGTCCCCTGGGTGGCGCTCGTCGCCGTCAATCGGTACGAGCCCGAGTCGTTCACGCCCGGCACGCCCGACTGGACCGCGTTCAGGGTCAGCGTTCCCGAGCCGCTCGCGGCCATGCTGTACGAGACCGACACCTCGACCGGCGCCTGTCCCGGCGACAGCGTGACCTGCGCCGGATTGGGCGCGCCGCAGTTCGTGACCGCCTCGCTGCACGAGCGCGTGAGGGTGTATGTGGCCGTGCCCGCGCCAAGGTTCTGCACGAGGAACTTCTGCGAGCCCGGCGCCCCCGCGGGGACGTACGCGTTCATCGAGTCGGGCGTCACGGAGACGGGCGAGCCGGTGGACGGATTGCCGAGGCCGCGGATGAGCGACAGGTACCGCTCGCCCAGCGTGGTCAGGGTGCGCGTCGCCCCTCCCCCCTCGGTGTGCGTGGTGAGCCGGTTCTCGCCGTCGTGGAACTCGTCGTAGCTGAACCAGAACACCGAGGCCACCCCCGAGTGGTCCTTCAGGTACGCGAACATGTTGCTCATGCCGTCGAGCATGCGCGCGTCGTAGCCCTGCCACGGATAGCCGATGCCGAGGACCACCGGCTTGCCGCGGTGATTGGCGAAGCCGATGGCGAGATTCGCCTTCTCGCGCCATAGCGCGATGTCGGACGGATCGGGCCACCACTCCCAGTAGACGTGGAAGCGCCATTCATCGACCGGCGGCGGCGTGCCGTAGTTCTCCTGGTATTTCTGCGCGAACTCCGCGGCGTACTCGATGAAGGCGGTGCGGTAGGACTCCTCCGTGGCCCGGAACTGCTCGAAGCCCGCGGGCGAGAAGCGCGCGGTCGGGTCGGCGGCGCGCACGCTCTGCACGAACGCGTGATAGGCGCGCGCGTACTGCTCGGGCGTCACCTGCTTGCAGCCGGTGGGAGTGCTCGTCCTGTGGTTCCACACCGTGCCGTGCGCCGGCTCGTCGAGGAAGATGTAGAGCTTCCCGGGGTTGGCCGCGGCGAACTGCGGCACGTTCGGCGTGTAGGCGATGTCGGGATCGCCGTTCGGGTGGTAATTCGGCGCGCACCCCTGCCAGCCGATCCACTGCCGGTACTGGCGCGGGTCGAGGTGACCGCCGCCGAGCTGGATGGGGATGCCGGTGGGATGGTCGAAGTTGCTCGGGAAGATGGAGTAGCCGGTGAATTTGTCGGACGGCACCTGCGCGTTGGCGACCGTCACGACGAAGGCAGCGCTGCCGGAGCGGGTCGTGTCCGCCGCGTCGGTGGCCGAGAGCGCGATGGACGCGCTCGCCCCCGCGCCCGCGCTGCCGAAGACGGTGTACTGCACGCTGACGCTCTCGGTCGCGCCGGCGGCGATGGTGCGCGACGGCGGATCGAGCGGATCGGGCACGACGCCCGTGTTCGACGAGCTCGCGGCGAAGGAGAAGGTGCGGCCGGCGCTGCTGTTGTTCTTCACCGTGAAGACGGCGCTGCGCTGGCTGCCGGGAGGGGCGGTGTCGTTCGCCGGCGCGGTGACGGCCGGGTTGGCGACCGAGACCGTGCCCGAGGTGACGGAGGCGGAGGCCGTGCCGATGCGGTCGGGCCAGCTCGGGTCCGTGTCCTTCAGCGACACCGCGAGCGCGCCGGCCCGGCCGGCCGATCCGGCGGGCACGGTGAAGGAAACGTCGACGACGCCCCACGCACCGGCGGCGATCGTGACCGTCGACGGCGCGCTGACGTTCTGGAAGATCGCGTCGCCGCTCACGCTCGTCGTCACGGAGTACGTGTGCTGCGCGCCGAAGCGATCCTGGTTGTAGAAGCGGTACGGGTATGTGTAGGTCTGCCCCGCCTGCAGCGTAGCCGGCGCCGGCGCCTCCGCGGCCATCAGCACGCTGATCTTGAACCACGTTTCGGCGATCTTCGCGCTGTCCTGCTGGTCCCAGGCCGTGATGTAGGCCTGGATGCCGTCGCCGTCCCAGTCGCTGGCGGCCATCGTGTAGCCGACCTGCAGCGTGCGGGTCTCGTTGGCGCCGAACGCCTGGCAGGGCGGCACGCTCGGGTTGCCGGTGGTGACGGTGTCGGGCGTGCCGCCGGAGCCGGGCGCGCGGCGGCTGGAGAAGCAGAGCGTCCGCGGCGCGTCGGTGTTGTTCGTGACGACCAGACGCACCGAGTACGACTGGCCGCGCAGGCCGTGGCGCCAGCCGTCGGGCAGCTCGAGCGACGGCGGCAGCACGTCGATCGAGGCGACCGTCGCCAGCGCGCGGCCGATGCGGTCCGGCCAGCTCGGATCGACGTCTTTCAGCTGCACCTCGAGCGCGCCCGTCTGCCCCGCGGAGCCCGCGGGCAGCGTGAACGACACGTCGACGGTCCCCCACGCGCCCGCAGGAATGGTGACGCTGGCCGGATGGGAGACGCTCTGGAATAGCGCCGCGGCGTCGTGCGTGACGGTGTAGGTGTGCTGCGTGCCGAAGCGGTCCTGGTTGAAGAAGCGGTACGTGTAGGTGTAGCTCCGCCCCGCCTGCAGCGCGGCATGCGCCGGCGCCTGGGTGTTCATCAGCACGCTGATCTTCGTCCACGCCTCCGCGGCGCGCGACGGGTCGTCGCGGTCGTAGGAGGTGACGTAGGCCTGCACGCCGTCGCCGTCCCAGTCGCTGTCGGCCATCGTGTAGCCGATCTGCAGCGTCTTCGTCTCGGCGGCCTCGAAGCTCTGGCACGGCGGCACCGTCGGGTCGCCGGTGGTGACGGTGTTGGGAGTGCCGCCCGATCCCGGCGCACGCCGGCTGGAGAAGCAGAGCGTGCGCGGCGCGGCGGTGTTGTTCTTCACCACCAGGCGGGCGACGTAGGACTGCTTGCGCAGCCCGTGTGTCCAGCCGTCCGGCAGCGAGACGGAAGGCGCGAGCACGTCGACCGCGGTCACCGAGGAGATGGCCGTGCCGAGGCGCTCGGGCCAGTTCGGGTCGACGTCCTGCAGCGTGACCGCCAGCGCGCCGCTCTGGCCGGCCAGCGACGCCGGCACGGTGAAGGCGACGCTGACCGTCCCCCACTGTCCGGCCGGGATGGTGATCCTCGCCGGCAGGCTGACGTTCTGGAAGACCGCCGCGCCGCTGATGGCGTGCGTGACGTTGTACGTGTGCGCGGTGCCGAACCGGTCCCGGTTGTAGAAGCGCCACGTGTAGGTGTACGGCTTGCCGGCCTGCAGCGCCGCCGGCGCCGGCGCCTCGGCGGCCATCTGGACGCTGACCTTGAACTTCGCCTGCGTCGAGACGGACGGCTGCGCCTGATCGCTGGCCGTGACCACGGCCATGATGCCGTCGCCGTCCCAGTCGCTGTTGGCCATCGTGTACGACACCGGGAGCGTCTTCGTCTCGCCGGCCGTGAAGCTCTGGCACGGGGGGACGGCGGGGTTGCCGGTGGTGACGTTGTTCGCGTCGCCGCCGTAGCCCGGCTCGCGCGAGCCGGCGAAGCAGAGCGTGCGCGTCTGGTTGCTCTGGTTCGTCACGTCCATGCGCACGGAGTAGGTCACGCCGCGCAGCCCGTGGCGCCAGCCGTCCGGGAACGACACGGCCGGAGGGGCGAGCAGCGCGCCGGTGGTGTGCGTGAAGCCGGCGGTGTGATTCTTCGCCGGGGCGGCGGCATCGCTCGCCTTCAGCCGGATCGTGGACGTGGAGCCGGCCGCGGCGGACGCGCTCACCTGATACGTGACCGTCACCTGCGCCGCGCGTCCGGCAACGATGGCGATCGTCACCGGGTCGGCAGGGTCGGGCACGACGGCCGTGCTGGTCGACGTCGCGGCGAAGACGAAGCTCTGCGTGCCCGCGGCGTTGTTGTTCGTCACCGAGAACACGGCCGAGCCGGACGCACCGGGGGTGAGCGTGGCGGTCGAGGAAACGACCGCCACGCTCGGGGCCGCCGCGGCGGCGGTGGTGTGGGTGAAGCCGTTGTGATGGGCCTTGGCGGCGTCGAGCGAGTCGACCGCGCGCAGCCGCACGATGGCCGTGGAGCTCGCGGCGGCGGTGGCCAGCACGCTGTAGGTCACAGTGACGTGCTTCGTCTCCCCGCCCGCGAGCGTGACCGCCGCCGGATCGGCCGGATCGGCCACGACGGCGCTGTTCAGCGAGAGGGCCTCGAGGTTATACGTGCGCTGGCTGCTGTTCTGGTTCCTCACCGAGTACGTCGCCGTGGCCGTGCTCCCCGCCGGCAGCGATGCGGTCGACGTCACGACCCGGACCTCGGGGTTCTGGAGCGTGGCCTGCGCGGCCTCGGTGGTGTGCGTGAAGCTGGCGGAGCCGAGGCGGGTCGAGTCGGAGCTGTCCGTGGCCTTCAGGGTCACGTTCGCGGTCGAGCCTCCGGCCGCGGACGACGCTACCTGGTAGGTGACCACGACCTGCTGCGACTGCCCGGCGGCGACGGTGATCTGCGCCGGGTCGGCCGGGTCGGGCACCACGCCCGTGTTGGAGGAGGTGGCGGCCAGGGTGTAGGTGCGGCTGCTGCCGTTGCCGTTCCCGACGCTGAACGTGGCGGTGGCGGTCGCGCCCGCAGGACGCGAGGCCGGCGCGGAGACGACCTGCACGCTCGGCGCGACGAGCGACGCCGCGGCGGTGGTGTGCGTGAACCAGGCGCCGCTGGTCCGCGACGAGGCATCGACGTCGATGGCCTCGAGGCGAACCGTCGTCTTCGACCCGACCGCGGCGGACGCCGCGACGGAGTAGCTCACCAGCACACTCACCGTCCCCCCCGCCGCCACCTGGACCTGGGCCGGGTCGGCGGGATCGGGCACGACGGCCGTGTCGGTCGAGGTGGCGACCAGGCGGTAGCCGTGCGCGTTCGTGCTGGGATTCTTCAGGTCGAAACGCGCCCAGCCGCTGCTGCCGGCGGGCAGCGACGGCGTGACACTGGTGAGGGTCAGTTGCGGCCGCGGCTCGACGGTCGTGTGCGTGAACGATCCCGAACCGGTCGCGGCGGGATCGCCGCTGTCGGTGGCGCGGAGGGTGACGGTCGCGGTCGAGCCGATCGGCGCGGTCGCGCTCACGCGCACGGTCACCGGGACGTTGACCTTCCCTCCCGCCGCCACGGTGATCGGTCCCGGGTCGGCCGGATCGAGCATGACGCCCGTGTCGGAGGAGGTGGCCACGAGCGTGTAGCTGCGGCTGTCCGCGTTGCCGTTCGACACGGAGAACGTGGCCGTGCCGCTGGCACCGGGCGGCTGGCTGGCGGTCACGGCCACGACCGCCACCGCGGGCGCCGACGCCGCTCCCGCGACGCCAGGGAGGAAACCGAAGAGGACAAACAGCAGGACAGGCAACCGACGCATGGGACTTTCCTCCATTGGTGCGATAGTCCCGTGCAACGCCCCCGCTGTCATGACCCCGAGGAGGCACCCCAAACCACCTCGAAAGAGGTATGGAGTGCGGCAGCGCCAGCTGCCGCTCTCCATGCGGCAGCGCCAGCTGCCGCGGGGGCGGGAGGCACCTCCAGCCATCCCGATTTGACGAGACGCGATCCCGATCGCGATGCGCGCTCGTCATCTCACGATTGCGCGATC
>DASPMO010000069.1:0-17114 GCA_035627015.1 Thermoanaerobaculia bacterium | reverse complement strand
CGTGCGGCGGCGCGCTGCCAGTCCCCTCTCCCCACCGCAGTGGGGAGAGGGCTAGGGTGAGGGGCTCCTCTTTCCCGAGCGCCACAACCCCTCACCCTGACCCTCTCCCCACTGCGGTGGGGAGAGGGGACTGACCGCACGCGCTGTGATCGAACTTAGATCGGATGCGGTGGAGCAAAGCGAACCGGAGGCGATGAACGCCGACGCATGCGCTACAGCGAGTTGAGGAAGGCCAGCAGCCTCGCCCGCGCCTGCGCGTCGAGCTGCTGATAGGCCTCGCGCGACGTGCGCGCCTGCCCGTCGTGCGCCGCGATCGCATCATTGATGTTGTTCGCACGGCCGTCGTGCAGGAACCTGCCCTGCGCGCGCAGCCCCCACAGCGGCGCCGTGCGGAGCTCGCGACCGCTCGCTGCCCCCTGCACGATGCCGTCGCCGAGCGCGCCCATGTCGTGCAGCAGGAAGTCGGAATACGGCGAGTAGATCTTGTTCGACAGCGCGGCGATCGGATGCGAGCCGGTGGTCAGATTCGGGACGTGGCACTGATTGCAGCCGAGCTGCTGGAAGACCTGCTCGCCGGCCGTGGCGTCGGCAGTGATCAGGCCGCGCGACGGAGCGCCGAGCATCAGCATGAAGTCGGTCAGTTGGCGCACACCGTCGCCGGTGTCGTTCAGGCCCGGCGCCGGATTGCGCGCGAGGTCGTTGCAGTTGCCGTTCGCACAGTTCTCGTTCGGGAACTCGGCACTGGTCATCCCCATCTCGTTCCGGAACGCGTCGCCCGCGAACTGGAACAGCGACGGCACCTGCGCTTTCCAGCCGAACTTGCCGACGGTGGGCGTGCCCGCGACGAAGTTCGTCACGAACGCGACGCGGCCTGCCGTGGCGGGATTGCGCGCCGCCTGCTCCGCGGCGAGAGCGATGAACGTCGCGTCGGGCGTCGCGTCGACGAAACCGAGGCCGAAGAGCGGTGTGGTGCGGCGCTGCGTGACGATCGTCGCCTGCGGGGGGACGAGCTCGCGTTGGAACGGAGGCATCCCCTGCTCAGGACCGAGCGCGTGCTCCTGCAGCACCGGCCCGCCGAACGCCGTCATCGGATCGAACACGCCGTTCATCGTCCTGCCGAACAGCGTCACGCCACGCGGATTCGAACCGCCCGCGACCGGAACGCTGTGGCAGCGGAGACAAGAGACGTCGTTGAAGATCGGCCCCAGGCCGCCGGCGACGTCTTTGTCTTCGTTGAACTCGCCGCGGGCGGCCAGCCAGGCCGCGAGCTGCGCCGCGGTCAGACCGCGAACCGGATCGCCGAGGTTGCCGGTCTGCGCCGGTGCGGGCCCCTGCGGATGCTGCACGGCTCGCCTGCGCGGCGCCGCGACGACAGAAAACTGCGCAAGCATCAGAAGCAGGACCAGGAGTGCTCGAGTCATTGGATGGTCTTCCCTATCTAACGTGCGCCTGCCGTCATCAGCGCATGGTGAGCATCTTCAGACTGCCGTCGTTGGTGCGGTTGTCGGTCGTGGCCGTATAGAAGACTGCCGGTCCGCCGCTCGTGACGTGGATGCGAGCAAGACCGCCGGCCGGCGGCGTGACGCCGGCGAGGAACGTGCTCAGCGGGATCTGCTCGAAGTAATTGGCGGGGACCGTCCGCTCGGTTGTGTTGCCCACCAGCGCGCCGGTGGCGTCGTGGACCGTCACCTTGAACGTCGTGGACTCGCCGAGGGTGCGGATGCCCACGTTGACGCGATAGTTCGTCAGATCGAACGGGATCGTAAAGTCGGCGTAGGCACCGCTCCTGATCGCCTCGTAGGGTGTGACCACCTCTTCCGTGAACCCGGACGTCCCGGCGCTGCCGGCGTCATTGTAGATGCGCGTGGTGATCACGGGCGTGAAGCCGGTGGTCAGCACGTCGAACGAGCCGAGGCCGGTCTGTCCCATGGTGGCCACCAAATCGGTGAAGGTCCGGCTTTCGTTCCCCACAAGGAGCACGTTCCTCCCCGGATCGCCCGGCTCGGCGCTCCGGCCGGCGGGGTGATAGACGAGCCGCACGCCCATCCCGAACGGGCTGGGGTTGGTGATCGTCACCTCCGTCCGGAAGAAGGAGCCGAAGGCGCCCGCGGCTGAGCCAGCGGCGGGGATGACGCCGACGTGGCGGAACGCACTTGTATGTGCGGCGGCGTTCAACCGGAAGCCAACACGGGCGACGGTGTTGCTGGCGCTCAGCGCGCCGCCGTTGAAGTCAGCGCTGGTCTCGTAGAGGATGTCGTCGGGGCGGCCGGGCACGACGCCGACACCACCACAACCAGGCTTCATCTGTGTCACCGCCAGAACGTCTCCGCGCTTGACCGCGATGGCGGGAAACGACAGCCTGATCACATTGTTGTCCGGGAATACGCCGGGCCCTGCAGGGTTGGCCGAGGTAAACGGCCCGGCCGTGCCGACCAGTTCGAGCGCGCCCAGCGGCCCGCCAGCGCCGGGGCGGAAGAAGCGGAACTTGATTTGCTCCCCGCATGGCGCATCGCTGACCCAGCGAAACGTGACCTCCGTGACCGTTCCGTCCATGGTCACCGGCCGGGTGAAGTCGATGTACGTGAGCGGCCCGGAGGGAACTGCTTCACCGGGTTGCCAGCTGAGATCTCCCGCGGTCGTCTGCGCGGCGAGCGGCGTGGAGGCGAGTGTGAGCAGCAAGAGCAGCCCGATAGCGGCGTAGCGTCGAGTCATGATTGTGTCTCCTGAGTGTCGAGTCGGCTGTGAGCAGGGCCGCGTTCGTGACGCATTCGCTCTCGCTCGTCGGCTCCTCACGCTCGGAGAATTGTGACTGCGGCATCTCGCTCGGAGTACGGCTTTGTGATCACATTGTGATCAGCTGGACGGTCGACTCGACTGACATTTCGACGGTGCATGAGACGTCGTGAACGATCCTTCACCATGCACCACAATCAGCGTCTGTGCCGATTACCGCGGTGATCGTGGACGACGAGCCGCTCGCGCGAAGCGGATCCGGCGAACGAGTGGTGAATCGAGGCGGCGTACGGCTGACCGTCAGCCGCGGATCTCGCGCATGCGGTTGTACGGGATGAACGCGCCGTCTTCTCCGGCGAGCTGGATGCCGTCCTCGAGGATCTGCTCGATCTCCGCACCGCTGAGGTAAGCCAGGTCGTCCGGCGCGCCGCGATGCGTCACCACGATCGTCACCTGGTCGAGATCGCGCGTCTTCCACTTGCGCTCGTTCAGCGCTTCACGGAGCGGGTTCATGATCGCCTCTCATTCAATTCGTCTCGTGCAACTGTACCCGTCCCGCCGAGTCTCCGTCGATGCGAATCACGCGGTCCGGATGGCGGTACTGCGCGATGAGGTACGGAGTCAGATCGACGCCGAGGCTGCGCATCGCGTCGAGGCGCGAGAGATCGGCGCCGTTCATCTCCTCTTGGTGCCGGCGCTCCAGCTCCGCTTCCGCTGATTTCTGGCGCATCAGCTCATCGTGCGCGAGGCGCTTGAGCTGATTCTGATGATGCAGCTCGTCTTCCTGCATCTTCTGGCGCATCGACGCGCGGCGCGTCTCGCGCTCGAGCTTCAGGTCCGCGAGCTCCTGCGCCTGCTGCTCCGTCTCCGCTTCCAGCCGCAGCCGCGTGCGCGCCTCGATGGCGTTGTCGTGCATCGCCTGCAGCTTGTCGCTCGCGTGATAGCCGCGATAGACCACTTTGTTGATCGTGTAGCCGATGCGCTCCGCGCGCGCGGCGAGCTGCGGGTACGTCGCCAGCTGATTGAGCCGCTCCGTGTCGTCCTTGAACTGCTCGAACTCGCGTGCGCCGGCGAAGTCGATCACATCCGCGGTCAGCGCGTTGACGAAGTCCGCGATCGGATCGTGCGTCTCCGCGAGCATGGTCTCGAGGCTGGTCAGCTCGAAGAACACCATCAGCTTCACGCACAGCAGCGCGTCGTCCGCGGTGCGCACTTCCTCGACGTCGAAGTAGAGCTGATCGGGAATGATGCGCACGCGCGTGAACTCGAGCGCGTTGGCGATCTTGCGTCGCGGGCTCTTCGGATCGGCGCCGTGCCAGCGGAACGTGTGCAGCCACTCGTTCGGCTGCGGCACGAACACCGCCGGCCCTTCCACGACGCGCCGGTCCACGCTGCCCGCGTCGTTGCGATAGACCACCACCGCCTCGTGCGCCGAAACGCTCATGGCCTGACGCGTCTCGATCGATTCGTGCACCACCGGATCGAGCCAGACCGCGGCCGGTCCGGCCGCGTGCTGAACGCGGCCGTCGACGTAGCGGACGACGAGGTACTGATCGGGACGCGCGGAGTGCAGCTCGAGCGGTTTCACGCTCTCGCGCCACAACAGCAGACGGCGCGGGCCGTCGACGTAACGCACTTCGCCGCTGCGATTCCAGACCGCGACACGCTCGCCGGTACGAATGGTGGTGAAGCCGATCATGATTGCTCTCCTTTGCGTTCAGAGGGGGACCCGGCGCTCACTGGATGGCCTCGCTGCTGGTGATGTCGACGCCGGCGCTGCGCATCTCCTCGACCGCCGCGGCCACGTCGCCCGGTTTCAGCTCCACGCCGCGCGCGCCGTCCTCGACCAGATGCGTGCGGAACCCGAGCTGCATCGCATCGAGCGCCGTCCACTTCACGCAGTAATCGGTGGCGAGGCCCATCACGTAGACGTCCGTCACCTCCTGCTCGCGCAGGTAATCGCCGAGGCCCGTGGCTTTGCGGTGGCCGTTGTCGAAGAAGCCGCTGTAGCTGTCGATCTCCGGATCGGTGCCTTTGCGGAACACGCGGGCGACGCGGCTCAGATCGAGCTCGCGATGAAACTCCGCGCCGAGCGAGCCCTGCACGCAGTGATCCGGCCAGAGCACCTGCGGCAAGCCGCCCAGCTCCGACAGCTCGCCCGGATTGCGGCCCGGATGATTCGACGCGAAGCTGCCGTGATTGGCCGGATGCCAGTCCTGCGTCGCGACCACCAGCTCGAACTGCGGCTGCAGACGATTCGCCACCGGCACCGTCGCATCGCCGTCCGCGACCGCGAGCGCTCCGCCGGGGAGGAAGTCGTTCTGGATGTCGACCAGGATCAGTGCGCGTTTCATGGTTCTCTCTCCTCGTCAGATCTCGAAGTTGAAGCCGCTGCGCGCGAGCTGCTCGTATTTGCGGCGGTTGAAGCTGTACAGCCGCGCCGCGCGATGAGCGACGTCCTGCTCGATCTCGTCGAGCTCGGTGATGAAGTCCATGCTCAGGATCTTCTTGCGGAAGTTGCGCTTGTCGAGCTCGCGCTCCAGCACCGTTTCGTACAGGTGCTGCAGTTGCGAGAGCGTGAATTTCGGCGGCAGCAGCTCGAAGCCGATCGGCTGCCAGCGCACCTTTCCTTTGAGCCGCTCCAGCGCCGTCTCCACGATCTGACCGTGATCGAACGCGAGCTGCGGCAGATCGTCGACCGCGAACCACGCCGCGCGCGCGGCATCGGTGGCCGCGGCGATGCGGTGATCGCTCAGCTTCACCAGCGCGTAGTACGCGACGGTGACGACGCGCTCGCGCGGATCGCGGTCGACGCCGCCGAACGTGTAGAGCTGCTCGAGGAACAGCCGCCCGATGCCGGTCTCCTCGCGCAGCTCTCGGCGCGCCGCCTCTTCCAGCGTCTCGTCGAGCTGCACGAAGCCGCCGGGCAGCGCCCAGCGTCCGCGGAATGGCGGCACGTCCCGTGTGATCAGCAGGACCTTCAGCGCCCCTTCGTCAAAGCCGAAGACGACGCAGTCGACGGTCAGTGCAGGTCTCGGATGTTCGTACGTGTAAGGCATAGTGTATCGACGACACCAACTTAGTGTCGCATTGACACGATGTCAAGATCACGCGCCGCAAATTCCTGCAATTCGCGCAGCTCGCGCTCGAAGCCGCCGGAGAGGATCGGGAAGCGGCACCACGTCTTCGGGTCGAGGTTCTCGTCGTCGAGATGGAACGACGGCGCGTAGCGCTCGCGCTTCCACTGGTTGCGCGACCAGAGCCGGAAGAAGCGGGCGATCCAGACGTGCAACTGCGCAGCGGTGTACTGCGGCCACGCCACGCGCATCAATCGATAGACCTCGAGCGGCGTCTGCTTGTCGCGGATGGCCGCGCGCTCGACGCTGTCGAGCAGCGGGTACGGCATGAGGTCGTCTTCGTCGGTCTGCCCTTCGTCCGGCGGACGCAGCTCCGCCGTCGGCGCGAGCCCGTTCACCGCCGCGAGCTCCGGCACCGGATGCATCCCCTCGGGCCCGTTCGTCTCCAGCCATCGCAGCCACGCGCGCAGGAACGCCTTGTCGATGCCCGCGATCGGACTGAGCCCGCCACACGTATCCCCGTCCATCGTCGCGTACCCGACTGCCGCCTCGGAGCGGTTGCTCGTCGCCAGCAGCAGCGAGCTGCGCAGATTCGCGAGCAGCCAGATGCCCGGCGCACGCACGCGGGCCTGAATGTTCTGCAGGGCGATGTCGTCCTGCTCCCACGTCAGCTCGCGTCCGATGGCGCGCTCGATCATCGAGACGTAGCCATCGACGAGCGCGCCGACGTCGAGCAGGTGAAACTCCGCGCCGGCCGCGGATGCGATCGCGCGCGCCGCGTCGAGCGTCCTCTCCGAGCTGTTCTCCGTCGCCTGATACGTGGTGAGCAGCATGCGCCGCTTCAATGCATCGACTGATTCGATCGCCTCGATGCCCGGCACGTACGCGAGCCGCTCGCGCACACGATCGGGACCGAGCTCCTCCCACGCCCGCTCGAGCGCCATCGCGCCGAGCAGCGTGCAGGCAGCGGAATCCGCACCGCCGCTGAGCGACACCACGAACCCGTGCGAACGGCTCTTGCGCAGGTAATCGAACAGCGCCAGCGTCACCGCACGCGTGAATTCCTCTTCCTTGACGTGCGGCCCGCGCTCCCACGCATCGCTCTCGCCACGCACCGGCTCCGGCGCAACGTCCGGCCACGCGAAAGGCACGTCCACGCGCTCGCCTGCATCGATGGTCAGATCGGGCGCGAAGCTGCCGGTCGCGGCCTGCGTGCGGCGCGTCGCGTCGACGTCCAGCACCGCCGTCGCCACGTCCGACGAAGCGAGCGAGAATCGCGGCCCCGCCGCCAGCATCCGTCCGCCCGACGCGATCAGCGCGCCGCCGTCGTAAATCGCACGCCCCGCTTCGTTGCCGCTCAGGTTCGCGTAGACGTAGCTCACGCTGAACGCTCGCGAGCCTTCGAGCACGAAGCGCCGCCGCACATCGATCTTGCCGAACGCGAAGTGACTCGCGCTCGGATTGAGAATGACGTCGATCCCTTTCTGCGCGAGCCGCGATCCCGGACGGCTCGCCACCCACGCGTCCTCGCAGATCTCGAAGCCGATGCGAATGCCGCCGACGTCGAAGTGCAGGTCGCCGATCGGATAGCGCGCGCCGTCGACGTCCACCGTGCTGCGCACGTTCGCGGGCCACGGCTTGAACCAGCGCGGCTCGTAGTGGATGCCGTCGCCGGCCAGATGCTGCTTCGCCGCGAACCCCGCGATGCGGCCGTCGACGAGCATCGCCGCGCAGTTGAAGAGAGCGTTGCCGTGCAGCACCGGCAGACCGGCCGTGACCACGAGTCCACGCGTCTCCGGCAACAGCTCCTGCAGCACGCGCCACGACTGCCGCAATGTGCCGCCGGAGAGAAACGCGTCCTCGCAGTTGTAGCCGGGAATCGACATCTCCGGCAGACAGACGATCGCCGCCTGCGCCTCGCGTGCGGCGCGCAATGCGTCGATGAGATTGCGCTGATTGCCGTCCCAGTCGAGCGGTGTCTGATTGACGTACGCCGCCGCCGCTTTGATCAGTCTCATGCGCTCCTCCTGCTCAGCAGCGGAACGAAGAGAGGCGCGGCCGGACGCACGACGAGGTCAGGACCGGCGAGCGCGCGCGCATGCGGATGGCTGTCGGTGCAGGCGATTCCCGCGAACAACTTCGACGCCGCGATGCGCTGCAGCGAGTCGCCGGGAAAGACGCCGTGCGTGGCGATCGCGTAGATCTTTCCCGCGCCCGCATCGCGATACGCGCGCGCCGCGTTCATCAGCGAGCCGCCCGTGCGGATCATGTCGTCGTAGATCACCACCGTCTCCCCGCCCAGTTGCCGGCTGATGGCCGTGACCTCGGTCGACTCGCCGCTCAGCCGCCGTTTGTAGACGAACGCCGGCTGCACGTGCAGATCGTTCGCGAGCGATTCCACCCACTTCGCGCGGCCCGCGTCGGTGGCGCCGAGGACGAAGTCGTGGCCGGCGAACGCGCGCGCGAGCTCTTCGATGAGCGGTTTCGCGTAGACGTGAAACGGGCGGATCGTTCCTTCGAAGTAATGCGGGATGCCTTCGCTGTGCAGATCGAGCATCAGCACCTCGCTGCCGAGCTTCGGCCGCGGGATGGACGAGATCAATCGCGCGCGCGTCTTCGCGATCACCGCCTCGCCGTGCAGCACCGCGCGCTCCATGGTCGAGTAGCCGAACCACGGCACCACCAGCGCCAGCATGCGCGCGCCGTATTCGACCGCGGCGCAGGCGAGGTCGTACAGCTCCAGCGTCGCGGCGTCGTCGATCGTGCCGCCGACGAGCAGCACGTCGCGATCGTTCACGTCGTCCTCGATGCGCAGATAGTGCTCGCCGTCCGGAAAACGCTTCCGTTCCACGCGGCCGAGCTGCGCGTCGAGATGCGAAGCGAGCTCCCGCGCGAAGTAGTCATAGGCGCTGATCGAATAGACCAGCGCGCTCATGCCGTCACTCCGCGCGCTTCGAGAATCAGCCGCGTCTTCAGCTCGAAGAGCTGCTGCTCGAGTCCGACGGGGTAGCGGTGCGGGTTGACGAGGCGCTTGATGCCGGGGTGGAAGAGCTCGAGCTGGCGCTCGCGGCGCCTGCGGATCTCGTCGAGCGGCGGCGGATCGCAGACAAGCACGCCGCGGCGGAACACCGGCACGAGCAGGTCCTCCGACTGCGTCGATTCGTCGAAGCGCTTGCGCCGCGTCGGATCGAGCGGATCGACGATCGTCGTCGCCGGCTGCGTGCCGTCTTCGCTGAAGATCATGTCGCCCGCCGCCTGGCCGTTCGTGAAGAAGCGGCGCACCTGCAGGATGCCGGGATTCGAGACCTTGATCGCCTGCTCCGAGAGTTTGACTTTGTACTGCCACTCGCCGCCGCCGGCGCGCATCGCCGTCAGCTTGTAGACGCCGCCGAGGGCGGGCTGATCGAAGGCGGTGATGAGCTTCGTGCCGACGCCCCAGAGGTCGATGCGCGCGCCCTGCTCCTTGAGGCTGGTGATGATGTGCTCGTCGAGATCGTTGCTCGCGGCGATGCGCGCGTTCGGAAAGCCTGCTTCGTCGAGCATGCGCCGCGCCTCGATCGACAGATACGCGAGATCGCCTGAATCGAGTCGGATGCCCGCCAGCTCGTGACCGCGCTCGCGCAATCGTCTGCCCGTCTCGATCGCGTGGCGTACTCCTTCGAGCGTGTCGTACGTATCGACCAGGAGCAGCGTGTTGTTCGGCATCACCTCGGCGTACGTCATGAACGCCTCCAGCTCCGAGGGGAACGACATTACCCAACTGTGCGCGTGCGTACCGCGCACCGGCATGCCGAACCTCGCCCCGGCGAGGACGTTCGAGGTGCCCGAGCAGCCGCCGATGTACGCGGCGCGGCTCGCCGCCAGCGCGCCGTCCACGCCCTGCGCGCGGCGCAGGCCGAAGTCGAGCACCGGATCGCCTTTCGCCGCGAGCACCACCCGCGCCGCCTTCGTGGCGATGAGCGTCTGAAAGTTGATGATGTTCAGCAGCGCCGTCTCGACGATCTGTGCCTGCAGAATCGGTCCGCGCACGCGCAGCAGCGGCTCGTGCGCGAAGACGACAGTGCCTTCCGGTACCGCATCGACGTCGCACGCAAACTCCACCCGCCCCAGCGCCTCCACGAATTCATCCGAAAACAACGGCGTCCCGTCGTTCCCGCGCAGCGACCGCAGATACTCCGCGTCCTGCTCGTCGAAGCGCAGGCCGCGCAGATACTCGACCGCATGCTCCAGCCCCGCCGCGATCGCATATCCCCCCTCGAACGGCGTCTCGCGAAAAAAGAGATGAAACACCGCCTCCTCCTCCCCCTTCCCCGCCCGCCAGTAGCCATAGGCCATCGTGAGCTGATAGAGGTCGGTGAGCAGGGCCAGCGATCGCGATGAGTGCATCAGGCCTCCTTAGTGTCAGATATACACTAACATGCTCGTCGGTGGGTTGGCAAGTGGATGCCGTTGGTCCATGCCTGCGCCGGCCCGCCACCGAAAAGTGCTCACCATCTGCCATCCAGTGGCATTTGGTTGCCTACCGAGCGCTCAGAGGTTGCACGGAGACACTCACCGCGCCGCCCGCGGCTCCAGCCGCGCGCGTTTCGTGTTGATCGTCAGCGGGGCGTCGGGGATGTCGCCGATGCGGAGGCCGCGCACGCGGTCGTCGAGGGGTTTGCCGGGGTAGTGGATGGTGGTGGGGGCGGCGCGGTAGATCTGCACGTAGAGGCGCTGGAAGCGGGTGTGGTCGCGGTAGGTCAGGCCGGCGCCGTAGAGGATGGGGAGGAGGAGCACGCAGATGGCCACGGTCCTGCGCTCGAGGGCCAGGAGGAAGAGGAAGAGGGTGACGGGGACGAGGTACATGCGGCCGGCGAAATTCGAGGCGTCGATGAGGTCGACCTGCAGGACGTCGAACATGCCCCAGTAGATGAACACCGCGGCGCCGAGGAATGCGGTCATGGCGGCGATGAGGCGCGGCCGGCGCAGGATGAGCACGGAGGCAATCGTGAAGACCGCGCCGAGCCAGACCCACGGCCCCGCCTTCACCGTGCCGAACCAGAACGTGCGGCCGAGGTTCATCACCGTCGGCAGAAGGTGATCCAGCTCGAAGCGGTGCGTGTCGTACGGACCGCCCAGCGCGATGATGCGGCCGCGCAGCACGAAGTAGACGAGACCGAGGGCGAAGGCCGGGATGCCGGCGCGGAGCGCGTCGCGGAACGTGATGCGCCGCGCCGCCAGGAGCACGACCAGGAACGGCAGGGCGAGGGCCGTGACCTCCTTGCAGAAGAAGCCCACGCCGAGGACCAGGCCGGCGGTGAGTGAGCGTCCGCGGGCCAGCAGCGCCAGGCCGCAGGCGATGCAGAAGAGCGCCGAGGCGTCGAAGATGTTCGCGTACCAGCCGGCCGTGATCACCGCGCCGCCGGAAAAGAGCGCGGCGCAGGTGAAGAGGAACCGCTCGCGCGGCGTCACCTCGCGGTTGAAGCGCGCCAGCGCATCGGCGAGGAGCGCGAACGCGCCGAGCAGGAAGGCCATGTTGATGGCCCGCAGGATGCGCCATGAGACGTCGTAGTCGGGGAAGTAGTGCAGCACCGCCGCGGCCAGCAGCGTCGCCAGTGGGCGCCAGAAGCTGATCGACTGCGTGAGGACGAACAGCGCCATCTCCCCCATCGACCGCGACGGGTCGCTGAAGTAGACCATCCCGTTCGTCTCGTCCCAGACGTCGGCGATCATCAGCCGCGCCATCAGCGCGACCCACACGACGGCCGCCGCGCCTATCCCGTAACGCCAGTGCACGGAGGGTATACGCGGGACCGCGACGTTTCGTTGGTCAGATCCGTATAGTGACACCGCGTCATGATATTCATCCGGGCCCTGCGTCCGCTGCACTGGAGCAAGAATGCGCTGCTCTTCGTCCCGCTGCTGCTCGCGCACCGCTGGGACGACGGGGCGCGGGTGGTCGACACGCTCATCGCATTCGTGCTCTTCTGCATCACCGCGTCCGGAACGTATCTGCTGAACGACGTCCACGACGCCGCGTTCGACCGCGCCCATCCGCAGAAGCGCCGCCGCTACGTGGCCAGCGGCGAGATCTCGGTCAGGACCGCGTCCGTGGCTGGCATCGCCCTGGTCGCGCTCTCGCTCGCCTTCGCGGCTTTCGGCCCGCTGCTGCCGTGGCTCGCGCTCTACGTCGCGCTGTCGCTGACGTATTCGTACTGGGCCAAGCAGCGCGTGTTCCTCGACGCCCTGGCGCTGGCCGCGCTGTACGCCATCCGCGTGCTCGCCGGCGGGGCGGCGGCGCGCATCGAGGTGTCGAACTGGCTCCTGGCGCTGTCGGTCTTCTTCTTTCTCGCCCTGGCGCTCCTCAAGCGCTACGCGGACCTCGGCCTGCTCGCGGCGGCCGGGCAGGAGGAGGCGGCCGGACGCGGATACCGCGCCGGCGACCGCGACCTGCTGCGCAGCATGGGCGTGGCCTGCGGCATGGTGGCCGTGCTCGTCCTGGCGCTGTATCTCAACAGCGAGCAGGTGACGCGGCTCTACCGCCGTCCGGAAATGCTCTGGCTGGTCTGCACGCTCCTGCTCTACTGGACGGCGCACATGTGGTTCCTCGCGCACCGCGGCGCGATCCTCGACGACCCGATCGTCGTGGCCGTGCGCGACCCGACGAGCTACGTGGTGGCGCTGCTCGTCATCGCGATTGCCTGGAGCGCAATTTAGGCGCCTGGTGCATACTGATGGACAGGCGGACGCATGCAGCTCCTCCTCCAGTGGCTCGATACCGACCGGCGGGCCGCCGCCATCAGCGCGGCCGTACGCGATCCTGACCGGATCGACTGGCTGCGCTGCACTCCGTTCCTCCTCCTGCACGCCGGCTGTCTGGCGGTGTTCCTGGTGGGCTGGAGCTGGACGTCGGTGGCCATCGCGGCGGCGCTGTATCTGGTGCGGATGTTCGGCATCACCGGCATCTACCACCGCTATTTCTCGCACCGGACGTTCCGCACGTCGCGGGCCGCGCAATTCGTGTTCGCGCTCATCGCCGCGTCGTCGGCACAGCGGGGGCCGCTGTGGTGGGCGGCCAATCATCGCGAGCACCATCGCGCCTCGGACACCGAGGGCGATCCGCATTCGCCGCTGCGCGTCGGCTTCTTCCGCGCGCACGCGGGATGGTTCATGTCCTCGCGCTTCTATGCGACGAATTACCGCCGCATCCAGGATTTCGCGCGCTTCCCGGAGCTGGTCTGGCTCAATCGTTTCGACAGCGTCGTCCCCCTCGCGCTGGCAGCGGCGACGTACGCCGCGGGAACGCTGCTGGAGCGGTTCGCGCCGTCGCTCGGCGTCACGGGTCCGCAGCTGTTCGTCTGGGCATTCGTGCTCGGGACCACGGTGCTGTTCCACGCCACCGCGAGCATCAACTCGCTGGCCCACCTGTTCGGCAGCCGCCGTTATGCGACCGGGGACGAGAGCCGCAACAATGTCTGGCTGGCGCTGATCACCCTGGGCGAGGGATGGCACAACAATCACCATCAGCACATGGGCTGCACGCGGCAGGGGTTTTACTGGTGGGAGATCGATGTGACGTACTACGCGCTGCGGGTGCTGTCGTGGATGGGGATCGTGTGGGACCTCAGGCGCGTGCCGGATGCGGCGTACGATCGCGCGCTGCAGTTGCCGGCGGCCGTCAGCGCTCCTGCCGGCGCATCGCGTAGACGCACGTAGCGCGGGCGACGAGACGATCCTCCCCGTCCTCGAGGTCGCACTCCATGTGCGCCGAGGTGCGCCCGCGCCGGATGACGCGCGCGTGCGCGCTCAGACGGCCTTCCACCACCGGCAGGAAGTAGCTCATCTGCATCTGCAGGGTAATGAAGAACTCCCCTTCCTCGGCCACGCTGGCCAGCGCCACGCCCATGGCCATGTCCGCGATGTCGCAGAACACGCCGCCGTGCACGGTGCCGAGGTTGTTGTGCAGGCGGCTGGTTGCGGTCAGCTCCACGCGCGCCTCCCCCTCCCCGATCGAGACGGGCCGCACTTCGAGCAGCGTGGTGATGGGCGCGAGCTCGACTTCCCCTGCCTGCCACTTGCGCACGAGCTCCGATAACTTCGTCATGCCCGCATGCCCCCGAACCGCCGCAGCCATTCGTGATCGTTGCGCCGCGGCACCGCGCCGGTCACGCGTGCAATCCCCCATTCGAGCGCGCGAAACAGCCCCGCGCGTCCGAGGGTGTCATCCGCCCATCCGTTGATCAGACAGTAGTTGAAATCGTGATTGCCGCCGTGGTGGCGGCTGTGGTGGGCGGCGGAGATGAGCAGACGGGCCTTCTGCAGGAGGACGATCCAGCGCGGTTGCCGCGCGCGATGCCCGATCTTGTGAAAGGCGAGCATGGTCACGAGCAGGATGCTGAAGACCACGGACGCGAGGACGACTGCCGGCGCATCGAGGAGGATCGACAGCCCGATGGCCGGCGTCGTGACCAGGAACGCGATCCACGACAGCGTCCCGGCGTCGTGCAGGAAATGAATGTGAAAGATGCGGTTCGGATAGACGTGATGCTCGCGCACCTGCAGCACCATTCGCCGCAGGAAAGTCATCTCCTCGTCGAACCAGGTGTCGAACGCCCAGTGCAGGAGTCCCGAGGCCAGGTCCGCCGCGTAGACACCGGCCAGGATGCCGAGCACGATCCACGGCCAGGCCGGGAGATGGCTGAAGAACCACCACAGGCCGGCGAGCGCCACGAGGCCGTTGAGCGCCGCCCCGGTGATGTGGAAGCGGAGCTCGGCGCGCGTGTAGGGCGCAACGGCGAATGCACTCGCGTCGAGCTTCACGCCCACGACTCCATCCCGGCGCGCGGTGCGCTGCCCGAGGACGGGAGTTGCAGGATCATGTGGTGCGCGGACAGCGTGCCGGTCTCGAACGAATTCGCCGCCGCCCACAGATACAGGACGAAGCGGCGATAGAGATGCGTCCCCCACCGGGCCACGACTTCGTCGCGATGCGCTTCGAGGTTCTCCGCCCATTTCTTGCAGCTGAGGAAGTAGTTGTGCCGGTCGTTCTTGATGACCACCACTTCGAACGGCGTCCGCGCGACTTCGGTCAGGTATTTTTCCAGGCAGAGCGGCGAGGTGTTCCCCTGGAACACCCATTTCGAGATGAAGGACGGCATGCTGTGCCGCCGCCCCGAATAGGCGTCGAGATAGACGCGGCGTCCCGGTTTCAGGAGGCGGTGATACTGCGCCAGCGTGCGGCGATAGTCGGGCAGGTGCTCGGTCACGCCGAGATTGACGATGGCGTCGAAGGGCTCCGACGGCCGGAATTCGAGGAAATGCTCCTGCACGACCTCGCACCCCTGGAAGCCGCGGCGCTGGATGAGATCGCGCATCGTGCGCGCCGAAGCGTCGGAGATGGTGATGGACGTGACGTGCACTCCCTGCTCGCCGGCGAACTGGAGGAAAGACCCCCATCCTCCGCCGATGTCGAGCACGCGCTGTCCGGGACGGATGCCGCAGGCCTCGAAGGCGTAGCGGAATTTACGCTCCATGCCCGCCTCGAGCGGCTCGTCGTCGCTCTCGAAGAATCCGTGCGAGTACGCCCGGAGGCTGGAGTCGAGCCAGAGCAGGAAGAACTCCGGGTCGACGTCGTAATGGCTGCGGATCCATTTCTTGTCGCGGCCGACCTGGCCGAAGAGCAGCGGCTCGAGGTACGTCGCGGCGAGATAACGGAAGGGATGCGGATCGGCGAGCACGGGCCGCAGCTTCAAGGCCGCGAGCAGCGAGCCGTCGATGTCGAGATCGCCGTCCATGTACGCCTCGGCGATCGCCAGCTCGTCGAATTTCTGCAAGGCGGCCAGCCCCCGGTCCGTGGCGATGCGGACGCTGAAGGCGACGTTCCCCTCGTCACCGATGGAGTACGAGGTGCCGTCCTGCACGCGCACTTCGAAGCGCAGCAGAGCGCCGTCGCGGCGCAGTTTTTCGTGACGTTGCCGGAGAGCCGTGACGATCGGAGGATCGATCGCCCCGGTCCCGGCGGTCGATGCATGCGTGAGCTCGTTCATCGTCCGCCCTCGATTGTCGTTTCGTCGAATCTACGGCAGGAAGGCGAAAATGTCCAACGGCAGGGGCGGACCGTCCATCGCCGCCGGAAGCACAGCGGACCGCCGGCCTCCCCGCCGGCTGTCTGTGCGGGCGTCTCGCCCGCACAGACAGCCGGCGGGACGCCGGCGGTCCGCTGGCCTCACTGTCTCTTCAGCGCCGCGAGCAGCCTCTCGTAGTACGTCCGGCTCACGGTGAGCTGTTCGCCGTCCCGGAGGACGGCGATGTGATCTTTGTTGAAGAGGGGCGTGATCTCGCGGATGTGCTCCACGTTCACCAGCGTCGAGCGGTGGATGCGCATGAACTTCGCCGGGTCGAGCTGTCCGGCGAGGCGAGTCATGGTCTCGCGCAGGAGGCAGGTCTTCTTCGCCGCCATGTGCAGCTCGACGTAATTGTCGGCGGACGCGGCCCAGGCGATGTCGGACGTCTGCACGATGATCGTCCGCCCGCCGTCCTTGACCAGCAGGCGGTTCGGATACGTCTTCGGCCGGCGCAGTTCCGCGAGCTGCGCCCGTGCCCGCCGCAGCGCCGCCTCCACCCGCTCCCGCTGTACGGCTTGAGCAGGTAGTCGAGCGCGTTCACCTCGAAGGCCGTCGATGACGTGGACCGCCGTGTTCTTCGGCCAGTGCTGGTTCACCGGCCCCGGCGGGGCGCACTGCGCACAACTGCGCCTCGCCGGAGGGCGTCCAAAGGCCGCACGTCAACAGCACTGCCACTGCGACTGCGATGCTCGCTCGTTTCATGTTGTCTCCTGGGTTTCCGTGATTGGTTTGTCGCGCGACGGCCGGAAGGATGAAGCGGGGCGCCGGCGGCGGCAACGAACGAGGGACGGGACGCCACCGGGCCGTGGCGAGGCGTCCGGTTTCCAGGATGCGCCGGCGCCGATTAAGGCTGAACAGCCTCGAACGTGAGCACGGCCACGTTGTCGCCGGGGACGGCGTGCATCGTCACCGGCGCCTGCGGTCCGGCCCCGGCGAAGAGCAGCCGCATTTCCGCGGCGGATCCGGCTGGCCAGAATTCATAGAGACCGGCAGGCATGTGATCGAACACGATGCGGCCGTCCGCGCGCGAGCTGCTCCTCGCACCCTGCATGCGCCGGAGCTCCTGCACGACCTCGCGCGGCAGCAGCTGCCGGTTGTAGCGCACGACCACGGCCACGTTCGGAATCGGCTGGTGCGACTCCGATTCGGCCCGGATCTCGATCCGGCTGGTCGCGCGGGAGAGGCGGATCGACGGCTCCGC
>DASPMO010000068.1:0-19673 GCA_035627015.1 Thermoanaerobaculia bacterium | reverse complement strand
AGCGGACCGCCGGCGTCCTCGCCGGCTGTCGCGCAGGCGTCCCGCGCCTGCGCCCTGGGCGGGAGTGGCGGCGCGGGACGCCGCCACGACAGCCGGCGAGGACGCCGGCGGTCCGCATCCGTTGGCGAACCCAGTACGGTCTGCTTAGCCCTCTCCCCACTGCGGTGGGGAGAGGGGACTGGCAGCGCGCCGCCTTACGCGCGGTCGAGCTCCTCGATCGCCCGCGCCAGGATCGCCTGCACCCCTTCCGCGTCCGGGCTCTCGCAGTAGATGCGGATGATCGGCTCGGTGCCGGACTTGCGGAAGAGGAGCCAGCCGCCGTCGGTGAAGTTCATCTTCACGCCGTCCTTTTCCTCCAGCGTCGCGAACGTGCCGAAGGCGTCATTGAGCTCGCCGGCGCGGACGCGCTCGATCAGGCGGGCGCACTGCTCCATCGGGCGGTGCACGTCGCGGCGGTCGTAGTGCAGCGCGCCGAACTCCTCCTCCATCGAGGCGATGATGCGCGAGAGCGGCTTGCGGGAGTGCGCCACCACCTCCGCCACCACCAGGCCGGAGAGCACGCCGTCGCGCTCGGGCAGGAAGCTCCCGAAGCCGATGCCGCCGCTCTCCTCGCCACCCACCAGGACATTGCGCGCCAGCATCAGGTCGGCCACGTACTTGAAGCCGATCGGCGTCTCGTGCAGCGTCGCGCCGAGCGACCGCGCCACCTGCTCGATCAGCCGCGTCGTCGAGAAGGTCTTCACGATCTCCCCCGCCCGCTGCTTCTCCCGGACCAGATACAGCGCCAGGAGCGAGATGATCTTGTGCGGCGAGACGAACGTCCCGGTCTCGTCGAGGATGCCCAGGCGGTCCGCATCGCCGTCGTTGCAGATGGCCAGGTCGTAGCCGCCGCTGAGCATCGCGTCGCGCGCGGCCACGAGGTTCTCCGGGATCGGCTCCGGGTTCACGCCGCCGAACGACGGATTGACCTCCCCGCGGATCCCGTCGACGACCGTGGCATCGGCGCGCTCGCCGCTGCGGATGCGCTCCCCGCCGACGTAGTCGAGGCCGAGGACCTTCGACGGGATGGTCGCCGCCGCGCCGTGAATCGGGTCGTGGAGGATGGCCAGCTTCGCCGACATCAGCAGCGCCACGTCGACCTGCGCCCGCAGCGCCGCGACGTAATCATCGAGGATGTTCTCCTCGGCGATCGAGCCGCCGTCGCGGTGCTGGCGCTGGCCGAGGCTCGCCGAGATGGCCTCGTACATCTCGGGGAGCGCCGAGCCGCCGTACCAGGCCTTGAACTTCAGCCCGTTGTACTTCGCCGGGTTGTGGCTGGCCGTGACCACCACCCCGCCGAGGAGCCGGCGGTGCTTCGCGGTGAACGAGATCGTCTGCGACGGCGTCGGGCGGTCGGAGAGGAGCACGCGGAAGCCGGCGCCGCGGAAACAGTCCGCCACCAGCGCCGCGAACTCCCGGGAGAGGAAGCGGCGGTCGAAGCCGACCACGATCGCGCCGGCGTCGATCTCCGCCGGCGGGCGCAGCGTGCGCGCGGCCACGGCCATGGCGTCGGCCACGAGGCGGACGTTGTCGAAGGTGTAGTGCTCAGCGATGACGGCACGCCAGCCGTCGGTGCCGAAAACGATGGTTGGAGGCATGGGGCCGCGTATTGTATCGGCCCAACCGCATAAAGACCCCTTGCCAACTATGCTGGTACAGCATATCTTGTCGGCCATGGGTCTTATTTGGAGTGTCGCGGCGGTCCTTCTCCTGTCCGTCCCGGCGGCGGCACAGCCATTTTTCTTCAGCGAGCCGACGCCGCTGACGACGACGCGCTACGCGGCCGAGGAAGGAGGCGACGCGCGCCTGGTGACGGACGGCGTGCTCCCGTACCTCCTCTGGACGCAGGACGGCAAGGTGCGCCTCACGCCGGTCACGCCGGAACGGCGGGCGGGACGCCCGGTGCTCGACGGCGTCCTGGCGGACGCGGTGTGGACCGGGTCGCACTTCGTGGTGGTGGCCTGGCAGGAAGGAGTGGGATACGTCTCGCGGCGTGCCGGCGCGAACGGCGAGGCGATCGGAGAGCCGGCGCTCGTCGTGCCGGCGGAGGCGGCCTCGTGGCCGCGCCTGGCGTTCGACGGCTCGCGGGTGCTGCTGGTCTACGGGCAGGAGCCGCTGCGGGCGATCGTGCTGTCGCGCGACGGCCTGCCGCTGGAGGAGCCGCGCGACGTGCCGATCGAGGGGACGCTGGCGCTCGACGCGGCCGCGGCCGCGCGCAGCGGCGAGTTCGTGGTGGCGTCGGCGGGGCGGCGGAGCGTCTCCATGACGCGGCTGCGCGCGGGCGTCTGGGCGCGGAACGACCGGAGCGTCGACGATTACCCGCCGCGGCAGATCGCCGTCGCGGCCAACGAAGTCGAGCAGCTCACGATCTGGACGAACGGCGACGCGCCGATGCAGGCGACGTACAGCGCGACCGGGACGGGGTCGGACTACACGCTCGCCTCCACCCAGGGAGCGACGGCGGTGGCCGTGACGTGGGACGGCAAGGACTACATCTACGCGTACCGCGACGGCGACCGCATCCGCTTCCGCTTCTTCAACGCGCCGCTTCCCTTCGCCAGCGTGGCCTGCTCGCTCGATTCCGGCATCGAGCTCGTGTCGGTGAACGGACGGACGTACGCCGCGTACCGCACGAACCAGCCGGGCGGGCCGCTGGTCGTCCGCGACGTGCAGGCGCTGGCCTCCGGCGACGCCGGCGCGTTCGCCGCGGCGCGGCAGGAGCTGGAGAGCGTCGCGTCGTCGGCGACGTCGGCGCTCTTCGTCTGGATGGAGCGGCCGAACCAGTTGTTCGCCGGCGTGCGCACGTCCGCGGGCGCCTGGTACGAGCGGCAGATCGCCAACCAGGACGCCGCCGCGCCGCTGGCCGCCAGCGACGGCAGCGGCTTCGCGATCGTGCAGACGACGCTGGCGCAGGGATGGACGGCCACGCTCCTCGACGCGCAGGGGAACATCACCGGCCTCGGTCCCCGCGTCCCCTTCTTCCCGACGGGCATGGCCTGGGCGGGCGACGCCTATGTCGTGGTGGGGCTGAATGCGGCGCAGCGCGTCGTGGCCTCCCGTCTCTCGCTTTCCGGCATCGTCACGCCGCCGGTGGTGCTGGCGGAGGCGCGCCCCGGCCGCGAGATCGGCGATGCCCGGGTGGCCGCGCGCGACGGCGAGCTGCTCGTGGTCTGGACCGACCTCACGCATTTCTCCGGCTACCGCTCGGACGTCCTGGGGGCGCGCGTCTCGCCGGCGCTGCAGCGCCTGGACGTGCAGTCGCTCCTGCTGGCGGAAGGGACGGCCGACCATCCCGACGCGATCTGGGACGGCACGCGCTACGCGATTGCCTGGAACGACTTCTCGCGGCAGGCCGTGGCCTACCGCACCCTGCGCACGAACGCCGCGGTGTCGGGCATCAGCACGTTCGTGGACATCCCCGGCCCTCCGCGCCTGTCGCTCGTGCCGGGCGGCGTGGCCATCGCGGCCGGCGGCGGCAACGCGGTCTTCGTGCGCGAGGAGACGGTGTCGATGACGAAGCTCGGCCAGCCGGGCGAGCACGCGCTGGTCCGCCTCGGCGGCCGCCTCGCGCACGTGCAGTCCATCGCACGGGACGAGATGCCGTATCACGGCGCCTCGCGGCTGAACGTGCGCATCGGCGACCTGGTCCCGCCGTCGCCGAAGCCGTCCGCGCCGCGCATCACGTACGCCGCCCATCCCACCGGCGGCATCGCCATGAGCGTCGAGTGGACCGCGCCGCCGGAGCCGGTGAACGGCTACCGCGTGGAGTACCGGGTGGACGACGGCGTGTGGAACGAGCTGGACGTCTGGTTCGACGCGCGCACGCGGGAGCTCACCATCCGCCCGTGGCGCGCGGAGCCGGTGCGCTACCAGTTCCGCGTCCGCGCGGTGAACGACGCGGGCTTCAGCCCTTATTCGAATCCGGCCACGGTGCGCACGCGAAAGATGCGCGCCGTCCGATAGGAAACGCATGCGCACGATCCTCCTCGCGACCGCATTCCTCCTGTCGGCGCCCCTGGCCGGCCAGCCGTTCTTTTTCGGCGAGCCGGCGCCGCTGACGACCACGCGCTATGCCGCCGACGGCGGCGCGCCGCGGCTGGCGACGAACGGCGTGCACCCCTACTTGCTCTGGGCGAACGGCGGGAAGGTGCGCCTGGCGCGCCTGCAGGACGTCCCGGGCGCGGGACGGCCGGTGCTCGACGGCACGCTGGCGGACGCGGTCTGGACCGGCTTGCACTTCGTGGTGGTGGCGTTCCAGGAACCGTCGCGCTACGTGATGCGCCGGGTGGCGGCCAGCGGCGAGCCGATCGGCGCACCGGTCACGCTCCTCGGCGACGCACCGTCCGGGCAGCCTCACCTCTCCTTCGACGGCGCGCGGGTGCTGCTGGTCTACGGCAGCGAGCCGGTGCGGATGCTGCTGCTGTCGCGCGACGGGCAGCCGCTCGACGAGCCGCGCACGGTGCCGCTCGAGACGCCGGTGGCGCTGGATGCCGACGTCACGGCGCGCAGCGGGGAGCTCCTCCTGGCCATCGCGGCGCGGCAGAACATCTCGCTGGGCACGCTGTACGCGAACGGCGCCTGGGCCCGCAACGACCGCGCGGCGGTCGGATTCCTGTCGCGGGACATCGCCACGGCCGCCAGCGCCACCGACCAGCTCACGATCTGGACGAACGGCGCGGGACCGATGCACGCGTGGAGCGCCGGCGCGGACGCCGGCGCTCCGCAAGACCTGGCCAACACGAACGGCGCCGCCGATGTCGACGTGACATGGGACGGCAGGGACTTCATCTACGCCTACCGCATCGGCACGCGCGTGTACATCCGCTCCTTCAACGCGCCGGCTCCCTTCACCAGCGTCGAGACGGCGCCCGGCTCGGACGTGGAGCTGGTCTCGGTGGGCAGCCGCACCTTCCTGGCCTTCCACGCGAACCGCCCCGGGCGGCCGATCGTCGTGCGCGACGTGCTCGCGCTCTCCACCGGCGAGGTGGGCGCCTACGCGGCGCGCGCGCAGTCGCTGCAGAGCACGGCCTCGTCCGCGAGCGCGGCGCTGGTGGTCTGGATGGAAGGGGATCGCGAGCTGTACGCCGGCGTGCGCACCTCCGACGGCGCGTGGTACGAGCGGCGGATCGCGAACGCGGACGAGCGGGCGCCGCTCGCGGCGAGTGACGGCAACGGCTTCGTCATCGTGCAGTCGACGCTGGCGGAGGGGTGGACGTGGACGGCCACGCTCCTCGACGGGCAGGGGAACATCCTCGGCGTCGGCCCGCGCGTGCCGTTCGAGCCGACCGGGATCGCCTGGACGGGCGACGCGTACGTGGTGGTGGGAGTGGACGCGGCGCAGCGCCTGGTCGGCTCGCGGCTCGGCCTCTCCGGCATCGCCTCGCCGCCCGCGATCCTGGCCACCCCGCGCGCGGGACGGACGCTGCAGGGGGGCCGCGTGGCCGCGCGCGCCGGGGAGCTGCTGGTGATCTGGACGGACTCCACGGCCTCGTTCTCGGACGTCCTCGGCGCGCGCTTCACGCCGTCGCTGCAGCGCCTCGACACGCAGTCGCTGCTCTTCGCCGAGCCCCAGACCGCGCATCCCGACGTGGCGTGGGACGGCACGCGCTACGTCATCGCCTGGCAGAACACCCGCGACCAGGCGCTCGAATACCGCACGATGCGCACGAACGCCGCGGTCTCGGGCGTCACGAAAGTGGCCGGCGTGAAGGCCGAGGTCCCGCGCGTGACGGTCGTCCCCGGCGGCGTGGCCATCACCGCCGGCGGCGGCAACGTGCTCTTCCTCCGCGAAGGGGCGGAGACGGTGGCAAAGCTCGGCATCGACGCCCCTCACGCGCTGGCCACGGCCGACTCGCGGCTGGTGTACGTGCAGGCCATGCCGCGCGACGAGATGCCGTATCACGGCGCGACGCGGCTGAACGTGCGCATCGGCGACCTGGTCCCGCCGGGACCGAAGCCGTCCGCGCCGCGGATCACCCGCGCCACCCACCCCACCGGCGGCATCGCCATGATCGTCGAGTGGAGCGCGCCGCCGGAGCCGGTGAACGGCTATCGCGTCGAGTACCGCGTCGACGACGGGCCGTGGAACGAGCTTGATGAGTGGTTCGACGCCCGCACGCGGCAGCTGACCATCCGCCCGTGGCGCACCGGAGAGGTGCGCTACCAGTTCCGCGTCCGCGCGGTGAACGACTCCGGCTTCAGTCCCTATTCGAATCCCGCCACGGTGCGCACGCGAAAGATGCGCGCCGTCCAATGAGGAGTCCCATGCGCAAGATGATGATGCTGCTCGCAGTCCTGATGCTCACGGCCTCGGCGGCGCTCGCCGAAACGGCGGGCTCGCTGTTCCCGCTCGCGAACACGCGCTACGTCGGCACCGACAGCCGCTCGCTCCTCCGCACCAACGGCACCGATGCGGTTCTGTTCTCCCGAGGCAACGGCGTCATCACCGCGACGCGGCTGGTGGAGGGACAGAACCGCGCCGGCGAGTTCCTCCTCGAGTCGTCGTGGGACATGGACGCCGTCTGGACGGGAACGCACTTTCTCGTCGCGGCAGAGGGTTTCGAGGGGAACAACTCGGTCCTCCTCGGGCGTCTGGCCGACAGGAACGGGCATCCGGTGGGACAGCCCTTCGTGCTGCGCTCCAACTCCCAGGACCCGCGGCTGGCGGCGGGACACGGCGCGGTGCTGCTGGTGTGCAAGGACACCTCCCAGACCGACTCCACCGCGGTCCTGCTGACACCCGACGGCCGCACGCTGCGCAGCACGCCGATCGCCGGCTCCTACTCGGGGAATGCCGTCGCCGCCACGGCGTCCGGCTTCGTCGTGATCACCTCGACGTCGACCTCGACCGACGCCACGCGCCTCGACCCGCAGGGACGCATCATCGCCCGCCAGCCCGTGGCCGGACCGTACGCCTTGCACGCCGCGGCCACGACGCGCGGCTCGCAGTCGCTGCTGGTCTGGTGCATGTCGCATCGCATCGAAGTGGCCCTCATGCGCGATGACGGCACTCTCGGCGCAACGCTCACGCTCGATACCGGCTCCGAGGCCCAGCCGCTGTATCCGCAGGCCCCCTCGGCGGTGTGGAACGGCACCGGCTGGACGGTGGTCTACGACGGATACAGTCCCAACGGGCGGCGCCTGAACGTCGTGCATCTCGATGCCGGAGCGGGACGCGTCCTCTCGCACGAGAAAAACACACCATGGGCGGAGGAACCGTCGCTGGCGTCGATCGGCGGCAAACTGTACGCGGCGTGGACCACCAACAACACGACGACGGTGGTCAGCACGTTGCCGCTCTCCGCGGGAACACCGCGGCGGGCGACCTTCGGTGCCGCGTGGCAGGAACTGCGTCTGGCCGCGTCGTCGGCGAATGCGCTGCTGTTCATCTGGGCGGAGAGCGGCGACAACGCGGCCACGATCCGCGCCGGCACACGCACGAACGACGGGCAGTGGTCGGAGCACGTGCTGGGAGTCGACCCCGGATACTCGGCTCTGCTCGCCAGCGACTCGCGGCGCTTCGTCCTGATCCGCACATTCCGCAGGTCGAACGCGGACGAAACGCGGGACACGGAAGCGCTCTTCCTCGATGAAGAAGGGCGCCTGACCGGCGTTCGCACGGCGTTGCCGTTCGAGCCGGAAGCGGTGGCGTGGAACGGACGTCACTACGCGCTCGTCGATGGCAAGGGGCAGGCGGTGCTGCTCGCGCCGGACGGCACCCTCTCCACACCGGTGAAGCTGAACCTGAGCTTCGGCCTGTCGCATCTCGCCTCGGACGGCAACGGCTTCCTGGCCGTGGGCGGACGCATCCAGTGCGGCTTCCTCGTCTGCGATCCGGTCAGCGTGCGCGCCATCCGCCTCACCGCCTCCCTCGAGCCGGCCGGCGGGGAGATCGTCATCGAAGACGCCGCCAGCAGTCCCGGGAGTGTGGTCTGGAATGGCTCGCACTACGTGGTGCTGTGGTCGGGTGAGAACGGCACCGGCTTCACGCAGATCGCACCCGGCTCCGACACCGCGGCCACGCGACAGATCCCTCTCGGCGCCAGAATCAGCGTGAGCGCCGCCGTGGCGGCGAGCGACGGCCGCCTGGCCACGTTTCAGTTCCCCCGCCCCGGGCAAGCCTACGTGGTCTTCACCACTGCCGACGGCACGCTGCTCGACACGGTGGCCACCGGCGACGATTTCACCAGCTACAGCCCGAGGCTGGTCTCTCTCGGCAACGGGTCCATCGCCTACCTGACGGCCCCGCTGCACCGGGACGCACCGCACCATGGGGCGAAACGCCTGGCCATGGCCGTCCTGTCCGGCCCGGCGATCGCGCGTCCCGCGGCGCCGCGCGTCACGGTACGCGACGACGGCGCGCGCTTCATCGTGGAGTGGGGCGCCCCCGCCGGAACCGTGAACGGCTACCGCGTCGAGTACCGCATCGACGACGGCGTCTGGATCGAGATCGAGCGCTGGTTCGGTCCCGCGGACCAGAGCGTCAGCGTGCGCCGGCCGTCGTTCGGCTCGAACTTCGAGTTCCGCGTGCGCGCGTTCAACGACGCCGGTGCGAGCGGCTACTCGAACGCGGCGGAACCGGCCGTCCCGAAGAAGCGCCGGGCGGTGCGTTAGTGCTTCAGCAAATTCTCGAGAGGAAATTAATGCGAAAGCTCATGTGTGCAGTCCTGCTTCTCACCGCCTCGATGGCGCTCGCCCAGACCGCGGGCGAGCTGGTCCCGCTGTCGAACACGCGCTACGGGTCGGCGGGGGGCAGCGCCATCCTGCGCACGAACGGCACCGAGCCGTTCGTGTTCTGGCTGACGACGCGCGACATCCGCGCGACCCGGGTCGTGTCGGACCAGAACCGCGCCGGCGAGGTGATCTTCCATCAGAGCTCGACGTTCGACGCCGCCTGGACGGGGACGCACTTCCTGGCCGTCACGACCAGCTCGGACCAGGCGCAGTTGCGCGTCATCGGACGGCTGGTGGACGCGGAAGCGCATCCCATCGGCGAGCCGTTCGAGGTCCTGGCCGGGGCGCAGATCCCGCGCATCGCGGCCGGCCACGGATCGGTGCTGATGGTCTACGAGAGCGCCGGCCACGACACGCGCGTCGTGCGGCTGACTCCCGAGGGACGGGTCGATGGAACGCCCGCGACGATCGCGCCGGTGTACACGCGCTACGCCGTCGCGGCGACCGCGAACGGCTTCACCGTGATCACCTCGGACGCGCAGGGGATCACCGCCACGACGCTGGACACACAGGCGCGCGTCGTCTCGCAGAACACGCTCGCGCGGCCCGGCAACTACGTCGACGTCTCCGTCGTGAGCCGCGGCACGCGCGCGCTGGTGGTCTGGACCGACGTCGACCGCATCGAGGCAGCGATCGTCGACGGCGGGATCATCGGCACGCCTCTGCTCGTCGACAACGTCTCCCCCAACCCGCTCAACCCGCTGGAGCCGAAGTCCGCCTCGGCGGTGTGGAACGGCAACGGCTGGACCGTCGCCTACCAGGCCGGCGGGCAGTCCCCGCCGCGGCTGCGCGTGGCGTATCTCGATGCGAACGCGCAGAGCGTTGTCTCGCGCGAGGAGGGCGCCACGGGCGCGCGCAATCCCTCCCTGGCCGTCGTCGATGGAGCCGTGCTGGCGACGTGGACGCCCACGACCCTGAATCACCTGGAGCCGGTGTGGCTCGGCGCGCTGCCGCTCGGCCCGAGCGAGTCGTATCCGGTGACCTTCGCGGCCGGGGAACAGCACCTCGCCGCCACCGCGTCGACGCCGGGGGGGATGCTGGCCGCCTGGGCGGAGACGATCGACCGCAGGGTGTCGCTGCGCGCCGGCGTCCGCACGCACACCGGACAGTGGACCGAGCATGTGGTGGCCGCCAGCGTGCCGTCGGTGAGTCAGGTCGTGGCGGAGACCGACGGCCGCAATTACGTGCTCTTCGCCACGTACGACTCGATGCGCACGACCGAGGCCATCTTCCTCGACGACAACGGCCGCCCGACCGGCCTGCGCGTGCCGCTGCCGCTGCCCGTGCAGGCGGCGGCGTGGAGCGGGACGCGGTACGCGCTGATCGACGCAAGCGGCAGCCTGCGCCTGCTCTCGCCGACCGGGACGCTGTCCGCGCCCATGGATCTCGGCGTGGAGTGGGAGGGGTGGGACCTCGCCTCGCACGGCAACGGCTTCGTGGCCATGGGCGGACGGGTGGAGTGCCAGTTCCTGCTCTGCTTCCCCCGTGACGTGCGCGCGCTGCGGCTCGATGCCAACGGGCAGCGCGTCGGCGTGGAGCTCGAGCTGGCGCCGGACGGCTTTCCGCTGGGCGTGGTCTGGTCCGGCACGGAGTACATCGCCGTCTGGACGAACGCGACCGGTGTCGGCTTCTCCCGCATCCCGCACAACGTCGATGGGCAGGTCGGCACGCGACACGTGCCGATGGAGATCAACGCCGTCTCCCTCGCACCGACCAGCGGCGGCGTGGCCATCCTCGATGTCCGCGTGAACGTGCGCGAGGTGAAGTACTTCACCCCGGGCGGCACGCAGTTCCGGAGCGTGGCGGTGGCCGACACGAGCTCTCCTTCGGGCAGGATCGACCTGGTCCCCCTCTTCGACGACAGGCTGGCCTACGTGGCCTCGCCGGTGAGACGCGACGCACCGCACTACGACGTGCCGCGCGTCTCCATGGCCATCGTGTCCGGTCCCCCCATCGCGGAGCCGGCGGCGCCGCACCTGACGGTGCGGGAGCACGACGACCGCTTCCTGGTGGAGTGGACCCGCCCCACCGGGGTGGTGAACGGCTACCGCCTCGAATACCGCGTCGACAACGGCACCTGGATCGAGTACGAACGCTGGTTTGCCCCGACCGAGACGAACATCGCCCTCCGCAAACCAGGGTTCGGATCGACGTTCGCGTTCCGCGTGCGCGCCTTCAACGACACGGGCGCGGGAGCGTATTCGAATCTCGGAGTGCCGCTGGGGCGGAAACGCCGCGCGGCGAGGTGATCGCCTTCGGCGATGTTGCTGGTTGTTGTGTTGCTGGTTCGTTGCGCTGCACACCCTGAAACTCGTGCACTGCCTTGAACCAGCAACCAGCAACCCAGCAACAACTCCTCGTCACGCCTCCCGGTCCGCTGGATCGCCTTCGGCGATGTTGCTGGTTGTTGTGTTGCTGGTTCGTTGCGGTGCAGGCCCTGAAACTCGTGCACTGCCTTGAACCAGCAACCAGCAACCCAGCAACAACCCCTCGTCGTCAGCGCCGCCCGAAGCCGCCCGACAGGACCGGCTTCGGGCGCGCTTCCTTGCGCACCACGGACACGCCTTCCGGTCCGCCGACGATCGACACCTCGGATGCCGAGGAGCGGATCGGTTCCGGCGCGGGCGTCACGGCCACGTCCGTCGCCGTCGCGTCGCCCTCCAGCCACTGCGCGCGGGCCGCGGGCTCGGTCAGGAGCGGGTCCGCGTGCGTCGAGTCGTCCACCGGCGGCGGCGCCTCGTGCACCACCTCGACCGGCTTCTGCACGATGTCCGTCGCCAGCTCGCGGCCCAGCAGGCGCCCGAACTCGCCGGGCGTCCGGCCGCGCATCTCGGAACGGATCGTGATGCCGGCGAAGAGCACCGTTCCCGCGAGCGTCGCCCAGCCGAAGTTCTTCAGCGTCAGGTAACGCTTGTGTTGTCTCCGATCGCGAACCGGGACGATAAGATCTGGGCGGCGGCGGGGCATCGTACATGGCTTTATCGCAAGGAGGAGGCCAAGCATGGCCAGAGTAGCCATCATCGGCACCGGCTGGGGCGCGCGCGTCCAGGTGCCCACCTTCCGGGAAGCCGGGCTCGACGTCATCGCCATTGCCGGCTTTCACCGGAACAAGACCCGCGAGCTCGCGGACGAGCTCGGCCTGCGCGCGCACGACGACTGGCGCGAGATCGTCACCGCGGACGACGTCGAGCTCGTCTCCATCGTCACCCCTCCCTCCGAGCACCGTCTCATGGCCGTCGCCGCCCTCGAGGCCGGCAAGCACGTCCTCTGCGAGAAGCCGACCGCGCTGAACGCGCTCGAGGCCGGGCACCTCCTCGCCGCGGCGCAGCGGCGTCCCGGGCAGATCGCCCTCATCGACCACGAGCTGCGCTTCCTCCCCTCGTGGCGGGAGGCGCGAACGCGCATCCGCGAGCTCGGCCGCGTGCGCTATGCCGAGGTGCGGTACGCCAGCCCCTCGCGCGGCGACCGCTCGCGGGCGTGGAACTGGTGGAGCGACGTCAACCGCGGCGGCGGCATCTGGGGCGCCGTCGGCTCGCACTACGTCGACGCCATCCGTTACTTCGGCATGGAAGTCGAGGCCGTGCAGGCCATGCTGCGCACCATCATCGACCGCCGTCCCTTCGGCGACGCCTCGCGCGAAGTGACCGCCGACGATTTCGCCTCCGTCGACCTGCGCCTCGCCGGCGGCGCCGTGGCCGTGCTGCAGTTCAGCGCCGTCACCTCCGGCCCCGACGAGGACAGCCTCTTCACGATTTACTGCGAGGGCGGCGCGCTCCGCTTCAGCGGCGAGGAAGTGCTGGTCTCCACGCAGGGCGCACCGTTCACGCGCATGGCCGGGGACTCGATGCAGAAACGCCCCGGCAATTCTCCCGGCGGTGCGTTCGGCACCGGGACGCTGCACCTCGGCCGCGCGCTTCGCGCCGCGCTGGACGACGGCGACCGCGACGCGCTCGCCCCCGCGGCGACATTCGAGGACGGCCTCATGCAGCAGCGCGTGCTCGACGCGGCGCGCAAGTCGTCAGCGAACGGCGGCTGGATTCCTGTCTGACAGTTTCCACACGCCGCAGGCGAAGAGCGCCAGCATCGCCGGCGCGAGCAGCCAGACCTCGACCGGAAACGCCGGCTGCTTCGTCAGCCACTCGAACGGCTCCTCGGCGATGAAAGCCAGCGCGAGCAGGGCCACGGCGGCGGTGACTCTCCAGCGCAGCAGCGCGATGGCCAGCGGCAGCACCAGCACCATGTAGTGCAGCCAGACCACGTTCGCCGTCAGCAGGTAGATCATGATGCCGAGGCCGGCGAGCAGCGGCGCATCGGACCCGCGCTTCATGCGCACGAGCACGATGGCCAGCAGCACCGCCGCGAGCGCGTAGCTGACCCACTCGCCGTATTGATGAAAGAGAGAAAGCGCCGGCGTGACGTTGCGCTCCATGCGCGCCGGCAGGCGGTGGTAGAACGCGTTGGCCGCGCTCACCCACTGCAGCCAGACCCGCGGCGAGCCGTAGCTGATGCTGGCCACGACGAAGGCGATGAAGCCGCCGACCGCGCCCTGCACGAGGTTCGCCCGCCAGCGCTGGCGCTCCGCGATGAAGAAGAGCAGCGGCACGAAGAGCAGGTTCGGCTTGAACGCGATCAGCAGTCCGAAGACCAGCCAGCGCACGCGCGCGAAGTACAAGGCGATTCCCAGCAGCAGCAACTGAGTCGAGTTCACATTGCCGACGCGCAGGTCCGCCTCGAACCCGCGGTACCACAACAGCAGTCCCGCCAGCAGAAACAGCGACGCCGCCCAGGGGAGCCGCGCCGCGCGGCAGAGCAGCAGCACGCCGGCGATGAAGCAGCCCATCAGGTAGGCGTGATACTGCGTCAGCGCGCGGTCGTAGTCGCGGCTCACCCACCGCGTCGTGGAGTAGAGAAAGGGGGAGGAGACGAGATCGAGCCGCCGCCGCCGCCCCGCGTCATACTTGCGCAGCTCCGACCCGCTCCGCTGCGCGCGCTCGAAGTACTCCTCCCCCACCCGCGCCTGCACCTCGGCGCTGTAGATGTTCTCGACGTCGTCCCGCCCGGCGAGCTGCCCGGCCACGAAGTAGATATAGAAGTCGAGCCCCGCGGCGCGCTCGTTCTGGCGCCAGGCCACCGAGGCGGCCCAGAGCGCCGTCAGTACCGCGAGCACGGTGAGGACGATGCGCAGGGACCGCGGCATGCGGCGGGAGTGTAGTCCACTGTGGACCGCTGGCGTCCTCGCCGGCCGTCACGGCTTTTCCATCAGCCTGGCGATCATGGCCGCGCGCGACGTCACGCCGAGCTTCGCGAACATCCGCCGCAGATAGGTCCCCACCGTCCACGTGCTGATCTCCAGCACGGCGGCGATGGCCTTGTTCGGCAGCCCGCGTGCGACCATGCGCGCGATCTCCTGCTCGCGGGGACTGAGCAGCGGCGTCTCGCGCTGCTTCGCGGCCGTGCCGGTGGCCACGAGCAGGCAGCGGAAGCCGTCGTGCTCCACGTCGAGCACGACCTGCTTCTCTCCCTCGGGAGGCGGCGTCACTGTTTCGCGAGCGTGTTGCAGCACGTTTTCCACGAGCGTACGCAGGGAGGAACTCTCCGGTTCAGGAACTCGCGCCAGTGACGACGGCATGGGACCGCGCTCTTACTCCGATAGTGAGGGGACGGACCAAATCGTTTCAGGAATTCCGCCGGTGCGGCACGCCGCACCGGCGTACCGGCCTCAATCGGGTCAGGCCGTGCGGCGCTTGCGCGGCTCCCACGGCAGCAGGCGCGCCTCGTTGCGCGGTTTGGCCAGGCCGAGGGACTCGGCGCTGGTCAGCCACTCCTCGGCGGCGTCGCCGATCTGGATCAGCGAATTTTCGAACTGCGCGCGCGACGTGGTCAGGATCGTCCCCTGTCCCAGCCAGCGCAGAACCTCGCGGCCGGCGACGGCCATCCGCTGCCGCGGCGACGTGCTCACGTGCTCGCCGAAGTAGCGTGTCAGGATCTCTTCCACGACGTCCCAGGCCGTGTCCGCGCCGAACAGCCTGCGCACGTCATCCGCGCCGAGGATGCGGAAGGCCTGGTCGAGGAGATTCATCACTTCCTTGGTCAGTACGACCAGATGGCCGTACGACACGAACTTCAGGTTGTTGCGCAGATCGAGTCCCGCGCGGCGCACCGTGGCCACGGAGCCGAAGGTCGGGTCCTGCGCGCGCTCGCGCATGACCTCGGAGATCCGTTTGTCGCGCCAGAAGACGGCCACCTCGGAGATGAAGTGCGTGAAGAGATGGTGGTACTCGCGGTTCGGCCGAGCCCCGACGGGGGGCGGCGCCGCGCAGTAGCCGAAGGCGCGGCAGTACGCGCCGAGGCGGTCGCGCTTGGTGAACTGCAGCACGCCGCGGCGGTCGTAGTGATACAGCCCGCGCGCGCCGTTGCCGCTGTCCAGGCGCACCGCGCCGGCCTGGAAGAGCTGCTGCAGCTTGTCGATGGCGCGGAACACGCCCACCTTCTCGTGCTGGTAGACGTAATAGAGGTCCGCCATGGCCTGCACGCGCTCGGCGTTGATGTCGTCCTCGTAGTCCTCGACCGCGAGCGGCATGTTGATCGCGTTGATGTCGTTCACGGCGTTAGGTCCGAGGCCGACCATGTTCGCGAAGCCGGCATCGCCCGGAGGTGCTGGATCCAGACTGGGATCGAGCACGACCGCCTCGACCCGGTCCGCCCAGTCGGAGAGCGCCTCTGCCGTGCGCGGGTCCTGCGCCGCCGGGTGCTGGAGCAGGACTTCGCGGAGACGGGAAAGGCGGTCGAGAGTCTGGTTGTAATCGGCATTACGCATGGCTTTCCTCCGTGGATAGCGCGGCGATGACGTTCTGCACGTGGCACTGCAGATCCCTGACGAGCGCCTGTACCTCGTGGCCGTGGAAGGCGCGGAGTCCGCATGGTGGGTCGTCACCGCAGATCAGCGCCGACACCAGGTCGTGGAACTTTCTCATCCGATCGCGCACGGCCGTCTTGCCGTCGCATCCGTGGCGCAGCATCTCCAGCGCCCTCTTCGAGCAGTAACGGTGCATCCAGTCCCACAGCGTGGCCGCCGGAATGGGCGGATTCGACGGGATCTCCGCCGTCACCCACGCCTCGGCCGGCACCTTGCGGCGCAGGTGCGCGAGCGTGGAGACGACGCCGAAGAGATGGTGCTGCACCTCGTGCACGTTCACGGCGAAGAACCGGCGGTTGTCCGTGCGCGCATCGAGCCATGCACGCGCGAAGATCGACGTCATGCCGACGAGCGTGTCGAAGCCCGTGACGCCCTGCTGCCCCTCGAGCCCGCAGCAGACCGACGAGAGATCGAGGTGACAGCGGTCGCGGAGTTGGGCGAGATAGCCGCCGAGGGCGTTCGGGTTGTTGGGAAAACCGTTCGGCTCGATGTCGAAGCCGCACAGCGTCACGAGCCCGGAATCGATCGCGTGCGGATTGTGTCCGCCGGCGAAGTCTTCCACGAGCTCGCGGATCGTGCGGCGGATGAGGCCCACCAGCGGCTCCGGACCACAGCCGTTGTCGCACGAACCGAGCGAGCGGACGTCGAACTGTTCCGCCTGATCGGCGAGCGACTGCAGTGCGACCGCGGCCACGTTCATCCGTCCGACCAGCGGATACGACCGCTTGATGCCGGCCGTCGTGCGCACCGGTGTCGTCTGCACGACCCGCTTCTGCGTCGTCTTGTCCGTCGTCAGCGGAAAGGCGCGCGTCAGCGCCTCGAGGATCGCCGTGCGGTTAGACGGATCGGGATTGAGGTCGAAGCCGATCACCTCCGCCGCCACGTCCCGCGGGTTGACGGACGCCGTGGGCGTCGTCGTCCCCGCCGTGATGGCCGGCAACGGTCCGACGAGCGGCAGTACGTCTTTGAACTCCTGTAGGACATCGTCGAGATTAGGCATGGGCAGTCTCCTTCCTGTGTGTGGGCGCGTGAAGCGCGACGTCGGCGATCTCCTGCCACGAGGCCACGAACGCGGCGTCGGCGTCGTACAGCGCATCGTCGACCTGCTGAAGCTGGCGCAGCACGACCTCGCTCCAGCCGCGCCATGTCGCGCCGCGGCGCGACGGCAGGCGCACGATCGCGAACAGCGTGTCGTGTCCGGCCAGGCCGAAGCGCAGCCGGCGTCCGAGGGCGGTGAAACGCTCGTGCGTGCCGGCCAGCGCGCACGCCGCCGCGGCCGCGTCGCCGCGCTGTCCGGCAGCGATGGCGGGCTGCAACGCCGCCGCGGTCTCGGCGAGCTCTCCTTCGAGCTCCGCCGCGTGGCCGCGCAGCGCGTCGAGCACCGCCAGGTCGTTCTCCCCGGCGTCGTCGACCGCCACCGTCACCTCGCGCACCATGCGCGCGAGCGTCTCCAGGGCGTCGTGAAGCGAGAGGAGTGAGCGCTTGATCGTCATCGTCATCTCCTCGCCAGCGCGCGGTAGAAATTCTTCGTGATCGCGCCGGGGCGCGCCAGGCGGCGGTCGAAGGCAATGCGCGCCGCGCCGATGTAGAAGCGCTCCGGCACGATGCCCGGGTCGGTCCCGTTGGCCATCCGCTGCGCCGCCTCCTCGATCATCGACTGCTCCTTCCGCTCGAAGCGGATCACCTGCGCCAGCGTCTTGTCCCCCAGCGACGCGTAGGGCTGGTAGCAGACCGTGTCGATGACGAGCGCGTTGGCGCGCTCGAACGTGTCGAGCAAAACCTTCGGGATCTCGCCCGAGCGCGGATTCGGATAGAGGCGCAGCCAGCTGCGGCGATACTCCTCCGCCTCCGCGCCGAAGCCCATCCGCCGCAGCAGCTCGCAGCTGATCAGCGTACGGAGGAACGGCGTCGGATGCGGGGCGCCGGGCGAGAACGTGAGCGTGTTCGGACGGGAGCGGCCCACCACGTCCATCAGCGAGGCGATGATCGACGGCCCGCCGAACAGCAGACCGCAGACGTCCGCGAACAGCTCGCGGTTCCAGCGCTTCCACGTGCCGGCCACGAACGGCGGCAGACCTTCGTCGAGCAGGCGCCGCTCCATCGCCTCCGGCACGGCCTTGTCGAGCGCGAGGTCGTTCTGCAGGTTGTGGCTGACCTCGTGCAGCACCGCCCCGAGCGTCCACGGATTCATCAGCCGGTGATACGGCAGCTGGATGAGCGGAAACGGATTGTGCAGCGACCCGAGCTTCTCGAGGGGGATGTCGCGGCGGAACGTGGCCGGCGAGAACCCCGTGCGCATGTAGCTGAACGGCGGCGGGGCGGGGACCGACTTGGCCAGGCCGATGTTGAGATACGTGTACTGATAGCAATCGAGGGCGATGCGGTCGCAGCTCAGGAGCCAGTCGGCGAAACGCGTCTGCCGCTGTCCGAAGAGCTCGAAGTAAAAGTCCCACACCTTCTCGATGGCCTGCACGACCGTGTGCGAGTGGTCTTTCAACGTGACCAGGCGCGTCACGTTCTGCGGCGACGGATCGCTCACCGCGGCCGAGGCGGCGCGCGTCACGCCGGCCGTCATCTTCAGCAATGCCGCCCGCAGGGAGGAGATGAGGTGATTGACGGCGCGGATGTGCCCCTCGGTCGGTGCGGCCGCGACGTCGCCGAACTCGTCGCGCGCGAACGGGCGCAGTCCGGCGGCGTGGCGCGTGACGTTGATGGCCTGCGCCTTCAGCCACGCCGGCAGGATGCGCCCGCGTTGCCGCGCGGGCGGAGGAAGCGCAGGACGCGGCCGCCGCCGGGGCCGTCGCTGCGTGACCATCTCGAGCAGTGCAGTCATGATCGCCTCGCTACTGGCACACGCACGGTTTGCAGAGCTTGCGGCGGAGGAGCTCTTCGCGGCTCAGACCGATGGGACGCCGGACGGCGTTCTGCACCGCCTTGTCGACCCCACGGTCGATCGTCTTCGCGCGGCGGATGGTCTTCATGGCCGATTTCGGATCGCCGAGCACGCGCGCGGTCTGCTTCGCCAGCGTCCGCACCGCTCCCTGCGCGGTGATCGGCTTGCCCTGCGCGACCTGGCGCGCGAGATCGGCCGTGGTGCGGCGTACGACCTGGGGCAACGCCTGCACGAGCGGCCTGGTGGCCGGGTTCGTGCGCAGCGTCTGCGCCGCGGCCTGCACGCCCTTGATGATCTTCGGCGCCACCTTCGCCACCGTCGACGCGACTTTCGGCAACATCTTCACGCCGGCGCCGATGGCTTTGCCCGCCAGCGGCAATGCCTTGAGCGCGAGCGGCAGCAGCGGCGCGAGAAAGGCGAACGCCTCGCCGTTGCTCTCCGCCTCCGCGGCGGCGTGGCCGAAGTGCTCCATCAGCGCGGCCGACGGCGCCGCCTCACGATCGGCGAACGACTGCTGGAACGCGGCGGGGGTGATCTCCCACTCCGCTTCCATCGCGCCCGACTCCGACTCGACGTCGGGGATGCTGCCCTGGCTGAGCGCGGCGCGCGCGGCGGCCATGGCGGCCAGTGCCAGCGGGCGGTACCGGCGCCCGGTGCGCGCGGCCTCGGCCACGCTCTCCATGAACGCCTCCGCTTCCCAGCTCGCGCCCGCGGAGCTCTCGAATTCGTATGCGATGCTCATGATCGTTCCTCCGGTGCGCGCCGAGGCGCGTCAGATGGCGTAGCGGGGACGCGGGCGCGGCGAGCCGTAGCTGCTGCGCGCACTGCGCGCGGCGGTCCGCGTGGCGGTCACGTTGCGGTGTACGGCCTTCGCGCAAGTGCCCGGGCTGCCGAGGACACGGCGCGTCTGTGTGGCCACGGCGCGCGCGGCGGCCTGGCGGGTCAGCGGACGTCCACTCGCGGCCTGTTTCCGCAGCGACACGGCGCTGCGCTTCACGATGGTCGGGATCACGCGCACCATCGGGCGCGTGGCCGGGTCGCGGCGCAGGATGCGCGTCAGCACGGCTACGCCGCGGTTGATGTTCGGCAGCA
>DASPMO010000067.1:0-20611 GCA_035627015.1 Thermoanaerobaculia bacterium | reverse complement strand
TGCCTGAGCCCCGTTCGCCGCAAGCGCCCGACGGGCTGAAGCCCGTCCTACGTTTCCACGTGCATCGCGAGGACGACGCAGACGACGCCTTGGCGCCGCGCGCTCTGTGATCGAATTTAGCGAATCGAGTACTAAGCTGCGCCGCCGTCAGGCGGCGTCAGCTTCAGCGGCGGCGGATCACCCCATTTCCCCCATTGCGGCGTACACTCCTCGGCGAGGAGAGACGTCATGACGATTCCTGCAAAAGTGGCCGAACGGCTGTCGTCCGGGTTGAAACGATTCGCTCCGATTCTCGCCGCTGCGAAATCGCGTGATGTGAACGAGTCGGACACCTCGATGATCGTGACCGACATCCTTGCGGACATCTTCGGGTACGACAAATACAGCGAGGTCACCCGCGAGCTCGCCGTCCGAGGCACCTATTGCGACCTTGCCACTCGCATCGACGGCAAATTCCAGATGCTCATCGAGGTCAAGGCCATCGGCCTGGAACTGAAGGACGCCCATGCCAAACAGGCGGTCGATTACGCCGCAAACCAGGGCGTGGAATGGGTAGCGCTCACCAACGGCCATCTGTGGAAGGTATTTCGCGTCATCTTTGCCAAGCCGATCGACGCAGAGCTGGTGCTCGATATCGACCTGCTGGCGCTCAATCCCAAGAGCACCGCGAACCTCGAGAGCCTCTATCTGCTCACGCGCGAGAGCATGCTCAAGTCGGGACTCTACGCCTATCACGACCACCTGCAGGCCACGAACAAGTTCTATCTGGCGGCAGTGGTCCTGAGCGACACCGTTCTCGAAACGGTGCGGCGGGAACTGCGTCGCGTCTCGGATGCGAAGATCGAACTGACGGAGCTCCGCGAAGCACTCAAGCAGGAGGTCATCAAGCGCGAGGTCATCGAAGGGGATAAGGCGGACGGTGCCCGGAAGAAGGTGGCCAAGGCCGCGGGCAAGATGTTGCGGATCCGCAAAGGCAAGGACGACTCCGACGAGGCACCTGCCGCAACCGCCGCGGTTGTGGTTCCTTCAGTCCCGGCGGCGCCCGAGCGCGAAGAGCTCGTCTGATGCGCGCCGGCTGAACGGAACAGCACCCTCGTCGACGTACGCTAAACTGCGGCCGATGACTCGAGACGCAAACGCCCTGTTGCAGGACGCTCTGCAACTGCCGGCACACGAACGCCACGAGCTTGCGGCGCGCCTTCTCGCCCGGGACAGCTCCGTCGTCTCGGCCGACCCGGGAGTGATGAGCGGCGCACCGGTCTTCAAAGGAACGCGCGTCCTCGTACAGACGCTCATCGAGCATCTGGAAGCGGGAGATTCCATCGACGACTTTCTCGAGGGGTTCCCGTCAGTCACGCGTGAGCAGGTCATCGCATTCCTGGAGAGACCCTCCGCCTGACGCCGATCCGCGAATCGTGTTGTCGGTTGTCGGTTGTCTGTGAGTCCTCGCCTGGGCGAAGAGTCCCAGACAACTGACAACCGACAACTGACAACGGGGAGTGCGTCAGCGCACCCGGCGCCGGGCCACCACCTCCGCCACGGTGGGGCCTGCCGGCTCGCGGGCGACCACGGAGATCGGGGAGCCGGCGGTGACGGTCCCCTCGCGGGCCACGGCCAGATAAAACCCCGACCGGCCGCTCTGCTGGAAGCGCTTGACGATGTCCATGCGGCCGAACTTCACGGCCAGCTTGAAACACGGCATGCGGGGCTGCGTCACCACCAGCTCCGCCGACCCCACGCGCAGCCGGTCGCCGATGTGCACCTCGCCTTCGGTCAACCCCGCCACCGTCAGGTTCTCCCCGAACGCCCCCCACGGCAGGTCGGCCGCCAGCTCCTCGCGCCAGAGCGCATAGTGCTCCGACGGGTACGCATAGACCGCCTTCTCCACGCCGCCGTGAACCGTGAGATCCGCCTGGCGGTCCCCCTCCAGATTGAGCCGCCCCACCCGCACCTCACCCGACACCGGCTCCTTGAAGATCGCGGTCTCGACGACCTCGCCGTTCCACTCCACGCGGCGCGGCAGCCCGACATTGACGGAGATCACCTGCACGACGTCATCGTACGCCAGAGACCTACAGCTCGGCGTTGAACTCCAGGCCGGAAAACACGCGCCGGCGCGGGTCGCAGACGATCCGGAAGTAATACCCTCCCCCTCCCACGGTTTCATCCCTGCGCCATCGCAGCCACCGTCCATCGGCGGCCCGCGAGCCGTGGACGAACTGGATCAGCACGACGCGGCCGCCTGCCGGCGCGAGGCCGATGTACTGCCGCTTGTACTCGTGAAGGCGCCGGACCGGCCAGGCATCGGCGAGGTCCGCCCGGCTGGCGAAATACGGCCGGAGCGACGACTCCGCGCATGCGAGCAGCGAGGGAATGGGCCACCCCTCGACGATGACCGCGCAAGCGGCCATCGGTCGCGTCGTCTCTCCTCTACCGTACGATCTTCCATTCCTCCTCGAACTCCAGGGCAAACGCCACCGCGGCGGAGCCCTGGCCGCCGGAGACTCGGACGTTGGCGAGCGCCTGCCGGTCGTTCCGCGCGACCACCTCCGCCTCCACTTCGGTCGGGTCTTCGCCGAGCGACTGCCGCAGTGTGCGCAGCTCCTGGTCCGGGAGAGGCTCGGCCAGGTACTCGCGGGCGCGGGCGTAGCGGCCGGTGACGACCTCGCGCACGAACGCTTCCGCGACGGCGTCGGGTGGCGGGACCATGAGCTCGCGGTCTTCGAGCGCGTGCACGGCCAGCGCGGCCGCGCCGAGCAGGACCGCCAGGGCGGTCACGATGGCGAGGAGACGCGCCATGCGTCCTCCTTCCTGGCCGGCTCCGCCTCGGGAGTGCGGATCACGGAGAGATGGTGATCGGTCTCGACGAAGGCGAGGTGGACGTCGCTCCACCGCTCGCGCGGGATGCCGTTCTGGCGCAGGAGGTGGGCGAGGTCGCCCTCGTTCATCTGCTCGCCGCGCAGCGCGTCACCGTCCTCGGTGCCGTCGCGCAGCACCAGCACCGGCGAGCCCTGCACCACCGGCAGGAGCCGCGGCCAGCGGTGCACGGCCAGCTTCACCACCACCTCGCAGAGGACGATCGACGCCACCGCCACGCCGAACTTCGCCGCCGAGACCTCGGCCCAGAGAAAGTCGTCGATCACGTCGCCGAGGATCAGCGAGACGATCAGGTCGACCGGCGTGGCCTGGCTCACGGCGCGCTTGCCGCTCGCGCGCGTCGTGAAGAGCAGGTACGCGTACGCGATCAGCGCGCGCACCGCGATGCGGCCGACGTCCATCAGCCGACCGCCTCCGGCGCGTCCGTGCGTTTCTCGCGGCGCGTGTCGTCGTTCCTGTTCGGCCCGTGCAGGTCGGACTTCTGCAGCGGCTCGGCCCACGGCTCGCGGATCACGCTCACCAGCCCGTCCACTTCGAGATAGGCCAGCTTCACCTCGCGCACGTCCGCGATGCCCTGCAGCCGCAGCGCGGCCATCAGCTCCTTCTCGTTCATCATCTCCGCGCGCAATCCCTTGCGCACCAGCTCTCCGTTGCGCACCAGCTCCCGCGGCTTCCCTTCGAAGAGGAAGTTCAGCCCGTGGTCCCAGTACGTGAGCCAGGCCGTGACGTACTTGGCGGCGGCGACGACGAGGATGGCCGTGAAGCCCTGCAGCAGCGTGACGTCGCCGTAGATGATCTCGTCCACGACCTCGCCGAGCATCAGCGCGACCAGGAGGTCGAAGGCGGTGAAGTTGCCCACCGTGCGCTTGCCGAGGAGGCGGATCACGACCAGCATCGCCGCGTACACCAGCAGTCCGCGGGCAGCAGTCATCCCGAGCTCTTGCCAGTCCATGTCAGTTTCTCCGCGGACGGGGTGAGCAATGTGGGTGCCGTGCCCCGGGTCTCACTCGCCAGGGAAGTGGTAGGCGGCGAGGAAGGCAGGATCGGCGGCGAAGGCGGCGAGCGTCTCGGGGCGAATGTCGTTGGAGAGCAGATCGGCGACGTAGTCGTCGACGCCGCGCGCGGCGGTGTGATTCGGGAAGGCGCTCTGCTGCACGCGCGGATCGCGGCGCCAGTCGGCGGCGGCCTGATGCTCCATGGCCCGTACGATGAAGATCGGAATCGTCCAGGAGACGCGCGTCGGATGGAAGTCGGCCGGGACGCGGCTCGCATGCGCGGGGCCCAACGCGTCGAGCAGGTGCGCGCGCGGCCAGGCATCGAAGAGATAGGCCGCGGCTTCGGCCCACGGCAGCGTGCCGGAGCGGCGGCGCCCCCCCTCGCTCTCGAGAATGGAGCGGAACATTGCCGTGGTGACGCCCAGCAGCTCGGCGACCTGAGACACCGGCACCGGCCTGCGGCGATCGGCGGTGAAGAAGCGGGCGAGGTGCTCGTGCAGCGGGAACCTCGGTGTCGTGGAGTCGATGGGCATCGGGTTTTGATCCGAGCCGGTTGTACGCGGTTCAGGCCGATTTCCCCAGCGCGTTTCTTAAGCCTCGGCGAATGAAGTCCGTCGCGTTTCTTGGGGTGACTGCAATACTGACTCGCATAGGTGTCTTGATGGCGATCGGGAGGGACGGAAGTGCAATTTCACGTCGCATTTCTTAAGCCCTGACTCATTTGTGACTGAAAACGGGGGGATTTCGGGCCATGACGCGGGTAGGAAACTCCGGCGATGCATCACACCTGAAGGAGAGAGAGATGCAGGACACGCGACGCGAGGCAAGACGACCATCACCGCCGCCACCGGACGAGGCGGTGGCGGCATTCGAGGAGGCGTACCTGCGATACGCACCGAGGTTACAGAGGATCGCGATCCGAAGATTCGGGATCGAGCCGGGCGACGCGGAAGTGCTCGTGCAGGATGTGTTCACGACGTACTTCCAGCACGCCGCGGACGTGCAGATGCTGGAGCCGTATCTCATCGGCGCGATCTGCAACGCGTCGCGGAACTTCCTGCGGCGCTCGTCGGCATCCAAAGCGCTGTTCTGCGGCGAGCAGCCGTGCGCGGCGACGCCGGACGACGCGCTGCTGAACGAGCTCGCGCGCAAGACGCTGCTGGCGAAGATGCTCGCGCGAGTCGGCGAGCCGTGCCGCGACCTGCTGCGGCGGTTCTACGTGAACGGGGACGGCACCGAAGTGCTGGCCCGCGCGTTCAACATCACGCGGCCGGCGGTGAAGGTGAAGCTGTTCAAGTGCCGGCAGCGCGCGCTCGAAGCGTATCGATCGATGACGGAGAAAACGAATGAGTGAGCACATCGCGTACGCCGAGCTCTCCCTGTTCGCGCACGACAAGCTGGCGGTCGGGCGCGAGCGGCGGGAAGAGATCGAGAGTCACGTAGCCGATTGCGCGGAGTGCGGCGCGACGCTGGACTTTCATGCGGCCGCCGAGGAAGACCTGGGCGACCTGGCCGTGTGGCGGCCGATCGTCGGCTCGACGGCCGCGGCGATGAGCGCGTACGCGAACCAGTGCGCGGCCGAGGACGCGGAGGCGGACTGGCTCCTGCAGGAGTTTTTCGAGAAGCCGCGCAAGGCGGCGGTGCTGAATGTGAGGAACCTGCGCAAGTTCCACACGGGCGGCGTCGTGCGACGGCTGAGCGCGAAGGCGCACGAGGTGGTCGCGAGTGAGCCGCTGGACGCATTGATCTTTGCTGATCTGGCGCAGGCCGTGGCGGAGCTGCTGCCGGATGACACGTACCCGAACAATGCGGTGTATGAGTTGCGCGGGACGGCGGCGAAGGAGCGCGCGAACGCGCTGCTGCGGCTGGCCGAATTCGATGAGGCGCTGGAAGCGCTGGAGCGGGCGGAGCGTGCATACGAGCACCTGTGGTCATCCGGTTACGGACTGGGGGCGGTGGAGCTGGTGCGCGGTGCGGTGTACTACGAGCGGGGCGAGTTGCGAGAGGCGGCGAAGCATGCGGACCTGGCGGAGCAGTTGTACGCGCATTTGGGTTTGCAGCGGCAGCGGATGAAGGCGGTGTTCCTGCGCGGCGAGATCGCGTACGAGTCGCTGGACTACGCGAAGTCCGCCGCGATCATGCAGCAAGTGATGCAGTTCGGCGAAGAGATCGGCGACGGAAGTTGGGTTGCGCGAGGGTCTTACTGCCGCGCGTTGTGCGAACTGGAGTTGGGCAATCTGGGCGAAGCGGGTGAGCTGTTTCAGAATGCATTGGTGATCCTCCGAGAAATCGGACCGACGGAAGATCGAATCAGCACCGAGTGGGGTTTAGCGAGAGTGGTGCTGGTTGGCGGGAACCTGAGTGATGCCGTGCGGCGGCTGCGTGATGTGACCGCGGCATTCGAAGAGATCGGCAGAGTGATGAATGCGGCGCTTGCTGGCGTCGATCTGGCGGAAGCGTTGCTCTTCCTCGAGCGCTGGGACGAGATCGTGAAAGTGGCATCACACGCGTTCCGCGTGTTGAAGAAGGCGGGCCATCTCACCGGAGCATTGACCGCGTTGGCGTACCTGAAGGAAGCGGCGGCGAAGCGGCAGCTGACGCCCGAGACGCTGAGGGTGGTTCGAGCGTACCTGCGGCGCGTGGAGCGCGAGCCGGACCTGCTGTTCGCGCCGCCGCCGGGCGGCGAGCGATAACCGCACCCGTCAAGACGCAACCCTCGTTCGTGAGGGATCCCTCCTATTCGCCGGCCAGATGGCTGGCGCGGAGGGCTTATGCGAGGTGTATCGAGGTGGGCTTCGCGCGTCGCGCCGCTTCTCGCGGCGTTTCTTGTTTTAGGAGCAGCGAGCGCGTGGGCCGAGGAACCGGCTCCGCCGATTGATCCGCCGGGAGCGCGGATGAACCCGCCCGTGGGCGTGACGACGCAAGCGCGCCTGAATCCGCCGGTTGGGATCGCCCCCCCGCCGCCAGCCGACACAACAACGTACGCGCGCGTGAGCCCCCCGGTGGGCGCGCCGGCGGCGGGCCAGGTGTCGCTGCTCGACAGGATCGTGAGCTGGTTGCAGTCGCGGCTCAGTATCCCGCACGGGTAGCGGCGCTTAAGAAATGCGACGCGAAATTGCGCGGCCGCGGCCTTTCCTCCGGTAGGAAAGAGCCGCGCCGCGTCACCCCTCTCATGACCGCAGCGATGATCAAACCGGCCGCGCAACGATAAGCCGCCGAGACAACGCCACTATCTCTCGCTGGATCCGGTTCGCCCGGTGGTGCGAGAGGCAAGAGCGCAGGACTCACCCCCTAGAGCCGACGTCCCTGACCTCATCGCTGCGGTCACTGGAACAGCGATGGGAGCGCGCCGGAAGAAGAAGCCGCGGAAGTTCACGCACGGACACCGGCGCGGCCTGGAGCGTGCGGCAGACCACTACCTGCGTGATTGCTACCGGCGCAAAAAGCCGGCGCGCGGGAAAGACTTCGCGCAGTCGCTGGACCGCACCCCCGAGTACGTGAGCTGGCTGGCCGCGCAAACACTCGGTGAATCGCTGATCGTGTTCCTGCGCAGGAAGCAGGTCGAGTACGCGGCGCGGTTGCTGCGGAGGACGCCGCTGTCCATCGACGACATCGCGGAGCGGAGCGGATTCGGGACGCGCTCGGCGATGCACCGGTGGTTCGTGAAGGTGCACGGCATCGGGCCGGCAGCATTCCGGGAGCGTGAGAAATGAGGGCCCGCGTCGTCGGCCGACGTTCCCACAGCCTCGGCAGCAATTACCTGTTTCCACAGGCTCACGCGCATCCGCGAGAGCCCGGTGAGAAATGCGGGTCTAAGGACGCCCCCAAACGACGCAGTCGTGCCGAAACTTTGGGCAGTCGCGCCGAAAGTTTGGGCAGTCGTGCCGAAACTTTGGGCAGTCGTGCCGAAACTTTGGGCAGTCGTGCCGAAAGTCTTGGGCAGTCGTGGCCAAACTTTGGGCAGTCGTGCCGAAACTTTGGGCAGTCGTGGCCAAACTTTGGGCAGTCGTGCCGAAACTTTGGGCAGTCGTGGCCAAAGTCTGGGCAGTCGTGGCCAAAGTCTGGGCAGTCGTGGCCAAAGTCTGGGCAGTCGTGGCCAAAGTTTCGGCAATCGTGGCCAAAGTTTCGGCAGTCGTGCCGAAACTTTGGGCAGTCGTGGCAAAAGTTTCGGCGCGCCGCCTGGACGGCGGTCGCCGCAACCTGGAAGTCTCCCGTCTGGAGCGTCGTCGCCCCGGAGAAACCGCTGCCGTTCTGCACGTCCACCCCAGCAGGTGCCGTGCGTGGTGAACGGATTGGTGCCGGTGAGCGAGCCGCAACAGGTAGGCACAATCGCCGCCCGCCCCCAGGGAAACTTCCCCCCTCCCCCTTCGTAAACACCCTCATGAACGCAGTCCTCGGTAACCCGTTCTTCAACGTCGTCGCCCGGCGCAGCACGTACGGGAACATCGCGTACGTCTGGCTGGCGTTTCCGCTGGGACTCACCTACTTCGTCCTGCTGACGACGGGATCGGCGCTCTCGATCGGGCTGTCGCTGCTGTGGATCGGGCTGCTGGGGATGGTGGCCCTGGTGCTCGGCATCCGCGGGCTCGGGAACTTCGAGCGCCTGCTCTCGAAATGGCTCCTGGGCGAGCCGGTGGCGATGCCTTCCGGCGCCGCGAGCGAGACGAGGGGCTGGGCGTGGCTGAAGAGAATTCTCAAAGACCCGGCGACGTGGAAGGGCGGGCTGTTCCTGCTGGTCAAGTTCCCGGTCGGCCTCTCGTGCTGGATCGTGTCGGTGGTGTCGTTCAGCGTCTCGCTCGCCTTCCTCTTCGCCCCGCTGGAGCAGGGCGGCACGCTGTACCTCGGCGGCTGGACGATTGACGACCCCACCGGAGGGTTCCTGATCTCCGCGTTCGGAGCGCTGTTGCTGCTGGTGACGCTCCACGTGCACAACGCGATGGGCGCGCTGTGGCGGTTCATGGCGCGGCACCTTCTGGCGGCGAGGGCGATCGAGGCCGCCCCGGAAGCGAGCGGCAGCCGCTAAGCAGACCGCACTGGCTTCGCCAACGGATGCGGACCGCCGGTCACCTCGTCATCTCCCCGGTACCGACGGTTGCGCCACTGTGGTGCCGCGGAACGCGGCATTGATGCGGCGAACGCCATGAAATCCCAATACAACCCCAATCTCTCATCCGCGTGATGCGGCCAGATTGTCTGTATGCGCCGGCGTACTCCGCAATGCGGGGTCGCCGATCGGTGAAGGAGAACGCCGGTGCCGATCACTGCATCGCGGAGTTCCGCTCGAAGATCCTCAAAACCTCCGGTGTGAACGCGGGGGCGGCGGCGCGCGTGCCGTAATGACTACAGTGGCAGGAGCGGGGCCGGGGCGGCGTCATACGGAGACGACACGCATAGAATTTCATCGCTCGTTCGTCGAAGCGCGCCAGCAGCACCGGCCCGTAATAAAGCGACCCGATGCCGTCGTCGGTCCCTTCGAGACCAACCCATTCGCCCGTGAGCGCATCAATGAATGCCGTTCCCTGTGACGATGGATCGCAGATGAGGTCGCGTCCCAGCTTCCCGCTATACTCGTGGCACTCGGTTCCAAAATCTCAGCAGGCCCAGGGAATGAGCGGAGAAGACCATGACATGGAAGTCGATCACCATCGTTCTAGCGGTCGCGCATTCGTTGTCGGGCGCCCCGCCGACGTCAGTGAAGGAGCCATGGGAGTGGACCGTCGAGGAACGCCTGGCGGCACGCTTCAACTCGTCCGCCCGGAAAGATCGGGTTGCCCGGGCCGCCCAAGGTGAACGCAACGTTCGAATCGCAACCGCCGCGCATGATGAGCCTTCCCGCTTTGATTCCCTGCACGGCCGCGTTCACCCCGAGCTTCTACTCCCGACGGAGGTATTCGGGAGCTTTGTTCGAGCCGCGTTCACTCTTGACGACGCGGCGGCGGAAGAATTCCGGAAAGACGCCGCCGGGAAGGCGCGCCAGTTTGGGATGCCCCCTTCATTGTTGAGGGACGTCGCGACGGTCAGTGCCGAGTACGCCGGTGTCGAGGCTCGGATCAAACAGACGCGCGACCGACTTCTCACCAGCTCAGGCAAGGACTTGCAAGAGGGACTCGCGACACTGCGAAGGCTGGAAAGCGAAGCCTGCAAAGCTCGATTCCTGGCACTCAGCGAACTTCGCAGCCGCTATCCAGGCTTTGACCGGTATCTGTATGGGGCCATTGCTCCGAATGTGTTCTTTGAAGTGTACGAGGTGCAGCACGCTGACGAGTTGCGGCGAAACGAAAGAGGCTGCTTTGGGGGAGAATTGAAGGCTGCGCAACTGCAGTGAATGCGAGTTTCGTCTGAACGGTACGCACAAAATCCCATGGTCTCGCACCGGTCATCCGATGGCGATGCATTCCTGGTATACGTCGGGCACGCCGTACCGCGAGGCTTGGAGTGGAAGTGGGATACCGAAACATCATGAGTGACGACGTCGGTCAACCGAAACGATTTCCCCTCTGCCTCGATGAGTATGGTCTGCACGCCGGCACGACCAGCGCCGGGACGCAAGTGTTGATCGGGCTGCTTTGCCCTTATGTAGCCGTCTACGTTTTCTCGCAGGATGGAGCGCTGCTCGGCGGGCAGCGCAGGCTCTGGCTGGAGCCAGCTCCTCGGATGGGAGAAGGCGGCCCCTACCGAATCTATGATCCTGCGTTCCAGACCGCGGTCTCGAGGCAGATTCGCGAGTGGCAGGACGAGCTCGCGTTCACCGCTGGATGTATCCGCGTTCAGGGCTTCTCGGACCCTGAGATGAATGCGGGCATCGAGGAGCTCCCTGAACATCTGCAGGATCTCGACGAGGAAGACGAGGACTTCGAGGAGTTGCAAGAGCAACTGGCGGATTGGGAAGCCAGCGGCAGCTTCGTGTTTCACTGGGGAAAGGAATACTTCATGAGCCGCGATGGGGAAGTGGAATCGACGTGAGGCGCCGGTGATCGATGCGCCTTGGATCATTACAGAGTGATCGGGAACGCGCGCGTTTGGCAAATGGCCAGGAGCGGGGCCGGACCGGCGTCATACGGGAACGACGCCGGTCCGGGTTCCGATGCTTGCGCTACTGGGACAGACGCTGCAACACCGCGCGGCGCATCGCGTTCAGCGTGAGCTGATTGCTGTCCGTCACCTCGGTGTACGTCTCTCCTTCGTCGTCGGGAACGGGTAGCGCGGCCAGCGGCAGCGGCACCTCGGCGACGGTCATCACCCCGCGCGTGCGCACGGCATAGTCGATGAGGATGGCGTCGCGCCAGCCGTCGCGCATGCCCGCGTACGCGGGGCCGCTGGTCAGCGTCGCCGCGGCGCCGTCGGTCCAGACGATCCGGTTGTCGTTCCACCACTGGAACGCGAACGCGGCGTAGCCGTGCGGCTTCTCGATCGCCGCCAGCAGCGGACTCCTGACCATCAGGTCGTACGGCATGGCGAAGGTGTGCTCGTAGCCGCCGTAGAACCACACTTCGTCCTCCGCCGGCGGCGGCGGGACCAGCACGCTGCCGTTCACCGCGTCCGGGATGCGCTCGTTCCAGCGCACGGTGAACGTGGTGGTCGACGGAGTGCGTCCGTCGCGCGGCGCGACCCAGGCCCCCTGCCCCTGCACGAAAGCCACGCCGAGGTGCTGGTTCCCCCACGGCGACCCGCCCACCGGCGCGAGCGGCAGCCCGGCCGCGGAGACGTTCTGCAGGATGAGCAACTGCTCGACGTCGCTCGCCGCCGCGGCGGCCGGCAGCTCGTACAGCCACGTCTCCGCGGCGCCGCCGTTGCCGTACTGCCCGTACAGGTTCGTCAGCGGCGCGTCGGCCCAGACGCGGTTGCCGTTCGCATCGAGCTTCGCGTAACGCGCCGTGAGCAGGTTGCCGGGCGCGCGCCCGTCGATCGGCGAGACGTAGACGTACGGGTCGGCGCCGTAGCGATAGAAGACGCCGCGCTTGCGGTTCCCCCACGGATATTGACCGGCGAACGCCAGCGGCGCGCCGGCCGCGCTGAGCTGCTGCAGGATCAAGTACGGATCGGGCGGCGTGGCGCCGAGCGTCCAGAGGCCCGTGTCCTGCGCGCCGGCATTCGTGTACTGCCCCTGATAGGTCAGCGCCGGCGTGAACCAGGTGCCGTTGCTGCGGTAGCGCGCGGTGAGGGCCGTGCCGGCGGGACCGAGGCCGTCGGCGCGCGCGGCGTAGACGCTCGTGCCGAGGATGTAGGCCACGTTCAGCTCGCGATTGCCCCACGGCGACTGGCCGGGACGGAGGCGCAGCGGCACCCCGCCGGCCACGTCCTGCAGCACCATCGTGCGGTCGACGCGCGGCGCGTGCGGCTGGCCGTTCGCGTTCGTGCCGTAGATCGCGCCGCGCCCCCACGTGTCGAGCGCGCCGCCGTTCGTGTACTGCTGCCAGCCGCTGTGGTGCGTGAGCTCGTTCCATTGCAGGCGGTACTTCTCGGTGGTCAGGCGGCGGAACGTGTCGCGCGCGGTGTAGCCCACCTGCCACTGGTCGACGTGCGGCACGAGAGAGACGAGCAGCTCCGACGAGTGGCTGGTCGTGCCCATGATGGTCGTGTACGGATGCCAGTCGGCCTGGCGCACCATTTCCGCGGTGGCGTTGTACGCGTCGATGTGCTCGGGTCCGATCTCATCGCTGATCTTGCAGAAGAAGTCCTTCGGCTCGGTGAAGCCCTTGCGCACGAGATACGCGCGCAATTGCCCGAGCCACCAGCGCACGACCTGCTTCTCCTCGGCGCTGCCGGGCGCCACGCGGTTCGCGCCGACGAGCGGGTCGGCGATGTCCGTCTTCGTGGCCGGGATCAGGTTCACGTACGTCTCGATGCGCTTCACCTTCGTGCGCGCGAGCTCGAACCACGGATCGAAGTAGCTGAAGTCGAGCTCCGGCAGCGCGTCGAGCGGCACGGACGACGACACGGGAAGGCTGGCCTTCTGCGGTCCCCACTTCAGCTTCGTGGCGATCTCTCCGAGGCTGCCGCTGGCGAACGACAGGACATTGCCGCCGGCGGCGGCGTACGCATCGAGTTTCGCGGTCAGCGCGGCGTTGCTCTGCGCGTCGATGGTGTAGCCGCCGGCGTAGGTGGCGATGTCGCCGTAGCCGTAGACGTCGAACGGCCGCGCCGCCGGCAGTTGCACCGGCCACACCGTCAGCGCCAGGGGGATCGACGCCGAGGCGCCGTGCACGTTGAGGGTCAGCGTGCCGCTGTAGCTGCCCGCGGTGGCGGTGCTGGCGAAGCGCAGCCAGAGGCGGTACTCGGCGGGACGCGTGGTGGCGTTGTGCGGCGAGAGCGGGATGGGCGTCGTGTCGAGCGCTTTCGCGATCGAGGTCGTGAACGGCGCGAAGATGATCGAGTCCTCCGAACCGCTGGAGAGGGGATGACCGGGCGCGGTGTACTTCGACCATTCGTTGCCCGGCGACAGGCGCTGCGTCGTGCGCACCTCGCGCGCCACCGAGACCAGGCTGGCGATCGAGCCGCTGACCTGCACCTGAATCGTCGAGCCGGAAAGCGCCCGCACCGGCACCACGCCGACGTAGAACGAGCGCTGCTCGCTGAGCGGCAGGTCGACCGAGAGCGTGCCGGTCAGCGGGAGCGGCTGCTGCTGCACGTCCGACCCGATCGTGAGCCAGTAGCCGCGCGCCACCTCGGCAGCGGTCGGCGTGTACGCGGCGAGCGACGGCCAGGAAACGAGGAAGAGGAAAGAGGAAAAGAGGAAGGAGGAAAGGTATCGGGCTCTCATACGAATAACGATAAATCGCGGCCGGGAGAGCGGGAACGGGCGGTGGGACGAAGCCGCCCCATCGCGACGCGAAGGAGGGCTTCGGCGGGACGAAGGTCGCCTCACTCCGAGCGCGAGAGCAGCGAGTGGATGGCGTCGAGCAGGTCGGCGGCCCGGAACGGTTTCTGGAGCAGGAGGTCGGGCATGGGGCCGGGGGTGCGCTGGCTGGTGTAGCCGCTCATGCCCAGCACCCGCACGTTCGGGTTGAGCTGGCGACGGCCGCGGCCTCCCGGCCAGCGTGCGCAACGACCGCGGCGCCCTGCTGGCCTCCGGCGTCGGAATCGCCGGCATGAACGAACGGGTCCGCGCTCTGGAGAAAGAGCTGACCACCCGCTCGACCGATCAGGGCACCGCGCTGCCGGTGACGTTGCCCGCGGCGGCGCAGTGACGCCTCGAGGCGTTGCCGCAGGCGTGCGCACAGCGTCAGAACATTTGAGGCTGCGCGAACCCGGCGACGTGATCGTGGATGTACTCCTCGGCGCGCGAGCGAACGTCGTCGTCTGCGGACGAGAGCAGCGCCACGAGATCGTCAGGCGTCTTCAGCGTGGAGAACGTCTTCGTCGGCGCGAGGTACACCACCGCGGGCTTCGATCGCTTTCTTCATGCGCGTCGCGTCTTGGTGAGAGCGAATGCAAAGATGGTAGCCGCAGGTCGTCCACGAGCAGCACACGCTTGCCCGATGGCCACGCCGAGTGCCGGCAAACCGCAATCTCTTGCACTTAAGAAAGGTGTGGCAGGAACTCTACCCGCCGTGGAGAATGAAATGTCGCTCCATCAGCCCCTAGAGAGGAATCGCGCATGCCGGCAAAGCAGCCAACGAAGCTGACCGGACCCGCCCCTACAATTGAGCAGTACGTGGAAGCTTTTTGCGACGCCCCGATGAGTCGCGCTGCCGTGAACCAGCTTTCAGATCTTCTCGCGCGTGTCGTCGGAGGCAATCTGCAGCAGCGTCTGCCGAAGGAGGAGATTTTGGTAGGGCATCGGTCGTTTGGTGGGTCGAACCGGCGGCATCACCTCGATATCTTCGTGGCCGACCAGCATCTCGGTCTCAAGTTAGGAATCGACGTGAAGGGTTTGAACTCGAAGAGCAGCGTTGGGAAGAACTGGAACAATCGCGTCGGCGATCTCCACGAGCTCGCGCTGAATCACCATTCGCACTTTCCAAATGCCGTGCTGGGTGGAGTCCTCGCGATCCCTTTCGAGGGGTTGTCCGAGTACGTGCTGAAAGGGATCGAGCGATCGATGTTTAAGCTGCAGGGGCGGCGAGCAATCGCAAACTCCGCAAACCTGTTTGAATGTGCGTCACTCATCGTCATCAGCAAGGATGAGAGGCGAATCATCGATACGTTCCCCGAACCGGGAAGCCCGCTCCGCTACGAAGTTTTCAGCAACTCGATCGCAAAGATCTACCAGGAGCGACACTAGACACATGGGCGCGTCTTCCAGCGCAAGGCTTTCAGTCGTCGATCGGAAGGCGCTCGGCGCGTTCTATACGCCTGCGGAGATCACCGACTTTCTCGTTGCATGGGCGATTCAGGATCGCGACGCAAAGGCAATGGACCCGGGTTGCGGCGATGCCGCATTCCTGACGGCGGCGACCGACCGGTTGCTGAGCTTAGGAACGCCCAAGCGAAACCTGCGGGAGCAGATCATCGGTGTCGATATGAATCCCGATGCCGTCCGGACGGCTATTGACGAGCTTCGTAAAGTCGGGATTGGCGACGCGCAGGTTTATACCGGCAGCTTCTTTTCGTTTGGTAATGGACTCTTCGGACCAGAGTTACCAAAGGTGGACGCGATCGTCGGTAACCCACCCTACATTCGATATCAGCTTTTCCGTGATCCAGGTCGCAGCGATGCCTTGAAGGCCGCGGCGAGGGCTGGCGTGATCCTGCCACAGCTAACGAGCTCCTGGGCTCCCTACGTCGTCCATGCAACGAGCTTCCTCAAGGAGGGCGGCCGTTTCGCGATGGTCCTGCCCGGCGAGCTGCTGCACGTTGGGTATGCCTCAGCCGTTAGAGATTATCTTCTCCGGACATATTCGGATTTAACGGTCATCGGATTCGACGAAAAGGTTTTCCCGGGCGCTCTCGAAGAGGTAGTCCTGGTCCTTGGCGTGAAGGGTGAAGGCGACGGCAAGCTGCGAGTTCGCTCGCTGAAGACGCTGTCGGAACTAACCACACCCGATAAAGTCCTGAAGGAAGCGCGTACGACGTCGATTAAAGCCGGGCAACGCTGGCTGACAACTCTTCTCGAGCAAGATGGCATCGAAGTGGCGACAAACGTCATCCGTCGCGCGAAGTACGTGACCCTGGGTGAAATCGCACGCGTCGATATCGGTGTGGTCACGGGCGCCAACGACTACTTCATGCTCACGAACGCGCAGGTCACCGAGCATAAGCTGCCGTTCTCTGCGCTCGTACCGGCGGTTTCACGCGCGGTCCATATCCAAGGAACGCGCTTTACGATCAACGATTGGAGCCGACAGGCAGAAGCGGGCGACCCGGCACACCTCTTCCTTGTTGATCGAGACGGGGTACATGGCTCGGTCGAACGATATATCAAGCTCGGCGAGGAACGGGGATTACCGAAGCGATACAAATGTCGGCACCGCGACCCGTGGTACCGGGTGCCGTACGTTCGCCGGCCGGACCTGTTCCTGAGTTACATGTCGCACTTTGCTCCGCGGCTCGTCGTTAACGAGGCCGGTGCATCGAACACAAATACTGTCCATGGTGTCTTTCTCTCCGATCCGTTGTTGGCGGAGCCGCTTGCTGCGGCTTTTCTAAATTCGGCGACGCTGCTCTCCGCCGAGGTAGTTGGCCGAAGTTACGGCGGAGGAGTGTTGAAGCTCGAGCCGGGAGAAGCGGTTAAATTGCTGGTTCCGCGTTTGACGCCGAAGCTGTGCGTGACGTTAACGAAGGTGCTCCCTCAAATTGACGACATGGTGCGGCGCGGAGAGATCGACGAGGCAAGCATCGTGGTCGATCGCCTCGTGTTGGGAAAGACATTTAAGAAAGCGGAGATCGAAAACATCCGCTCGGTCCTATCAGCTTTGCGGTCGCGCCGATTCGCGCGCTCGCGACCGAACGACAAAAGTGCATAGCACGTCAAACCAGCATCGATCCTAGCCATTTCCGACGCCGTACGGGATCTGCGAGGCTGTCGAAGAACGGTTCCCACATGCGCGACTGTGCCCTGGCGATAATTTCACGGTCGTAGCATCAGCGTCGAAGCTGTTCTTGATCAACTCGACAAGAGCCGTTTCTTGCTTCGCGACAAGTTCGCTCCCGAGCCGGTCGATGAGCGCGGCATCGGCTTCGAAAGCGATTGGCTTTTTAGGTCGTCGCGCCATCGGTGGGCCTATTGTTCGTCCTCATCAGCATCATCGTCATCGGTTGGCGGACCGGTAGGTGTGCCAGGAGTGGCGGCGCGGCTCGATTTGCTGCGCACAATCGTACCGCTCGTCTTCGTCCGCGCCAGCGATAGAGGAGACGCGTCGTGAGGTGGATCAATCTCGCCCGCTGGCCCTAGAACAGCGTAGAAGTCGGGGTCACGGTCGGCTACCGGTTTCAAAAGAGCATCAAGCGCGGCGTCGAGCGTTATCGCGCGGTCTGATTCGCCGGCGTGCGTGATCTCAACTGTCGGCTGGGCGCCGGAGACGTTGACCAATGCGAGGTAGAAACGTTCGTACTGCTCATCTCGACCGGCAGGGTCGCTACAAAGGCTCCGTGAGCGTTGCGAAACGTGGAAGAACGCTGGTCTGACGCATCATGAGCGGCACCACTGTCCAGAAACAGGAAACCGCCGAGGACCGCATATGGAAATCGCCGATGCAAGGTGACCGCTTCGCCGAGCATGTCACCTCGACGGTTGATGAGGTTTTTCTGGTAGTTGCGGGTGGCTACGTCTCGCGCGGTAATGCATTTGACGGAGATCGCGAGGAGCAGGCCCGATTCTTCGGTGGCCCACGTGATATCGACTTTCTTCGCGCCGATTCCGCCGGACATGCGGCGCTCGGCACCGGACGCACCAGGCTGCCCTTCGGCGGTAGGACGCGTCCCGACGAGTCCACGCCGTCGCGACCACCGTGTTCGTCGCCGTGTCGATCGCCAAGACGGCATTGGCCTGAGGCAGAGGGACGTACACGAAGCGCCGTCCGGCGTGATCGCCGGGTCTGCCGCCGCCTGCGTCACATAGGCGAAGGCGCCGTTCGGCGCGATCGCGATGCCCTCTGCCAACCCAGGGATGGTGGCCGTCACGCTGGGCGGCGGCCGGAGCCGCCAAGCAAGGGCGGCGCCGAGCACGACGACGGCCACCCCATGCTATGTTCGCCGCATGGCGGCCGAGAGCGATCCGCGGCGGGCGGCGCTGCATGTTTCCGGGGCCGCGCTGCTGCTGGCGGCGGCGAAGGCGGCGGCGGGGATTCTCTCCGGCTCGGTGGCCGTGCTCTCCTCCGCGCTCGACTCCGCGGCCGACGCGCTGGCGTCGTTCGTCAACTTCCTCTTCCTTACCGTGGCCAGCAAGCCGCCGGACGAGGACCATCCGTTCGGCCACGGCAAGGCGGAGCATCTGGCGGCCCTGCTCCAGGGCGCGGTGCTCCTCGGCGGAGCGATCTTCCTCGGCATCCGCGCGGCGGAGCGCATCCGCCATCCTCAGCCGCTCGAGTCGGGCACCGCCGCGATCGTGACCATGCTCGGCTCCATCGCCGTCACCATCGGCATCACCGCCTACCTCAAAAAGAACGCCGTGCGCACCGAGAGCGCCGCCCTCTCCGGCGACGCGCTGCACTACACCTCCGACATCGTCGCCAACCTGGCCACCATCCTCGCCCTCGTGCTGGTGCGCCTCACCGGCAACCCGCTCTTCGACTCCATCTTCGGGGTCATGGTGGCGGGGTGGATCGCCTGGAGCTCGGCCTACCTGATCTGGAATGCCGGCAACGACCTGATGGACGTGGCGCTGCCGGAAGAGGAAGTGCGCGCCGTGATCGAGGCCATCGAGCGCACCGACCCCGCCGTCAACGGCTACCGCGAGCTCCGCACCCGCCGCGCCGCGGGCGTGCGCTTCATCGATTTCGAGCTCCTCATCGACCGCAACGTCTCGTTCGAGCGCGCACACGACGTGACGGAAAAGGTCAAGGCGGAGATCCGGTCGCGGTTCGCGCGAAGTGTCGTCACCGTGCACGCGGAACCGGTTTGAAGCGGTTGCTGTGTTGCTGGTTGCTGGTTCAAGGCGGTTCGTGGAGGACGCGCCAAAAACCGCCTTGAACCAGCAACCAGCAACCAGCAACCTCTACCGGGCTCCGCTCTTGCAGCGCCGTGCCCGCATGGGCAACTTACTTTGGGTGATCATCGTCGTTCTCATCATCTTGTGGCTGCTCGGATTCTTCGCCGTGAACATCGGCGGGAACCTGATCCACATCCTCCTGGTGATCGCACTGATCCTGCTGATCTACCGGCTGGCGACCGGACGCCGGGTGTTATAGCGTCCCTCGGATGGATGCCTCCGAGGTCGCGCGCGTCGTCGTCGCGCTGGCGGTGGCGGTCTCGCTCGCGGTCCTCGGGGCGCATCCGCGGGTGTTGCGCTGGGAGCGCCGCTTCGGACTGACCGTCCTGGCCAGCTCGGGGTTTCCCTTCCTGCTCCTCGGCCTCCTCTTCCGCGAGCTCGACGTCCTCACGCCGCGCGTCGTCGGCGACCTCCGTCCCCTCTTCGAGTTCGGGCTCGGCTGGGTGGGGCTGACCATCGGCACGAACCTCGACCTGCGCCGCTTCGACCGCCTCCCCGCCGCCTTCGCGCCGGTCATCGCCCTGGCCTCGCTGCTGCCGATCCTCTGCGCCGCCATCGCCTGCTCGCTCGTGCTGGTGTGGCTCGGCGTCACGCCGGGCCAGGGACTCACGCGCGACGCGCTGATCCTCATGGCCTGCGCGGCGGTGAGTGCGCCGGCCAACCTCGAGCTGCTGCTGCGGCGCTGGCAATCGTCGATGCGCCTCGTGCTGGAGGTGACGCGCGTCGACCAGCTGGCGGCCCTGGCCATCCTCGGCTTCATCGCCATCATGTTCCGCCCCGACCGCACGGCTACGCTGTGGCACCTGCCGCGGAGCGGCTGGTTCCTGATGACTCTCGGCCTCGGCGCGCTGCTCGGCATCGTGCTCTACCTCCTGGTGCGCAACGTCGCCGACCGCACCGAGGAGCTGGCGCTGCTGCTGGGAGGCGTGGCGCTGGCCTCCGGGATGGCCGGGCATCTGGCCCTGTCGGTCTCAGTCGTCGGCGCGCTGGCGGGCGCGGTGCTGATCAACTTCCCGCTGCACCACGGCGAGCGGGTCGTGCAGACCCTGCGCGACGTCGAGCGCCCGCTGTACTTCCTCTTCCTCTTCATCGTCGGCACGGCCTGGCGGCCGGACGAGTGGCAGGGATGGCTCCTCGGCGGCGTCTTCGCCCTGTCGCGCGGCTACGGCAAAGTGATCGCCGCGCGCCTGGCCTCGTGGATGGAGCAGGAGCTGCCGGAGTGGCGCCCGCTGGCGGTCTCCCTCCTGCCGGAGAGCACGGTGGCCATCGTGGTGCTCTTCAGCGCCACGACCCTCGGCGGCGGCGCGGAGTCGCCGGCCATCCGCTGGGCCATCAACGCCGTGATCGTCGGCAGCGTGCTGACCGAGATCGCCGTGCAGGCTTTCCAGCGACGGGAGCAGGCCGCGGCATGATCACGCGCGCGCTCCTGACCATCGCCGCCGTGATGGCCCTGACCTACGCCACGCGCTCCTTCGTGCCGCGCGGCGCGACCATCACCGGCTCCGGCGCCGCGCTGGCGTTCGGCTTCCTGCTCATCGTGGCCGTGCAGGCCGCGCACATCTGCGACCGGCTGAAGATGCCGCGCCTGACCGGCTACATCCTGATCGGCATCGCCTTCGGGCCGGAGCTGGCGGGACTGGTGTCGCGGCGC
>DASPMO010000066.1:0-50588 GCA_035627015.1 Thermoanaerobaculia bacterium | reverse complement strand
GACAGCATCGGGTCGCAATTCTGGAGTCACGTGACGCTGCGCGAAGGCTCGGGCCAGGGCTCGGATACGCTGCACGCCGACATCCGGCTGCTGGACGACGCCGGCCGGGTGCTTGCCGAAGTGTCGGGTGTCCGCTGCCTGCGGCTCGAACGAACGGCCGCACAGGAAGAGCGAAAGATCGGCGACTGGCTTTACGAGGTCGCGTGGCAGCCGGCGGCTGACGCCGTCGGCGAGGACGGCGAGCCGGATGTCACGGGCGGCCTGTGGCTCCTCCTCACCGACAGCGCCGGCGTCGGAGCCCGGCTGCGGGAGTTGCTGGAGACGCGTGACGAAGTGTGCGTGTCGGTCTCACCCGGTGACGATGTTGCCGCGGTGCTCGCGAGGATCTCGGAGCGCGCACCGTCCGCGTTGCGCGTCGTTCACCTGTGGAACCTCGATCTGTCTTCTCCCGGCGAAGGTGCGGACTTCGACTGGAAAGCGTCCGTCGACCATGGCTGCATCAGTCTCCTGCACCTCGTCCAGGCCCTGGTGCGGAACGGGTGGGACCAGTCGGCCCGTTTGTGGGTCGTGACCAGAGGCGCCCACGCCGTCGACGACCAGCCGACCATTGCGATCTCGCAGACGCCGGCCTCCGGACTGGCCGGGGTCATCGCGGCAGAGGTGCCGAGCCTCGGCTGCACTCGCATCGACCTCGACCCTGAAGGCGGCGACGGCGAGGCGCAGCGACTCCTCGACGAGCTGCTCCGCAATGCGGAGCCTCAAATCGCCCTCCGCCGGTCCGGGCGATTCGTCCCCCGTCTGGTCCGGTCGGAACGTGACGGGTCCGCGTCCGAGACTTCTCCTGGCGCGGCCAAAGTTCTGGAGCTTCCGGACGCACAGGCGTTCCGCCTCGCGATTTCACCGCCTTACGTCTTCGACAACCTGTCGCTGCGTCTCTTGGATCGCCGCCGGCCCGGAAATGGCGAGGTCGAGATCGAGGTGCTGGCCGCGGGCCTCAACTTCAGAGACGTTTTGAAGGCGATGGGACTCTATCCCGGCCTGGGCGACGGCGAAGTGCGGTTGGGCGACGAATGCGCGGGCCGGGTCGTCGCCGTCGGCGAAGGGGTCGCGCGATTCCGCGTCGGCGACGAAGTCCTCGCGATCGCGAGCAACGGGTTCGGAAGCCACGTCACGGTCGACGTTCATTTCGTCGTTCCGAAGCCGGCCGGAGTGTCCTTCGAGGATGCGGCCACCATCCCGGTTGCCTACTCCACTGCCTTCTACGCGCTGCACCATGTGGGCCGACTGCAGCAGGGCGAGCGGGTGCTCATCCATGCGGCCGCCGGCGGTGTCGGACTCGCGGCCATCAGCCTCGCGCAGTCGATCGGCGCGGAGATTTTCGCCACTGCCGGAAGCGAAGGAAAGCGCGAGTACCTGAGGTCTCTCGGCGTGCAGCACGTCCTCGATTCGAGGTCGCTGGACTGGGCGCAGGAGGTCCTGCGCCTGACCGGCGGAGAAGGGGTGGACGTCATTCTCAACTCCCTCGCGGGCGAGGCCATCCGCGCGGGACTGGCCTCGCTTCGACCCTTCGGGCGGTTCGTGGAGATCGGCAAGATCGACATCTACGAGAACAGCCAGGTGGGGCTGTACCCCTTCCGCAACAACGTTGCGTTTTCGGCCATCGACATGGAGCAGCTGTTCGTGCGCCGTCCCGAGCTCTGTCAGTCGATCCTGGAAGAGCTGATGGCGCGTTTCCGGCGCGGCGAGCTCCGGCCGCTTCCCCACACGGTCTTCCCGGTCACTGACGCGGTAGGGGCGTTCCGCTACATGGCCCAGCGGAAGAACACGGGGAAGATCGTCCTCGCCTTCGAGCAGCAGGTCCGCAGCGAAGGCAAAGACGCGGGTGCGCTCGTCCGCGCGGAGGGCACGTACCTGATCACGGGTGGGTTGGGGGGCCTGGGACTGAAGGTCGCCCGCCACCTGGTCGACATCGGCGCACGGCACCTCGCTCTGATCGGAAGGGGCGAGCCCTCCGAGGAGGCGCGTGCGGCTCTGGTCTCCATGCGGGAGGCGGGTGCAGACATCCACATCGGCAAGGTCGATGTGGCGGACGACCGGCAGCTCGCGGCCTTCCTGTCGGCGCTGCCGCCGAACCTGCCGCCGTTGAAGGGCGTCGTCCACGCCGCCGGCGTCCTCGATGACGGCATCGTGATGCAGTTGGACGAAGACCGCTTCTACAAGGTGCTCCGGCCGAAGATCGCCGGCGCCTGGAACCTGCACCGCGCGACGTCCGGGCAGCCGCTCGACTTCTTCGTGCTCTTCTCCAGCATCGCCTCGGTCTTCTCGAACCCCGGGCAGGGCAACTACGTCGCGGCAAACGCCTTCCTCGACGCACTGGCGCACTACAGGCGCGTGCGGGGACTGCCGGCCGTCAGCATCGACTGGGGGCCGTGGTCGGAAGTGGGCATGGCCTCACACCTCGATCCGCGGCGGCTGGAGGCGCGCGGCATGGGGAGCATTTCGCCCGCTGAAGGGGTGCGCGCGCTGGAGGCGCTGATCGGCAACCCCTCGCCGCAGATCGCCGTCCTGCCCATCAGCAGAGCGAGATGGGAGAGGTGGAGCGACGCTCGCAGCATCGCGTCGCTGCTTGCGCTCATGGCCGACGGCTCGCGGCCACGGACCGAGGAGGGACGCATCAACCGCGGCACCATCCTGAGCGCGGATGCCTCGGAGAGACAGCGCCTGCTCGAGGCGTATCTGTGCGAGGCGGGCGGGCGGGTGCTGGGCATGGCCACCTCGAAGCTGGACGTGGAGCAGCCGCTGAACCGGATGGGCGTCGATTCCCTGATGGCCGTCGAGCTGAAGAACCGCGTGGAGGCCGACCTCGGCGTCGACCTTCCCGTGCTGAAGGTGCTCGAAGGGGCCAGCATGAGACACCTGGCGTCCCTGCTCCTCGAGAGATTCGGGACCGCGACGGGATGAGCGCGTGAACGGGCCAGTATCATTCCTGACCGGCGTGACGGGTCTGGTGGGCAGCGAACTGCTTCAGACGTTGCTGGATGCCAGGCCGGATCGCCGGGTGATCGTCCTTACCCGCGATCCCCGCAAGATCCCGCCGCTCGGCCACGGCGCGCGCGTCATCGCGGCCGAAGGCGACATCACCAGGCCGGGGCTGGGGCTTCAGCCGGCGATGCTGCGCCAGATCCGGAAAGAGGTCACGGAGATCATCCATTGCGCGGCCGATACGCGCTTCGGCCTGCCTCTGGAGCAGGCGCGGGCGACCAATACGCGTGGGACCGCCCACCTTCTGAAGGTCGCTCGAGGCTGTACGCGGCTGGAGAAACTCGCGCACCTGAGCACGGCGTACGTCGCCGGCCGCACCACCGGCCATATCACCGAGGCGCCGGTGCGCGAGCACGCCGGCTTCGTCAACAACTATCAGCAGTCGAAGTACGAGGCGGAGCAGCTCGTATTCGAGACCATGAGAGAGATCCCCATCAGCGTCTACCGTCTGAGCACGATCATCGGCGATTCGAAGACCGGGCGTGTGCGGCAGTACAACTATTTTCACCAGGTGCTCCGGCTCTTCGCACGGAACGTTCTGCCGGTGGCGCCGGGCAACTTGTCCTGGCAGGAGGACCTGATCGCGACGGACTGGTGTATCGCGGCGCTGGCGTTTGCGTTCGAGTCTCGTTTCGAGCCCGGGGAGGTCCTGCACATCTGCGCGGGAATCGACGGCAGCCCGACCATCCAGGAGGTGAAGGACACGACCCTGGCACTCTTCGAGCAGCATCCGCTCCTGCAGAAGTGGCTCCCCATCCGGCCGCCGGCATTCGTGTCGTTGCCGGAATACGAAGAGTACGTGCGTGAGAGTCTGCAGTCGGGAGACAACCTGCTCATCGAGCTCCTGAAGCTGCTCGGGAACTTTCTGCCGCAGATGGGCATCCACCAGAGCTTCGACGATCGGAAGCTGCGGAAAAAGCTCGAAGGCAGCGGCATCGAGCTGCCGCCGTTCTCGAGTTACTTCGGAAAGGTGATCGCATACTGTCTGGATACCGACTGGGGACGGAAAGGCGGCGAAGCGTTGCCTGGTGAGCGTTGATTTTTGCCTGAAGCGTGCACTATGCTTCTTGAGTCGAGTTAGGATTTCCGTCTGAAATTTCCCGCTGGTCCGGCCCTCGTAAGTTCTTCCGCAAGGAGAAAAAGCCATGACTCAAACGATGCAGGAATTAGAGGATGAGGTGGCGCGGCTTCGGAGTCGAGTTCTGGAGCTCGAGCTGAAAGAGGGGCGACACAACCTCAAGGCCGACACGAGCGAAAGGGAGCACGACCACGAACACGATCGGGGTCGATCGTCCCGATCGCACAGGAGAAGAATCAGCAATCGTGCCGCAGACGAGGGCGGCGGGCTGTTCCGGGCGTTCGCGCTGGCCGGCGTCGAGGCCATCCGCGCGACAGGCAGCGTGATGTCCTCTTTCGCAGATACGGTCACGCAGCGCAACCGGATCGAGGAGAAAGACTCGAGGGATGATCTGACGAGGGATTTGCCCAACGACGTTTATACCGGCGCCCGCAACGCTCTCGATCACGTCCTGGACATCCCCGACAGAGTTCTCGACCAGCTCCACGGCGGCTACAGGGAATACAAAGACAGCGGTGACACCCGCCAATCCAGGGACGAAGGGCGCTCGACGGGCACCCGGACGCCGCATGGAGACGTCTCCTAGTGGCGTGGTTCTGACCAAACGGATCACCGGCGATCGTTTCCCAGGCTGACCATGAGGAAGATGGCGCTGGATCTTCGACGCGCCATCCTCCCGCTGTGGGAAGCCCTCAAGCTGGTCGCCACGATTCTCGTCCGGCGCGCGCGCGGAAAGCCTGCAGATTACCCCCGGCTCATCCGCCGCGCGCTCGAGCGGCTGGGGTTGACCTACCTCAAGCTCGGCCAGTATCTGGCGATGCGTCTCGACCTCCTGCCCGAGGAGCTTTGCGAGGAGTTGAGCCGGCTCTACGAAGACATCTCCCCGCTGGACTTTCAGCAGGTGAAACAGACGGTGGAGATGGAGCTCGGCGGGTCGCTCGAGCAGTTCTTCATCGAGTTTCACGTCGAGCCTGTGGCGTCTGCTTCCGTGGCGCAGGTTCATGAGGCGAGGACGTACTCGAACGAACGGGTTGCGGTCAAAGTACAGCGTCCCGGGATCCAGCCGATTTTCGAGGCCGACATCCGCAACCTCGTCCGCGTTGCCGCGCTGTCGGACGCACTCGGCATCTCCGGAACGCTGTCGATGGCGGAAATCGTTGCCGAGTTCGGGAAGTGGACTGCCAGGGAGCTGGATTTTCGGACCGAGGGGCGCACGGCCGACCGCCTGCGCCACAACGCCACCGCGCACGAGGTCGTTCCCTTCGTCTACTGGCAGCTGACGACGTCCAGGGTGCTGACCCTGCAGTTCATCGACGGGATGAGCATGGGAGAGATCATCGCTCTCGTGCGGCGTGGGCGGGAGGACCTCGTGCTGGCGCGGCTGCCGAATCTCGACCTGCCGCGGGCCGGCCACCACATGGCCCACGCTTCTCTGCACCAGTCACTCGTTTGCGGGTTCTTCCACGGCGATCCGCACCCCGGCAACGTCCTGATTCTCGACGACAACTCCGTCGCCTTCGTTGATTTCGGCATCTTCGGCGAGCTGTCCGACTATCACCGGGAAGTCGTGGCCCGGTACATCGAGAGCATCGCCGTGGGCGACGTCGGCGAAGCCTTTCGCTATTTCGCCAGGTTGTCGACGCCGACCGAGCTGACCGATTTGCGGGCCTTCGAGCGCGATGTGTCGGCGAGTATCCGCGCCTGGTATCTTGCTTCGAAGCGGCCGCAGGCGACGTTCAAGGAACGCCACATAGGAACCTACTTCGGCAGGATGCTCGCGGCGGTGCGACGGCACCATCTGCGCCTTGGAATCGATACGCTGCTGTTCTGGCGGGCGATGAACGCGCTCGACTTCAACGCGGTGTCCATGTCGGCCCACTTCGACCTGCTGGACGAGTTGCGCAGCTTCTTCAAGCGCATTCGTCCCGGCCCGGCCGAGCGGCTGCTCGACGTGCTCACCGATCGGCACTTCCAGACCGACGTCGCCGCGTTGACGGCCAGGGCACCCCTTCAGCTCGAAGAGATCGTGCAGACACTGCTGCGGAACGAGCTGGGGCCTCTCCTGGGCGTGCAGGAGTCCGCTGACGAGCGTTCTTCCGACCTGGCCATCACGCGAGGTCTGGCCGCCGCCCTGGTCGGAATCTCCTTGACGATTGCGGCCGTGGCGAGCCACGCTGGCATTTACGTTCTGCTGTCCATCCTCGGCGGGGCCGTGCTCCTGTTCGGCTTTTCCCTGGTGGAGACGAGGCAACGATGACCGAAACCGCCACAAGCACCCGTCGACGGTCTCTTCCCGAACGGCTGGTAGGTGGGCCGGCGGGCTTCAGGCGGCGTCTCGAACGTCTCGGCCCGACCTTCATCAAGATCGGCCAGTTCCTCGCCCTGCGTCCTGACCTCGTCCCGCAGGAGTACAGCGACGAGTTGATGCATCTGCTCGATCGCGTTCCGCCCATGCCGTGGAATGAGGCCCGCGCCGTGCTGAGGGAGGAGCTGAAGGCCGATCCAGGCGAGTTCTTCGCGCACATCAACCCGAGGCCAGCGGCGGCCGGCTCGCTGGCGCAGGCCCACGCGGCCCGGCTGAAGGACGGGACGGAAGTCGCCGTCAAGATCCAGCGGCCCGGAATCCGCGAGAAGATCACGCGCGATCTCGGCCGCGCGAGGCGCCTGGCCCTTCTTCTGGAGCTGAGCGGCAGATCGTTCATCGCTTCTCCGCGCGAGGTCGTGGAGGAGTTCGCCCGGTGGCTGGCGCAGGAAGTGGATTTCACGCACGAGCTGAAGAACCTGGAGCGGCTCTACGATCTCGCCGCGGGCAGCAGCTTTCAGAAAATCCCGCGGCCCTATCCCGCCCTCAGCACGCAACGAGTCCTGACCAGTGAGTTCCTGCAGGGCATCCCGGTGAGCGACCTGCTGTCGACGCTGCGCTCCGGCCGCGATCGCGAGTCAGGGCGAGTCCTCGGCGTCGATCGCGATCGGCTCGCCGCGAATCTGATCCGGGGAAGCCTGGTGCAGATTTTCCGCTATCAGTTCTTTCATGCCGACCTGCATCCGGGGAATCTGATCGCGCTCGACGAAGATGCGATCGGGTTCGTCGACTTCGGCCTTTGCGCGGAGCTCGACGAGACGGTGCGCGAGCGCCAGATGCGCTACGTCGCGGCGTTTTACAGCGGCGATGCGGAGCGCATGTTCGACGCCGTCTCCGACATCCTCGTTCCAAGCGAGGAGACGGACATGGACGCCTTCCGAGCGGACTTTCTGGCCGAGCTCCGTGTTCCGATCAGCCGGGGGCAGTCGGGACGCCGTGCCCGCGAGGAGACGCGCGATGAGCGGGATCGTTCTCCCATCGCGGATGGGATGGTCGCCATGCTGCGCACCGCCCGCCGCCACAGGCTTCACGTGCCGGTTCGGGTGTTGTCGATGTACAAGGCGCTCCTCACGGCGGAGATCGTCGCGCACGAACTGGGAGCATCCGTGGACCTGCGCTCGGTGGGGAGGGAGTTCTTTCTCGAGCTGCAGCGCGACGAGTTCGTGCGCGCCATCGAGCCTGATAACCTCGAGACGTCTTTCCTCAGCGGCGTCTCGTTTCTCCGTGATTCTCCGGGACAGTTCCGCCGGCTGCTCACCGAGTTGTCGGAGGGCCGCTACGAGCTGAATGTGAAGATCTCCGAGGCGCCGAGGGTGCGACGCGTGCGCAACCGGCGTCTTCGTCTGCTCGTCACTGCCGTCCTGTCGGTGAGTGTCGCCCTCCTGCTGGCCGCGCCCGATTTGACCGTCGCGCTCGGCGCTTATGCGAAGTGGCCGGCGTGGGCCGCGCTGGCGCTCCTCTATCTCTCGATCTTCGTCCAATGGAGGCGGCTGCGGTGAGATTCTCCGGCACGCCTGACGCGGCCATCGGCGCGGCCCGCAAAGCCGGCCGGGTCGCCGTCGAACTGGCAGAGCTTCCTCTGGCGCTCCTTCTCTCGATTTTCCACGACGGCCGGGGCCGGCGCGACGAGCCGGCGAGCCGGCGTGAGGAACTGCGCGCTGACATCCGCGCAGTGCGGCAGCTCCTGCGCACGGCGGTGGCCGATGGCCTGGACAAGGACTTGGCCACCGCGCTCAACTTCCTCGCAAGGCACGGAGAGGCGATCCGAAGGGCGGTCATCGTCTGGATCGATCTGATCGAAGTTCTCGTCCAAGACGCGGAGCGGCGCTACGGCGGTCAGCCCGGGAAAGGCGCCTTGAAGGCGGCGGAGGTCAAAGAGGTGGTGCGTTACCTGATGCGCGACCGCAGCTTTGCCATCCCCGATGTCCCGCGTCATCTGCAGCCAGTCATTATCGATCTGGTGGTCGACTGGAGCATCGACGTACTCGTGCTCATGGCGAACCGCTACGGTCTGTGGGTGGACGGGACAGTCCCGAGACCACACTCGCTGTTCAGCCGGTTCCGGGCGTGGCTGGGCAAGAAAGCCAGGCTCCTGTTCGCGTACGTCCTCTATCTCTACGGGCGGATTAGACAGGCCTTCCAGACGCCCGTGGTCATCAGCCCGGAGGTGAAAGCCGCCGTCGAAGCGCTCGAGCGGGAGGGGCTGATCGTCAGCCAGGAACAGTTCTTCCGCGGGATCGGAGACCTGCTCGTGTGGGTGAGCTCGCGGCGCAGGACGCTGCTGGCGCTCGTGGAGGTGGTATCCACCGCCGTGCAGGAGGCCGAAGGCTATCTCTCCATGAGCGGCCCCGAGAAGAGAGCCTACACCCGCGATCTGGTTCTAGCCGTCCTCGACGAGCTCGGGTTCGAGCACCGCACAGGGCTTCTGTTCGCGATCATTGATTCGACCATCTACACGGCGATCGAGGGGAGCGTGCACCTCTTCAACAAGCGCGGGCTGTTCTCGCATCGCTCCTAGTTGCGCGTCATGAACGTCCGTCGGTCAAATCCTGATACGAGCCGCCGATGGTATTCGCCGGCGGCAGCACCGCGGCTCACGCGTGTTCACGTCCTCGTCTGGCGAGCGACGACCGATCGTCTGCCGCTTTCCTTATCGCGACTCGGTGAGATGCTCTCGCCAGATGAGATCGCTCGTGCCGGCCACTTCAAATTCCCGCAGCATCGTCACCGCTTCATCGCCGTGCACGCGATTCTGCGCCTCGTCGGCGCGCACCGCATGAGATCGAGCTCTCTCGAGGACCACAGGGGAAACCGCAGCTTGCCACTGCGCAGTTCGGATCGGGTCTTCGCTTCAATATCTCCCACTCCGGAGACGTCGCGCTGTTCGCATCCGCGCTGAACGCGAAGTCGGCGTCGATGTCGAGGTGCTCCGCACGATCGACGACGCAGCGCAGCTTGCCCGACGCTTCTTTTCTCCGGACGAAGCGGCGCGACTCGAAAGGGAGCCCGAGTCCAATCGAAGCGCGGCCTTCCTTCGCCTCCGGACCTGCAAGGAAGCCTGCGTGAAGGCATTCGGAGCGGGACTGACGTTTCCGCTCGACTGCATCGCGATCCGCAGTAGCGTCGTGACGAAGAACGCCGATTGGGCGCTCCACCCCGTAGTGGCACGGCGAACGCTGCTTGTCGATGCACGAGGGCGAGCCTTGCGAGCCGGCTTGAAGATACGGCGCACCACACCCTTTGCCCAGTCACCTTTCGTTTGAAATGCGGGGGTACGCTGCGAGTGGAGTGCCTCATCGAGCACAACGAGGTGACGAATGCCGTTGCGTCAGCGCCCAAACATGAGGCCATCGGCGGCGTCGTGCAGCCGGTCGTGCCCGAGTACGAGGAGGTCGAACATCCCAGGAAGGCGGCCGTCGCCAAGGCCAAATACATGCTTGAACGGGTTCAGCTCAGCCGCCGCGAGGAGGGCAGCGGGGCGCGGATTGCGGTCGCGCAGAGTCCGAAGAGCGGCACGCTCGCCACTTCTTCGGTTCGCGGATGCCCGTCCCCGCGCTGCCGGGACGCGAACACGCCCAAACTCGGCAAGATCAACTGACGAATCGTTCGGTCTGTTCTTCCTCGGCTTCAACTCCGACGCGGCCTGATCAAGCGGGTGCGCGCCTGCGCGCCGAAGGGGCGACGCTGCGGAAGGAGGCGTGGCTTCTGGCCGCGATGCACGTCGTTCGGAAGGCGGACGGCACAGGCTGCGTGCTGTCGGGATCACTCCGCGTGGAACTCATGTACATGCGCGATCGGCACGAGGCCAGTCGCCCGATGAGTCAGGCGGAAACCTGCGTGCGGAACGGGTCACCCTCATGCTTCACTGATGTACCTGACTCGGTCTTATTTGTCGGCATCAATCCGTCAGCGGACGTTAAACTCGCGACCTGCAGCTTCGGCCTCTATCCTTCGAGGAGAGTTACCCAGCGCAATCGGGTAATTTCCCAAGCTCTTGTTCGCGGGTTCGAATCCCGTCGCCCGCTCCAATCTTCAAAGCCTGAAACCATCTGTTTTACGCAGGATGCAAGCTACCTGGGGCGATCGTGGGCTGCGCCTCGCCATTCAATCCCATAGTCCTCGCAGGTCAGGCTATACATCATCAGGTCTCGCCATTCACCGCGAAGGTAGACCGCCCGCTTCTTTCGGCCCTCTTTTCGGAACCCGAAGGCCCGGATGCCGCGGAGGCATCGGATGTTGCGCGGCTCGACACCGGCTTCCAGGCGATGCAGGCCGAGGTCGTTGAAGGCGATGTCGAGGATGGCTTCGGTGGCCGCTTTCCCGTATCCGGATTGCCAGTACTTGTTGAAGATCGTGAGGCCCAGGAAGGCATTCTGGAACAATCCTCTGATGACATCCATCAGGCTCACGATGCCGATGAGTTTCATGTCCGAAGACGTGAAGATGCCCAGGTCATAAACCCGATCGCTGGATTGATTCTCCCTCTGGCTTTTCAGCAGTTTCAGGAAATTCGAGCGAGACAGCTCCTCCGGGGATCTGTTCCCGGTATCCCATTCGTTCTTTCGCGGGAGCATGCTCGAGTAGGCGTCTTTCCAGGACTCATAGTCCTGTCTAGTCAGAGGCCGGATGTGCAGTTTTTTGGTCTTGCGGCTCAGGTGCGAGCTGGAAGGCTGGTTCATGCCGGTGTCTCCTGCGCGATTTGCGGGTGCTCCAATTCGATGACGACGCTGGATTCGAACTGCTGGCTCATCGACTGGAGCTCATGGGCCGTCGGGGCTTCGAGCGCATAGTAGTAGAGTGGCCTTGGGATCTCCGGGTATGTGAGCGTTTGCTCTCCGTCCCTGGCGAACAGTTTGAAGTCCCAGACCGACTCGTTAGCGGCGACGGTGCAGGGAAGGCAACCGGACGCCATCCTGATCGTTCCTGTCGCGCGGGGAAAGACGGCTTTCTGCAGGACGTGGCGGTCTCTCGATTTGACGAACCTGCTTTTCCCTCCGAACCAGACGTGAATGATCTCGCGAGTCAAGTCGATCCCCGTGGATTTCAAATATCCGAGCTGTAGCGGGCCTCCGGGGAGGCGCGCCGCAATCTCGATCAACACCGGCCCCTCGGACCCGAGCCTTATCTCACAATGAAATCCTGTATTGTCGAAGCCCAACGCATTGATGGCATCCACGAGAAGGCTCTGTGCTTTTTCAAAGTCGCGGGCTCCGATCCGCGCCGGTATGTAATTGGCCTCCTGGGTGAAATGGGGCTCCGGTCCCATGACGTATTCCACGGCGCCGGCAATGAGGATGTCCCCGGCCGAGACGATGCCGTCTACGCTGATCATCGTGCCGGGTATGTATTCTTCGAGCAGAAATGTGCCGCCGAAGTTCTTGAACACCTCTCCCTTGGAAGGACGGGTATTGTTCGTGATTTCTCTCGTAATCTCATCCAGCCGGCTGCTGCTCTCAATTTTGATGACGCCATAGCTGTCGGAGCCGAAGATGGGCTTGATCACGCAGGGCGTGCCCAGCTCCCGAAGGGCGAGCTCCAGGTGATTGCTGTCGAGGCGCGGGATCACCCGGGAGCGCGCGACCGCGATGCCGGCCTCGCGGCAATGCTTCTTCATCAATAGCTTATTGCTCGAGCTCCTCCTCGCCGCGCGCGGATCCAGCCCCGGGAGCCCGCACGCGTAAGCCGTATCCGCTGTCTGGATGACAGTGTGCTCGGTAAACGTGCCGACGCCGTGAAACGAGATCCCGTGAAACTCGGAGTAGGCGACGATGTCGGCCAGCAATCGGAAGGAATTGTATGGATCCGTCAGGATGATGTTTTCCGCGGGAGTGTAGTCGGTCAGCCAGTCGGGCGTCGTGCTCGTGGCAATGAAGAGATTGACTCCTTCCCGTCGCAGCGCCTCGAGTGTGAACCGCTTGCGCTCCTCACCATGCTCCACAAGGAGAAAGTTCTTGCCCTGGTGCGGCTTGCTCATTGGTTTTCAGGTCTCCGCTCACTGTGCGCTCGAGAGCGCACAGTGCTGCAGCCAACCTTACACTGTCGGGGACAGAGACGGACCGAAAATGGGATCAAGCGGATTGGGGTGTGTTCAGGCGGACATACGCGTGTTCAGGCGGACACTGTGCTGGCGGCTCCGCGATCATTCACCGCTGTCGGTCATTTTTCATCGTAATGAGATTTCTGTGACAATTCACGCAAAAGCGAATTTGGGATTAAAGGCTCTATTGACCGTAATGAATTTGCGCACTTACGATGAGGCATGAGCTTCATCCTCGTAAATCCACCGCTGTTTTGGACGTTCGGCAATTCCCGGATCAGCTATCTGGATGTGTGCCGGAAGATCAATGATGACCCGAAGGGGCTCCGGAGTCTGCCCACCGAGCACCTCGGCCTCAGTTCCATCCAGGCCTATTGTGCGAAGAGGCAGATCCCCGTGCACGTCGTCAACGGGATCGTCGCTGAGCACATCAGCGTCGAGCCCACATTCGCGGAGATCGAGGCGATCGTTCGCGAGCACGGCAAGCCCACGCTCATCGGCTTCAGCGGCACCAGCCACGTGTTCCAGGCCACCCTTCGACTGGCCCGGATGTGCCTGGAGCGCTGGCCCAATGCGCACACGGTCATGGGCTACGATTTCGGCACGCTGAATTTCGAGCAGCTCCTGCGCGACTATCCCGACGTCCACTTCGTATGCCGAGGCGACGGCGAGGCCGTATTTGCCACGCTGGCCGAGCGCCTCGCGAACGGCCGCAGCTACGATGACATTCCGGGGCTCGCGTACCGCGGGAGCGACGGCCGCGTCCACGCCAACGAGCCGGTCGCTCTCGACGTCGATACGCTGCCGTGGCCGACGCGCAAGGAGCTTCCCCAAGTCCTCCGCGCGGGGTTCTCCGCCGGCGTCTATGCCTCGCGCGGGTGTCCGTATCGCTGTTCGTATTGCGCCCTCGGCCAGACCTCGGCGCTCTTCGGCAACAAGTCGTACCGTCTTCGCTCGATCGAGAACGTCGTCGAGGAGATGGCCTATCTCAAGAAGGAGTTCGGCGTCCGCCACATCACCATCGTCGACGACCTTTTCCTCACGAAGGCGCCCTCCTCGCAGGAGCGTGCCCGCGACTTCGCCGAGCAGCTTCTGCGGCGCGATCTCGGGCTCGAGTGGATGATCGATGCCCGGGTCGACTCGATCGACCGCGAGCTCTTCACGCTCCTGCGGCGCGCCGGCCTGAGGAAGGTGTTCGTCGGCGTCGAGACGGGGAGCGAGGAGCAGCTCGCGAGCTACAACAAACGATATCTGCTGACGGCGGAGACGCCGCTCGATCGCCTGAAGGTGCTCCGCGATCTCGAGATCAAGATCGTCCCGGGGATGCTCATGTTCCACCGGAACGTCACCACGAGGGAGCTGCGGCAGTCGCTCCAGCTCATCGATGAGATGGGCTCGGAGTCTCACTACCAGCTGTACAACCGGGTCCAGCTCTACCCCGGTACACCGCTCTACAGAGAGTACGAGGAGAATGGGTGGGCGACCGGGGAGTGGCCCGTGAAGGACTGGGAGTTCCGCGATGCGCGCGCCAAGCGCCTCAGCGACGCGGTGCTGTGGGCCTCGATCCAGAGCGGCGCGACGTTCCAGGATGTGAGGAAGGTCTTCATGCACCACCTCGAGGCGTGGGAGAACAACCTCGAGATCACGGAGCCGAGCCCCCCGTCGATGTTCGACAGCGCGGCCCTGCAGCGTTCGGGCGACGCCTAGGCCGTCGTGTCAGTGGTGTGCCGCCCGAGACCTTGACTCCCCAGAGTGTACGGTGTATGTTTACACCATACACTTTGGTGGGCGCATGCACATTCTCATCGACGAATCCGACCCCAGACCGATCTACCGGCAGGTGGCCGATGAAATCCGGCGGCTGATTGCCGGGGGAGTGCTGGCGGAGGGTGAAGCGCTGCCTTCGGTGCGCCAGGTGGCCGTGGATCTGGGGGTCAACCTGAATACCATCGCCGGGGCCTATCGCGAGCTGCAGGCGGAGGGGCTGGTGACCATCCGGCACGGCTCGGGCGCGGTCGTGGCGTCGCGCAAAACGAGCGCGAAAGACGCCGGCGAGCTGCGCAAGCCGCTGCAATCGGCCCTGACCGCGCTGGTCCTGGCCGGGGTTTCCCGCGACGAGATCGTGAGTCTCGTGCGGCGCGAGCTTCGCGCGCTGACGAAGAGCTCCAGGTGAACGCAGAAGGAGGAACAGTCATGACCGAATCCGCAATCGTGCAGGCAGTCTTCTTCTCCAGCGTCTTCGTGCTGTACGGCGTCTTCGCCTGGATGCCGGTCACCCGCGGCGCGCGCGCGTTTTTCGGCGTGCGGGTGGAAACGGGCTATTTCGACGGAGCCGGGAAGCAGGTCCTGCTCCGCTACCGGCTCGTGCTGGCGGCGGTCTTTCTCCTCGTCGTAGCCATCGCTGCCTGGCTGCGGCCGCTCGTCAGCGAGCCGCTCGTCTTCGCCGGCGCGGAACTGGTGCTGGGACTTGCCTCGTTCCCCCTCTATATGCGCTTCGCGGCGGCCGTACGGCCGCACGCCAGTGGCGGCGGCGCCACCCGCTTCGCTTCGTCGATGCGCGCGCGAGAGACGCGAAACCGCGGATGGCTGGACGTGCTCGTGGCCACCTTCGCCCTGCTGGCCTTCGTCGCGCCCGTGCTCTCCTACGACGAGATGCCACTCCGCGTGCCCATCCACTGGGACGTGACGGGCAAGGCCGACGGCTGGGTGGAGCGGAACCTCTCCGTGATCCTGTTCATCCCCACCCTCGGCGCGTACCTGCAGTTCTTTCTCTACGTGCTCCGGCGCGATTTCGCCGGGGCCAAGATGACCCTGCCGGCCGATTCGACGGAAGAGTACCGGGTCGCCAAAGAGCAGTACCTGCAGACGAACATCGACACGCTCGACTGGACGCGGCTGACGATCGCGGCGACGTTCTGCAGCATCTCTCTCCTGCAGACATCCACCTCGATCGAGCGGCTGAGGACGATGGAGCCGCTCGCGCGCGCGGGGGTGTTGCTGGGGGGGATCGCGCTCCTCGGCGGAATCACATTTTTCCTCGTGCGCATGATCCGGATCAATGCGCGGCTGCAGCAGCGGACCGGCAACGACTACGCGCAGCGGGCGGGCGACGAGAGCCACTGGCTCCACGGCGGCCTGACGTACTCGAATCCCGACGATCCCGCGCTGGTGGTGGAGAAGCTGGTCGGCATCGGCTACACGTTGAACATGGCCCATCCCGGCATCCGCAGCCGGCTGCTGCTCATGAGCGGCATTCCGCTCTTCGTGATCTGGGCTGTACTGGCCCTGTAGCGGCTGCTCCCCCGGACCGTGCTGGGAGAACTTCCGCGCGTGCAGATCTCAGCGCGGCCGATGCCGAGGTCTGCTCGCGCGATCGTCTTTTCAGCTCCGGAATGCCGAGGACTTGCTTCTACCGGAGTGAACGAGAGCATCGCGGGTGGTACTGGTGAGCATTGCCGATGGTTCCGCGAGCTGCGGGAATGCTGGCAAGAGCATCGCGGCTGGTCTTTTCAGCATTGCCGATGGTTTCCGCGACCTGCAGAAGTGCCGGGGTTTGCTTCCGGTGGAGTAAAAAAGAGCAGTGCGGATGGTTTTGTTCAGTATTGCCGATGGTTCTGTAACCTGCGGACGTGCCGGGGGTTTGTTCCGACGGAGTAAAGACGAGCAGCGCGGCTGGTTTTGCTCAGCGTTGCCGATGGTCCTGCGACCTGCGGGAATGCTCGAGGTTGCTTCGACGGAACAAAAAAGAGCATCGCGGACGGTCGGCGTCATTCCGGAAACATCAAGGAAAACAGCCATGGGGAACGTCGATTCCTCAGCTATCCTTGCTGACATATGCCAATCCTGCGCAGGGAGAGTGACATTTTTCCGGAGCACCTTTTCGACCTCTCGACGCAGGATGCGCCGTGGGAGATCGCGCATCTGCGCAGCCGGCAGGAGAAGGCCGTGGCGCGGCTCCTCCTCGGGGGCGGGATGCCGTTCTACCTCCCGCAGGTCGAGCAGCGGACGAAGAGCAACGGCAGGATGCTGGTGTCCTATCTGCCGCTGTTTCCGGGCTACATCTTCCTGCGCCGGGTGGAGGGGTCGCGGCAGACGCTCTTCCGGACCAGCGCCATCGTGACGATGATCGATGTCATCGACCAGGAGCAGCTCACGGCGGAACTGCAGCAGATCCGGCAACTGCAGGCCCGCGGTGCCGTCCTGACCCTGCGTCTCGAGGTCGAGCCGGGCGATTCGGTGCGGGTGACCGAGGGGGCATTCAGCGGCTACACCGGCGTGGTCACGGGGGTGAAGGGGGCGGAGCGGCTGGTCGTCTCCGTGTCGATCCTCCGGAAGTCGATCACCGTCGAGTTCCCGCGTGAGGCGATTGCGCGGCTGAAACCGGACAAGAACGGGACCGGAATCCGCGCCTGAGCGCCGACGGCATCCGTATTGCAGAGCACGCGAACACCATTGGACTCAGAATTTAGTATGCGTGTGATTGAGCGGCGCGTTGTCACGTCTTGTTAACTTGAGTAAATTCCGGCCAGATTCATATTGACATACACGCGGTTCTGTCATAGTAATTTAGGCAGTAGCACAACTCATTTACCGACGGCGTCATCATGCTGTCTCTGTACGCGGCTTTGTCATCCGCGCGCGGTTGCTGTAACCGACAGGGCGAAGCTCCAACCATCGGCTTCGACCGCGCTCAAGCCAGCCAGTCCGGCTGTTGCCCCCGTCGCACGTATGTGCGGCGGCATGTCCAGGACGGAACACCAGCTCACCGGCCGTTTCCCCATCGCGCGATCGCGCGCGGTGACCGGAACGGCCGGTTTTCTTTTGTCCCTGTAAACTTTCGAGCGTTGCCCCATCGACCCGTATTGACAGACGAACTGTTCAGATTTATGTAATTCGCGCGATCGAGCGCAGCACGCAGGCGCGCCCGATCGGCCCCGCACTAACACCCGACGGCGTGATCATGCTGTCCCTGTACGCGGTTTTGTCATCCGCGCGCGGTCGCTGCAACCGACAGGGCGAAGCCATATACGGTTTCGACCGCGCTGAAAACAGCCAGTGGCTGAAGGCCCACTGCTGTTGTCGTAGCCGCCGTGCATGTGCGCGGCGGTGTTCCGAAGACGTACGACTGTCGGACCGGCCGTTCCCCACCGCGTGACCGCGCGGTGGACGGAACGGCCGGTTTTGTTTTGTCCGAAAAAACTACGACCACTGGTGATTGACATGGATCGAGTACGAACGAAATCCACAACGTCCCGGATCAAACGCCCGGCACTCATTGCCGCCGCGCTCCTCGCGCTGGTCAGCGGCGGGATGATGTTCGCGAACATCGACTTCAAGACACAGCGGGTCGATCGGGCGAAGCTCAGCATCGAGAGCGTGCAGCTCGGCACCATGGAGGTCAAGGTCGGCGCGAACGGGCAGTTGCTCTCGCGGGAGATCGAGCAGCTCGCCGCGCGCGTCCCCGGCCGCGTGGCCCGCACCAACGTCAAGCCGGGTGCGGTGGTGCAGGTCGGCCAGGTGCTGGTCGAGCTGACGAACCCGCAGCTCACGGCCAGCGCGGAAGAAGCGCAGTCGGCATGGGAAGGGGCGCTGGCGGAGCTGCAGGCGGCCGAGGCGGAGCTGCAGACGAACCTGATGAACCAGGAAGTCGTGCTCACGCAGGTGCGCTTCAATGCGGAAAAGGCGAAGGCCAAGACGGACGCCGACAAGGCGCTGGCGCGCGACGGGCTGATCTCGAGTCTCGAGCTCCAGCGCTCGCAGCTCGACCTCGATCAGCTCCAGAAGACGTACGACATCGAGGCCGGCCGGCTGAAGAAGCTGCGCGACAACATCCAGGCCCAGCTGGCGGTGCGGCGCTCGCGCGTGGCGCAGTTCGAGCGCGCGCTGGAGCGTGCCCGCGCCCAGGCGGCCGACCTGAAGGTCGTGGCCGGCATCAGCGGCATCGTCCAGGCGATCGACGTCGAAGTCGGCCAGCAGTTGCAGTCGGGCAGCCCCATCGGCCGCATCGCACAGCAGGATCAGCTCTACGCGGAGCTGCGGGTGCCGGCGCGCGAGGCCACGCAGGTGCAGCCGGGACAGAAGGTCGTCGTCGACACGCGCAACGGCACGGTGAACGGCGTGGTGGCCCGCGTCGACCCGGGCGTCACCGACGGCACGGTCATCGTCGACGTTGACCTGCAGGGCCCATTACCGGCCGGTGCACGTCCGCAGATGCAGATCGAGGGGACGGTCTACGTCACCCAGCTGGCAAACGCGCTCTATGTCGGCAAGCCCGCGTATGTGAAGAACGACGCGGCGGTCGCGGTCTACAAGCTCGATCCGGCCGGCCGCTATGCGACACGGACCACCATCCAGGCGGGCAAAGTGTCGCTGAACCACATGCAGGTGCTGCAGGGGCTGCAGGCGGGCGATCGCATCATCACCTCGGAAATCGGCGAGTGGCAGGGGCAGGACCGCATCCTGCTCAAGTAGCGTTCCGGCGTCTCTCACTCAAATTCACATTGGGCAGGTGATTATGAATCTCTTGTTCGATCTGAACTACGCCTGGCGTCTGCTCAAGAAGTCGTGGGGCTATTCACTGATGTGCGCGAGCGTCGTCGCGCTCAGCGTGGGCCTCGCGGTCTGGACGTATGCGCTGGGGTACAGTCTCTTCTTCAAACCGCTGGGATTCCCGGGCTCCGACCGCTGGTACAGCGTTCAGATATCGCCTGACGGCAGCACAGCCCGAGCCCGGCCGAACGTGGACGCCTTCACGTATCAGGAACTGCTCAAACAGAGCCGGACGGTCAATCACCTCGGAGCGTTTTCCACTCGCGTAGCCGTGCTGAGTGAAGGGCAGGCCACGACGAGCCTGCGCACGGCGGCCATCAGTCCTCGTCTGCTAGCCGCGACCGGTGTCTTGCCGCAACTCGGCCGCATCTTCGGAGACACGGACGGGCAGGCGCAGGCGGCGCCCGTGGCGATCCTCAGCCACGATGCCTGGCAGAACTACTTCGCCGGCGATCGGAGCGTCGTCGGGAAGACCGCCCGCATCGATGCGGCTCCGGTGCAGATCGTGGGCGTGCTGCCAAAGGGTTTCTACGCATTCCAGGATTACGAACTGTGGGTCCCGCTGCAAATCCCGGTGCTGGCGCGCCCGAGCGACTCGACGATGAAGGTGTCGCCGATCGTCAGGCTCGGCGCGGATCAGGACATCGACACCGTGCTGAGCGAGATCAACGGCGCGATCGCGGGCGTCAATCGTGACTACCCGGGCGTCTTCAACGTGAAGCGCCGCGCCGCGCTGATCCCCACACCGCAGCTCTATACGCACTCCGATGCGCCGATCATCGCCATGCTCGGGTTGATGGCGCTGGCGGTCTTGCTGCTGGGCTGCGTGAACATCAGCATGGTCTTCCTGGCGCGCCTGCTCGAGCGCAGCCGCGAGCTGGCTCTGCGCACCGCGCTCGGCGCGTCGCGCGGGCGTCTGCTGCGGCAATGCCTGCTGGAGACCGCGGTGATCGTGCTGGCCGGCCTCGTCGTCGGCTATGGTTTCGCAGCTCTGGGCATTCGCTGGGCGTTGGGCATCGCCGCGTTCCAGGCGCAGATCCAGTCCACCGGCCGAATGCCGTATCTCCCTGAAATGCGGCTGGCCGACTTCGCAGTAGCGGTCGTCGTCGCCATCGTCGTGTGGATGCTCAGCACGCTCATCCCTGCGTGGCGCATCTCCAAACAGGACGCCGCTGTGGCGCTGGCGGGGAGCGGCAAGGGGACGAGCATTCGCGGCAGCAACAAGAGCGTCCGCGTGCTGGTCGGACTGCAGGTGCTGATCTCGTGTCTGGTGCTCGTCGTGTGCGGCAATGTGGTCCTGGCCGTCAATCAAGAGGTGAATAGACCGACCGGCCTCGACACGTCGCGAGCAATGATCTCGACCCTGCCGTCAGTGCTCGACGAGCGGTACGCGGACGAGGCGGCGCGCCTCCGCTATTGGGAGGATCTGGCGACCGCTGTCAGGAGCCGGATCCCCGGTGCAGAGCCGGCGTTCGTCACGGCGGCGCCGACTCGGCCCGTCCAGACACCGGCCGTGATCGAAACGCGTCAGGAGAGTGACAGCCGCGGCGCGTTCACCCTGCCTCTGGCGGTAGTCTCCGAGAATTACTTCGACCTGTTGGGGCTGCGTCTGCGCACCGGCCGTCTGTTCGACAGCACGGACAACCGTGACTCATTGAAAGTGGCGGTGGTCGACGAGCACCTGGCCGCGCGTCACTGGCCCGGCGAGAACGTCATCGGCAAGCGCATTCAGTTGAACCCTGCCGACAACGGTCCATGGCTGACCATCGTCGGGGCCGTGTCCAGTGCGGGTGGCCGGCCGTACAGCAGCGGCGATCGCGGCGTCGTTTACCAGCCGCTGCGGCAGGCAATTCCGACGTCATTCCACTTGCTGGTCAAGCTGCCGAACGCGGCCAGCAGTGACAGTCGGGCAGCGCTGCGGGCGGCGGCGTTCTCCGTCGATCGCGATCTGCCCCTGCACAACCTGCAGACGCTCGACGACTACCTGAAGGCCCTGCGGATGTCGTATCAGGCCATGGTACCGATCATGGTCGTGATCGCGCTCATCACCGGGATGCTGGCGGCATCGGGACTGTTCGGGCTGATCAGCCGTTCGGTCGCGCAGCGCACGCAGGACGTCGGCATTCTCCGCGCGCTCGGTGCGACGCGGTGGCGGGCCACGTCCATGTTCTACCGCCAGGGCGCGGCGTACGTGGCCGTGGCACTGGTCAGCGTGGCGCTGGGAATCATGATGATGCCGGCGCTCAGCGCGGCCATCACCAACATCTTCGATCACGTCGTCCTGGGCACGGCGACCGTCGTGCTGCTGATGGGCGGCGTCATTTTCGCGGCTTCGTACATACCGACCCGACGCGCCATCGCTCTCGAGCCGGGCGATGCGCTGCGTTACGAATAGTCCAATTCATCGCATTCGGAGATCGACGATGACCACTCTGACCAATCAGCCCTACATCCAACTGCAAGGGATCACGAAGATCTTCTACACCGAGGAACTGGAAACGACGGCGCTGGACCAGATCCATCTGACCGTCGACCGCGGCGAGTACGTGTCGATCAGCGGCCCCTCGGGCTGCGGGAAATCGACGCTGCTCTCGGTCATGGGCATGCTGCACTCCGCCACCGACGGCAAGTATTTCCTGGGCGGGACGGAAGTGACGTCCCTCGGGGAAGCCGAACAGGCCGCGGTGCGCAACCGGGAGATCGGGTTCATCTTCCAGGCGTTCAACCTGATCCCCGACATGACCGCGTCCGAGAACGTCGAGCTCCCGCTGACGTTCCGCGGCGACATCACCCGCAAACAGCGCCAGGAGCGCGTGGCGGCGGCGCTGGAGCAGGTGAACATGTCCGAGCGCCGCAATCACTATCCCGCTCAATTGTCCGGCGGTCAGCAGCAACGCATCGCGATCGCGCGGGCGCTGGTCGGCAACCCGAGAGTCCTGCTCGCGGACGAGCCGACCGGAAACCTCGACTCCAAGAACGCGCAGCACATCATGGAACTGCTGGACACCCTGCACAAACAGGGAAGCACGATCGTGATGGTCACACACGACCCGCGCTCCGCTGAACAGGCCGAGCGACAGGTCTCGTTGTTCGACGGCAGGATCGTGGACGACCGGCGGGTCCGCCCGAGGTCCGCAGCGACAGTCGCCTGAACCGGCGCGGCGCGCACAACCTCCAAAATCATCGCATCGATCACCCAGGCAGGCCCCGCGTCTGCCTGGAGAGCAATTCGTATCGCCAAATTCACCTCCATCAGACAAAAACGAGGCAGGAAATGATGACCAAGAACGAAATCCTGGATCTCATCGGGCAGCACGCCCGGGAAGTGGTGCCGGGTCTGGACGACCATCAGTTCGTCGCCACGGACCGTCTGGCGGACCTGGGCGCCAATTCCGTCGACCGCGCCGAGATCGCCATGCTCGTGCAGCAGTCGCTCGGCCTCTCCGTTCCCCGCGTCGAGCTGTTCGGCCCGAAGAACATCGGCGAGCTCGCGGACCTCTTTCTCTCGAAGCTGAAAGATGCGGCCTGACCTCGTCATCACCGGGATCGGCGTGATCTCCGCGATCGGCCAGGGGAAAGCGGCCTTCGCGAACGCCTTGCTGGCCGGGGAGTCCCGATTCGGCGTCATGCAGCGCCCCGGCCGGCAGCGCGATTCGGCGTACCTCGGCGCGGAGATCGGCGAGATCGCGCCTCCTCCCGGCATCGCCCGGCAGACCATGCGCGCGGCCTCGCTGTCCGCGCAGGCGGCGATGGCCGTGCTGCAGGAAGCGTGGAGCGAGGCGCGGCTGGACGACGTCGATCGGACCCGCATCGGGTTGATCGTCGGCGGCTCGAACGTCCAGCAGCGCGAGCTCACGCGCGTCCACGAGACCCATCGCGACTCGGCGGAGTTCCTGCGGCCGACGTACGCGCTGTCGTTCATGGATTCCGACCTGTGCGGCTTCTGCACGTCGCAGTTCGGCATCCGTGGAGCGGCGTACACCGTCGGCGGCGCGTCGGCGAGCGGTCAGCTGGCGATCATCCAGGCCGCGCAGGCGGTGGCCACGAAGCAGGTCGACGCCTGCATCGCGGTCGGTGCCCTGATGGATCTGTCGCACTGGGAGTGCCGCGGCATGCGGGCCCTCGGCGCGATGGGCTCGGATCGCTTTGCGAACGAGCCGGCGCTGGCGTGCCGGCCGTTCGACCGCGACCACGACGGCTTCATCTTCGGCGAAGCGTGCGGCGCCGTGGTGATCGAGTCCGCCGAGTCGTCGGAGCGCCGCGGCCTGAAGCCGTACGCCGCGCTGCGGGGCTGGGGCCTGGTGATGGACGGCAATCGTAACTCCAATCCGTCGCTGGAAGGCGAAGTAGAGGCCATCCGCCGCGCGCTGGAGTCGGCGCGGTGGCCGGCGCACGACGTCGATTACGTGAACCCGCACGGCACGGGCTCGGTGGTCGGCGACGAGACGGAGCTGAAGGCATTCCGCGAGGCCAGCCTGAACGGCTTTTTTTTAAACGCCAGTAAGTCACTTATCGGTCACGGTCTGACCGCGGCGGGCACCGTGGAAGTGATCGCCACCCTGCTGCAGATGCAAGCCGGCCGTCTGCATCCGACGCGCAATCTCGAGAACCCGATCGACCCGGGCTTCCACTGGGTCCGCAACGAGGCGGTGGAGCATCAGATCGAAAACGCGCTGACCCTGAGCATGGGCTTCGGCGGAATCAATACCGCGCTGTGCTGGCAGCGCCTGGTGTGATGGTCATGAGCACATTGACGGCATACGAAACGATCAAAGTGGATTTGCAGGGGCCCGTCTGTCATCTGCAGATCGACCGCCCTGAGGCGAACAACACCATCAACGCGCAACTCATCGAAGAGTGCCATGACGCGCTCGATGCGTGTGAGGAGTCGGCCACGGTCGTCGTCCTGAGCGGCTCGCCGGAAGTGTTCTGCTACGGCGCCGACTTCAAGGCCCTGGCCGGCAGGAGCAACGAGGGTCCGGTGCCTCCCGGGCCGCTGTACGACCTGTGGCACCGGCTGGCGACCGGCCCGTATGTGACGGTGTCGCACGTGCGCGGGCGCGCGAATGCCGGCGGCGTCGGCTTCGTCGCGGCGAGCGACATCGTGCTCGCGGACGAGACGGCGCAGTTCAGCCTCTCCGAGCTCCTGTTCGGCCTCTACCCCGCCTGCGTGCTGCCGTTCCTGACGCGGCGCATCGGCTTCCAGAAGGCGCACTACCTCACGCTGATGGCGCAGCCCATCTCCGCGAAGCAGGCCCTGGAATGGGGGCTGGTCGACGCGGTCGAGACGCCGGGCGAGGCGCTGCTGCGCCGTCACCTGCAGCGGCTGCGGCGGCTGTCGAAGACCGCGGTGCGGCGCTACAAGCGCTACATGGGCCGCATCGGCGCTCCGCTGGGAGAGCTGAAGCAGGCCGCGGTCGACGGCAACCTGGAAGTGTTCTCCGATCCCGCCAATCTGCAGGCCATCACCCGCTACGTCGAGCACGGCCTGTTTCCCTGGGAGTGAATGCCATGACGGTCATGCACGAAGAAAAGCCGGCGGCCCTGGAAGGCATCGACCTGACCAGCGCGAGCTTTTTCGCCGATCCCTATCCGACGTACCGGAAGCTGCGCGAGTCGGGTGCGCCGTACTGGCAGCCGCACGCCGGTCCGGGCGGCGGGATGTGGCTGATCACGCGCTATCACGACGTCGTGAATCTGCTCAAGGAAGGACGGACGACCAAGTGCGCGCTCGGGCTCAAGCGCCCGCACGAGGTCACGCCGTTCGACTACACGATGCTGGCGAAGGACCCGCCGGAGCACACGCGCCTGCGCGGACTGGCCAACCTCGCGTTCACGCCGGCCCGCGTGCGCGATCTGGAGGGCCACATCGAGCAGATCGTCGACGACCTGATCGCGCGCGTGAAGCCGAACGGCCGCATGGAGTTCATCCACGACTTCGCGACGCCGCTGCCGGCCATCGTGATCGCGGAGCTCCTGGGCGTGCCGGCGGAGGACCGCGACGCGTTCCACGCCTGGTCCGATCAGGCGGTGAAGAGCTTCGACGAGCTGCCGAACAAGACCGAGGCCCGCAAGGTCTATGAAGCGGGACTGGCGCTGAGCCGCTATTTCGCCGGCCTCATTCGCCGCCGCCGGCAGGAGCCGCAGGACGACCTCCTCAGCGCGCTCATCCTGGCCCGCGACGAACAGGAGCGGCTGACCGAGACCGAGCTGCTGGGCATGTGCCTGCTGCTGCTCGTGGCCGGCCACACGACCACCGCCGGCCTGCTCGGCAGCGGGTTGTACACCCTGCTGAAGCATCCCGATCAGGTGGCGCTGCTGCGGGAGCGGCCCGACCTCATGACCAGCGCGGTCGAGGAGATGCTGCGCTACGAGAGCCCGTTCCAGCGCGCGACGTTCCGCATGACCACGGAACCGATCGAGATCGGCGGCGTCACGATTCCGGCGGGACAGCAGGTGAGCGGTGTCCTCGGCGCGGCCAATCGCGACCCCGAGGTCTTCCCCGATCCCGACAAGTTCGACGTCACCCGCCATCCGAACCGCCATGTGGCGTTCGGCTACGGCATCCATTTCTGCTTCGGCGCGCCGCTGGCGCGGGCGGAGGCGCGCATCGCCTTCTCGCGGCTGCTCGAGCAGCTGCCGAACCTGCGGCTGGCGAGCGAGGCGCCGGAGTGGAGCACCAATACGTTCGCCCGAGGACTGGAAAGACTGCCCGTCGTTTTCTGACGACATTCATTGCGGAGGACAACATGAGCGGACGCTTGAAGAAAGTTCGGAACTTTTTCCTGTACGCAGTCGTGGCCGTGGCCATCGCGGCGGTGTCGGCGCACCTGATCTGGAAGTATTCCGGATCAGGTCAGTGGGAACTGGTGAAGGAGAAAAAGGGGATCCGGGTGTACGCCATGAAAACGCCCGGCGTCGCGATGATGCAGTTCAAAGGCGTCGCGCGCGTGCAGTCGTCGATGCACAAAGCCGTGGCCCTGCTGCTCGACCCGGGCATCTGCGACTTCGGGGATCTCAGCTGCTATGACTCCATCGCCATCCAGAAGGTGGACGAGCAGCGTGGTGGTGCGGGGTACTACTCGTTCAAGTGGAGATACCCGTTCTATTTCCGGCCGCGGCAGTACGTGGTCGAAGCGAACTTCACGCAGAACCCGGTCACGAAGGAAATCTACGAGACCGTGAAGGCTGCGCCGGACAAGTTGCCACCGGATGACTGCTGCCTGCGTGTCACACAGATGCAGAACTCATGGCGTCTCAAGCCGCTGAACAATGGCGAGATCGAGATCGAATACGTGGTCAACACGGCCGGCGGAGGGTTCTTCCCGTACATTCTCGACAACGTCGGGGGGGACGATTACGTCTACTACGTGCTGTCGAAGTTTCCGAAGTGGGTGGAAAACGAGCGTTACCGAAACGCGAAGGTAGCGTTCGTCGCCAACAGGGAAGAAGAGCTCGTGGCGCAGAAATGAGCACCGTCTTCCTCTTCTCCGGCCAGGGCTCCCACTACTTCCACATGGGGCGGGAGCTGTTCGAGCAGAACGACACGTTCCGCGGGTGGATGCTGCGCCTGGACGACATCGCGCGGCAGGCCGCCGGCAGCTCGGTCGTGGAGACGCTCTACTCGAGCGCGCGCGGCAAAGCCGAGCCGTTCGACCGCACGATCATGACCAATCCGGCGATCCTGATGGTCGAGTACTCGCTGGCCCAGGCGCTGATGGACGAGGGCGTCTGGCCGGATCAGGTCCTCGGCGCGAGCATGGGGACGTTCGCGGCGGCCGCCGTGGCTGGATGGATCGATATCGACGATGCCCTGCGCGCCGTGATCCGGCAGGCGCAGGCGCTCGAGGAGTCGTGCCCGGCCGGCGGCATGATCGCCGTCCTGGCCGACCCGGCTCTCTTCGCGCAGGACTTCCTCAGCGCGCGCGGCGAGCTGGCCGGGGTCAACTTCTCCTCGCACTTCGTGGTGACGGCGAAGCGGCCCGAGCTTGCCGAGGTCGAGGCGGAGCTGAGGACGCGGGGCATCGGTCACCAGAAGCTGCCGGTGTCGTTCGCGTTTCACTCGCGCTGGATCGACGAGGCAAAGGCGCCGTTCGTGTCGTTCATGCGGTCGGTTCCGCGGAAGAGGGGGCGGCTGCCGCTGGTCTGCTGCGACCGCGTTGGCGTCGTGGACGAGCTGACGGATGAGTATCTGTGGGACGTCGTCCGCCGGCCGATCCGCTTCCGCGAGGCCATCGCCCGGATCGAGCAGCAGGGGCCGCATCGCTACATCGATGCCGGGCCGGCCGGGACGCTGGCGACGTTCCTCAAATACAGCCTGCCGAAGAGCACCGCGTCGACGGTCCACGCGATTCTCACCCCGTACGGTCTCGATCGAAAGAACCTCGCCGCCGTCTCCGCGGCGGTCGCACACTGACCATGCGCATCTTCGCCCTTTCCGACATCCACGTCGACTACGACACGAACGCGAGCTGGATTCGCGGACTGTCGTCCGCCGACTATCGCGACGACGTGCTGATCCTCGCCGGCGACGTGACGGACACGCTGTCGCTGCTCGAGTGGTCGCTCGGTACGCTGGCGAAGAAGTTCCGGAAGGTGCTGTTCGTCCCCGGCAACCACGACCTGTGGGTGATCCGCGACGGCGCGGAGAAGGATTCCCTGCAGAAGTTCGACGACGTCTGCGCCGCGGTGCGCGCGAGCGGGGCGTCGATGGAGCCGTTCCGCGGCCGCGGGCTCTCGATCGTGCCGCTGCTGACCTGGTACGACTACTCCTTCGGCGAGCCGGACGACGAGCTGCGCTCGATCTGGATGGACTATCGCGCCTGCCGCTGGCCCGCCGGCTACACGGAGCGGGAGGTCGCCGCGCACTTTGCGGCGCTCAATGACGCCCATGTCACCGATCCCGGCGAGCTGGTGATCACGTTCTCCCATTTCCTGCCGCGCATCGACGTGATGCCCGGCTATCTCCCGGCCCGCAGCAAATTGCTCTATCCCGTGCTCGGTGCGGCGCGGCTCGACGCGCAGCTGCGTCGTCTCGGTGCACGCATGCACGTCTACGGTCACAGTCACGTGAACCGCAGCATCACCATCGACGGCGTTTCGTACATCAATAACGCGTTCGGCTATCCGAGCGAGACCGGCCTGACGTCGAAACGCCTGCTCAGCATTCACGAGTGCTGACATGCAATCGCCGATCGACCTGACCTCCGACGAGATCCACCTCTGGCTGGCGTCCTACGACGAGATCGCCGACGAGCGCCTGCACGCGGCCTATCGCGAGCTGCTCGCGCCGGCCGAGCGGGAGCAGGAGCCGCGGTTCTATTTCGAGCGCGACCGGCGGCGGTATCTGGTCACGCGCGCGCTGGTGCGGACGGTGCTGTCGAAATACGCCGCCGTCGATCCGAAGGAGTGGGTCTTTTCCACGAACGCCTACGGCCGTCCGGAGATCGCCAACCCCGAGGTGCGCGACCTCACGTTCAACCTGTCGCACACGCATCACCTGATCGTCCTGGGCGTGACGAAGCGGCGCGCCCTCGGCGTAGACGTCGAGAACATCCGCGACCGCGAGGCCGCGATCGCCGTGGCCGATCACTACTTTGCGCCGCCCGAGGTGGCGGCGCTGCACGCCACGCCGGAGGAGCAGCAGCATTACCGCTTCTTCGAGTACTGGACGTTCAAGGAGTCGTACATCAAGGCGCGCGGCATGGGGCTGTCGCTGCCGCTCGACAAATTCAGCTTCCACTATCGCGACGACGAGGCGGTGGAGATCGCCATCGCACCGGAGCTGGCGGACCAGCCGGAGCGGTGGCAGTTCTGGCAGTTCCGTCCCGAGCCGCACTACCTCGTCGCGGTCTGTGCGGAGCGCTCCGCCGCCGCGCCGCGTCTCACCGTCCGCAAGTCCGTTCCGATGCAGAGCGATCACGAGTGCGCACTCCAGTGCCTCCGGGCCTCGGCGTAGCGCACACAAAAAACCAAGGAGGCTTCCGATGCTTGCTTTCGTCTTCCCCGGTCAGGGCTCGCAGGTCAAGGGAATGGGCGCCGGCCTGTTCGACAGCGTGCCGGAATACGCCGCGGTCGAGGAGGATGTCGACGCCATCCTCGGCTACTCGATGCGCCAGATGTGCCTCGAGGATCCGGACAATCAGCTCAAGCAGACGCAGTACACGCAGCCGTCGCTGTATGTCGTCAACGCGCTGCACTACTACAAGGCCATGCGCGAGGGGGCGCGGCCGTCGTACGCGGCGGGCCACAGCCTCGGCGAGTACAACGCCCTGCTGGCCGCGGGCGTCTTCGACTTCCTGACCGGCCTGCGGCTGGTGAAGAAGCGCGGCGAGCTGATGGCGCGGGCCAAGAATGGCGGGATGGCCGCGGTGATCGGCATGACGGCGGAGCGCGTCACGGACGTGGTCCGCAATCACGGCCTGGCCACGATCGACGTGGCGAACATCAATACGCCGCAGCAGACCGTCATCTCCGGTCCGGTCGACGACATCCAGCGCTCCGTGGAGATCTTCGAGAAGGAAGGGGCGAAGATGGTCATGCCGCTGCAGGTCAGCGCCGCCTTCCACTCGCGCTACATGGCCGAGGCCTCGCGGACCTTCGCCGAGTTCCTGGCGCCGATGACCTTCGCCGCGCCGAAGATCCCGGTCATCGCCAACGCCACCGCCGAGCCGTATCCGGCCAGCAACGCCTCCGACAACATCAAGACGCTGCTCGTCAACCAGATCGTGCAGTCGGTGCAGTGGACGCAGAGCGTCCGCTACCTCCTGGATTGCGGCGTCACGCAATTCTCCGAGATGGGACCGGGGAACGTGCTGACGCGCATGGTCCAGCAGATCCAGCAGCAACTCAAAGCCGCCGCCTGATTCATCCGCAATCCGAGAAGCCAAATCCCGCCATCAGGGGTCGACGATGATTCGCCAGGAGCTCCTGCAAGACTCGACCGAGACGTACCTCAAGTCGCTGATCTCCGAAGTGTCCGGCTCGCGCGCGGACTTCGACTCGCATGCGCCGTTCGGTGAGCTGGGAATCGACTCGTTCCACGTGCTGAAGGTCATCCGCAGGCTGGAGAAGGACTTCGGCACGCTGCCCAAGAGCCTGCTCTTCGAGAACTTCACCATTCACGACCTGGCCCGCTACTTCGTGCAGAAGCACGAGCCGGTGCTCTCGGCGAAGTTCGCCGATCGGCTGCCGATCCGCGAGACCGCCGCGGTCGCGGCGAACCCGCCGCAGCCGGCGCCGGCAGCGGTTGTCGTGACGCCGGTGCCCGCGCCCGCGGCGGCCGAGCCGATCCGCATCCTGGAAAAGGACGCGTACGCCGATCCCGAGCTCGGCCCGCTCGTCCGCGAGCTCTTCGAGCGCTACAAGGTCGAGGCGTGCGTCTCGCGCGGCACGCGCAGGATCGGGCCGAACCTGTTCATCGGCAGCTCGCGCCGCGGCTACTTCAACTACGGCCGCAGCCGCGACATCATCCTCGTCTACGGCTTCACCGGCCCGCGCGAGTACCTCCCCGAGCTGATGGAGGAGATGTACCGCTACTGCGAGAGCCGCGGCTTCCAGCTCAACGCGCTCGCGGCCGAAGAGTTCCCGCCGGTGGGCGGACGGGCATTCACGGCCACACCGTTCGGCGCGATGCAGCGCGTCCGCAATCTGCAGGAGTTCCGGCTCGACGGCGGGCCGATGCGCCGCCTGCGCTATCAGCTCTCCAAGTTCGAGAAGGCCGGACGATGTCACACGGAAGAGTACCGCTGCGGCTCGAAGCCGGAGACCGACCAGGAGATCGTGCGCGTCATCGACCGCTGGTGCGGGACGCGGACGATGGTCAATCCGCTCGTGCGCGACGTGCGGGAGGAGATCCTCTCCGGCACGCTGCCGCCGGAGCACCGCCTCTTCCTGACGTACCTTGACGGCGACCTGCAGAACGTCATCATGATCACCGCGCTGGCGCCGGAGGATCGCGGGTACCTGATGGACCTCGAGTTCTATCCGCCGGACATGCCGCTGGGCGGGCTCGAGTTCACGATCGTGAACATCATCGAGACGCTGCGCGCCGAGGGGTGCGACCTCCTCAGCCTGGGCGGCACGTACGGCTGCAAGCTCGAGCCGTCGCCGACCGCCGATCCGGAGCTCGACCAGGTCCTCGACCGCCTGCGCGAGCAGGGCATCTTCAATGACGCCGGCAATCTCCAGTTCAAGAACAAATTCCGCCCCGACAACCAGAGCATCTTCCTCTGCCGCCTGGCCGGCAGCGGCAATCCGGAGAACGTCACCGACATCATCATGATGATCGCCGACCCGGAGGAGATGCAGACGCCGGAGACGGAGAACTTCAACCACGGGAAGACGGCCGCGCAGCCGGTGGTGGTGGCGGCGGAGCCGGAGCCTGTGGTCGTCGCCGAGCCGGTGGTCAGCGACGACGTGCTCGTCATCGAAGGGAACGAGCGCTCGCGTTATCTCGCCGAATGCGGCTTCAACCTCTTCGCCCTGCCGCACGAGCGGGTCGAGCTCGACCTGAAGACCGACTCCTGGGCGCAACTGGAGTTGCCGGCCATCGCCGCGCAGATGAAGCAGCTCCACGCGCAGCTGCAGCAGCCCGTGAGCGTCGACGACACGCTGCGGACGGTCTTCCCGTTCCAGTACTTCGCGCTCACCGCGTCCGGGCAGGCCGCGGAGCACGTCTTCTTCAAGGCCTGGCAGAACAAGGGGCTCGTGCCGCAGAACCTCCTCTTCCCGAGCACGATCTTTCATCAGCTCGACAACGGCTTCACTCCGCGGGAGCTCCCTTCCGCGGCCGTGTATGCGCTCGACTCCCGCGAGCCGTGGAAAGGGAACCTCGACCTCGACGCGCTGCGCGCACTCGTGGCGGGTGACCGCGGCTCGATCGCCTGCGTCTGCATCGAGGTGGGGGACAACGCCGCGGGCGGACAGCCGGTGTCGCTGCAGCATCTGCGCGCCGTGAAGGCGCTGCTGGCCGGGCATGCGATCCCGCTCGTCCTCGACGCCACGCGCGTCCTCGAGAACGCGCGCTTCCTCATCGAGCGCGATCCGGAGCAGGCCGGCAGGAGCGTGTGGACGGTCGCGCGCGAGATCCTGTCGTGCGCGGACGCGGTCATCGGCAGCCTGACCAAGGACTTCTGCGTCGACCGCGGCGGCATCGTCGCCACCAACGACGCGAAGCTGTTCGCGAGGCTGCAGGAGCTGCTGCAGCAGGACGGCGGCGGCATCGACCTCATCGACCGCCGGAAGATCGCGCTCTCGCTGCAGAACCGCTCGCACATCGAGGCGAAGGTGCTCCGCCGCATGGAGCACGTTCGCCGCATCCACGAGGCACTGCACGCGCAGGGCGTCCCGGTCGTGCAGCCGGCCGGCGGCCATTGCGTGCTGATCGATGTCAAACAGGTGCCCGAATTTCGCGGATTCCGCGACCCGGTGGCGTCGTTCGCGGCGTGGCTCTACGTGAACAGCGGCATCCGCGCCGCCGCGCACAGCGTGGGCCTGCAGAAGCAGACCGCCATCAACGACCTCGTGCGGCTGGCCATCCCGGTCGGCCTCCGCAGCGGCGACGTCGAGACGATCGTCGAGCGGCTCACCGGAGCGTTCGCGCGCAAAGTGAACATCCCCGAGGTCGTGAATCACCGGCTGGTGCGCTACCACAACGCCGAAGCGAACGTGGCCAGCGCCTCGCAGCAGCCGGTGGCGGTCGTGCCGGTGGAGGTTGTGAAGGAGGCCGAGCCCGTGGCCGTCGCCGCGCGGCCGGAGCCGCGGCGCACGCGCGACATCGCCATCGTCGGCATGGCCGGCCGCTACCCGAAGGCGAAGAACCTCCGCGAGCTCTGGGCCAACCTCGAGCAGGGAAGAGACTGCATCGAAGAGCTGCCGGCCGACCGCTTCGAGCGGCGGCAGCCGTACGGAAGCCGCCGGAAGTACCGCGGCGGCTTCATCGACGACGTCGACAAGTTCGACTCGCTCTTCTTCAACATCTCCCCGCGCGAGGCGGAGATGCTCGATCCGCAGGAGCGGCTCTTCCTCGAGGTGGCGTGGGAGGCGCTCGAGGACGCCGGCTATTACCCCGAGATCCTCGGCCGCGAAGACGGCTCGCGGAACATCGGCGTGTACGTCGGCGCGGTCTGGGCGATGTACCAGATGCTCGGCGTCGAGGAGAAGCACGCCGGCAGCACGCAGACGCTGGCGCCGAACTCCTTCCTCTGGAGCATCGCCAACCGCGTCTCGTACTGCTTCAACCTCTCCGGCCCGAGCCTCACCGTCGATACGGCCTGCTCGTCGAGCCTGACCGCGCTCCATCTCGCGTGCGAGGCCATCCAGGCCGGCGACTGCTCGGCCGCGATCGTCGGCGGCGTGAACCTCGACCTTCACCAGACCAAGTTCGACATCAACTGGAACGGCGGCGCGCTCTCCCCCGACGGCGTCTGCCGCACGTTCGGCAAAGGGGCGAACGGCTATGTCGCGGGCGAGGGCATCGGCGCGATCCTGGTCAAGCCGCTCGACGATGCCATCCGCAACGGTGACAACATCTACGGCGTCATCAAGGCCGCCACGGTCAACCACGGCGGACGCACCAGCGGCTACACCGTGCCGAGCCCGAAGGCGCAGGCGGACCTCATCTCCGCCGCGCTGCAGAAGGCGAACGTCGACGCGCGCACGATCGGCTACGTCGAGGCGCACGGCACCGGCACGGAGCTCGGCGACCCGATCGAGATCACCGGCCTGACCCAGGCGTTCCAGTCGTACGCGGCGGACCAGCAGAGCTGCGCGATCGGCTCCATCAAGACGAACATCGGCCATCTCGAGGCCGCGGCGGGCGTGGTGAGCGTGACCAAGGTGCTGCTGCAGATGAAGCACGGCCGGCTGGCGCCGTCGCTCCATTCCGCGGAGCTCAACGAGCACATCGACTTCGCGCAGTCGCCCTTCTACGTCGTCCAGAACTCGGAGGAATGGCTGCCGCGCGTCGTCGACGGTGTGCGCGTTCCCCTGCGCGCGGGCATCAGCTCGTTCGGCGCGGGCGGCGCGAACGCGCACGTGATCCTCGAGCACTACGAGCGGCCCGAGGAACCGGCCGTCGATCCGCGCCCGTTGATCTTCCCGCTGTCGGCGCGCAACGAGGAGCAGTTGCGCGATGCGGCCACCCGGCTGGCGGCCTTCCTCCGGCAGGAGCGCGTCCGCCTGAGCGACGTCGCCTTCACGCTGCAGCAGGGGAGGAAGTCGTTCGAGCATCGCCTGGCTATCGTCGCCACGACGCAGGAAGAGCTGGTCGAGAAACTCGAGGCGTTCGCCGGCGGCCGGCGGCACCAGGACGCGATCGCCGGCAACGCGAAGAATGGCGAAGGGATCACCCGCTTCCTCAACCGGCGCGAGAAGCAGGAGCTCGTGCGCCTCGTGCTGCAGGGAGAGGATCCGCACAAGATCGCCGGGCTGTGGGCCGAGGGCGTGCTGGCGGACTGGCAAGGCGTGCGGCTCGACGTGTCGGGGCGGCGCGTGTCGCTGCCGACGTATCCGTTCGCGGACAAGCGGCACTGGGCGGCCGACCCGTCGCCGGTGCGCCGCGCGCTGCAGCCGGCCGCCGGCGTGCATCCGCTGATCGACAGCAACGAGTCGACGTTCGAGCGGCAGATCTTCAAGAAGACCTTCCACGACCGCGACTTCTTCATCTACGACCACCTCGTCTCCGACATCCCGACGCTGCCCGGCGTGGCCTACCTCGAGCTGGCGCGCAAGGCGGGCGAGCTCGCCGCCGGACGCAAGGTGCGCAGGATCCGCAACATCCTCTGGGTCAGCCCGATCGCGGTGCAGAACGGTGTGCCGAAGGAAGTGTTCATCGAGCTCAAGCCGTCCGGCGACTCGGTGCAGTTCGAGGTGTTCAGCGAGGGCCCGTCCGGCAAGGTTCTGCACTCGCAGGGCAAGCTGCTGTACGAGACGCGGGAGGAGCGCGAGGCGGCGCCGGAGCTCATCGACCTGGCCGCGGTGCGCGCGCGCTGCGCGAAGGTCACCGACGGCCCGGCCACCTATCCGCTCTTCCAGTCCTTCGGCCTGAACCTCGGCCCGAGCTTCCGGGTCCTCGAGGATGTCTACAAGAGCGACTCCGAGACCCTCGGCGTGCTGACGCTCCCCGAATTCCGCAAGGGGGATCTCGAGGTCATGGCGCTGCCGCCCTCCCTCGTCGACGGCTCGCTGCAGGCCGGCGTCGGCGTGCAGCTCGCCGGGCAGACGGGCGACATGTTCGTCCCGTACTCGATCGGCGAGGTGGAGATCCTCCATCCGCTGACGCCGAACTGCTTCAGCTACATCACGCCGGTGGACCGCGGCGAAGGCTCGCGCGTGCTGAAGTCGAACGTGACCATCGTCGACGAGACCGGCAAGGTGCTGGTGAAGATCCGCGAGTCGGTCGGCGTGCCGCTGCGCGAGGTGCACAAGAAGCCGGCGCAGGACGCGGAGGGCTTCGCCAACCTCTATTACTCGTTCGACTGGACGAAGGCGCCGCTGCCCGCGAGCTCCGGCACCGCGCGGTCCGTCGTGCTCTTCGCGGACGATGATTCGCTGCGGCTGGGCGACGGGCAGCTGCTGGTGCGGCCGGGCGACGCGTTCCAGGACCTCGGCGCGGCCGGCTATACCGTGGACCCGCGCAGCAAAGACGACTTCGCGCGTCTCATCGAGTCGCTGCTGGCGAAAGGTCACGCGCTGGAGCACGTGGTCTTCGCCTGGCCGCTGATCGAGGCTGGGCTGAGCGAGTCGCTCGACCGCGGCGTCTACTCGCTGCTCTTCCTCTCGCAGGCGCTGCTGAAGCACAAGCTCGACGGGCGGACGCAGCTCCTCTATGTCTTTTCGCAGAGCGCCGACGGCGAGCAGCCGCAGCACGAGGCGGCCACGGGCTTCGTCAACGCGCTGCGGCTCGAGCATCCGAAGATGCTCTGCAAGACCGTCGAAGTGCGGCGGCAGGACGTCGCGGCGGCGATTGCCGCGGAGCTCTCCGCGCGCGCGAACGATGCGGCCGCGGTTCGGTGGGACGGCGGCGAGCGCTCGATCCGCAGGCTGGAGGCGTTCCCGCTCGACGGCGCCGTCGCGCCGCGGTTCCGCGAGGGCGGCGTGTACGTCATCACCGGCGGCGCGGGCGGCCTCGGCCTGATCTTCGCCGAGTTCCTGGCCAGAGAGTGCAAGGCGCGGCTGGTGCTCACCGGCCGTTCGAAGCTGACCGCGGAGCGCGAGGCGAAGCTCGACGAGCTGCGCAAGCTCGGCGCGGAAGTGGTCTACCTCAACGCCGACGTGGCCGATCGCGAGGATGTGCAGGCGCTGGTCGCCGAGTGCAAGGCGCGCTTCGGCGCGATCCACGGCGTCATCCACTCCGCCGGCGTCCTCCGCGACTCGTTCCTCAAGAACAAGACCGCGGGCGAGATGCGCGACGTGCTGGCGCCGAAGGTCTTCGGCACGCTGCACCTCGACGAGCTGACCAAGGACGAGCCGCTCGACTTCTTCGTCACCTTCTCCTCGCTCGCCGCGGTGGCGGGCAACGCGGGGCAGTGCGACTACAGCTTCGCCAACTTCTTCATGGATTCCTTCGCCGCCGGACGCGAGCGGCTCCGCGCCGCGGGCGCGCGCTCGGGCCGCACGCTGAGCCTCAACTGGTCGATCTGGGCCGACGGCGGCATGAAGCTCGACGAGCAGACCGAGCTCTATTTCCGCAAGACCCTCGGCATCCGCCCGCTGAGCATCGAGACGGGCCTCGACGCCTTCGCCCGCGGACTGGCCACCGGCCGCTCGCAGATGGCGGTGCTGGAAGGCATCCAGGAGAAGATCGAAACGGTCTGGGGGCTGCGCAGGAAGGCGGCGCCCGCCGCGCCGGCAACCGTTGCGCAGGTCGCGCAGCCGGCTGCCGCCGCGGCGGAAGGCGATCTCGCCGCGCGGCTGCAGGGCGATCTGACGCAGATCGTGATGAATTTCCTGAAGCTCGACGCGAGCGACGTCGCTTCCGACAAGATCCTGCTGGACCTCGGCTTCGACTCGATCGGCCTGACCACGTTCGCCAACGCCATCAACGAAAAGTACGCGCTCGACATCACGCCGGTCCTCTTCTTCGACTATCCGTCGCTCGGCGAGATCGCCAAACACCTGGCCGTCGAGCGGAAGGACGAGCTCCTGCGCGTCTACGGCGCGGCCGCCGCGCCGTCCGTGCCCGCGCCCGCCGCGCCGGTGGTGCTGCCGGAGCAGGACGCGAAGCTGGAGATCCGCAAGGGGTGGAATCCGGCCGCATTCGACCGCGACGACGCCATCGTGCCGGTCTCGTCGAGCGGCGAAGGCTTCTCTCCGGAGCTCCGTTTCGTGCAGCAGCCGATCGCCATCGTCGGCATGAGCGGCGTCATGCCGCAGTCGGACGACCTCGACGAGTTCTGGCAGAACCTGCGCGACTCGAAGGACCTGATCACGGTCATCCCCTCCGACCGCTGGCGCTGGGAGGAGTACTACGGCGATCCGCTCCGCGAGCCGAACAAGTCGAACTCGAAGTGGGGCGGCTTCATGCGCGAGGTCGACAAGTTCGATCCGCTCTTCTTCGGCATCTCGCCGCGCGAGGCGCAGATGATGGATCCGCAGCAGCGGATCTTCCTCGAGCACGTCTGGAAGGCCATCGAGGACTCGGGCCACAAGGTCTCCGATCTGGCCGGGACGAAGACGGGCGTGTTCGTCGGCGTGGCCACGACCGATTACACCGAGGTCATTCGGGACCACGGCATCCCGCTCGACGGCTACACCGCCTCGGGCAACTCGCACTCGGTGCTCGCCAACCGCGTCTCGTTCCTCCTCGGCCTGCGCGGTCCCAGCGCGCCGATCGACACGGCCTGTTCGAGCTCGCTCATCGCGCTGCACCGCGCCATCGAGTCGATCCACACCGGCAGTTGCGACATGGCCATCGTCGGCGGCGTGCAGGTGATGCTCAGCCCCGCCGCGTACATCTCGTTCGGCATGGCCGGGATGCTCAGCAGCGACGGCAAGTGCAAGACCTTCGACAAGGACGCGAACGGCTACGTGCGCGGTGAAGGCTGCGGCGCGATCCTCCTCAAGCCGCTCGCGGCCGCGGAGAAGGACGGCGACCCGATCTACGCGGTCATCAAGTCGACGGCCGAGAACCACGGCGGCAAGGTCACGACGCTCACCGCGCCGAACTCCGCGGCGCAGGCGGAACTGCTCGTCGAGGCCTACGAGAAGGCGCAGGTCGACCCGGCCACGGTCGGCTACATCGAGTGCCACGGCACCGGCACGAGCCTCGGCGATCCGATCGAGATCCAGGCACTGACGAAGGCCTTCGGTGAGCTGTACAAGCGGCGCGGCAAAGCGATCCCCGCGAATCCGCACTGCGGCCTCAGCTCCGTCAAGACCAACATCGGCCACCTCGAGACCGCGGCCGGCATCGCCGGCATCCTCAAGGCGCTGCTGGCCATCCGGCACAAACAGATCCCGGCGAACCTGCACCTGCAGGAGATCAATCCGTACATCAACCTGAAGGGGACGCCGTTCTACATCGCCAACCGTCTCACGCCGTGGGATGCGTCGCGCGCGGAAGACGGGACCCTGCTGCCGCGCCGCGCCGGCGTGAGCTCGTTCGGCTTCGGCGGCGCCAACGCGCACGTGGTGCTGGAGGAGTACATCCCGGCGCCGCGCCCGGCGGTCGCCGACGCGCCGCGGCTGATCGTCCTCTCGGCGAAAAACGACGACCGGCTGAAGGCCTACGCGCGGTCGCTGCTCGCGTATCTCGGCACGCATGCGGTCGACCTCGCCGACCTCGCCTACACGCTGCAGGTCGGCCGCGACGAAATGCAGGAGCGCCTGGCACTGGTCGTCGCGAATATCGAGGATCTGAAGCAGAAGCTCCAGGACGTGATTCATGGTGTGGCTCCGCGGGACAGCTATCGCGGCAACACGCGCGCCGCCGCTGCCGCGACCATCGACGACGTCCGTGACCTGGCCCGGGTCGGCCAGGCGTGGGTGGCGGGGGCGAAGGTCGACTGGCGCCGTCTGTACGGCGCGAACGTCCCCCGGCGCATCTCCGCGCCGACGTACCCGTTCGCCCGCGAGCGTCACTGGATCCCGGCCGGCGACCGGAAGAAGGTCATCGACGTGCGTCCGGTGCAGCCCGTTATTGAGACGCCGAAACCCGCCGCGACGCTGCAGTCGCTCGTGCCGGTCTGGAGCCCCACGCGCATCGAGAACCGCATCGAGACCGCGCCGTCGGCGCGCATCCTCGTCCTCAGCGGCGATCTGGAATGGGTGCGCCGCGACTATCCGGGCGCGCGGCAGCACGACGGCGGCGAGCCGCGCGACTTCGACCAGTTGCTGTGGATCGCGCCGGAGGAGAGCGACGACCGGATCATCGAGCAGCAGGAAGCGGGCGTCATCGCGGTGTTCCGCACGGTCAAGTCGCTGCTCGACGCGGGCTACGCGGGGAAGAAGGTCCAGTGGACGTTCGTCACGCGGCGCACGCAGGCCGTGACGCAGGACGAGCCGGTGCAGGCCGCGCACGCGGGCATCGCGGGGCTGGTCGGCAGTCTGGCCAAGGAGTATCCGAACTGGGACCTGCGGCTGGTCGACCTCGAGTCGCTCGAAACGGTCACCGCGCGCGAGTGCCTCTCGCTGCCGTGGGACAAGCAGGGCGGCGTGCTCGCGCATCGGCGCGGCCAGTGGCTCCGTCAGGGACTGGAAGCGATGACCGCCTCCGCCGCGGCGAGCCCGCTGTACCGGAAGAACGGCGTATACGTCGTCATCGGCGGCGCGGGCGGCATCGGCGAAGTGTGGAGCCGGTACATGATCGAGCAGTACCAGGCGAGCATCGTCTGGATCGGCCGGCGCCGGTACGACGACGCCATCGAGGCGAAGCTCAACGCGCTCACGCGTGAAGGGCGCGCGCCGCTCTACATCTCCGCCGACGCCACGAAGCTCGAGTCGCTCCAGCGCGCGTACGAGCGGATCCTGAAGACGCATCCCGCCATCCACGGCGTGGTGCACTCGGCGATCGTGCTGCAGGACCAGAGCCTCGGCCGCATGGACGAGGCGGCGTTCCGCGCCGGCTACTCGGCCAAGACCGACGTGAGCGTGAACATCGACCGCGTCTTCGGCGGCCAGAGCCTCGACTTCATGCTCTTCTTCTCGTCGATCATCTCGTTCTTCAAGTCGCCGGGGCAGGCGAACTACTCGGCCGGCTGCACGTTCAAGGACGCCTTCGCGCAGAGCCTCCGCCGCAAGCGCCCGTACCCGGTGAAGATCATGAACTGGGGCTACTGGGGTGGCGTCGGCGCGGCCTCGGACGCGAAGCACAACGAGCTGATGGCGCGCATGGGCATCGGCTCCATCGAGCCGGCCGAGGGGATGGAAGCGCTGGCGGCATTCGCGGCGTCGGATGTACCGCAGATGGTGCTGATCAAGACGCTCGTCAGCGAGGCCACGGCCGGCATGAGCCTGTCCGACGCGGTCTCGTACTTCCTGACCAAGAAGCTGCCGGTGCAGGAGCCGGCGCGGCAGCCGCGCGCCATCGCGGCGGCGCCGGAGCACGGCGTGCGCGAGCACGTCGGGCGGATCATCTGCGAGACGCTGTCGGAAGCGCTGCGGCTCGATGCTGCGACCATCGCCGGGGACGCGCCGCTGGCCGAGTACGGCGTCGACTCGATCATCGGCGTCAACCTGGTCCGCACGATCAACGAGACGCTGGAGGTCGAGCTCGAGCCGTCGAAGCTCCTCGACTTCAACACCATCGATGCACTGACCGGGTACATCGCCGAGCGGTGGCAGGAGCCGCTCGCCGCGAAGCTGCCGCGCGTGGACGTCGCGCCGGAGCCGGTTGCCGAGCCTCAGCCGATGGTGGAGCCTCGGCCGGTCGAGGAGCCTGCCGCCGCGAGCGAGATCGGCATCGAGCCGATCGCCATCGTCGGCATGAGCGGCCGCTTCGCCGAGTCGGAGTCGCTCGACGCGTTCTGGCAGCACCTGCGGGAGGGGAAGGACCTCGTCCGCAACGTGGCGCGCTGGAACGCGGCCGGCAGCGCCATCGATTCGATCGACCAGTTCGATCCGGCGTTCTTCGGCATCACCGCGCACGACGCGGCGAAGATGGACCCGCAGCAGCGGCTGTTCCTCGAGGAATCGTGGAAGGCGCTGGAAGACGCGGGCTACGCCGGCGCGAGCGTGCAGGAGAAGCAGTGCGGCGTGTTCGTCGGCTGCGGCTCCTCCGATTACGACCGCCTCGCCGCGAGCGAAGTGCCGCAGGCGCCGTGGGTCAGCCGCGAGGCGTCGCTCCCCGCGCGGCTCGCCTACTACCTCAACCTGCACGGCCCGGCCATCGCGGTCGACACCGCCTGCTCGAGCTCACTCGTAGCCATCCATCTCGCCTGCCAGAGCCTCTGGTCGCGCGAGACGGAGATGGCGCTGGCAGGCGGCGTGTTCCTGCAGGCCACGCCGCGCTACTGCGAGGATGCCGAGCGCGCCGGCCTGCTCTCGCCCGACGGCAAGTGCTTCAGCTTCGACGCTCGCGCGAACGGCTTCGTGCCGGCCGAGGGCGTCGGCGTGGTGGTGCTCAAGCGCCTGCGCGATGCGCTCGCCGACGGCGACCACGTGCACGCGGTGATCGCCGGCAGCGGCGTCAATCAGGACAACGCCACGAACGGCGACCGGCCGCCGAGCGAGCACGCGCAGGAGCGGCTGGCGCGCTCGATCTACGAGCGTTTCCAGATCGATCCGGCCACGATCCAGTTGCTCGAGGCGCACGGCGCCGGCAGCGCATCCGGCGACGCGATCGAGCTGCGCGCCGTCACCCGCGCCGTACGCGCGCACACGGACCGCAGGCAGTTCTGCGCGATCGGCACGGTGAAGAGCAACATCGGCCACGCCGGCACCGCCTCGGGGATGGCCGGCGTGCTCAAGCTGCTGCTGTCGCTCCGGCACCGCGAGATGCCGCCGACGCTGCACTTCCGCGAGGCCAATCCGGCCGTCGACCTCGAGGCCGGACCGTTCTACGTCAACACCGCCCTGAAGGAGTGGCGGGTCGGAGCGCAGGAGCGCCGCCGGGGCATGGTCAGCGCGTTCAGCCTCACCGGCACCAACGCGCAGCTGGTGATCGAGGAAGCGCCGGCCGTCAGCCGGACGACGGTCCAGGCGCCCGGCTCGCTCGTCGCGCTCTCCGCCCGCACGCCCGGGCAGCTGCAGCAGCAGGTGCGCAATCTCCACGACTGGCTGCAGCGCACGCCCGACGTGTCGCTGGCCGACCTGAGCTTCACGCTGCTGGCCGGACGCAAACCGCTCCGCTACCGCGCGGCGTTCGTGGCGCGCAATCGCGAGGAGCTGCTCCGCCAGCTCGCGGGGTGGAGCGAGAGCGAGGCGGTCGAGGCGCAGCAGGGCCGTGTGCGCGAGTCGCTGCGGAAGTTCGGCAACGACCGCATCCGCGAATGCGCGGGCAGCACCGACGCCGACGCGTATCTCGATGACCTGGCCACGATCGCGGACCTCTGGGCGCAGGGCTACGCGCTCGATTTCGGCCCGCTGTTCGCGCGCGGCGCGCGGCGCATCCCGCTGCCGACGTATCCCTTCGCGCGCGAGCGGTACTGGATCGACGCCGCGGCGCCTGCCGGGCCGAAGCTGCCGATCGCGGCCGAGCCGGAGCCGGTGCCCGTTCCCGCGCCCGTTCCAGCGCCCGCGGCTCCCGAGCCCATCGACGACGAGATCTTCAGAAACATTGTGTGGGAAGGCGTGTCCCTCGACGACGACTACGAGCAACTGACGTTCTGAGAAGGCTTTCATGGAAACCGTCACTGATTTCCTCAGCAAGCTCTCCAGCCACGGTGTGAAGCTGTCGGTCGACGCCGGACAGTTGAACTGCTATGCCCCGAAGGGGACGCTCACCGGCGACCTCAAGGACGGCATCCTCAAATACAAGCCGGAGCTCATCGCCCTGCTGGAAAGCATGGCCAAAAAGCGAACCGCCGCTCCGCAGCAGTTGCGCGAGTTTGCGCTCTCGGCGGGACAGAAGGGGCTCTACATCCTCCACAAGCTGCACCCGGGGATGAGCGCCTACAACGTCCCGCTCTGCTACCGCATCGAGAGCGAAGTGCGCGCGGACCTGATGGCCCGGGCCTGGAGCCTCGTGCTCGAGCAGTACCCGATCCTCACCGCGCGCATCGTCGAGAAGGACGGCTCGCCGTACCACCTGCTCGACGACGCCTGCAGGACGGCGCTGCAGTGCAGCACGATCGAGACCTCGGACGAGGACCAGTTGCTCGCGTTCCTGCGCCGGCACGCGAAGGCGCCGTTCGATCTCGAGCGCGGGCCGCTCACGCGCGTCGACCTCTTCGCGCTGCCCGGCGGCGCGTCGATCCTGCTCCTCAACATCCACCACATCCTCTTCGACGGCGTTTCCGCGGTGGTGCTGCTGCGCACGCTCCTCGGCTTCTACGAGCAGTTGTGCGAAGGCAAGCCCGTCGACGTGCCGCGCGACCTGCCGGGCTACGGCCGCTTCGTGGTGTGGGAAGAGTCGATGCTCGCCTCGCCGCAGGGCGCCGCGCACGCGAAGTACTGGCAGAAGCAGCTCGACGGCGAGCTGCCGGTGGTCGAGCTGCCTGCCGACTGGCGCCGTCCCGCCACCACGAGCTTCGAGGGGAGAACGCTCGCGCGCGACCTGCCGCCGGATCTCGTCACGCTGGTTCGCGACTTCAGCCGGTCGCATTCGGCCCTGCCGTCGGCAGTCTTCCTGGCCGCGTTCCAGCTCCTGCTGCACCAGTACACCGGCGAGGACGACGTCATCGTCGGCATGCCGGTGATGGGGCGCGCGTCGCAGGAGTTCGCGAACGAGATCGGCTACTTCATCAACATGATCCCGCTGCGCGCGCAGTGCGGGGAGCGCATCCGCTTCACCGACTTCCTGCGCAAGGTGCAGGGGAGCATGCTGGACGGGCTGTATCACTCCAGCTACCCGTTCCCGCTCATGGTCGACGGGCTGAAGGAGCGGCAGTGGGACCGGAACCCGGTCTTCCAGGTCTCGTTCGCCTACCAGAACTACGTGAAGGGGGGCGACTTCGCGTCGCTGCTGCGCGAGCGCTCGCTGAAGCTCGAGCATGTGGCAGGCATCTATCAGGAAGGCGACTCCGACTTCGGCGTCGAGATCTTCGAGACCGAGGTGTCGTCGTACAGCGTCCACATCCAGTACAACCCGGCGCTCTACTCGGCGGACACGATCCAAGGAGTGTTCGAGCGCTATTGCGTGCTGCTGCGCGCGATCGCCGAGGATCCGAACCGGCTGCTGGACGAGTATCTGCTGCTGGCGCCGGCCGAGCAGCACAAGCTGCTGGTGGAGCTGAACGAGACCGCGGCCGAGGTTCCCGCGGACCGCTGCATCCACGAGCTCTTCGCCGAGCGGGCGGAGATCGCCCCCGAGGCGACCGCGGTGGTCTGCGGCGACCGCCAGCTCACGTATGGCGAGTTGCTGGAGACGAGCCGCGATCTCGCGCTGTACCTGCAGTCGCAGGGGATCGGGCCGGACGATCTGGTCGGCCTCTGTATCGAGCGCTCGCCGGAGCTGGTGACGGGACTCCTCGGCATCCTGCAGGCCGGCGGCGCGTACGTACCGCTCGATCCCTCGTATCCCGATGACCGCCTGGCGTACATGCTGCGCGACAGCAACGCCTCGATCGTGCTGACGCAGGAGAAGCTGCGCGACCGCGTGGCCTCGCTGGCGCCGGACGCGAAGATCGTGCTCCTCGACCGCGGCTGGCCGAAGGTCAAGGGCACCGCGCTGCGCCGCGACGTGCGGCCGCACCACCTCTGCTACGTGATCTATACCTCCGGCTCGACGGGACAGCCGAAGGGCGTGATGGTGCCGCACCGCGGCGTGGTCAATCACGCGACGTACTTTGCCAGCCGCCTCGGCCTGTCGCCGCGCGACCGCGTGCTGCAGTTCGCCTCGCTCAGCTTCGACACGGCGGCCGAGGAGATGTTCCCGACCTGGCTCTCCGGCGCCGCGCTGGTGCTGCGCCCGGACGGTCCGCCGCCCGTCCCCGCGGACTTTTTCGGCTTCGTGCGCTCGGCCGGGGTGACGATCCTCGACCTGCCGACGGCGTACTGGCACGAGCTGGCGGATTTCGTCGGTCACGACGACGCGCGCCGCGTGCCTTCGTGCGTCCGCGCCGTGATCCTGGGCGGCGAGGCGGCGTCGGGCGAGCGCTTCGAGAAGTGGCGCCGCGCGGCGGGAGACACGCTCCTGCTCAACACGTATGGACCGACCGAGGCCACCATCATCGCCACCGCGTACGAGCCGGTGGAGAGCGACGCCGCGTGCGTGTCGCTGCCGATCGGACTCCCGATCGCCAACGCGCGCGTGTACGTGCTCGACGAGGAGCGGAAGCCGGTGCCGGCCGGCATTGCGGGCGAGCTGTACATCGGCGGCGCGGGCGTTGCGCGCGGCTACCTCAATCGCCCCGAGCTGACGGCCGAGAAGTTCATCGCCGACCCGTTCAGCACCGGGACCGAGGCGCGGCTGTATCGCACGGGCGATCGCGTCCGCCGGCGCCGGGACGGCGTCATCGAGTTCCTCGGCCGCGCGGACGATCAGGTCAAGATCCGCGGCTTCCGCATCGAGCCGGGCGAGATCGAGGCCGCGCTGCGCCGTCACCCGTCGGTGCGCGACGCGGTGGTGCTGGTGCGCGAGGACAAGCCGGGCGACCGCCGGCTGATCGCGTTCGTCGTCTCGCGAAACGGCGAGCCGGTGCCGGCGGCCGAGCTGCGCACCGCGCTCAAGGCCTCGCTGCCGGAGTTCATGGTGCCGTCGGCCTTCGTGCCGCTCGAAACGATCCCCATGCTGCCGAACGGCAAGCTCGATCGCCGCACGCTGGCGCGCATGGACGTGACCATCGAGACGAGCCAGGCCTACGCCGCCCCGCGCAACGAGACCGAGTCGCGGCTCGTGGCCATCTGGTCCGAGGTGCTGAACGTGGCGCCGGAGCGGATCGGCATCCACGACAACTTCTTCGAGCTGGGCGGGCACTCGCTGCTGGCCACGCGCGTGAGCTCGAAGATCCGCGCGGAGCTCGAGGTCGAGCTCCCGCTCAAGGCGCTGTTCGAGCGCACCAGCATCGCGCAGCTCGCGGAGCTGATCGCCACCGCGCGGCGCCGCGACATTCCGCCGATCCTTCCGGCGGACCGCACGGGACGGCTCCCGCTGAGCTTCGCCCAGGAGCGGCTCTGGTTCATCCACCAGCTCGAGCCGGAGAGCGCGGGCTACAACGTGCCGGGAGCAGTGCTGCTCCGCGGCGACGTCGACGCCGAGCTCCTCGAGCGTGCCTTCAACGCGCTGATCGCGCGGCACGAGAACCTGCGCACCGTGTTCCCGAGCGTGGACGGCAGGGCCGAGCAGCGGATCCTCGACCGCTTCGATTTCAAGCTGGAGCGCCTGGAGGCGGGCACTCAGGACGAGGCGCGCCGCATCTGCCAGGCCGACGCGGTGGCGCCGTTCGACCTCGCCAACGGACCGCTGCTGCGCGGGAAGCTGATCCGGCTCGCGGACGACCGTCACGTGCTGATGGTGAACATGCATCACATCATCAGCGACGGCTGGTCCCTCGGGGTCTTCGTGAGCGAGCTCGGCGCGATCGTGGAAGCGCTGCGGCAGGGCCGCGCGCCGGAGCTGCCCGCGCTGCCGATCCAGTACGCCGACTACAGCGTCTGGCAGCGCAACTGGCTCGAAGAGGGGGGCGTGCTCGAAGCGCAGCTCGCGTACTGGAAGCAGAAACTGACCGGCGCGCCGGAGAGCCTCGAGCTGCCGACGGACTTTGCGCGTCCCGGCGTGCAGAGCTTCGCCGGCGCGACGCGCACGTTCGCGCTGGACGCGGAACTGACGGCGCAGCTGCGACGCCTCGCCGAACAGCATGGCGCCACGCTGTACATGGTCCTCGTCGCGGCCGTGAAGGCGCTGCTGCATCGCTACAGCGGCCAGACCGACATCGTCGTCGGCAGCCCGATCGCCAACCGTCAGTACGCGGAGACCGAGGGGCTGATCGGCATGTTCGTCAACACGCTGGCGCTGCGCGATCAGGTGGAAGGGGAGGAGCCGTTCGCCGCGCTCCTGGCGAAAGTCAAAGCGACCTGCCTGGAGGCCTACGAGCATCAGGACGCGCCGTTCGAGAAGGTCGTCGACGCGGTGCGCCCGCAGCGCAACATGGCCATCAGCCCGCTGTTCCAGGTCATGGTGATCCTGCAGAACGCCGGCACCGAGGCGCTCGACCCGTCGATCGAGCTCTATCCGCTGGAGAGCACGGTCAGCAAGTTCGACCTGACGGTCGAGCTCAGCGAGACCGCCGACGGTCTGGCCGGCGCCATCGAGTACAGCACCACGTTGTACCGTCCCGAGACGATCGCGCGCATGATCGAGCATCTCTCGGCGTTGTGCCGCGCGATCGTGGCCACGCCCTTCGCGCGGGTGTGCGACCTCGAGCTCCTCGGCCAGGCCGAAACGCAGCGGCTGCTCGTCGACTTCAACGCCACCCGGGCCGATTATCCGCAGGACGGCACGCTCCATCAGTTGTTCGCCGCGCAGGCCGAGCGCCATCCGGAGAAGACGGCCGCCGTCTGCGGCGACGGGCAGTTGACGTATGGCCAGCTCCTGACCAGGAGCCGCGAGCTCGCGCTGTACCTGCAGTCCCAGGGAGTGGGGCCGGACAGACTGGTCGGGATCTGCATGGAGCGGACGCTGGACATGCTGGTGAGCATGCTCGGCATCCTCGAGGCCGGCGGCGCGTACGTGCCGCTCGATCCGAATTATCCGGACGAGCGCCTGGCCTACATGCTGCGCGACGGCCGTCCGGCCATCGTCCTGACGCAGGCCGCGCTGGAGGAGAAGCTGCGCGCCGTCCTCCCGCCGGGCACGCAGCTCATCGCCGTCGACCGGCAGCAGGGAGAGCTCGCCGAGCGCGTCGCCGCGCTGCAGGCGCAGGGTATCGAACTGCGGCGCGAGGTCGGGCCGCACCACCTGGCCTATGTGATCTACACCTCCGGCTCCACGGGCCAGCCCAAGGGCGTGGCCATCGAGCATCACAGCCCCGTGACGCTGGTGCACTGGGCGCACGAGGTCTACGGCCCCGAGGAGCTGGCGGGCATGCTGGCCTCGACGTCGATCTGCTTCGACCTGTCGGTCTACGAAATCTTCGTCACGCTCGCCGCCGGCGGCACGATCATCCTCGCCCCCAATGCGCTGGCGCTGCCCGAGCTGCCGAACCGCGACTCGGTGACGCTCATCAACACGGTGCCGTCGGCGATGGAGGAGCTCGTGCGGCTCGGCGCGGTTCCGCGCTCGGTGCGCACGATCAACCTGGCCGGTGAGCCGCTGCCGGCGCGGCTGGTCGACCGGATTTACGACACGACGTCCGCGGAGAAGGTCTACGACCTCTACGGGCCGTCCGAAGACACGACCTACTCGACGTACGTCCTGCGGACGAAGAACGGACCGCAGACCATCGGCCGGCCCATCGCGAACACGCAGGTCTACATCCTGGACCGGCATGGGCGGCTGCAGCCGATCGGCGTGCCGGGAGAGCTGTACATCGCCGGCGATGGTCTGGCCCGCGGGTATCTGTACCGTCCGGAGCTGACGGCGGAGAAATTCGTCGAGAACCCGTTCACGCCGGGCACGCGGATGTACCGGACCGGCGACCTGGCCCGCTGGAAGGACGACGGCACGATTCAGTACCTGGGCCGCATCGACACGCAGGTCAAGGTGCGCGGCTTCCGCATCGAGATCGGCGAGATCGAGGCGCGGCTGGGGCAGCATCCGGGAGTGCAGGACTGCGCGGTGATCGCGCAGGGAGAAGGGGCGGGCAAGCAACTGGTGGCGTTCTATCGCGCGGCCGGCACCACGGCCGAGGCGGCGGTCGAGCTGCCGGTGGAAGAGCTCCGCGCCACGCTGCTGCGGACGTTGCCGGAGTACATGGTGCCGGCGGCCTTCGTCAGCCTCCCGGCCATCCCGCTGACCCCGAACGGGAAGGTGGACCGCCGCGCGTTGTCGCGCATCGACGTGACCATGACCTCGGGTCAGGCGTACGTGGCGCCGCGGAACGAGACGGAGCGGCAACTGGTCGCGATCTGGGCCGAGGTGCTGAACGTGGCGCCGGAGCGGATCGGGATCCATGACCGGTTCTTCGAGCTCGGCGGGCACTCGCTGCTGGCCACGCAACTGATCTCGAAGGTCCGGACGGAGCTCGGCGCCGACGTGCCGCTGAAAGCCATCTTCGAGCGGAACACGGTCGCCGAATTCGCGGAGCTCCTGGCCACCGCGAAGCAGAACGAGATTCCGCCGATCGTCCCCGTCGATCGCGCGCGGCTCGAGCGGCTGCCGCTCAGCTTCGCGCAGGAGCGGCTCTGGTTCATCCACCAGCTCGAGCCGGAGAGCGCCGGCTACAACGTGCCCGGCGCGGTCCGGCTGGAAGGGGAGCTGGACGTCGATCTCCTCGACGCCGCCTTCAATCTCCTCATCGAGCGCCACGAGACGCTGCGCACGATCTTCCCGAGCGAGGGAGGAGAGGCGCAGCAGGTGATCCTCGACCGCCTCGACTTCAAGCTCGAGCGCGTCGACCTGAGCATGCATGAAGACGCCGAGGGGGAGGCGCAGCGCATCTGCCAGGCCGATGCGGCCACGCCGTTCGATCTCGCACGCGGGCCGCTCGTGCGCGGCAAGGCCATCAGGCTCGGCGAGCGCGAGCACGTGCTCATGCTCAACCTCCATCACATCATCAGCGACGGCTGGTCCCTCGGCGTGCTGTTCCGGGAGATCGGCGCGATCGTGGAGGCGCTGCGGGAGGGACGCCGTCCCGAGCTGCCGGCGCTGCCGATTCAGTACGCCGACTACAGCGTCTGGCAGCGCAACCGGCTCGAAGAAGGGGGCGTGCTCGAAGAGCAGCTCGCGTACTGGCAGCAGAAGCTGGCCGGCGTGCCGGAGAGCCTCGACCTGCCGGCCGATTCCGCGCGGCCGAGCGAGCCGACCTTCGCCGGCGCGACGCATTCGTTCACGCTGGACGCGGAGCTGACCGCGCAGCTCAGGCGCTTCGCCGAGCAGCGCGGCGGCACGCTCTACATGTCGCTGCTGGCCGGCTTCAAGGCCCTCTTCCATCGCTACAGCGGACAGGACGACATCTGCATCGGCTCCCCGATCGCTAACCGCAACTACGCGGAGACGGAAGGGCTGATCGGCATGTTCGTCAACACGCTGGCCCTGCGGACGTCAGTCGACGGCGACGCGCCGTTCGCGACGCTCTTCGAGAACGTGAAGCGCACCTGCCTGGAGGCCTACGAGCATCAGGACGCGCCGTTCGAGCGCGTGGTCGACTCGCTGCGCCTGGAGCGCAACCTCACCCTCACGCCGCTCTTCCAGGTCATGGTCGTGCTGCAGAACGCCGCCGGTGCCGAGGGGATCGACGTCTACCCGCTCGACAGCGGCATCACCAAGTTCGACCTGACCGTGGAGCTCACCGAGACGGCGGAGGGCCTGGCCGGCTCGATCC
>DASPMO010000065.1:0-11419 GCA_035627015.1 Thermoanaerobaculia bacterium | reverse complement strand
GAGCGCGGCCATGCAGAACTTCGAGCTGACGCTGGAGATGCTGCGCGAGCTGCGGGCCATGGGCGTCGGCGTCTCGGTGGACGACTTCGGGACCGGCCAGTCGTCGCTGATCTACCTCAAGCACTTCCCCATCGACACGGTGAAGATCGACAAGGAGTTCCTGCGCGAGGTGACCTCCGACGAGACCGCCGCGGCGATCGTGTCGTACGTGATCAACCTCGCCCACACCCTGCAATTGAAGGTGGTGGCCGAAGGGGTGGAGACGGAGGAGCAGTACACGTTCCTCCGCCACTACGCCTGCGACCAGATGCAGGGCTTCCTGTTCGCGAAGCCGCTCCCGGCGGACGAGGTCGTGCCCTTCCTGCGGCAGTCGCAGCGCCCGCGGACGCTGGAGATCCAGCGGCCGACGGTCTGAGGAGTACCATAGCCGACGCGCATCCATGGACTCAGCCGCGGGCTTCGACCTCTTCCTGAGCTACAACCACGCCGATGCGCGAGCGGTGCGCGAAGTCCGCAAGCGGCTCGAAGCGCGCGGCGTACGCTCGTTCATCGATCAGAGCGACCTGTTTGCGGGAAAGCCCTGGCGGCCACAGGTCGAGAGCGCGCTGCAGCAGTCCCGCGCCGTGGCCATCTTCGTCGGCAGGTCCGGATACGGCCCGTCGCAGGAGCGCGAGATCGACTTCTCCTTCCACCTGCAGGACAGGGTGCGCGGCGATCTTCCCGTGATTCCGGTCATTCTCGAGGGAGCCGCACCGCCGGGAGGGTTCCTCGGGCAGCTCGACTGGGTCGATCTCCGCGGTGGGCTGGACGATGAGGCCATCGGGCGGCTGGCCCGGGCAATCGACAGGCCGGGAGATGCGGCAACGCCGGGCGACACCAGCCCGTATCGCCGCCTGGACGCGTTCCGCGAGGAAGACGCGTCGCTGTTTTTCGGCCGGCAGGCGGCGATCGATTCGGTCGTGAGGAGGATCGATCAGTCGAGCGGCTGGCACGATCAGCCGCGCTTCGTCACCGTGACCGGCCCCTCCGGCAGCGGCAAGTCTTCCGTCGTCAATGCCGGAGTGATCCCGGCGCTTCGCTCCCGTCAAGCGCCGCGGCACGTATGGCGCGCCGTGGTGATGCACCCCGGACAATACCCGTGGCTGGCACTTGCGAGCGCTCTCGTGCCGTTACTGCATCCGAAGCTGGCCGCGGTCGGCCGAATCGGCAAGTCCGCAGAGCTGGCCAAGACTCTGGCCACCCCCGGAGTCATCACCAGCACGATCGAGCTCCTTCTGAAAAAGACCCGCGGGACCGATCGGCTTCTGATCGTCGTCGATCAGTTCGAAGAACTGTTCACGCTGACCGAGGAGAGCGTTGCCCGCGAGTTCGTTCGCGCGCTGCTCGAGGCGTCGCGGAATGCCCCGCTGTGCGTGCTGGCCACCCTGCGCAGCGACTATTACGGTAAGGCCATCGCGCTGGCCCGCGAACTGAGCGACGCCCTGCCCGGCGGCCTGGTGAACCTCGGACCGATGCGCCGGGAGGAGTTGCGCGACGTCATCGTCTGCCCGGCCGGCAAGGCCGGATTGACGTTCGATACCGGCCTCGTCGACCGGATTCTCGACGACGTCGGCAACGAGCCGGGGAACCTGCCGCTGCTCGAATATGCGCTCAGCGAGCTGTGGGACCGTCGCGAGCAGAGCAGGCTGACATTCGCCGCGTATCAGGCGATCGGCGGTGTCTCCGGGGCATTGACGCAGCGCGCCGAGACCATTTACGACGAGCTGTCCGACACGCAGAAGGAAGCGGCCCGGCGGCTGCTGATGCGGCTCGTCCGCGTCTCCTCCGCGGACGAAGAGGGCACCGACACGCGCCGGCGCGTCCGGCGTGCCGACGTCAGCGAGGAGGACTGGAAGATCGTCCTCGCATTCAGTGACAAACGGGCGCGCCTCGTGGTGGCGGGTAGCGACCGGGCTTCGGGGGAAGATGGAGTTGAAGTCGCCCACGAAGCGCTGATCCGCCACTGGGAACGGCTCCGCGAATGGCTCAATCACGATCGTGAGTTCCTGCTGTGGCACCAGGATCTCCGGCTGTTCCTCACCCGATCGCCGGAGGGGATCCCGTCGGGGAGGCTGCTCACCGCGGCCTCGAAGTGGCTGCGCGAGCGGCGCGGCGATCTCACGGACGCGGAACGGAAGTACATCGAGAAGAGCGAGGCGGCCATGTCGCGCACGCGGAGAGCATGGAAATTCTCCGTAGCCGCCGCCATCGTCGTCGTCCTGTCCGTGGCCGGAGGGGTCTCTTACACGAGGACCGCGGGATACGGAGTCGGAACGATCCTGGCGAAGAACCCCGAGGGGCACTTTGTGCACTCCGGGATTGCGGAACACTACGAAATGAATGTCGCCCGGACGATCACGCTGCTCCGTCTCGAACAATACGACGCCATTCGGCGCCGCATCGCGGCGCAGACCAGTCCCGAAGAACGCGCGAAAGAACTCGCGAGACTGGCGGTGGCAATGTCTGCCGTCGAACCGAATCGTGCCGGGGCGGTGCTGCAGGAGGCGGTCGCGGAGGCGAAACAGTCGAATTGGGCGTCAGCCTGGCGGGCGCCCCTCTTTGCCGAGATCGCGGAAGCGGCGCTGCGCGTCGGTGACCGGCAGACGTCTCTCGAGCTGTTGCAGTCCGCGGATGAGTTGTTGCCGTCGGCCGACACCACGATCGCGGCACGCATTCGGTGTCGTATAGAAGTCGCGGACGCCTGGAAACACTTCGGCCAGTCGGAGCATGCACGGCAAGTGCTGAGGAAGATTCTCGAATTTCCAGCATCGACGGATGAGGGCGTGACTACTTTTCAGGAGGCCATCGAAGAACTCGTCCGACTGGGTGAAGTGGATGTCCCGGGCAAGCTTCCACGCCTCATCGACGGCGATGAAGAGGCGCGCCAGTCCTACGAACAGGTGCGGGCGGCGGCTTACGCGGCCTCCGGGGATCCGGATAAGGCCGGGGAAATCGCCGGTCGTCTGCGCAGATCCGAGCGTGACCACATGCTGCGGATCATCACAAGGCTCGACTTCGCCCGGCGTTTCGACCTGAGCCGGGTGAGGACGATGGTACGGACCGTTGAGTATCCAGCGACTGACCTGCTCGACTATGTGATCGGGGAGCTCTTCCGGCAAAGGCGCGGTCGTGAAGCGGAACAATTGATCGGAGAAATGCAAAACTCCCATGCTCGCGGCGGGGTCCGCGCTTCGCTCGTCCGGCACCTCATCCGCATCGGTCGTCTCGACGACGCTGCCCGCGTCGCCGAACTGCTGAAAACCGACAATCCCAATAACGAGCCACGGCCCCTGCCGTTCGCCCAACTCGGCGAGGCTTACGCACGCGCCGGCAGACGGACCGATGCCGAACAGGCGCTCCGCTACGCCGTGAGCCGCAGGACGGTCCTGGCCTTGTCGAGCGAATATGAACGCGACCAGGTCGACGCCGTGCGGGCGCGGGCGGAGGCACTTCTGGGTCGCTTTCACGAAGCCCGGCTCATCGCCGACGGCATCGAGCAGGATGACTGGCAGTGGCAGGCGTACTTCGGCATTCTCGACGCCTACGCCACCCGCCAGAAGAGCCGATAACAACGCCCAGCCATCATTCCATCTATAAATTCTTCTCCTCCGGTCGTATCATCGAGGCCGCACATGCGCGATTCCGAGCTGGAGTCCGACGACAGAGCCTCGGCGGCGGCGCCGCTTCCGCCGCCGGCCGTCCGCGAGGCGCTTCCCTTCGAGGAAGCGTATCTGCGCTTTGCGCCGCGGCTGCGGAAGATCGCCACGGCGAAGTTCAACATCCCCCGCACCGAGGCGGAGACGCTCGTGCACGACGTATTCGCCACCTACCTGGTGAACGCCTCCTCGGTGCGTGCGCTCGAGCCGTACCTGGTCGGCGCGATCTGCAACGCCTCGCGCCATTACCTCCGCCGCTCCGGTGCCGCCGACGCGATTTTCTGCGGCGACGCCGACTGTGCCGCCGCGCCCGGCGAGGACCTGCTGGCCGAGGTGGAGCGCAAGCTGCTGGTCTCCCGTCTCCTGTCCCGCGTCGGGGTGCGTTGCCGGGAGCTGCTGCACCGCTATTACGTGAAAGGCGAGACGACGCAGTCGATCGCCGACGGCCTCGACTCGACGCCGGGAAGCATTCTCGTTTCGTTGCATCACTGCCGGAAGCGTGCTCGGGCTGCATTCCAGTCCGTGGCGGAGAAATCATGATGCCGCACATTCCTGACGAAGAGCTCGCGCTGTACGCGTTCGACTCCCAGATGGTCGAGCCCACACGCCGTACCGAGATCGAGCGGGAGGTCGCATCCTGCATGACCTGCCGGACCACGCTCGATTTCATGACCGTGTCGGACTTCCACCTTTCCGATGCCGACGTCTGGGAGCCGCTGGCCGGCTCGCCGACGCTCGACGCGCTGCGCGACCTCGCGGCGCGGATCGCGGCAGAAGACGAGGAAGCGGAGACGCTGCTGGCGCCGATGCTCGCGGCCCCGGCACTGGCGGCGTGGGGCGATCTCACGACCCGGCTCCGCTACCGCACCGGCGGCGTGGTGCGGAAGCTGATCGCACAGGCGGCCAGCCTGCACGAGCGCAAGCCGCTCGACGCCCTCACCTTCGCCGACGCCGCGATCTCGGTCGCGGAGACGCTGCCGGTGGACCTCTATCCGGCCAGGGCGGTGTACGAGCTGCGGGGCACGGCGTGGAAGGAGCGTGCGAACGCGCTCTCCTACCTCGGCCGCTTCGCGGAGGGGCTGGAGGCCTGCAACCGGGCGGAGCAGGCGTACCGGAAACTGGTCGCGTCCGGCCTCGGGTTGTCGACCGTGGCCTACGTCCGGGCGAGCATTCTCTTCGAGCAGCAGCACTACGCGGAAGCAGAGGAAGCCGCCGCCCTGGCGGCCGTGGGGTTCCTGCACGTGGGCGACGAGGAGCGCCAGATGCGCGCGGTGCACCTTCAGGGACTGATCGCCTACGAATGCGGGAGGCTGGATTGCGCCATTCCCCTGTTCCGGCGCGTCTACGATCACGGCGAGGCGATGGACGATCCGCTCTGGACGGCCCGTGCGGCACAAGCGCTGGCACATTGCTTCGTCGACCAGGGTGAGCTCGCCGAGGCGAGCATGCATTTCCACCGCGCGCTGCAGTTGTTCCGCCTCCTCGAGTTGAAGATTGAAGTGATCCGCACCGAATGGGGGCTCGCTCGCGTGCTCCTCGCCGGCGGGCGCTCCGCGGACGCGGTGCGGGAGCTGCGGAAGGCCATCGCCGCCTTCGAGCAGGCCAGCATGGTCACCGACGCGGCGCTGGCGGGACTCGACCTGGCCGACGCGCTGTTGCTCGTGGGGAGAGGGGGCGAGATCGCCAGGCTCGCGGCGGAGCTTTTCACGGCATTCCGCAAGGCCGGGATGCTCGCCGGCGCACTCTCGGCCATCGCCTACCTGCAGGAAGCGGCCGAGCGCGGAGTCGTGGCTCCGGTCCATGTCGACGTGGTACGCCGTTATTTGCGCAACCGGCAGCCGGACGTTCTTTTCGCTCCTCCGGTGGACGAATTCCGTTAAGGCTTCGCTCCGGCCTGCCACTCTCTTATCAGGGGTGCCTGCTGACGGCGGGCACGAGGAGAGTGTATGCAACAACACTTTTTCAGCCGAGCCGCGCTGGCAGCGGTGGTGATCCTGACGATCTCCGCTCCGGCGGTGCGCGCCGAGGACGAGGTGGCGCCGTCCGGATCGCTGGAGGCCCGGATGGGACGACCGCCCGGAGCGACCGATACGATCGAGCCTCGGCTGGATCCCGGCCTTCCTTCTGATGACGAGTTCACCGGCTACGCCATGAGAGAGGAAGCGCGGATGGGCCGGCAGGCCAAAAAGCAGCCGTCGTTCTGGGAGGAGTTGATGGGGTGGCTGCAGGAGCAGGCGCTCCGCGCCAGAGATTGACCGGGGAGCGCGGCGGTATAGTTGCCCGCGTGACTCCGTCCCGGACGAGAGCGATTCTCGAGATCCTCCGCGACGGCGGCGACGAGGCCGTCTCGCCCCAGGTTCTCCGGCTCTTCGGGGCGTCGTCGCTGGAGGAGTGTCTGGCCACGTACGACGCCGTGGGCGCCGCGGAGCGTCGTGGCCTCGACGAGGCGGTGGAGCGGGTGGCGGGGCACATCCCCACGCCGCACGTGCCCGCCGCCGCGCCCGCACCGGCGCGCGCCGCCGCGGACGATGCCTCGCTCGCGGAGTGGGAGCATCTCTACGAGCCGCCACAACCGGCAGCGCGGCTGATGCAGGCCTACACGATCCACCGGCAACTGCTCTCCCTCGGCCGCAGTTACCGCGTGGAAGACCCGTCCGGCAAGCACGCTTTCACCGTGTCCGGGAAGGTGCGCTTCGCGCGGACGTTCTCGATCCGCGACACCCAGGGCAACGTGCTCTACTCGGTGCGCGAGAAGCTGTGGTCCGTCGACCCGATGTTCCTCATCCACCGCGACGGCACGGAGGCGGCGGTCCTGAAACGGACGACCACCGATGGAAGACGAACCTCACCGCAGAGTCGTCGCGATGTGCACGAGCACCGCGACTCCCGAGAGGGCCGCGCCGGCCAGACAGGCACGCGCGTCGAACCCGAGCAGGCCGCCGACGAGGAGCGGCACACCGGCCAGGCCGACCAGCATCGTCACGCGCGAGAGGGGTCGCATCCCCTCGCGCCGGGAGCACTCGACGCAACCCGTCCGCTCCGCGGGCAGGTCGCGGTAACAGGATCTGCAGTAGCCGCCCTCGGCGCTCATGTCCGTTCGACGCCGGCCGGGCGTCGAACGTTTCGCCGCCGGATCACACGGTGGCGCGCCGTCCGTCAGTGCCGCGCCGCGCGCGCCTTCGGCGTGCGATACACCTTCAGCGCGCCCGTGAGCGTCGCCGAGTCGTTGCCGCTCTTCACCAGGATCACGCTCGTGCCGGCGGTGGCGCCGGGATCGACGGTATAGGTCGCGCTGACCGCGCCGCCCCACCACTCGAAGTCCGAGATGCGCTTGAAGGCGGGATTGAGCACCTCGAAGTGCGTCATGCCGCTGGTGAAGCCGTCTCCGCCGATGGTGAGCTTCACCGTCTCGCCCGGCTTCACGTGCACGGGCATGCTGGTGAGGCTGACCTGGTGCGCGTTCGGCGCGCAGAAGCCGATCGTGCGCGGGTTGAGCTGCACCGGACCGGCGGCGCTGATGACGATGTTCCCGTAGACGCCGCCGTTCTCGACCGTCACCTGCGTCTCGTAGAACTGCGTTGGGAAGGGCTTGCGCGCCGCCTGGCGCCAGCTCCCCTGCAGCGCCTCGACCATCACCGGGCCGTCGAGCGGCTCGGCGTAGAGCCGGTAGCGTCCCGCGGGAATGGTCAGCAGCGTGAACTCGCCCGCGGCATTGGTGAGGCCCGTGGCCACGGGCTGTCCCTTCTCGTCCACGGCCACCACCTGCGCGGCGAAGATGCCGCCGGTGTCGCCTATGACGCGGCCCGAGAGCGTCGCGCCGCGCAGCGTCGGGTCGCTCTTCGGATAAATGGTCGAGATGGCGATGCGGTCGTCCTGGTCCAGCTCCACCGGGCCGTCGGTCCCGACGTAGGGATACATGACGGCCGAGAGCGAGGCCGAGTGATCCAGGCCGAGGGTGTGTCCGATCTCGTGCTGCAGCGCGAGCTGCGCGTTGACCTTGCCCTCGAAGAGGGACGGATCGATGCGGATGTCCGCGTCGACCATGCGTCCGGTCTGGTTGTCGTACATGTACGCCGTGAGGGCCATGGCCCCCTGTCCCTTGAGCAGGTCGTCCACGACGGAGACGCTGATCCCCTCCGGACGCCCGGAGTGCGCCGTCACCGTGCCGCCCGACTCGAACCGGATGTCGGCCTCGGGGATCGACGCCCAGACGGCGAACGCGCGCGACACCATCGCCGCGGCGCCCGGGTGCAGCGCCGTCACGCGCGGGTCGATCTCATAGCGGAGCGGGAACGCCGTCGGCGCCCATTCCACCGGCGTCGCCGCGCCGTTGATGTCGAAGGTCATCCGCGTCGCTGCCAGCGCGGGAAGGGTAAGGACTAGGGCCAGGAGAACTGCCGCCAGGCGGGACATGATGGTGGGTTCCTTGTGCAACCGAGGTGCCGGGTTATTGTGAGCGCGCTCACGCCAGCGCGATCAGGTCGATCTCCACGGTCGCATTCTTGGGGAGCGCCGGCACTTCGACGGTCGTCCTGGCCGGCTTGTGGCTGCCGAAGTAGCTCTCGTAGATGGAGTTGAGGGTTCCGAAGTTCTTCAGGTCGGTCACGTAGACGGTGGCCTTCACCACGCGGCTCAGGTCGGTGCCGGCCGCGGCGAGGATGGCCTGCAGGTTTTTGAAGACGCGGTGCACCTGGTCCTCGAAGCTGCCGCCGACGAGGTCGCTGGTGGCGGGATCGAGCGGGATCTGCCCCGAGGTGTAGACGAAGCCGTTGGCCTTGATTCCCTGCGAGTACGGCCCGATGGCGGCCGGCGCATCGCCGGTGGAAATGGGTTCGATCTGCATGGTCCGCGCAGTATAGCGGCCTCCGTCTATAATCTCGCGCGACCAGTGAGCTATCCAGGAAACTCCACCCTCCCCGCGGCCGTGAAGGACCGCGTGGTCTCGACCTTCCAGCAGACTCTCGCGCTCTACAAGCAGGGACGCGCGGACGAAGTGATGGCCGGCTGCAACCTGCTGCTGCAGATGGATCCGAACTTCGATCCCGCGCGCAAGCTGCTGGAGAAGATCCGCAATCCCGGCGCGCCGATCGACGTCGACGCGCTGCTGCCCGTCGAGCGCGACACGCGCGCGCCGATCCAGCAGGCCCGCGAGGCCATGGCCGCGCGCGACTTCGAGCGCGTGGCGCACCTGACGTCGCAGATCCTCACCGACGACCTGCTCAACGACGAGGCCCGCGTCCTCGGGGACGAGGCCCGCGAGAAGCTCGAGGCCGCCCCGTTCGTCGAGCAGTTCGCCCGGAAGGCCGACGCCAACCTCACCAGCGGCAATGTGGCCGCGGCGAAGATGGAGCTGGAGAAGGCACGCTCGCTCGACCCGACGCATCCCGACGTGGTGCGCGTGGCCAGGGCCATCGAGGCCCGCGGCTCCGCGCCCGCTCCGGCCGCGCCGGTCCCGGCGTTCATCGTCGACAGCCCCGCGCCCGGGGGACGCTCCACCGCGCAGGCGGCCGACTTCGGCTTCACGTTCGAAGAAGAGAAGGCCCCCGAGGTGTCGTTCAGCGACTTCTCGTTCAACGCCCCCGCGGCGACCGACTTCTCGTTCGATCCGACCCCGGCCGCGCCGGCATCGGGCGGCGGCACGGAGTTCGACTTCACCACCGCCTCGGTGTCCACGACGGACGACGATCAGAAGAAGATCGAGCAGTACCTGTCCGACGGCGACCGCGCCTTCGACGCGGGGGAGTACTCGCAGGCCATCGACCTCTGGTCGCGCATTTTCCTGATCGACGTGACGAACGATCAGGCCTCGGACCGCATCGAGCGCGCGAAGGCCAGGCGCCGCGAGCTGGAACAGAAAGCCGAGACGATCCTGGCCAGCGGCATCGAGGCCTTCGATCGCGGCGATACGGCCAAGGCGCACGCGGAGCTGACCGAGGTCCTGCGCCTCGATCCGCGGAACGCGCAGGCGCAGGAGTATCTCAATCGCCTGAGCGAGACCGTGGCCCCGGCCCCGTCGCTCGCTCCGCCGTCCGAGGAGAAGCTCGACCTCTTCGATGACGAGCTGCCGTCCGGATTCGAGATGCCGCTCGTGCCGCCCGACCCGGCCGCCGCTCCCGCCCCCGTGGGGGCGCCGGCGGCGAAGTCGGGCAAGCAGAAGGCCGCGGCGGCGCCGCGTCCCACGACGTCGCCGGCGCGCAAGCGGCCGCTGGGACTGATCGTAGGGCTGCTCGTCCTGGTGGCCGCCGCGGGCGGCTGGTTCGCCTGGAGCCGCATGTCGTCGGACGAGGCCGAGGTGCAGGCCGCGGATCCAGGCGCGGGTGCGGCGCTGTACGGCCGCGCGTCGCTGCTGGCCGGCAAGGGCGACTACGACCGCGCCATCGCGCTGCTGCGCGACATCAAGCCGGGCGACCCGCAGCACGAGAAGGCGATGCTGCTGATCGCCGACCTGCAGCAGAAGAAGTCGGGCGCGGCGCAGCTCATCGACGGGATGCCCGCGGCCCAGTACTACGACCAGCGCATCGCCGCGGCCGGCACGGCCTTCGCCGCGGGCGACTTCATTGCCGCCAAGGCGGCGTTCGAACAGGCCATGCGCGTGAAGCCGCTGCCGCCGGAGCTGAAGACGCAGTACGAGGCGGCCACGCAGCAGGCCTCGAAGCTGGACGCGGCCAAGGCACTCTTCGCCGAGCGCAAGTACACCGAGGCCATCGCCAACCTGCAGCCGCTGCTGCAGGCGGAGCCGCAGAATGCGGGCATCCGGCGCATGCTGGCCGACGCACACTTCAACCTGGCGGCGATGGCGCTGCAGGAAGAGCGCACGGCGGACGCGCTCCGCGAGCTGGACGAGACGCTGAAGCTGAACCCGAACGACGAGCTGGCGCGCCGCAGCCGCGAGCTGGCTCAGCGCTACAACAACGAGCCGAAAGACCTGCTGTACCGGATTTACGTAAAATACTTGCCGTTGCGGGCGGGCTGAAGCCCGCCGCCACATCGGGATGGGAGGGCGTGATGCGATTCGACGAAGTGGAGCTCGAGGCGGTGCTCGTTCCGGAGGTCGTCCCTCTCGCGCCCGCCGGGCTCTCGACCGATGACGCGCCGCGCTGGCGCCGCCTCCTGGCCCTCTGCACCGACCTGTCGCTGTTCGCCGCGCTCTCTCTCGCCCTCTCTCCCCTCCTCCCGTCGTCGTTCCCCTGGATGCAGACCGCCGCGCTGGCGGGCTTCGTGATCGTCCTCTCCTACTACTACTTCGTCGGCTCCTGGCTGCTGTGGGGCAAGACCATCGGCGGCGCGATCTTCGACGTGCGCGTGGTGGCCCCGGAAGGAGCGATGACCCTGCGCGACGCCTCGCTGCGCTGGGCGGGTGTGTACCTGTCGCTCCTCCTCGGCGGCCTCGGCTTCGCCCTGGCCGCGCTGCCCTCCCGCCGCTCCCTCCCCGACCGCCTGTCCTCCACCCGCTGCGTCGTCTAGTCTGGAGTGCGCGAGCGCCAGCTCGCGCTCTCCATGCGGAGGCGCCAGCCTCCGCCCCCGCCGCAGCTGGCGCTGCGGCATCGAGAGCGGCAGCTGGCGCTGCCGCACTCCAGAATGCGGCTAGGAGTCTGCGCGGCAGAACGGCTTCGGGACGAAATCGCGTGGAGCCGACGGGGGGCGGTCGTTCAAGGTGAGGGCGCGGGAGCTTGGCGCATAGGTGAGGTCGGAAGGGCATCGCCGGACGCCGTTAGAGCATTGGG
>DASPMO010000064.1:0-13520 GCA_035627015.1 Thermoanaerobaculia bacterium | reverse complement strand
CCCAATGCTCTAACGGCGTCCGGCGATGCCCTTCCGACCTCACCTATGCGCCAAGCTCCCGCGCCCTCACCTTGAACGACCGCCCCCCGTCGGCTCCACGCGATTTCGTCCCGAAGCCGTTCTGCCGCGCAGACTCCTAGCTTCGGTCCGCCGGCCGAGCCGGCTGCGTTTTCGCCAGCGTGACGGCGTCACGGCGGTTGGTGCGCCAGGAAAGCTTCGAGGAGGGGAAACGATGTGAGTTGAAGCACAGAGTGGAAACCTCTTTTAGCAACCCAGCGGGTGAGAGTCCCGCCCCAACAAGGTTGGCCGCCAGTGGGGAGCGAGTCTTGCGCGGTGTTGATCGGAGTAATCCGAGCTGCGAAGCGTAGACAGCGAGCGAACAGGCTGTGTGATTGAGCCTCGAAAGGTGACTGAATGCGGAGCCGACGCCGTCAACCGCGCGGGCAAAATCGGGTGCGTCGTTAGTGGCCTTGGCGCATTCGGTCCGCCGGGGTCGAAGAGCAGGGCATGTTCGTAAAGGGGTTGCCGAGGAACCTGGGAGATCCCGCGTCTCTACGAGAGCGAGTGGAAGGCAGAGGATTGAGGCACCGGCGCAGTTCCGAGGAGGAGCCGGCAACAGCAACTCCCCGCTGCCTCGCGACGAGCAGCAGTACGTGGTACCGCCCGAGCGAACGAAAGGGAGCGAGGCGGGATGGACGGTGGGAAGTCGGAGCGCTCTGATAGTACCTGTGAAGCTGGCGAACTGCCGCCTGCGGGAGCCAGTGGAGGGAAGCGGAGTGCCGAATCACGGAATCGTCGGAAGGAAACACAGCGAGACTCGGGCTCGAGCAGTTCTGTGTAAACGCAACGTCGACGAATAGCGGATCAGGGCTGCTCATGCAGCAAATCCGTGATTTGAGGAGCCGGATGCGGTAATCCCGCACGTCCGGATCTGCAGGGGGCCGAGGCGAGAGATCGCCTCGGCCTACCCAACCAGTTCGCGGCTCGGTTCATTTGAACCTCATTCGCGGCAACCGTGCCCGCGGGACACCAGCAACGGCTGCGAACCGTCTTCGACAGGATCATCCCGGAAAGTACGTGCGACCGTAGTCCACATGTGCCCCACGGCGGCCCGGCAGCAGTCGTACCGCATCGGGAGCACGTGTTTCTGAGCACGAGCCGAAGGCACGGGAGAGTGTCGAGTGACGCTGAGTGGGCGTGGTTAAGTGTCTTGCTGCAAGCGACTTATTCAGTAAGCTATGGCTGTGCGGTTCGAGATCCTCAGCGAGATTGGCCACGTCGAGACGATCGCTTCAGGAACAGGAGTGCGTGACCGCCGCCGTCTTAACCGCGAACATGGGCGCGGGAAGTGGCGCAAAATGAAGGGAGTCGCGACGGTGCGGCTTCCCGATGGTACGATTTGCGAAGCTGAACTTCACTGGTATGAAGCGCATGGCATCGGAAAGAAAGAACTCAAGTTCAAAAAGCCGCTCGAAGTCCGGTAAGCGTGTGTCGCTCGCCGCCGATTCGGCCAAGCTGCCGCAAACCCAACGGGATGTGTCGACATCGGACACGCTCAAGCGCCATTATGCCGTGTGTGTGCGGAACGATGATTACCCGGCGTCTCTCGAGCTCAGGAAACTTTACCCAGTGCTGGAGGACTCGTTCGCTGCTGAACACGGGATGGTCAGAGTAATAGACGAATCCGGCGAAGATTATCTCTACCCGAATGAGTTCTTCGTGCAAATCGATCTGCCATTGTCCGTCGAGAGAGTGCTCGCCAAAATCGCGTAGTACGGTCTAACTTTGGCGTGCGGCCGGCCCGGCAGCCGAGATGCCTGCATCATCGCCGGCGTCGCGGCGGCTGCAGTTCGCCACTGCCGCCCGGCTTTGGCCCCCTTTGCCCAAAACGTCTATGGCGCGCCGCCCTCGGATCGCGCGGATGCGGCATACTTCGCCCGGGGTGGTGTGACACTTATGCGCGTCACTCCGTGGTGGGAGGGCGCCCTCCTCAAATTCAACGGAACCGGCGTTGCGCCGGATGGGGAGGATCTATGCGTGGAATGGGGCGTAGTGTGGTGGTGGTGTGTCTGCTCGCGGTGTCGGTGGCTGCTTTTGCCGGGCCACGAGAGCGGGAGCCGCGAGGCGGCGGGGTGGCCGGCAAGATCGGCAAGGTCGTGAAGAAGATCAAGGCTCTCGGGGATCTCATCACGATTCCGGGAGTCTCCCCGACACCGTAAGCTGGCGAGGGAGAAAGTCTCGCTCCGGCGTGGTTCGGAGCGAGACGATGTATTCGCGGACGGTGGAGGCGAGGGCGGTGGAGGCTTTGCTCGAGGCGATCGCCTCGCGCAGGTAGCCGAGTGCGCTGATGGCCCGCTTGTTGAGCCCCGCCTTCATGAATTCGGCGATGATCTTCCGTGACAGCATCTCGGCGCCCGTGAAGTTGCCAAGTGCGAGCATCCCTTCGACGATTTCGAGGCCGCAGATCCCCGCTTCCTCGATCAAGCCATGCCGGAGAAATTCGCGGCGGATCGGACGAAGGTAAGTGATGCCATCCGCGGAATCGCCGCGTCGAATGAACAAGCGTCCGAGTGCCGCCTTTCCCTTCGTGACCTCAATGGTTTGAGCGAGCTGCTGATTCAAGGCAATGGCGCGACGGAGATTGGCCTCGGCATCCGGGAAATCACCGAGCTCGGTCGAACATAGGCCGATGACGCGATGAACGGCAGCGATGACCGGAGGCTCGATCTTGGCGGAGGAGCTCAGCAGGTTTTTGTAGACGTCGCGGGCCTCGCGGTAATGCTTGCTACGCTGAAGGATTACGCCTTCAGAAAAGGTTGCGAGTACCAGGCGCTGGTCATCGGCGTGTTGGATGAACATGCGTTTGCTCTGTGCGAGAAGTTTCCGTGCCTCGTCGAAGCGCTCCAGTTCCTGCAGCGTGACAGCAACGCTTAGATGGACAATCGCGAGGTCGTGGTCCAGGGCGCCATGGGGGAGCAGACCGGTTTCCGCAACGGCGAAGGCATCGAGGGATTCCTGCAGGCGGCCGAGGGCGCGGTGAGCAATGCCGAGGTCACGCCAGGCGTAGGCACGGATCTGTACGATGGAGAGATTGTGATAGGGAGGCTGAGCGAGGTTCTCCGCCAGAGAGATTTCCAGCTCCGCGACGGCCTTTGCGCGCTTCGGGTCATTGGCGAGGGCATCGTTGAAGATCTTCCCCAGGTATTCGAGAGCGCCGAACGGCCGCAGAGCCGGGTGCTCGACGAGCTCGGGTAACTTCTCGGTCGGCGTTTTCTGCAACAAAGCATCGATTTCACCGCCCGCGGCGACACGCCGTTCGTTCTCGAGCTGGTAATAGGCGTGGGCGAACGCTTCCAATGCACCGGCAGGTGGTCCTTTGAAGCGCCGGCGAAACCGCAGGGTCTTAGACTTTGGCACGGTCCCTCTGTGCCTTGGCTGCTGCTGACCGCATCGAGGCGGTCAGCCACGCGCGCATGTCCTGGATGCGGGGGAGGCTCGTAATGGACACCATCAGCACCTCGTGAGCGAGCTGGCCGGCTTCGGCCGGCGTCATTTGGAATTCGGAGGTGCCGATCGTGCTGAGCTCCGCGATGTACTGGTTGTACAACGCGGCAGCGTGATCTACAGAGGTGGTGTTGTTTTTGGAGCGCATAGGAGAGCCGGGCGGCAAAGTAGCAGCGATAACGCCGCAAGTAAACATTTCTCGCCGTGCGCGGCTAATTCAGACACTTATAGTGCGCTGATTCTTCTGCGACGCACGAAAACCGCCTATAGAGCCCTCAATCCGTCCCCGTGAACCGCGCGAGCGGCTGGTGAGGGAGATCCTCGAAGAAGCGGCGTACGGTGCAGGCGTCTTCGCGCGTGAGGGTGCCGGCGGTGGCGCGGGCGTGGAGCCAGGTGAAGGCTTCCAGCGCGTTCTGCGTCAGCAGGGTGCGGAACGTGTCCAGGAGCGATTCCGTCAGGACGGGCACTGCCGCCTCGCGGCCGGCCACGAGCAGCAGCTCCACGATCTCGGCCGAGACAATGGCCGCGTCGGTGCCGGCGCCGACGGTGAGCAGGGTCCCGCGCACTTTGTAGTACTCCGAGATCGCCTCGTGCAGGCGGCCGCGGGCCGTGGTGGCTTCGGCGAGGTTCCAGCGCGCACGGATGGCCTCGCGCGTCAGGCCCTCCTCCTCGAAGATCTCCGCCGCTTCCGTCAACAGGCGCGACGCGGCTTCGGCGTCGCCGCGGCGCAGCCGGAAGAGGGCGATCTTGCCCGTCAGACGCGCGTGCAGGGTGCGATGGCCGCGCTGGCGGGCGATGTCCTCCGTCGCCATCCAGACGTTCGCCGCCGCGGCGTCCTCTCCCGCGAACGAGAGCATCCACGTCTCCATCATGCGCGCCTCCACGAGGTGCTGGTAGTCGTGATGAATGGCGAACTCCAAGGCCGCATGACGCACCAGCTCCAGCGCCTCGTGCGCTTCCCCGGTCCGCTGGAGCGCGCACAACGCCCTGGCGTGCTCCTGCCATCCCTGTCCCTCGATGCGGCGGACGACCGACGCCCACTCCGGCGAGGCCTCCAGCGCCGGCGCGTACTCGACGACGATCGACGTCAGCTCGTGCGCGCGGCGCGGATAACGCTCGAGGGCATCCTGCGCCACCGCGATGAGGCGCTGCATCATGCCGGGCGTCCGCAGCTCGGGGCGCGCATCCAGCTCCCGGCGCAGCATGGACGCCGGCAGGTCGAGCAGCGCCGGCAGCCGCTCCGCGGCGTCCGCGACGCTCGCCCGCAGCCAGGCTTCCAGGTCGCGCAGACCTCCGGACAGGGGCGGTCTCATCGGTTTCCCCGCGAGCGCTTCCGCGCGGGCGTCTTCGCGGCCTCCGGACGCTCGGCGCGGTGCACGCGGTCTCCGTTGGCAAGGTCGCGCAGCGTGCGGCCGGCCTGGTCGCGCTCGTCGCCGCGGAGCTGCGTCAGTTGCCGCGCCGATTCGGCGATGTCCGCCTGGGAGGCCGCGGGCAACATCGGCCTGCTGATGAGCTCATCGAGCGACGCGGTCGCCGCGTCGAGCTCCTCGACCGTGCCGGAGAACTGGCTGGCGAGCGCGCGCGCGTGCGCCACCGCCTCCTTCGCCTGCACCAGTGCCTTGAGATCCGGCGACGCCGCAAGGATGTTCAGTCCCTCGACCCAGACCGCGGTCAGCTCCAGGACTCGCGTGATCTTCAACAGAAACTCCATGGTGATGTTGGCCTTGCCGGCTTCGAGCAGCGCGAGCTGCGCGCGGCTGACCCCGGCCAGCTCGGCGAGCTGGCCCTGCGTGAGCTTGCGCTCCTCGCGGCGGTCGCGGATGAGCGCGGGAAGTGGTTCGAGCATCAGGACTCCATCGCTGTAATTATGTCCGGAATATCGACTGGAGCTGCTACTATACCATGCATGAACTTGTCGGGGGCGCCGCGGAAACGGTCCGACGCGGCGGTAGACATCGAGCGCATCTACGACATGTACGGCGGGATCCTCACGGAGACGCTGATCGGTCGCTACCACGTCCCGCGTCCCGAGGCGGCCGAAATGGTCCGCGCGGCCCTCGAGGCGGTGATCACGGCCGAGGCGGAGGATCCCGAGGCGTGGGTGATCGCCGCGGCCTGCAGGAGCGGCCAGGCCTACCAGCTCGCATCGAAGGGAACGGCTCTCCCCGATGCCTCGGACGCGAAGAGCGCCGCGTTGGTGCGCGCGGTCCTGGCGACGCTTCCCGAGCCCGCGCGGCGGGCGGCGCAGCTCCATTACGTGGACGGCAGGAGCTACGTGCAGATTGCCGAGGAGCTGGGGGTGACGCCCCATTACGTGAAACGGCTCATCTTCAAGGCGGTGAGCGCCGTCCGAAAAGAACAGCGCCGGCGGCAGAACCACCGATGACGCATTACGACACGGAGACGCTGTTCGCATTCCTCGAAGGCATGACGCCGATCGACGCGGGGATCGAGGCGCACGTGGCATCGTGCGGCGAGTGCGCGGAGGAGCTGCATGCCCAGCGCGCGCTGCTGGCCGCGCTCCGCGAGCCGCGGATGTGGGCGGAAGCGCCGGCGTCGCTGCCGGACGCGGTGGCGTTCGCGGAGCGGGTGGCATCCGAGGACGAGGCGGCGGCGCGGCTCTGCGCGGAGATGCTGGCCGGCCCGGCCGCGTGGTGGCCGCAGAGGCTGCGGAACGCGGACGGCGCGGCGACGGCGGGCATGGTGCGCCAGCTCCTGGCGAGGATGCGGCCGCTGATCGAACGCTGTCCGAAGGATGCGCTGCAGGTGACGGCAATGGCACTGGCGCTGGCGGAGGAGCTGGAGCCCGGCGCGTACCGGCCGCATTACGTGGAGAGCCTCCGGGCGCAGGCGCTGCGCGATCACGCGTACGTCCTGGCGTTCATGAGCCGGTATGCCGAGGCGGGGGAGCACGCCGACAGGGCGCAGCGCCTCTTCGCCACGGTCCCGGCGCCGGATTGCCATCTCGCGCGGCTGGCGCTGGTGCGGGCGGTGATCCTGCGCGGCACGCGCCGGCCGCTCGAGGCAGTGCGGTACGCGCGCGAGGCCGCGGCGACGTTTCTCGCGTTCGGCGAGCGGTCGCGATTCGTGACCGCGCGGATGATCGAGGGCGACGCCTTGTACAACTCCGGCGCCGTCGATCGCGCGCTGGAGGTCTGGTCGTCCCTGGTGGACGATCCCTCGGTGGATGCCCTCGGCGCCGTGCGGCTGGCGCACAACATCGCGCTCTGCCGGGTGGACCTCGGTGCGCCGGAGCGGGCCATCGCGGTGCTGCACGGCTGCATCGCGGAGCTCGAATCGCGGGGCCTGAGGACCGAGGCCGCGCGCAGCCGGGGTGTGCTCGGCCGCGCCCTGACCGCCGCCGCGAGGCCCGCCGAGGCAATTCCGCTGCTCCGGCAGACGATGCGTGACTTCACGGAGCTCGGGCTGGTCACCGATTTCGGGCTGGCCGCGCTCGAGCTCGCGGAAGCGCTGCTCGCGCTCGGCCGGGTCGCAGAAGTGCCGGCGGTCTGCCGCGAGGTGATCGCGCGCTTTACCGCCGCGGGACTGGCGCCGCAGGCGACGACGGCGCTGTCCTACCTGCGCGAGGCCGAGGCGGCGGCAGGGGAGCGATCGGTGCGGCTGGTGCGCGCCGCACGCGCATCGATCCGCGCGCTGGCGTGAGCCGGGCGGCGCCGTTACGCCCCTCCGCCGCCGTAGCTGCGCGGCAGAATCACGCGGAACGTCGAGCCTTGTCCCGGTTTCGTCGCCAGCTCCAGTCCGGCGTCGAGGAGCTCGCAGAGGCTTGACGATGGAGAGGCCGACGCCCTCGCCCGGCTGCTGTGCCTGGGGCAAGGCTTCCGAGGCCGAGGCGAGGGTGATCGCGGGCTCGATGTCGCGCCGCCGGTCGGTGCTCCCCTCGGTCGCGTCATCCGCGGCGGTGGTGGCGTCGTGCAGTTCCTGCGCGAGCGGCGCCGCGCAGTTCTCGTCGATGCCGGGACCCGTATCCTGGACCGAGAACGTCCAGCGGTCCGTGTCCCGCCCCCGGTCCAGTCCCCAGGTCACGGTCACACCGCCCTGTCGCGTGTACTTGATGGCGTTGAGGGTGAGCTCTCGCTGCTCGTGGCCGGCTTCGAGACGGGCCAGATTGAACAGGTCGGTGAGCATGTCGTGCAGCGACGCCACGCTCTTCCTGAGCATGTCGGCGGCCTCCACGCGGCCCGCGCCTGCGCCCTGAAGCAGCGTCGTGGCCCCTTTGACGACGGTGACGCTGCCGCGCAGGTCGTGCGCGGCCGTGCGCCACGCCTCGGCCCGCGCCCGCTCGAGCGTCTGCACGGCGGTGAGCGCCGTTTCGAGATCGTGGACATGCCCGGCAGACTCGCCCTGGTGGAGGCGCCAGTACTGCGTGGCGCTGCCGGTGATCCCGTCGGCGCAGAGCTGCATCCAGGCGCGGCGAACGGTCGCCATCACGCCGGGCTCGAGCTCGGGATGGCTGTCGGCGTAGCGTTCCAGCTCGTCCGCGACGCAGATCTGCAGGTGTGCCCACTCGCGGATCAGCTCCCGCAACTGATAGCCCTGCTGCCAGCGCTGCAGGCCGTGGCGAGGACATGCCGCTGCCGGCGCGCGCCGCGGGCCGGTCTCGATCGCGGGTCTGCGGGTGCTCGTCGTCGATGACGAACTGGACATGCGGAAGTTGATCGCTACGGTGTTGCGGAGCGCCGGCGCTTTCGTCACCATGGCCAGCAGTGCTGCCGAAGCGTTCCACCAGTTGGCGGCGCAACCCTTCGACGCGCTTGTGAGCGATCTGGCCATGCCGGCCGAGGATGGGCACTCCCTCACACGCCGCATTCGGGCCCGCGATGACGACAAAGCCGCGATTCCGGCCGTGGCCGTGACCGCTTACGGCGGCCCGCTGCAGCGTCAACTGGCGCTTTCGGCCGGCTTCGATGACTACGTCAAGAAGCCGTTCGCACCACAGGAGCTGGTGCGTGCCGTGGCGGGGGTTTGCGCGAAGAAGCGTTGAGCGGCGGGGGTGCGATCCCTCGCGTCTTCAACGAGCAGTGGTGAAGATGTCGTCGAGGGTCATCGACCAGCCGGGGAGCAGGTCGTCGAGGGTGAGGGTCTCGGTGATGTCGGTGACGCCGGAGGTGCGGTGCACCTGCACGAGCCGCGACGCCGGATCGACGATGACGACGGCGCGAGTGCCCGCGCGAAGATATGTGCGCGTTTTCACCACGACCTCGCTGAATCGATCCGATGGCGACACGACCTCCACGGCGAGGTCGGGAGGACGGGGGAAGAAACGGGGCGAGCCGACGACCCGTTCCGGAGATACATACGCCGCGTCCGGAGCCAGAACGGTATCAGGGTTGCGGGACACCACGAAGCCTGCGTCCGCCCCGTACACGCGGCCGCCGAGCCGGTGGTGCTCGACGTGCGAGAGGATGCGAGCGGCGATCAACAAGGTAATGGCACTGTGATCCGCGCCCGAAGGGGACATCTTTCTCAGCTCTCCTTCGACGAGCTCATAACGCGATCCGTCATCCGGAAGCTCGAACAGCTCGTCCGCCGTGAAGACTCTGGTGTCGACGGTCATGGAGCAATCGTACGCCTCTCCGGCCGCGAAAGCGCCCGGCGAAACCGGGCCCGGCTTGTGCTACTTTCCCCCGCGACCGCATGGAGCCGTCCGAGCAGCAGCACAGCAAGCGTTACCTCTTTACCCTCTCGCTCGCGGCGCTGGGGATTGTGTACGGCGACATCGGCACCAGCCCGCTGTACGCCTTCCGCGAGTGCTTTGCGCCCGAGCATCACCTGGCGCCGTCGCCGGCCAACATCATGGGCGTGCTGTCGCTCATCTTCTGGTCGCTGGTGCTCATCATCTCCATCGAGTACCTGATCTTCGTCATGCGCGCGGACAACCGCGGCGAGGGGGGGATCATCGCCCTCATGTCGCTGGTGCGGCCGAAGGGGACGCCGTCGAAGCGGCGCGTGGTCCTGCTCACCCTCGGCCTCTTCGGGGCCGCGCTGATCTACGGCGACGGGATGATCACCCCGGCCATCTCCGTGCTGTCGGCCGTGGAGGGACTGGAGATCGTCACGCCCGTCTTCGGCGACTGGGTCGTGCCGATCACCATCGCCATCATCATCGGCCTCTTCGCCGTGCAGAAGTACGGCACCGCCAAGGTCGGCGCGGTCTTCGGGCCGATCATGATCGTCTGGTTCTCGACGCTGGCCATCCTCGGCATCATGCAGATCGTGAAGGAGCCGGCGGTGCTGGCGGCGGTGCTGCCGACGCACGCGGTGAAGTTCTTCATCGCCAACAAGCTGGCCGGCTTCCTGGTCCTCGGCTCGGTCTTCCTGGTCATCACCGGCGGCGAGGCGCTCTACGCCGACATGGGCCACTTCGGCCTCAAGCCGATCCGGCGGGTCTGGTTCAGCTTCGTCTTTCCGGCGCTGCTGCTGAACTACTTCGGCCAGGGGGCCTTCCTGCTGCACTCGCCGGAGTCGGTGAAGAACCCGTTCTTCCTGATGGCGCCGAAGCCGCTGCTGATCCCGCTGGTGATCCTGGCCACCACGGCCACGGTCATCGCCTCGCAGGCCGTGATCTCCGGCGCGTTCTCGCTGACGCGGCAGGCCGTGCAGCTCGGCTATCTGCCGCGCATCCGCATCCGCCACACCTCGGCGCGCGAGATCGGGCAGATCTACATCCCGTCGGTGAACTGGCTGCTGATGTTCGCCGCGATCGGCCTGGTGATCGCGTTCCAGCGCTCCACCGAGCTGGCCGCCGCGTACGGCATCGCCGTGACCGCGACGATGGGCATCACCACCACGCACATCGCCGTCTACGCGAAGGACCGCTGGGGGTGGCCGTTCATCGGCTCGCTGGCCTTCGCGCTCTTCTTCCTCTGCTTCGATCTCTCCTTCTTCGGGGCGAACCTGGTGAAGGTGTGGGACGGCGGCTGGTTCCCGCTCGTGGCGGCGCTGTTCGTCTTCACGCTGATGTCGACCTGGCGCGCCGGCCGCAGCATTCTCACGGGCAAGCTGGCCGAGCAGGCCATGACGCTCGAGGATTTCGTGCGCGAGCTGTCCAACAACCGTATCCCGCGCGTGCCCGGCACGGCCATCTTCATGTCGCGCAATGCGATGGGGGTGCCGACCACGCTCCTGCACAACATCAAGCACAACAAGGTCGTGCACAAGATCGTGGTGCTGCTCACGGTGGAGATCGAGGACCGCCCGCACCTCGACAAGAAGGAGCGCTACGAGTGGCAGGAGCTCGGCCACGGCGTGTTCCGCCTGACCATCCACTTCGGCTTCATGGAAGACCCCGACATCCCCGACGCGCTCGAGCGCGTGGGGACGCAGTACGTCTCGTTCAATCCGATGACGACGAGCTATTTTCTCGGGCGCGAGACGCTCATCCCCACCCGGCAGCCGGGCATGGCCATCTGGCGCGAGCATCTCTTCGCCTGGATGATGCGCAACTCGTCGAGCGCGGTCGGCTACTTCAGCCTGCCGCCGAACCAGGTCATCGAGCTGGGTGCGCAGGTGGAGTTGTAGTACCGGAGGATGTTGCTGGTTGCTGGTTGCTGGTTCGTGGGGGCTCTACGCTGAATCACCACGAACCAGCAACCAGCAACACAGCAACTTCACCGCGCCGCGCGGCGGCGCGCCGGATAGGTGGCCACCCAGATCTGCCCGTACCCGTAGACGACGAGCGGCTTCCCGCCGATGACGGTGATGCTGCTCCCATCGACGAGCTGGTCGAGGAGCAGGCGCGGCTCCGTGTCGCTGACCACCCTGTCGCCGGCGACGGTGACGATGCTCGTGGCCAGCGTGCGTTCGCCATGAAGGATGACCAGATGACGGCCCCCCTCCATCGGATGAATGGCGAACGGCGTCCAGGCACCGGCCCATTGCGGCACGTAGTGCTCGCCGCCGGCGCTGGCGAGCAGCGTCCCGTTCCGCCACGCCAGCAGCTCACCGCCGGCCAGCGGCCCTCCTTCCGGGCCGATCGGGAACGACAACAGCGGAGTGCCCGCCGGAGAGATGAAGGTGCCTTCGCGCGTCCCGTGCACGAGAAAGCCCTGCGGCACGACGTCGATGCGCGCGCCGAATTCAGAGACGGCGGAGGAGATGACGAAGCCGCCCGGCACCACCGGCGATCCATCGGCGTGCAGCGGAGTGCCGCTGATGCCGCGGTCGTGGTTGTGCCACACCGCGAACGCGCCGTGCGGCCCGTACGCGACGTCGTACGAGCCGCCGCGGCCGAGCTCCACCGGCGCGCCGCCGCCGGTCCAGGCGTAGAGCGTGCCGTTGTCTCGCCACGTGAACAGGAAGCGATCGCCGTGAGCGACCGCCTTGCGATCGTAGGTGTAGGTGAAGGGGAGCCGCGTCACCGGCCCGAACGGCACGCCGTCCGCGTCGACGGCGCGCATGAACGACCCTTCGGTGTAGGTGTTCTCGGTGAGCTCCTTCCAGAACACGAGCGCGTGCGTGTCGAGCGCGACGATGCTCGGCTCGCTCCGGTAGGCGAAGTTGTCGAGCGAGACGAGCGCGGCATCGGTCAGGGCGAACGGCTCCCGCGGCCACGGCTGCAGCGGGAACTGATAGATCTGCCGTCCGTTGCCGAGGAAGAGCGTCGTGCCGGCCACGGCCACGCGCGGCGCGGTGGCGGCGCCGGTGAGGACCGCCGTGTACTCCTGCATGTGCCCCTGCGCGTCGATGGTGACGAGGAGCAGCGTTTTCCCGACGGGCGAGTAGATGGCGAAGAGTGCGCCGCTGCCGAACGGCGCGGCGTGCACGAGCTCGAGCGGGATCTCGAACGAGGCCATGAACGGGCGCGGCTCGGAAAAACCGCTGCGTGGATCGAGGAAGGAGAGGCGGAGCGTCTCCTCGAGGATGGCCATCGGCCCGATCATCCGGGCGTGTCCGCCGAGGCGGAAGCGCGGCTCTCCGTCGTCGACCGGGAAGACCTCGGTGTCGGCCTCGCGCTGATGCACGGCCCACACGTTCCCGTCGATGGTGGTGAGGCGGACGCTGCGCGCCGCGCCGAGCTCGATGGTGCGGACGGCGTTCAGCTCGCGGTCGAGCAGCATCACCAGTCCCTGGTCTTCGCGGACGAAACCCACCACCCAGGCGCTCCCGTTCCAGGCGACCGCATTCACGGTCCAGAACTGGAGCCTGGCCCGCGCGCCGAGCGCGCCGTTGCCGTGGACGACCGCCGCGCCGTGGCTGTGGGCGACCAGGTACTCGTGTCCGTTCCAGCCGACCTGCGGTCTCGCGGCGTGATCGAGATAGACCGCGGCGTCGTGCACGCCGAGGAGGCGGGCCTGGACGCGCTGCCCGGCGGGATAGTGGTGGGGGACCGTCCAGGCCACGAGCGTGGTGGTGCCGTTCGTCGCGGCCGCGGGGTCGACTGCACCGCTGAAGTTGGGGGCGATGCGCGGCTCGAGCGGGGCGATGGGGATGGCGGCGGAGGCGCCGAGGGAGGCCAGGAGCACGAATCCGAGGAGGAGGAACCGGGACATATGGTGAATTTACGGACGCGAAGCCGCAAACGTCGCAAACTGGACCGGAGCTTGAAGGGAAGTGGACCGTGATAGCCTACGCACGTGCCCTGGTCGTTGTTCCGGGCAGAAACTGATTGGAGATTGGATGGGTTCGAAAGTATTTGTCGGAAACCTGGATTACAACACCAGGCGCGAAGAAGTGCAGAACTTGTTCGCACAGGTCGGGGAGATTCGCGACGTCTTCCTCCCGACCGACCGCGAGACCGGACGGCCGCGCGGCTTCGCGTTCGTCGAGTTCGCGAATGATGAGGACGCGGCGAAAGCCATTGAGAAATTCAACGGCTATCAGCTCGGCGGACGTGCCCTGCGCGTGAACGCGGCCGAGGATCGCCCGCGCGGCGCGGGTGGCGGCGGCGGTGGCCGCGGCTTCGGCGGCGGTGGCGGCGGCCGTGGGTTCGGCGGCGGCGGCGGTGGCCGCGGCGGCGACTTCGGCGGCGGCGGCGGCGGTGGTTACGGCGGTGGTGG
>DASPMO010000063.1:0-49122 GCA_035627015.1 Thermoanaerobaculia bacterium | reverse complement strand
TCAGTCCCCTCTCCCCACCGCAGTGGGGAGAGGGTCAGGGTGAGGGGTTGTGGCGCTCGGGAAAGGGGAGCCCCTCACCCTAGCCCTCTCCCCACTGCGGTGGGGAGAGGGGACTGGCAGCGCGCCGCCGCACGCTCTGTGGTCGAACTTAGCGAATGGAGTACTAAGAGGACATGAGCAGATCGAGCACCGCACGGGCGCCGCGAGGCGCCGACGGCACATGCCGGGACCGGCCCCGCCCGCAGGGCGGCCGGCCAACGTGGGTGCGCTCGATCCGGCGCGCGCATCGGGCCCTCGATGCCTCGGCCCGGCTGATCGCTTCCTGCCTGGCCACCGTCGACCGCTCCGAGCGCTGTGCGGGCCGCCGGCCGGTCCGTACCTCGCGGAACCTGTGGGACGCCAGCGGGCGGCTGGTCACCGCCTCCCGCCGTCTCATGCGCGCGGCGCAGCAGATCGCGGAGACGAACGAGTGGATCGGCCGCGAGCCGGAACGCGCCGCCGGTGCCCCGGAGCGCGTGGTTCGGGCCACGCAGCGCTGGATCGGCACGTCCGTACTGCTTCAGGCGACCGCGAAGGAGGTCTTCGGCCTGCACGTGGAAGTCATCGAGGGCCTCGAGACAGGCCTGTACGTGCCGGAGCGCGACCCGGGCCGCCGGCCGCGCATCGTCCTGGCTCCGCGGCCCGTGCCCGTTCGCGCCTTCCTCCGCGCCCGCCGCGGCCGGGCCACCGACCGCATCTCTCCCGTTCTCCGGAGACGCCGGCGGACTCCCCGTCCGGCCGCCCTGAGCGTTCCACCCCGCACCTGCCAGGGGCGCGCTCCTCCCTTCTCTTCGATCTGCCCGTTCTGACCACCATCACAGATCGAGAAAAGAAAGAGGAGGCTCCTCGTGAGCACGAAAGAGAAAGAGACTGTCGTATCTGCAGTAGAGACCATCACCACCCACACCGAGGCGGCGCAGGCGCGCCTGCAGGAGCTCCGGCTGATGCGGGACCTCATCCCGCGCCTCATCATTCCGGCGTCCCCGAAGGAAACGACCCGGCTGAGCATCGCCGCGGCCGTGCCGCCGGCGTTCGTCGAGCTGACGGCCGTGGCCACGGCGAACGAAAAAGTGCTGGCGCGCGAAGGGATCACGCCGGCTGAGACGCGCGACCTCATGGGTTACGCGGAGGCCTACTCGCCCGTCGCGGACGAGCTCGAGGCGCTGGCGCAGTTCGTCCGGCACAGCGTGACGGCCGCGCGCAACAAGGCCGGCAGCGAGGCGCTGACGACCTACTCCCTGACGCAGCGCCTGGCGAAGCGGCCGGAGTACGCGCACCTGGTGCCGTACGTGGCGGACATGCGCCGTGCGCTGGGACGCGTGCGGAAGCTGTCGGCCGAGGCGCTCGCGCGCCGCGCCGAGAAGAAAGCCGCGCGACAGGCGGCCGCCGTGACGTCTGACGTGCAGTAGTAAGTAGTAAAGCCCCGACGGGCGCGCCCTTACGAGGGCGCGCCCGTCATAGAATCCGCCGCATGAACGACAACGCACATGCTCCGGGTACCTTCTGCTGGATCGAGCTCGGCACCTCCGATGCGGCCGGCGCTCGCGCTTTCTACACGCAGCTCTTCGGGTGGGGCGTGAACGAGTTCCCCATGGGCGACATGGGGACGTACTACATCTTTCAGAAGAACGGCGCCGACTCCGCGGCCATGTACCAGATCGGGCCGCAGCAGGAAGGCATGCCGCCGAACTGGCTCTCCTACGTCGCCGTGGCCAGCGCCGATGCGACCACCGAGAAGGCGAGGAGCCTCGGCGGGACCGTGATCAACGGACCGTTCGACGTCTACGACATGGGGCGCATGACCGTCCTCCAGGATCCGCAGGGGGCGATGTTCGCGGTGTGGGAGACGAAGACGCACCGCGGCGTCGGCGTACGCGACGAGACGAACACGCTCTGCTGGAACGAGCTCCAGGCGCGCGACCTCGATGCGGCGAAGAAATTCTACGCACCGCTCTTCGACTGGCGGCTCAAGGAGTCCCCCGAGTACACGGAGATGCACCTGGGAGAGAACGCCGTCGGCGGCATGCTCCCGTCGCAGGCGCCGCCCGAGGTACCGTCGTACTGGCTCCCGTACTTTGCCGTCGACGACTGCGATGCCTCTGCCGCACAGGCCGCTTCCCTCGGCGGAATGCTGATGGTGCCGCCGATGGACGTGCCGAATGTGGGACGGTTCGCGGTCATCCAGGACCCGCAGGGGGCGGTCTTCGCCATCATCAAGCTCAGCCTTACGCACTGATCTGGAGTGCGGCAGCGCCAGCTGCCGCTTTCCATTGCGGCAGCCGCAGCTGCCGCGGCCGGGCGGGAGGCTGGTGCCTCCCGCATCGAAAGCGGCAGCGAACCGCTGCCGCACTCCAAAATCGGAAATGCAAACTGTGGCAGTAGTGTTGCGACTGGGGCTTGAAGAGATACGCATCACCTGTGGATCTCCGTAGGGCAGCAGACATTCACGAAAGGAGATCCATCCCATGCGTCAGTCCGGAACCGTCAAGTGGTTCAACGATGCGAAGGGCTTCGGTTTCATCACGACCGAGGGTGGCGAGGACGTGTTCGTTCACTTCTCCGCCATTCAGTCCAAGGGCTTCCGCTCTCTGCAGGAAGGCGCCCAGGTCGAGTTCGATGTCACGCAGGGCCCCAAAGGCCTGCAGGCTCAGAACGTGACCGTGTCGTAAGCCAGTTCGATCCCAGGAACGACGAAGGCCGGGCAGGACGCCCGGCCTTTGTGTTTTGAAGCGCGCCCGGCGGGCTGAAGCCCGCCCTGCATTACTCCTTTCGGAGCAGGCGGACGATCTCCTCTTCGTCCCAGGGACGGGAGATCACGCAGGAGTTCACGCCGCCCACGCCCATGCTCAGCTTCCCGCTGTAGCCCTGCGCGATCTCGTGGCCGTTGGCGTCGACGAACTTCGGCGCATGCACGGCCACGTCGGCGTGCAGCTCTCCCTCGGTGAGCGGCATCGGGAAGAGCTTTCCGCGCGACATGCCGATGTGCTGCGCGGTCAGCTCCCAGCCGCCGCCGACCGACATCCCGTGGCCGAACGTCCCTTTGCGCGCGGTGAAGATCACGTCCGGATGGAGCAGCTCCATCGAGTTCTCGATCTCCGTGGCGTCGCCGGGGGTGGCGGTGGCGTGCATGTCCCACGTGCTCACCTGCTCCGCCTGGATGTCCTCGAGCGCGGCCTTCATGGCCAGCTGCGGTCCCCCCTTCGACGGCGTGATGATGTGGTGCGCGTCCGACGACGTGCCGACGCCGACGATCTCCAGCCCCACCGGGCGGAAGCCCTGCGCCATGAGCTGCTCCGCCGCGCCGACGATCCAGATGCAGGCGCCGCCGGCGACGTGCGTCCCTTTGAGGCCGGTCATGGGACGGGAGACGTCCGCGTCGGCCGAGAGCACGTTGGCGTTGTAGAACGCGGAGATGACCATCTCGTGCGGCGGAGGATCGGTCATGCCGATGACCGCCGCATCGGCCTCGCCGCGGTGGATGGCGTCGACGGCGAGCTTCGTGGCGATGCCGAACGACGCGCAGGCCCCTACGGGGGCGAACGCCGTCCCGGTGATCTGCCCGACCATCGAGATCTGCGACGCCGGCATGTTGGCGATGTTCCAGAGGAGGTTGGCCGACACCGCCGCCCACGGCTCGGCGGGGCACCCCCACTTTTTGTTCAGCGCGCGGATGCCGTTCAGCTTCTGCCGCATGATGGAAAGCTTCGCGCTTCCCGACGACGGCGGCACGGGCTCGCTGTGGATCTGCCGCGCCTCGGTCAGGTAGGCGGTCAGGGCGTCGCTCTTGGCCGCCCAGTACGCGTCCCACTCGTACTTCAACTCGATCCATTCCTCGCTGCCGACTTCCGAGCCGGCCGGACCGTCCGGCGCCTCTTCGTCGATGCGGCCGGCCAAATGCTCGCGCAGCGCGGAGCAGCGCTCCGGCTTGGCCCAGAACTCGTTCCAGCGCCGCAGCGCGCGCTCGTACGCCACCGCCTCGCGCTGGGTGACCGTGATGTCGCCGATGCCCGTGCCGACGTAGATGTGGCAGCGCATGCCGAGGGACTGCAGGTACTGCTCGAGGCCGCGGTTCTGCCCGAGGGACTGGATGAACGCGCCGATGGCGTACTGCACCATCGGTCCCATCTTCTCTTTCAGTTGCGAATACTTGGCGGGAGGAAAGCGCTCGTCGAACCAGCCGTGGTAGGTTTCGAAGTCGAATTCGGGCATGCCGACGAGGAAGTTCGACTGTCCGTATCCGGTGTAGGGAGAGAGCCACGTTTCGACACTCTCGAGATTTTTTTCAAAGGAGCCGACATCGGGCGACTTGGGCGCAACCAGGCCCCACCCGAACACGCCGACACGCCTGCGGTTCGACATAGGCGGCGCATTGTACCGAAATTGCAAAGAGGCAAATCCGCACTAGTCTGATCACAAATCGAGAGGGGTAATCGTGAAGAGCTCAACCATGCGCAGTCTCGTCGTCCTCATGTCCGTCCTGCTCGCGCTCGGCGCCTGCAGGGGGAAGGAGAAGGCGGCGGCGGGCGGCGAAGGGACCGAAACGATTGCTCCCGCGCGGCCCCAGCCGGAGGCCACCGGAACGGACGCGATGACCCAGACCGTGGAGCTCGGCGACGGGCGCTCGGTGTCGGAAGGGGGCGCACTGGCGGAAGGGTCGACCACCGATGCGAATGCCACGGTGCCGGCCACCGATACGACCGCCACGACGACGTCCGCACCGCCGGCGGCCTCCACCACGACGCGTTGAACTACGAGCCGCTGATCGAGCGCGACCTCGACGCCATTCCCGACGCCGCGCACGAGTTCCTCGACGCGCACACGGTCGAGGAGCTGTGGACCTCGGTCACGCGCTTCGCCGTCCTCGCGTACGCGCCGTCGCAGCACAGCAAGCGCGCGGTGATGGCCTGCCGCGCCGCCTGGGACGTGCGCGAGGAGCTCGGCGACCGTTTCACCGACATGATCGTCGCGTGCGCGCGCTACGCCGCCGAGGCGCGCCAGCCATGGAGCGAGCCCCCGATCCTCGAGCCGCCGGAGCCGTCCTCCGGCGATCTTTCCGAGTTGCGCGAGGCGCTGCGCGACGGCGATCGCGTGCGCGCCGAGCAGTGGCTCTCCGCGCGGCTGTCCGACGCGGATGTGGCGCTGCGCGACCTCGTCCATGGGGACGCGCTGCTGATGCTCGATACCGCCGCCGCCCTCGAGCCGCTCCTCGGGGAAAAAGGACGCTACGCTTTGCTGCGCATGCCCGTGTGGGAACTGATCGCCGATCCGAACGCCGTCGACGAAGATCTCCCCCTCGAAACGCTCATCACCCGAGCTGTCGAAGAAAACGGCTCCGTCGCCTCAGTACGCGAAGTGCTCATACGTAGGTCGGGCTTCAGCCCGACCAGCCGGGCTGAAGCCCGGCCTACGTTGACCCCCTACCCGCTGGCCCGCGACTACGCGCAGACCTTGCTCGTCCATGCCCTGATCCCGCACCCCGAGCTCCTCCACGCCGTCCACTACAACCTCGAGCACGGCGAGAGCTACGCCGACTGGAGCTTTGCGTGAAGCAGCTCCTCGTCCTCGCACTCCTCCTCACCGGCTGCGCGACGCAGCAAACCTTCGACCCGCGGATCCCGCCGGGCTTCGACCACGCCCTCTGGTCCGTCCTCATCGAGGAAGACGACGGCACGGTGGTCTACGCGCAGAACGCCGACAAGCTGATGATCCCGGCGTCGAACCGCAAGCTCTTCGCCGCCGCCACCATCGCCTCCTGCCTCGGTATCGGCACGCGGCTCCACACCGACGTCTATCGCCACGGCGACGACCTGGTGATCCGCGGCGACGGCGATCCCTCCCTCGGCTCGTGGCGCTACACGCGCGAGAACGATTTCGACGAGCTGGCGCAGACGCTGCGCGCGCAGGGCGTGCGCACCGTTCGCGACCTGGTCGTCGACGTCTCCGCCTTCGACCGCGTGACCATCCCCGCCGCCTGGAAGTACGGGAACCTCGGCAGCGACTACTCCGCTCCCGTCGACGCCATCACCTGGGGGGAGAACGAGCTCCCCGGCGACCGCGCCGTCGCCGAGCCGGCGCTGTACGCCGGCACCACGCTGCGCGAGGCGCTCGAGCTGCGCGGCATCACCGTGGCGAACGTACGCGTGAACACCGAGCCGCGGGCGTGGGGGACGCCGGCCGCGACGCTGCCGTCGCCATTCGTCGGCGACCTGCTGCGCACGGTGCTGAAGAACAGCCACAACCTTTACACCGAGATGCTCTTCAAACGCGCCTCGAACGGCACGTACCCGGCGTCGTTCGACCTCGAGCGCCGCACGTTGACGCAGGAGGCGCACGTCCCGGCGAACACCTTCCGCTTCGCCGACGGCTCCGGCCTCGCGCCCGACAATCTCGTCAGCGCGAGGGCCAGCGTCGCGCTCCTGCGCTGGATGAACCACCCCTCGCGCCGCGCGTTCTGGTGGGACACGCTGGCCCAGCCGAACAACGAGGGAACGCTGCGCCGCCGCCTCGTCGCGCTCGAAGAGCGCGTCCGCGGCAAGACCGGCACCATCAACGGCGTGAACGCCCTCAGCGGCATCATCGCCATGCCCGGCGGCCGCTTCCGCTACTTCTCCATCGCCGTCAACCACCACATCGGCGACAGCGACGAGGCCGTAAAGGCGATCGACCAGATCGTCGAACGCGCAGCGGGAGGGGCGGGCTGAAGCCCGCCCTACGTAGGGCGGGCTTCAGCCCGCCTCCCCCGTCGGTCCCTCACTTCTTCACGAAGCGCTCGCCGAATAAAGTCAAGCTCTTGACCTTCTTCTCGTCGTCGAGCGTGAACGTCACCGTCTCCTCCACATCCTCCGCGCTCGCGTCGAAGACATCGTAGTGATAGTGCGCGAGCGGCGCCGTGATGCGCTGCCACTGCAACTGCAGCTCTCCGTTCGCCGCCGTCACCTTCACCGGCCCGTAGGCCACGTTGTCGTACTCGCCCGCGTACTCCTCGAGCGGCCGTGTGGGGGTCGTGTTCTGCGCCCGCTTGGCCATGCGCTCCTGCTTGTCCTTCTCGCTCTTCTCGTCCGTCCTCTTCTCGAAGGCGAGGTAGTAGGCGTTCCAGTCGCGCGAGACCTTGCCGTGCAGCAGCAGGTCGGCGATGGCGTGGCGGATGGCGTAGAGGCTGTAGCCGCGCTCCAGGTTCATCGTCACCACGAAGCCGGCGTTCTTCTTCGGCAGGAGCACCGCGTGCGTGCGGAAGCCGTTCAGCGCTCCCGCGTGCGCGACCATCAATTCCCCGCGGTAATCGGAGACGTTCCACCCCATGGCGTAGGCCAGGAGCTGCGTCTCCGGGTTCACCTCGCGCGTCGTTCCTTCCAGCCGGATGACCGTGTGCGGCACCTTCGTCTCGGCGAGCAGCTCCGGGTCGACGAGCTGCGTGCCCCCGAACTTCCCGCCGGCGAGCTGGAAGCGCAGCCAGTTGGCCATGTCCCGCGCGCTCGACTTGATCGCGCCGCCGGCGCCGATGGTGGTCGTGTCGATCGGACGCCGCGGCCGGATCTCTCCCGTCTTCCAGTCGTACCGGTAGCCGGTGGCGTGCTCCGCGGCGTTCCACTCGGCGTCGGTCGTGACGGTGCGGGTCATCCGCAGCGGCTGGAAGATCCGCGTGCGGACGAAGTCGTCCCACGACATCCCGGAGGCCTGCGCCACCGCCTCACCCGCGGCGATGAACATGATGTTCTGGTACTGGTACGCCGTGCGGAACGGCTTCGTGAGGCCGATGTGCGCCATCGAGCGCACCACATCCTCGCGCGTCAGCGGCGTGTCGTCCCACAGCTCGTCGTGCCGCGAGAGCCCCGTGCGGTGCGAGACGATGTCGCGCAGCGTCACCGCCTGGTCGGCGCACAGGTCCGAGAGCCGGAAGTAGGGGAGGTGCTTCCGCACCGGATCGTCGAAGGCCAGCTTCCTGTCCGAGGCCAGCATCGCCAGCGCCGTGCTCGTGAAGGCCTTCGAGGTGGAGGCGATCTGGAAAAGCGTGTCCGGCGTGACCGCCTCGGACCCGCCGAGCTCCTTCGTCCCGTACCCCTTCAGGAAGATCACGCGGTCGTCCTGCACGACCGCGATCGAGGCGCCCGGGATCTTCCAGGCCCGCAGCGTGTCCGTCATCACCCGATCGATCTCGCGGGTCGGTTGCGCCGAGAGAGAGGAAAGAGGAAAGAGGAAGGAGGAAAGAGAAAGGAACAGCGCGGCGAAAAAACGCATGGTGCGATTGTGCCGCCGCCAGCCGCCAACCGCCAACCGCCAACCGTCAACTGCTACAGGCGAATGATCTGATTGATCGCCGCCACGACCTTCAGCGAGCGCGCGCTGCGGCCCACCGTCACCTCGGAGAGCCCGTTCGACATCAGCGCCTTGCGTCCGTGCTTGTGCCACCAGCGGCCGACGTAGACATGGCCGCCGATGCGGCCGATCACCAGCTCGCCGTTGGCGGCGCGGCCGCGGGGGCGGAGCTCGACGACGAGGAGGTCGCCGTCGGAGATGCCGTGGTCGTACATCGAGTCGCCTCGGGCGCGGAAGATGACCTCTCCCTCGTCCACCAGCGATTTCGGCACGACGATCTTCTCCTTCTTCGTGTCGTCGATGGCCTCGCCGTGACGGATCTCCCCGGTCACCTCGATCTCCATCCAGTCGGGACGCTCGCGGAGGAGGTCCGCGGTCGCGGCCTGCGGCGCATCGAGGCGGCGGACGGGCATCTTTGGAAAAGACGCGGAAACATCGGCTTTGGGGGTGAGGCCGAGAATGTTCTCGGCGCGGACGAGGATCGCCTGCGCCCGCTCGGCCTCGGCGCGTGCCTCGCGGATGGTGTCGGTGAGCAGCGCGACGTTGACCCCGCGGTCGTCCGTCTGCCGGAGCGACAGGTCTCCGATCTGGATCTCCGCCAGCTCGAGAACGGCGGCGACGCGCTGGAGGATGCTCACCGAGACATTGGCGCCTTTCTCGAGGGCAGCCAGGTGCCTGCGGCTGACTCCGGCGAGCTTGGCCAGTCGAGCCTGCGTGAGGTTCTTGCGGATGCGAGCTTCGCGAACAGTTTCACCGAGCATGTTGGGAACTTATAGGTTACTGACCACGTCCGTAATTGGCAACACCACAAAAAACTGCAAGGGTCGGTGGATCAGGAAGATGCGAGCGTGCGGCAGCTCAGCGCGAGCTCCGGAGCAACGACCACTTCATGCACGCACACTCTCGCACACGGTGTGACGCAAACGCACTTTTCCACCCCCTGTAGGACACGCGCGGTGCAGGAAAAGTTCAGAGGGCCGCGAAACGACGAAACGGGACAAGTCTAGGAAGGTGTGTCAGTTGCGCACTATCGTGCGCCGGATAGCCCGCTTTCAACACGTGCAGATTGACATCCATCCTGCACATCATTAGTATGCAAGATACTGCACATGCCCACACGTCTCGAAGCGTTTCTCAAGAGCAGGCAGATCAAGCCGGCGCACCTCGCACGGGAGTCGGGCTACAGCCGGCAGCACCTGTTGCGGTTGCGGACTGGACGGATGGAGCCGACGCGGCGCTGTATCGCCGCGATCGCGGCCGCGTGCCGCCGGCTCTCGGGCGAGAGCGTCCGTGCTTCCGACCTGTTCGACCTGGAAGGGGAGGATCAGTAGCAGCCATTCAACCGGAAAAGCATAGGCCTGTCGTCGAAATGTTCTCAACCCGCCGCGTGGCACTGGTGGAAGGGGACCGGAACACTGCGGAAATGCTGCACACATTTTTCCGTGTGATGGACCTGGAGTGCTCTTTAGTGCGTCCCGATTCGAGCGCCGTTCCCACTGTCCGTAGACTCGCACCCGACGTCCTGATCCTCGATCTGGACCTGCCGGATCTACGGGCACTGGAGATCGCGCGCGAGCTGGACACCATCCCGACCATCCTCCTGACGGACCGCGATCCGCAGCTGGTCCCCTTCGATGCACCGGTCATGCGGAAGCCGCGCGACCGGTTCGAGGAGCTGCTCCGGCTCTTCGAGATGGTGCTGGCCTTCGAGGAGTGATCTGGAGTGCGCGAGCGCCAGCTCGCGCTCTCGATGCGGAGGCGCCAGCCTCCGCCCACCCGCCGCAGCTTGCGCTGCGGCATGGAGAGCGCGAGCTGGCGCTCGCGCACTCCAGACGGACTTATGATTCCGTCCGTATGAAACGCGCGCGCCTCCTCCCTCTGTTGTTCTTCCTCGCCGCCTGCGCCACCGCCCCGCGTCAGCAGCCCGCCCCCGAGCCGCCGCGTCCGCGGCCGTTTCTCGGGCAGCATGGGTTCGAGCTGACGAGCGTCGACCGCACCGTCTCTCCCTGCGACGACTTCTACCAGTACGCCACCGGCGGCTGGCAGAAGGCGCATCCGCTGCCGGCGACGTATGCGCGCTTCGGGCGGTTCGAGGAAGTGGCGGACCGGAATCGCGAGCGGCTCCGCGAGCTGCTGGAGAACGCCGCGCAGGACAAGAGCGCGCAGCCGGGGAGCGCGACGCAGAAGATCGGCGATTTCTGGTCGGCGTGCATGAACGAGCAGGCGCTCGAGGCGCAGGGCGCCGATCCGATCCGCCCCTCCCTCGACCGTATCGCGGCCATCAACAGCCGCGCGGACGTCGTGGCCGAGATTCACCGCCAGCAGCAGATGGGCCTCGCGCCGCTCTTCCGCTTCTCCGCGCAGAATGATTTCAAGAACAGCCGCTCGATCATCGCCGCCGTGTCGCAAGCCGGCCTCGGTCTCCCCGACCGCGACTATTACCTCCGTGACGACGAGAAGTTCGCCACGACGCGCCGGCAGTACGTCGAGCACATGAACCGGATGTTCGAGCTGGCGGGCGCGCCCAGGGACGCGGAGCGGGTGCTGGCGCTGGAGACGCAGATCGCCCGCGCCTCGATGGCTCGCGTCGACCAGCGCAAGCCGGAGAACGTCTATCACCTCACGCCCGTCAGCGAGCTGCAGTCGAACGCGCCGCGCCTCGACTGGCCGGCGTTCTTCGCCGGGATCGGCCTGCCCGATCTACGCTCGCTCAACGTGGCCCAGCCGGAGTTCTTCCGCGAGGCTAACCGTCTGCTCGACGAGGTGCCGGTCGAGACGTGGAAGGCGTACCTGCGCTGGAACGTGATCGACGCCGCCGCGCCGTACCTCTCCTCCGCCTTTGCCAACCAGGACTTCGAGCTCCGCGGCAAGACGCTCTCGGGGCAGAAGGAGATCCTCCCGCGCTGGCAGCGCTGCGTCCGCGCGGCCGATCAGCACGTGGGCGAGCTCCTCGGCCAGGAGTACGTGAAGCGCGCGTTCTCTCCCGAAGCGAAGACGAAGATGAATGAGCTCATCGACAACCTCGTGGCCGCGCTGCGCGAGGACATCCCGAAGCTGGAGTGGATGAGCACGGAGACGAAGACGGCCGCGCTGCAGAAGCTGGAGGCCTTCCGCCGCCGCATCGGCTATCCGGACAAGTGGATCGATTACACGAGCCTGAACGTCGGCCGCGGCTCCTACGCGGAGAACGTCCTGGCCGCGAACGCGTTCCGCGTGCGCCGCGCCGTGAGCCGTGTCGGCAAGCCGGACGACCCGAACGAGTGGGGCTTCTTCACGCCGGCGACGGTGAACGCCGGCTACAGTCCGACGCGCAACGACATCACGTTCCCCGCGGGCATCCTGCAGCCGCCGTTCTACGATCCGGCTGCCGACGATGCGTACAACTACGGCGGCATCGGCACGGTCATCGGCCACGAGATGACGCACGGCTTCGACGATCAGGGCGCGAAGTTCGACGCCGAGGGAAACCTGCGTAACTGGTGGACCGATGCGGACCTGCGGAATTTTCAATCTCGCGCGGAGTGCATCGCCAGGCAGTACGGCGCGTGGCCGGTCGAGGAGAACCTGAACCTGATCGGCAACCTGGTCACCGGCGAGGCGATCGCGGACCTCGGCGGCGCGACGCTGGCGTACCGCGCCTACATGAAATCGCTGGCCCTCAAGCCGCGCCTCGTGCTCGACGGCTACACGCCCGAGCAGCGCTTCTTCCTCGGCTTCGCCCAGGTGTGGGGCCAGAACATGGCCGCCGAGGAGGCGCGCCGCCGCGCGCTGACCGACCCGCACGCGCCGGGGCCGGCGCGCGTGAACCTCACGGTGTCCAACATGCCGGAGTTCGCGGATGCGTGGAACTGTCCGGTTGGGCGGAAGATGGTGCGCGGTGAGGCGGAGAGGTGTGACATCTGGTGAGGTGATGTTGCTGGTTGCTATGTTGCTGGTTCAAGGCGATGCAGCGCATTGAACCAGCAACCAGTCACACAGCAACAGATGACGATGCGATACCCGCTGGAACCCAACGAGCCCGAAATGCGGCGACTGGTGCAACTCGCACTGGACCGCATCGTCGCGCACATCGAGTCGCTCCCGTCCCAGCCGGCCATGAACGTCGAAGGGGCGACGGAGTACGCGCGCACGCTGGTCGAGCCGCTGCCGCAGCGCGGGGAGTCGTACGAGGCGCTGCTCGATTTTCTTTTCCAGGATGCGATTCCGCGCTCGTTCACGGCGGCGGGGCCGGGGTATCTCGCGTATGTGCCGGGCGGCGGGCTCTTTCACGCCGCGGTGGCGGACCTGATCGCGAACGCGGTGAACCGCTACGTCGGGGTGTGCGCGGCGGCGCCGGCGCTGGTGCAGCTCGAGGCGAACGTGGTGCGCTGGTTCTGCGAGATCGTGGGGCTGCCGCGCGGGTCGGGCGGCGTGCTGACCAGCGGCGGCTCGCTGGCGAACTTCACCGGCATCGTCGCGGCGCGCAAGACCATGCTGCCGAATGATTTCCTCCGCGGCACGCTCTACTGCTCGACGCACGTGCATCACTCATTTCAGAAAGCGGCGAACCTGGCCGGCTTCCCGTACGCGAACGTGCGCGAGCTGCCGGTCGATGCGCGGTTCCGGATTCGGATCGATGCGCTGGAGGAGGCCATCGCGCGCGATCGTGCCGGCGGCTGGACGCCGTTCCTCATCGCCGGCAGCGCGGGGACCACGGCCACGGGCGCGGTGGATGACCTGGAGGCGCTCGCGCGCGTGGCGCAGCGCGAGAAGCTGTGGTTTCACATCGACGGTGCGTACGGCGCGCTGTTCATGCTGACCGAACGCGGTCGCGCGGCACTGCGCGGCATCGAGCAGGCGGACTCGATCATCCTCGATCCGCACAAGACGCTCTTCCTTCCCTTCGGCACCGGCGCCGTGCTGGTGCGCGACGTGCGCACACTGCGCCGCGCGCATTCGCTCCACGCCGACTACCTGCCCGAGATGCAGCAGGAAGACGAGCTGGTCGACTTCTGCGAGATCTCCCCGGAGCTCTCGCGCGACTTTCGCGGCCTGCGCGTCTGGCTCCCGCTGAAGCTCCTCGGCATCGAGCCGTTCCGCCAGCAGCTCGACGAGAAGCTCGATCTCATCGAATACGCGGCGGACGAGCTGCGGAAGATCGAGGGGATCGAGATCGTGGCCGAGCCGCAGCTCACCATCCTCGCCTTCCGCATCGCCGGCGACGACGCGCGCAACCGCGCGCTGCTCGACGCCATCGTGGCGAAGAAGCGGGTCATGCTCACCCCCGCCACCGTGGACGGCCGCTTCGTCATCCGGGTAGCGATCGTGTCGCACCGAACGCATCGGGATCGGGTGGAGATGATGCTGGAGGATGTTCGAGCGTCCGTGGCTGCGTTGCGTTGATGGCCGCCAGCCGATGAAGGGGCAAGTCGTTCATGTGCTCAACGTAGGGCGGGCTTCAGCCCGCCCCGGGATGGACGGGCTGAAGCCCGTCCTACGTTATGCGGCTTCGTCGCGGTACGGCCGCAAAGCCTCTCGCAGTTCGTCCGGCACCGGCGCGGCGGCGGTGCCGCGCAGGCAGGCGATCTCCATCTCGCCGCGCGCGACTACCGTCTCGCGCCCTTCCGCCTCCTTCACGTACGTGAACTTCAGCGTCAGGCCGCTCGGCTTGAGCACGCCGAGGGACATGCGCACGATCACGTGATCGAAGGGGAAGAGCTCTTCCTCGTATTCGCAGTGCACGCGCACGGTAGCCAGTTTGAGCCCGCTGGCGATGTCTTCGAGCACGCCGGGGGCGTGGTCGTGCAGGAACATCTCGCGGCAGCGGCCCTGCCAGGAGAGGTAGTGCACGTAGTAGACGTTGCCGATGAGGTTCGTTTCCTGAAAGCCGACGGTGTGGTGGTACTCGTACGTTTTCATGGTCTTAGTTCCTTGCGACGGCGACGACGCAGTCGCGCAGCACGAACGTATCGATGCGGCTGTTGCCGGAGCGGAAGGTGACGCGGCGGTGATCGCCGGTGGCGTCGATGACGAGCGGCACGAGCGGATCGCCGGCGAGCTTCTTCAGCGACTCGCGGGCGCTCCAGACGCGCGCCGCGGCGAACGGCTCCTCATCGCCGGAGAGCTGCATGCAGACGTCGGCCAGCGGCGCGTCGTGATGGCCGAGGACGTCGTCCCAGTCGTCGCCGTCGACGTACTGCACGTCGCAGCCGACCGGGGTCTCATGCCGGACGGCGAGGCCGATGCCGGCGTCGTGCGACGCGGAGACGTGCCCGCCTTCCACGAGTGGCTTGCCGTCCTTGCGGCGCAGGACGGGGCCGGCCACGCGGTCGAGCGCGTGCGGGCCGACTTCGGTGCGCACGCCGAGCTGCCGCTCGAGGTACGGGCCCCAGAGCGCGGGGGCGAGGTCGTCGACGCGCTCGCGGCTGGCGACGACCTGCAGGCGCAGTCCGGTCCAGCGCTCGAAAAGGAGGCCGTCGGGCGAGGCGATGTCGACGTTCCAGACGAAGTGCGTGGCGTGGCGCTCGACCTCGTGCGCGACGACGATCGCTTCCCCTTCCACGGGCGCGAACAGCTCCACCGAGGCGATGCCGGCGGGGAGCACGGTCTGGTGCGGGACGCTGGCCTGCAGCGCGTGGATGGCGGCGTCGCGGATGGTCAGGTCGCCGAGGAGCAGCTCCTGCGGCTGGTAGCGGTGGAACGGCGCGTCGCTCGCCGGCGTCAGCTCGGCCACGCACTGCGTGGAGGTGAGGAGGCGGTAGCGGCGGACGCGCTGGAAGCGGCCGGTGTGGAAGAGCAGCGGCCCGTAGACGTCGCCCGGCTCGAGCTCGACGTTGCCTTTCGGGATGTCGATACGAGGGCGCTCGCGACGCGGCGCGGTGGAGATCCGGGCGCGGAAGTGGTCGAGACTGAACTGCGTGGCGGAGGTGCGCACGGCCAGCCGGACGGAATCGTCTTCGACCACCGACGCGATGCGCAGCATTGACTGCGTGACCGGGTGCAGCAGCTCGAGTTGGTCGATGCGGGAGGGCAGCGCGCCGGTGGCGGCGCGGGCCACCTGCGCCATCGCTTCCATCCCCACGACGGCGGGGAAGAGCGGCTCGCCGCCGAAGGCGTGGTCTGCGAGATACGGATCGTTGCGGAGCGAGAGCTCGGAGTCGGCGATGAGCTCCACGCCGGCGATGTGGACTTTCGGCTGCTCGAGGAAGCGCAGCAGCGGCGGCGCCTCGGCATCGAAACGGATGGTTGGCGGGTCTCCGAGGCGGCCGCAGGCCATCAGTGCGAATGTGGGGCGGGCTTCAGCCCGCCCCACATTCGGTGCGGCGGCGAGATCGAGCGCGAGGCGCGTGGCGGCGTCGGGGGCGATGGGGGTGATGCCCTGGCGCCGGAGCATGTCCATCGTGCCGAGGCGCTCGCCCATGCCCATGCCGGACCAGACGGAGTACTCGATGCAGATGGCCTTGCAGTGCGGGTGCTGCTCGCCGAATTCTTTCGTGCGGCGGGCCAGCCACTCGTTGGCGAAGGCGTAGTGCGCTTCGCCGCGCATGCCGGTGCGGGCGATGACGGAGCCGAAGGTGACCAGGAGCTTCAGCTTGTCCTGCGCGACGGCGTCGAGGATGTTCGCCAGGCCGTCGAGCTTCGGCGCGGTGGCCTTCTTGAAGGAGGCTTCGTCGAGTGCGTCGAGCAGGGCGGGCGAGTTGGTACCCGCGGCGTGGAGAATGGCCGTGACGCTTTCGAATTGCCGCGGCAGCGGCTGCGTCACGTCGGCGGCGACGTATTCGTAGTGGATGTTGGCCGCGTCGAGGCGCGCGAGGTTGAGGCGCAGCTCTTCGTCATCTTTGGAGCGGCCGAGGAGGATCAGTTTCGCGCCGGTCTCGCGGGCGAAGGCCAGGGCGGTCTCGAAGCCGATGCCTTTGCCGCCGCCGGTGACGAGGAGCGTGTCGGTTGCGTCGAGAGGACGGGCTGAAGCCCGCCCTACGTTTTGCACCCTTACGCGGGGCTCGGTGCGTTCTCCGTTTTGATAGGTCGCTTCGCAGAAGTCGCCGATGGCTTCGGCTTCGGTGACGACGGCTTCGAGATCGTCGGTGTTGACGATGCGCACGGAGACGTTGGGCCGCTCGCTGTGCAGCGTGCGCGCGAAGCCGGAGCCGCACGGAGCCTGCTGCACGACGACGAGGCGCTCGCCGTCTTTGATGTCGCGGGTCTGCAGGAGGAGAGCGATGCAGGCGTCGGGGTCGTCTTTCGGGAGGACGGCGACGATGCCTTTGCCATTGACGCTCGCGAATCGCTGTTCCGCTTCCGGCCAGTCGCCGAGGATGCGCCACTGCGAGCCCTTCGCCTTGCGGTTGCGCGCGGGAGCGGGGACGGGCACGTCGTCGATGCGGAAGGCTCGCAGCCAGTTCTCCACGCCCTCGGCGAAGCGCGTCTCGGCCGCGGGCGCTTCCGTGCCGCGCAGCGCTTCCAGCGCGGCGGTCGCTTCTTCGATGGTGGCGTTGGCGAAGGACATCGGATCCGCCAGCGGCGGGACGCCCATGGCGCGCGCGGCGTCGGCGAGGAGCCGCGCGACGGTGATGGAGCTGAGGTGGAGGTCGCTGAGGAGCTTCGACGTGGGGAGGACGAGGTCGAGGGAGAGATCGACGTGCGTCGCCACGAGCTCGCGCAGCGAGCCCTGGACTGCGGCAGCACCAGCTGCCGCTTTCAAAGTCCGCGGCGCAGCCGCGGACACCGGCGGCTCCGCCGCCGGTTTTGAGAGCGGCGGCGCAGCCGCCGCAGTCCAGACGCGTCCGCGTTCGGTCGGGCTGACGATGTACGTCGGGCGCACGTTCAGGTCGAACGGCTTGGCGTAGCGATTGTCGAAGAAGGCGTCGATGTTCACGTCCGCGCCGGCGGTCCAGGCGGCGGCGATAGCGTCTTCGATGCGGTCGCTGGAGACGACGGGCACTGCGGCGTATGAGGCGAGGCTGGTGAGCACGCGGCCGGGGCCGACTTCGATGAGGAGGTCGGCCTCCTGCGCGATCCGGTCGACGGCTTCGCGGAAGCGCACCGGTGCGGTGAGCTGCTCGGCGAGGAGCTCGGGGAGGTCCGTGCCGGAGGTGAGCCAGGTGCCGGTGACGGTCGAGCAGACGCCGCTGCCCGCGGGCTTCGGCGCGAGCGTGCGGACGTAGTCGCGCAGCGCGGTGGCGGCGGGCTGCATCATCGGCGAGTGGAAGGCGGCGTTGACGGGCACGCGCGTGGCGCCGATACCGCGCGACTTGGCGCGCTCCATGGTGCGCTCGACCGAGGGGGCGGGACCGGAGATGACGGTCTGCTCCGGGCCGTTCGTGGCGGCGATGACCGCCGCGCCTTCGAGGAGCGCTTTGGCGCTCGCCTCGTTGCAGGAGAGCGCGGCCATGGCGCCGTCGCCGGCGAGCTGCTGCATGGTCTGGCCGCGATACGTGGCCAGGTCGAGGAGCTGCTGCTCGTCGAGCGCACCGGACCAGTGCAGCGCGGTCAGCTCGCCGAGGGAGTGGCCGATGGCGCAGTGGGCGACGATGCCGAGGCCGCGCAGCTCGTTCAGGCGCTCGAGGGAGGCGCGGACGATGGCGGGTTGGGCGACGTCCGTGGTGACGTTGGGGATGGAGCCCTGGCCGCTGAAGAGGTAGGCGATCTTCAGGCGGCGGGACGCCGCCTGGACCGCCGCCGAGACGGCGGCTGTCCGCAGTTCCTCGGGCGTGCTGGCGACGAGGGCGGCGCGGTAGGTGCTGGCGGTCGGGCGCAGCGATGCGGCGAGATCCGTGAGCTCGGCGAACGACATTTCCGGGGCGCGCTCGGCGATGGCGTCGAGTTGGGCGCGTAACTCCTGTGCGCTGCTCGCGCCGAGGAAGAACGTAGGGCGGGCTTCAGCCCGCCCGGACGGGCTGAAGCCCGTCCTACGTTCGGCACGTTCATCGGCTTCCAGCACCACGTGCGTGTTGATGCCGCCGAAGCCCATGGCGCTGACCGCGGCTCTGCGCGGCGCGTTTTCCGGCCAGGGGAGGGGCGACTGCGTCACGCTGAGCGTGCCGGTGTCGCGCGGCTCGGTGCAGCCGGTGATCGGCGGCACGATGCCTTCGCGCACGGCCATCATCGCCTTGAGCAGCCCGGCCATGCCGGCGGCGGCTTTGGTGTGGCCGACGTTCGCCTTCACGGAGCCGATGAAGCGCGGGTGTTGGTTGGCGTCGCCGAGGAGCGAGGTGATGGTCTCGATCTCGATCGGGTCGCCGACGGGCGTGCCCGTGCCGTGGCCTTCGAAGAGCGTGACGCTGTCGATGCCGATGCCGGCCCTGGCGTACGCGCGCTGCAGGGCCAGGCGCTGGCCGCGCGACTCGGGGCGGGTCATCCCGCCGTGGCCGTCCGACGACATCCCCCAGCCGAGGAGCTTCGCGTGGATGGTGCGGCCCTGCGCGATGGCGTCCTCGGTGCGCATCAGCACGACGAAGCCGCAGCCCTCGCCGGGGAGGAAGCCGTTGGCCTTTTTGTCGTAGACCCACATGCGGTCTCTCGCTAAAGCCGTGCATTTGGCGAACCCGATCAGCTCGAACGGATCGAGGGAGAGATCGACGCCGCCGGCGAGGGCCACGTCGAGGTCGCCGTTCACGAGCGCGTTGCAGGCGTGAATGACCGAGAGCAGCGACGACGAGCAGGCGCCGTCGACGGTGTAGCCGCCGCCGTTGAAGCCGAAGTAGTTGCAGATGCGGCCGGCGATGGTGTTCGAGAGGCCGCCGGCGAGGGAGTCTTCCCCGATGGGGGCGAAGGGCTCGTTGAAGGTCTGCTCCAGGCGCTTCAATGCCTCGCCGTCGATGCCCGCCTCGATGGCGGCGCGGCGGACGTACGGCCAGCGCAGGCGCAGCGACGCGGCGCGCGAGCTGTCGCCGGTGAGCGTGTTGCCGACGATGACGCCGGTCGCGCCCTGCGGCGGCATGAAGCCGGCGTCCTGCAGGGCCAGGTCGGCGATCTCGAGGGCCAGCCAGTGGGCGAGGTCGGCCGACTCGAACGTGCTGCGCGAGACGCGGTATTTGGAGCGGTCGAACGCCCAGTTCGTGATGACGGCCGCGGTCTGCGAGTACGTGCGATCCGGCATGTTCGGATCGGACGAGTAGTAGTCCTCGAGCGGCAGGCGCTCGCTGGGTATGCGGCGGAAGGCCTGCCGTCTGGCGAGCACGTTCTCCCACAGCTCGCGCGGCGACGTGGCGTCGGGATAGCGGCAGGCAGCACCGACGATGGCGATGGAATCAGACATTTGATGAGTCCTCCTCGGACCAGGTGCCATGGAAGAGAAACGGGATGGCGTGATCGAACCAGAGTCGCGCCACGGCTCCATCCTCGGGGCGCGCGGCGTCGATGACGGCGACGTAGCTCGCGTCGCGCGTGCCGTCGTAGACGAGCGAGAGGACGTGCTCTCCCGCGACGACGGCCTCGGACGGGAAGCCGCCGAGCGGGACTTCGCGGCGCGTTTTCCCGTCGAAGCGGCAGAGCGACGGCGGCAGGCCGCCGGACATGTCGAGCATCCACGTGTGCTCATGCCTGCGCCCTGCATCATCGGGATGAATCGCGGGAAACTCCCACGACGTCTCCGACAACACTTCGACGTCCATGCGCCTGCTCTTCAGGTCGAGATGCGCCCGCGCGTAACGCGACGCGGGAGGCGGCGACGGCGCGTCATACGGCGCGCGGCCGAACCAGGCGTTGGTGGTGAAGTCGTCGTAGGGGATGAAGTCGACAGTCAACTTGTTGTCTTCTTCCCACGCGTTGACGAGATGCCACTGGAAGAACGGCGGCACCGTGAAGCGCACCGGCTTCTCCGGCGACGCCAGCGGGACGACGATCACTTCCGTCCCGTGCTCCGGCTCCCAGGCCAGGTTCTCGTCGAAGCTGCCGATGCCGGCCAGCAGGCGCGCGAGGCGCAGCCGTACCGGCGGGCAGAAGAAGACGAGGTGCCGCGGCGTGGCGATGAAGTCGTGGATGATGGTCGGGCGCGGCAGCGGGATGTTCCCGATGTTTTTGAAGTTCGCGTAGAGATCGACCGAGAACTTGGGGCCGTAGTGCACGCCGAAGTTGTACGTCGTGCCGCCGACGCGGTGCGGATGCGCGGAGAAAGTCGGGCCGGCCAGCTTCATCTCGCCCTTCGTCTCGAGCGTGGCGGCGTCGAGGGCGATGGGGCGGCCCGCTTCCCACAGTGCGAGCACTTTGTCGCCATGCGGGAGGACGGAGATGTTGGCGGGATTCTTCGGCAGCGTGAGCCAGCGGCGCCAGCCGCGTCCGAGCTGCGCGTAAGAGCGGTAGAGCTGCCGGTTCGCGCGCTGCTCCTTGCGCAGCCAGCGCGTTTCGACGGTCCGCACGGCGCCTTCGGCGCGGCCGTTCTCGATGCGCACCGCGGCGACGGCGCCGTCGGCGTCGAACCAGTGCCGGTACGGCTCGCCGCCGATCGAGAACTTTGCGGGGCCGCAGCGGTACAGCGTACCCTGCAGCGACTCCGGCAGACGTCCTTCCACGCGCAGCGGCTCGAAGCCGTGCTCGCGGGGGAGATCGTGGAAGATGCCCGAGACATCATCCATTTCGACCTGAGGCAGCGCGCTCATGCCTGCTCCACCGTTTCGAGCGCCGCGGCCTCGTACTCATCGAGCGGCGTGTGCAGGTCGCCGTGCGCGCGCATGGCGTGCGGCATCTGCTTCCACTCGCTGTTCGCGGCGAAGAAGACGTCGCGCAGAGCGCGGCCGGCCCGTCCGAGTGCGTCGCCGGTGTGACTCCACGCGAAGCGCGCCACCTGCCCCGCGTAGGTGAGCAGGCTGAAGGTCGCGTAGTCGCGCCACTTTTTGTCGCCCTGGAAGCGGTACCACATCACGTGGCGCGCCCCCATCGGCAGCGTGAACGTCGCCGGTGCGTGCTGCTCCGGCTTGCCGAAGCCCATGTACGGCGGGAGGAACTTCAGTGCGCCGAGGCGGGCGAAGATGCGCTCGTTCGCCTCCTTGTGGGTGATGCGTCCCGACACGGCCTCGGCGATGTCGTCGGCCGACGCCATCATGGCCGTCTTCACCTCCGGGAGGTGACTGCTCAACACGCCGAGGCGTCCGGGCGCGGTCGTTCTGTCGAGGAAGGTGCGGTCGCCCGAGCCGAGAAACCTGATCAGATTCGCGAATGGACCGAACGTGCCGAGGAAGTTCCCCATCACCCAGTTGCGGTTCCAGGCGTTCCAGAGGTCGTAGCTCGCGAACGAGTCGAGGGACGTCGTGACGACGTGATCGAAGTGATCCATGGCGCCGTTCACCACGTCGTCGATGCGGCGGAAGCGCTCGATGGCGAAGTCGTCGTCCTCGAATGCCTGCAGCATCGACTCGGCCATGAGGTCGACGGCCACGGTGAGCACGGAGAGGCCGCTGGAGAAGAGCGGATCGACGAAATGAGCGGCGTGGGGGAGCTGGATGACGCGGTTCGCCAGCAGCGTCTTCTGCGAATACTGGATGCGGCCCGTACCGACCCACGGCCGCACCGCGGTGGCGCCGGCGAGGTGGCGCTGGATGGACGGGAAGCGCGCGATCGTCGAGCGGAACTCTTCCTCCGGCGTCCCCTGCGGCGTCGGGTACTTGCGGCGGTCGAGCATCATACCGACGCTGGTCAGCGGGTTCGTCGATTCCCGGTGGTTGTTGAACGGGATGACCCACACCCAGCCGCCGTCGAAGACGTGATGCATCGTGCTGTGCGCGAGCGGGGAGGGGGTGACCTTTTTTCCATCGAGCAGCAGGTCGGCCGGCTTCATGCCCACGAAGTGGTTGTAGAGCGCGCGCGTGTCGGTGCGGAAGCGCGGCTCGGGATCGCGGAGGTTGAGCTGCGTCGAGACGTGCGAGCGCATGCCGCCCGCGTCGACGAGGAACGCCGCGCGGATCTGCTCGCCGCCGGCGACGTTGATGCGGATCTCGTCCTCGCCCAGTTCCACGCTGGCCACCTTCGTCTGCTGGCGCAGGTGCGCGCCGTACTGCACGGCCATCGAGGCGAGATAGGCGTCGGTGTCCTGGCGGAAGAGGTGCGAGTCGGGCCCGAACGGCGGCGTCAGCGTCGGGAGCTGATTGGTCTCCTCGGGGCGATGCTTTTCCCCCTCGCGGTGATACATGAAGCCGAAGGAGCGCTTCACGCCGCATGCGGTGCTGATGTTGTCGCGCAGCGCGTGGAAGCTGCCCAGCCAGCCGATCTCCGGGACGCCGTACTTTTCCGCGAGGATGCGCAGGCGCACGCCCGTCTCCGGGATGAGCGACTCGCCGATGGCGAAGCGGGGATGGGTGAGCTCTTCGATCAGCAGCGTGGAGATGCCGTGTTTGGCGAGGATGCACGCGAGCATCGAGCCGCCGATGCCCGAGCCGAGAATTGCCACGTCGTAACGATGCACGTACGCCAAAAGGACCTCCGTCGTTGTTGCCGTTTGCGGGAGCGGTCAAAGTAGATCCGCGTGCCGGGGGCCTCCGGTGACGCGGATCACCCCGAATCGGGGGATTTCATGGGGGTAGCAAAGGGAACGTCGAAAGCGCTTCGGCGTATTGCCGCCGCGGTCGCCATCGCCGCGGCTCTGCGGCAGCTGGCGCTACCGCACTCCATATAACGATGACGGCAAACGCGGCGACGACAGCAGCTCCGCGAACACGTCCCAGCGCTTCTCCGCGTCTCCCGCGGCGCGCGACTCCACGTACTGGCGGACGAGGTCCTTGCCGAGGTTGTAGTTGATGACGTAGCTGCGGTACTGGTCGAAGAACTTCACCCGCTGCGCGGCGCGCGCCGGCGCCATCAGCGCGTACGCGGTCAGCCACTCCGCGGCCTCGGAGGCGGAGATCTCGCCATCGAGATAGCGCCGCGCCGCCTCGTTGCCCGCGTAGCCCGTGCGGGCCACCAGCTCGTGCACCCGGTAGTACTGCGCGGCGCGCGACGGGTCGAGCCCGGCGATGGGGAAGAGGCGCTCGCGCTCCATCTCCACGCGCTCCTCGGCCGGAAAGGCCACGTCGATCCCGTAATTCGCACTCCCTTCCGCGATCAAAGACTGCGCGGAGAAGAGCGCGTACACCGAGAGCTCCACCCAGCCGCGGTCGCGCACGAGCGTCTTCTCCAGCAGCGAGTTGTAGACGTGGTGTCCCGGATATCCCTCGTGACAGGCCAGGTCGATGGCCCGGTCGATGAAGATCGGCAGGTCGGTGTTCACCTGGATCAGCGACCGGAAGCCGCCCTGGTACCAGTTGTAGCCGCTCCACGACTTGCCGTTCACATACTCGACCGTGAACGTCTCGCCGACCGGCAGCCCCATGTGCTCGGCGGTCTTGATGCGGCAGAGATCGATGGCCGCGCCGAAGACCGCGTCGAGCTTCTCCCGCGGAATGACGAACTGCATGCGGAACGCTTCCACGCGATTGACCAGCGCGCCCTCACCCGGCAGCTCCGTGTCGATGGCCCCGTTCAGGCGCTGGAAGTACTCCTCGCCGTGCGTCGGCGCGACCGCGTCGTAGAGTGCCTTCGACTCCTCGTCGAAGCGCATGCGCTTCCCGCCGAGCATCTCCGCGCGCGCGATCAGCGCGGCGGTCTGGCGGCGGAGGTAATCGAGCCGCAGCGACTCCATCGGGTCGACCGGCGTGGCCATGCCGGCCAGCTCGTCGTGCAGGCGGACCGCCGCTTCGTGGATGAAGGAAAGCGTCGGCCGCGTGGAGCGCACTTCTTCGCGCCACGCGGCCGGACCGTAGTAGGCATCGACGTAATCGGCGTCGTGCTCGCCCATGGACAGGACGAGCTTCACGTAACGTTCAGCGGCGTCGTTCATCGCGCCGCATCGTATTACGGCTTGAAGACCTCGATCTTGCCGGCGTTGGTGCGGTAGGCGTAGCCGTTCTCGCGGACGATCTGGTCGAAGGCCTGGTCCCACGGCATGTCGGTGATGTTCACGTTCACCGACCCGTGCACGTCGGGCGCGACGGTGATGTCGATGCTGGTGAGCTGGCCGAAGACGCGCATCACGTCGCGAATGTCGGCGTTGGCGAGGTTCAGGCTGATCGGCTTGCCGTTCCACTGCTGCGCGACGTACGCGCCGGGCGCGGGGAAGTGCACGCTCGTGTTCTGGATCTCGCGGCCGTTGTGCGTGACCAGGAGCGTGATCTCGCCGCTGCTGTCGGCGTTCGGCTCGATGGTGACCAGGAACTCGCGCTCGTCGCCGTCCTTCGAATGACCGACGCGCACGGTGCCGCGGCTGCCCGGCTTCGTGGCCACGACGGCAGGCGCCGCCACGGCTTCCTTCGTCTGGCTGTCGACGATCTGCACGCGCACGTCGAGCTGCCCGTCGGCGCGTTTGTTCATGGAGTAGTTGAGGGTGTACCGGCCCGCCTCGACCACCGTCGGCTGGGCCGTGAGCGCGCCGGCCGCGGCGACGCCGGTGAAGACGCCGGCCACGGCCACGGCGACGATGAATGCGTGAGGCAACGCGGATTTCCGGAGAGAGTCGTAGCTCATGAGATGTTGAATCCTTTCTTTGATGTGCGCGCTGGCCATGCACGACACCGCGGGGACGCGCGGCGCGAGGAGGGTGCGGCAGATCTTCGCGAGCGCGCCGACATACGTTTCGGCGGGCAGCGCGGCGTCCGCCACGCGCTCGTCGCATGCCGCTTCACGAGCGGCGGCGATCCTGCGGTGGGCGAGCCAGACGAGCGGGTTGAACCAGAACAGCGAACAGGCCACGGCCTCGAAGACGCCGAGCAGGTTGTCGCGCCGTGCCACGTGTGCGCACTCGTGGCAGAGCAGCGACTCCAGCTCCTCGTCGTCGAGGGACTCGCAGCCGTCCGCGGGGAGGATGATCATCGGGCGAAGCACGCGGACCACGGCCGGTGCCTCGCACGTCGGGGAAGCAATGAGGTCGATGCTGTGCGGGATGCCGAGGCGGCGGCGGGCCGCCTCGAGGGCGCGCACCGTGCGCGCCGGCGGCGCGGTGGCCGCGCGCATGGCGGTGTGCACGAGCCGCCGCGTGACGATCCACCAGCGGATCAGGAGGATCGCCGCGATCGCGGCCCACAATGTGGTGACGGGCTTCAGCCCGTCTCGGGAAGGCTTCGGAACCGCGGCCAGCGCCGGGCTGAAGCCCGTCACCACATTGGTCATCACCGGCAGCGGGGCGAGGTCGTTCCGCTCGAGCAGATTGGTGAGGAGCGGCGCGGGAAGGGCCAGCGCGAGCAGTCCCGCCACGAGCATGGCGTGGCGCGTGCGCGCGGTCAGCGGACGGATCCACGTCGCCGCGAGCATGGCCATCGCGAGAATGGTGCTGGAGACGAGCACGTGCGTGACGATGTCGCCGATCACGATTTCGTTCCCTTCTTCTTCGCTCCCTCGGCTTCTTCGAGCGCCTTGAGGTCTTCGAGGGTGAGCTTGCCGCTCTCGAGGAGGTGCGCCACGACCGGCTGCGCCGAGCCGCCGAAGAGGCTGAGCAGTTCGTCGATGACGCGGCGGTAGGCGGACGTGCGGGTGACGGCGGGCTCGAACATGAGCGCGTTGCCGATCTTGCGCGTGCGGCGGACGGCGCCTTTCTGTTCGAGGCGCTGGATGATGGTCTGCACGGTCGTGTAGGCGGGACGCTTCGTCTCCGAGAGCGAGTCCATCACCTCGCGGACCGAGGCCTCTTCGAGGCGCCAGAGGACATCCATGATCTCGAGCTCGAACTTCGTGAGTTGAATACGCATCGCGTAGTAGAATCTACGACGGATGTAGTAGATTGTCAAGGGGGGCACGGATTTCGCCAGTACTTTCCACATGGGTTTCTGCAGAAAGTGCGGCGCGGCGCTCCCAGCGGACGCGCAGTTCTGTTCGAAGTGCGGGACGCCGGTGGCGCTGGCGCCGCCCGCGCCGAACGTAGGACGGGCTTCAGCCCGTCCCATGGCCAAGGAGGGGACGTCTTCACGCTGGTGGATCGCTCCCGCGGTCGTCGTGGGACTCGTCCTCGTCGCCTGGCTGGTCCTGGCGGGCCTGCCGTTCGGACGCGAGGAGGCGAAACCGCGGCCGGCCGCGCCGGCGACGGAGACGATCGCCGAGGCGCCCGATCCGCCGCAGTCGGCAACGCTGATCGAAGTGCCGCCCGGCGAGGCCGACGATTCGTTCGAGATCGCCACCACCACCACGCAGGAGCCGCCGATGGCGGCGCCCGCGCCGAATACGGCGACCACGCCTCCGCCCGCCACGACTACCACGCCCGCCACGACCACCACCCGCCCCGCGCCCCCGGTGCAGCGCCCGCCGGCGCAGCGTCCGCCGGTGGTCGTCGAGCAGCCGCGTCCGCAGCCGCAGCAGCCGGCCCCGGTGCGAGTGGTGCCGCGTCCCGACCGGACCGGCGAGATCAGCGGCGAGGAAGCGGAGGCCACGCTGCGCAACTACGTCCGCTCGACGCGCTATTACCCCGTCGCGAGCGAGTGCGTGCGCGTGGAGAACCGCGGCTACCGCAACGTCGGCTACAACCTCGAGGTCTGGCACTCCTGTGCCGGCGGCGGCGCCTCCCGCCTCCTCGGCCGCTGGCGCGTCGACTCGAAGACCCGCGAGATCTTCCGCCAGCGCGAAGACGGCCGCTACCTGCGGCCCTGATCTGGAGTGCGGCAGCGCCAGCTGCCGCTTTCTATGCGGCAGCCGCAGCTGCCGCGGGCGGGCGGAGGCTGGCGCCTCCGCATGGAAAGCGGCAGCTGGCGCTGCCGCACTCCAGAATAACGAGCACTCCCGTTGCGTTCCCCTCGGCCGTGGTTGACAGGACCGGATGCGGTCCGTATCGTGACCACCCGTTGCCGCGGGCCCGTAGCTCAGTGGTAGAGCAGTTGGCTTTTAACCAATTGGTCGTAGGTTCGATCCCTACCGGGCTCACCACGCGCGCGGAACGTTTCGACCGAGCACGTCCCCATCGTCTAGAGGCCTAGGACATCGCCCTTTCACGGCGACAACACGGGTTCGAATCCCGTTGGGGACGCCAGGCGGCACGGCCGCCGGCCGTGTCAAAGAACGAATCCCTCCTCATTGCCCCGGGATGTATGTCGGGTCGCCCGTCTTGTGGTCGATCAGGGAACCGTAGGCCAGGGCGCGGCCTTCGCCGGCGATGGCGCGTACGCTGATGCGGGTGTTGTACATCTCGCCCAGGCCGAGGGAGGCGAGGAGGGAGCTCAGTTGGCGGAACTCGTTCGGCTCGAGGTTCACCTCCAGCATGGCCGGGTCGTTGGAGTTGGGCTGGAAGACGGCCACCTCGAGCGTCACCGGTTTCCCGTTCACCTCGGCGAAGCCGATGTTCGATTTGAAGCGCGGCGACTCCTCCATCTGCAGGATCTGCAGCGGGCGTGAGCCGACCGCCGCCGCCTCTTCGGGCGTGACCGCGGCGATGAATTGTCCATACGCTCCGTCGTCGGTCTGCCGGTACGTGCGTGCGGTGGCGACCACCTGCGCCGGGGCGGCGCTCGACACGTGCAGCGCGCCGGCGTCCCCGGAGATGCCGAAGAACGAGAGCACGCGGTCGAACTGCCGCACTTCCCCCGCGGCCAGCGCGATCGTCCGCGTCGTGGCCGGACCGCCGTTCATCGAATGGAACGCGAGGGTCAGATCGGCAGCCTCCGTGCCGGCGTTGAAGATCCGCACGTCCGTCTGCCAGTGACCGGAGCCGCTGACGAGATCGGCCACACCGGGCACGACCCATTTGCGGTGTCCCGCGCGGTCGAGGGTCACCGGCGGCACGAGCTGCGGGTCGTTGGTGGCGTTGTCGAGGACCGATGCGTACGCCGTCACCTTGCCGGCGCCGGACGTCACCTCCACCTCGATGCGGCCGTCGTCGAGGGTCAGGCCGTGCTCCGCGAGCACGGCGTTCAGCTGCGCGCGCTCTCCGCCGTTCAGATCGACCGGGAAGGCCGCCCGCTTCGTGCCCGCCGCGTCGAAGATGCGCACCTCGAGTGAGACCTTCTCGCCGGAGCCCTCGACCAGGCCGAGGTTCGTGCGGTACCTGTCCGACTGTGCAACGTGCTGCAGGGAGAGGGTGCTCCCTCTGGCGATGAAGTTGGCGTACGGCACGGCCGGGATGTACTGCCCGTACGTCCCTCCCTCGGCCGTGGTGCTGAACGTGCGCGACGAGGCGAAGGTCGTCCGGTTCGCCAGCCCGACGCCGGTGGCGCTCGAGATCGACGTATCGCTCTCGGTCACGGGACGGATCTCCAGCGTGCCGGTCGACGTCCGCCCGCCGAACCACGTGGCCACGATGTCGTTGATGGCCATCGTGGCGCCCGGCTCGAGCGAGACGTTCGTCTTCTGCCCCTGGCTCATGCCCGCGGGCCCGCTCGGCACGAAGTCGATCTCGTACTTCATCACCTGGGCCGACGTGTTGGTGACGCAGATGTCCGAGTGGTAGCGGACGATGAAATTGGTCACGCTGGCGACGGCGGGGATGATCAGCGCGTCGGGTGGCGGGGTGCTCTTGGGGGCGGTGGTGACGCCCGGGATGTTGTTGAGCGGGAGCGGCACCGTGCCGGTGATGGGGGAGGGGCCGATGGCCCTCAAGCCGACGCCCGCCGCGTTCGTGGTGATCTCGACGCCGCCCGTGCTCGTGCCGGGCGGCAGCCCCTTGGTGTGCGCGACCGCGCGCAGGGTCTGCCCCCCGGGCGGCACGATGCCGCTGGCCGGCGTGACCGAGATCCACGGAACCGTGGGCGTCGCGGTGAAGCTCTGCCCCGCGCGCTCCGCGGCGATGCCCAGCGTGTACGGGACGTCGGCCGGATCGGTCAGCAGCGCCACGCCCTCGCTCGCGGCGCGCGGCAGGACGGACAACGTCGCCACCGGCGAGAACGCTCCTCTCCCCGGCTGAATGCAGTCCGTGTCGATCGCGTGTACGCGCACGTAGCGCTCCATTGGTGCGCCACCGGGGTTCGTGAAGGTGAACGGCAGTTGCCGCGTGGTGACGATGTCGGTGCTCGTCGACTCCCGCGGGAACCGCGGATCGGCGGAGATCTCGACGATGTAAGCCGTGGCGCCGGCGACGAAGGCCCACTGGATCCGGCCGGCGGTGCCGGAGGAGATCTGCGCCGGCGCGCTGAGGACTGGGGCCTCGAGCGGTGCGCAGGCGGGGGACGGCGCAATGACCACCAGGCGGCTCTCCGCGGAGTCGACCGCGCCGCAACCTTCGCCGAGGCGCGCGCGGACCTGCCAGCGCCGCTCGCCCAGCGGCACGGGAAGTTCGGAAGCCCGCGGGGAGGTCGTGGTCGCTGCCAGTTCCCCATCGACGTAGAGCTCGTACGACGTCGAGCCGGACACGCCGGTCCACTCGAACGACACGGGCGACGTGAGCCGCTCTCCTTCCACCGGCGCGATGAGCAGTGGCCGCTCGTGGGTGCAGTCGCGCGGCGGCGTGTAGCTGAAGGCTCGATGGGCGGACTCGGTTGCGGCGCAGCCGGAGAAGAGCGCGCGCACGTACCACTCCAGGCGTCCCGGCGGCACGACCGCGGCATGCGCCGTGTCGGCGGTGGTGTGAATCAGCGTCGGCACGCCGCCCGCCGGCGCGAGCCACAACTCGTATTCGAGGGCCTGGGGGACAGCGTTCCAGCGGAAGGCGACCTCCGCGTTCGCCACCGGGGTCTCGTTCGCCGGCGCGCTCAACTGGGGCGCTTCGCGGCTGGCGCAGTCCTGCGCCTCGAGGATGGTCACGGCCCGCTGCTCCGACTCGCGCGACGCGCAGCCGTCGAACAACGTCTCGACGGACCACCGGTAGGTGCCGGGCGGAATGATCCTGGTCCGCGACGGCTCGAGCGTCGTGCCGAGGGACACGGGCGGGGCATCGCCCTGCTGCAGCCAGAGACGGTAGCCGCTGGCGACGTCGACGGCGTTCCAGGCGAAGGTGACGGCGGCGTCCGCGATCTCGGTGCCGTCCGCCGGCGCCGTCGGCGTCGCGGTTCCGATGCAGGTCCGGCGAGGCTCGACCGTCACCTCGAAAGTCGCGCCGAGCGTGCAGCCGCCGCCGGTGACGTGCACCGTCAGGATGGTCGTGCCGGTCTCGCCGGCGGTGAAGGTAATGCCGGGCGTACCGTTGCCGCTGTCGATGGTGCCGTTGACGATCGACCAGCTGTACGCCGCGCCGTCGAAGAGCGTCGCGGTAGCCTCGGCGGTCGCACCGGAGGTCATCTCGTCCGGTGCGACGATGATGATGGCCGGGCAGTTGCCGATGCTCGTGCTCGCGGAGGCGCTGTCGTTCGACGGATTCGCGTCCGCCGCCGCGCTGGCCTTTACGGTCAACTGCACCGCGCCGGTCGCGGAGGGGGCGATGTCCCATGCGGTATGGATCGTCGCGGACTGTCCGGGGCTCAGCGTGGCAATGGTGCAGGGGAAGCTCCCCGCGCACGCGCCGCTGTTTCCGCTGAACGTCAGTCCGGGCGATGCCGTTGCGGTCACGGCCACGTTGGTGGCCGAATCCGGCCCGTGGTTCGAGACCGTGACGGTGTAGATCACCTGCGTGCCGGCCAGCGTGGACGCGGGACCGGTCACCGCGACCCCGACGTCGGCCACCGGGATCCGGTTGGCCAGCAACTGCAGACCGGTCGCGCTGAACGCCGGCGCGAGCGTGGCGCCGGAGCCGGTCAGCCCGTTCATGACGGCGAACGTCGACTGATCGACCCGGGAGCCGAAGGTCATGATCTGAAACGCATTTCCCGCCGCGGGGGCGAAGCCGCTGGTGGTCGTGACGTCGAGCGTACCGTCGAGGGTGACGCTGCCGCCGACGAGAAGGCGGTCGTACTGCGTGGTGCCGCCGAGCTCGATCTGGAGCATGCCGTCGGACGCCTGCACGTAGTCGCCGCTGATAGTCAGCGTGCCCGGCGAGGCGCCGGGCGAGACGGTGGCGTGGCTGGTGACCGTCCCCGCGACCGTGCCGTTGCCGGTGAGCGAGCCGCCGTCGAGCGCGAGCGTGGCGGTCTTCAGCGTCGCGCCGGAAAGGACGGTGGTCGTGCCGGCGCTCTGCGCATAGGACTGCACGAATTCCATCGTGCCAGTCTCGATCTGCACCAGACCGCCGTTCGAGAGCGGCACGTCGAACCGCATGGCGCCCGAGTCGCCGGTCTTCCTCAGCGTCCCGAGATTGGCGAAGGGGGGCGTCCCGGCGGTGGCGGTGATCCCCTGCGACGACAGGATGTTGACCGTGCCGTCGTTGCCGACCGCGACGCCGTCGATGAGCATGCCGTTCGACGTCGCGGCGAAGTCGATGGTCCCGCGATTCAGCAGCGGACGGGCCAGGGTGACGGCGTCGGTGCCGGGCATCGTGACCGTGGCGCCGCTGTCGACCGTGAACGTTCCGGTGCCGGCCAGCGTGCCGCCATTCCACGTCGACGGCCCGGTGACGGTGACGTCGCCATTGCCGGCCAGCGTGCCGCCGGTCATGGTGAAGGTGCCGGCGGCGCTGTTGGCGTTGAGCGCGGCCGCGCCGGCGCTGACGTTCAGCGCGCCGACGTTGACCGGAACGCCCACGGTGGCCGCGGCGCCGCTGAAGGTCAGCGTGCCCGTGCCGCCGATCGAGCCGCCGCCGGTCACGGAGTGCGTGCCGGACGAGAAGGAGAGGACGCCGGGTGCCGCGACGGTGAAGGAGCCGGTGTGCGTGCCGCTGCCGGCCAGGGACAGCGTGTTGCTGGTGGCGAGCTGGCCGCTGTTGTCGAGCGCCGTGGCGATGGTGAGGTTCCCGAGGGCGTTCAGCGTGCCGGTGTTGGCGATGCTGCCGGAGCCGGTCACGCTGCCGCTCACGTTCAGCGTGCCGGCGTTCTGCAGGCCGCCGTTCAGCGTGCCGCCCGCCCAGGTGCTCGTGCCGGAGAGGACCAGCGTGCCGCCGCCGTCGACGACGCCGCTTCCCTGCAGCGTCACGTTGGGCATGGTGACGGTGACGCCGGCCGGAACGCGCAGCGTCCCGGCGCTGACCTTGAAGTCGCCGTTCCCCGGAACCGAGACCGGGCCGGAGTTGAAGAGAAATTCGCCGCCGGTGACTTCGAGCGTGGTTGCCGCGGCGAGATCGAGGGTTGCGCCGGTATTGACGCTGACGCCGCCGGCGAACTGCAGCGTTCCGGTGTCGACGTCCAGGGCTCCCGACAGCGTCACCGGTACGCCGACAACGCTCGGGCCGGACGTGACTGTTTTGTGGATGGTGCCGCCCACGACGATCGAGCTGGCGGCGCCGCCACCGTTCAAGAAGTCGCCGTCACTGTCGACGTTGAGAGTCTTGCCGGGGTCGAGGAGCAGGTTGGCGCCGTTGGACAAGATCAGCGTGTTGTTCGAGGCGCTGTACGTGCCCGAGGCCTGAAGCTGGAGCGTGGCGCCGTCGAGCACGCAGTTGGCGGGGTCACAATGAATCGTTGGCTCGGACGTGCTGTTCAGCACCCTCGGCCCGCTGCCGGTAATCTTGCCGCCGGACCAGGTGAATTTACCGTTCACGCGCACGGCGCCGGGTCCGGCGATCGTCCCGGAATCGATGGCGAGGTTGGGAACGGTGACGTCGACGCCGGCGCCGACATCGAGCGTCGCCCCGACGATGCGCAGCTTACCGACGCCGTTGACCGTCGGCGCGCCGCTCATGGTGAACGTGTTTGGGGCGGGGCCGAGGCGGAGCTCGCTGTCGGCATCGATCGAGTAGGCGCCGCTGACCATGCCGCCGCCATTGAGGTAGAGGTGGCCGGTTTGTGCCTGGATCGTGGCCCCGGCGGCATTGTTGACTGGGAAGTTGATCGCCGTGACGCCGCTGAGGACACTCTTCTGGATCACGCCGCCGCTGTTGTTGTTCCAGATGGGCGAGCCCAGGCCGGGGTTGATGTTGTAGTCGGCCTTGATGTCGATGATGCCGGTGTTGGTGAGCGAGGGGGCGTTGAAGGTGAAGTGGCTCTTGCTGGCTATGTGCTCGAAAACGAGCGCGCCGGCATTGGTCGTGGTGCGGGAGATGGTCGAGGAGTTGTTGGCGGCAAAGACACTCACGAAAGCGCCACTGTTGATGATCAGCGTTCCGGTGCCGCCGAGCGTGCCGCCGAAAATCTGGATGCCTCCGTTGACAGTCAGGTTCCCGGCGCCGGTGTAAGTGGATGGATCGTGAAATTTCAGCACGCCTGTCGGGTCGATGGTGCTCGCGTTGTTCACGGTGAGAACCTTGTTTGGCCCGATCCAGAGTTTCGCGCCACTCTGGATCGTGATGCTGTTGACAGTCACATCCATGTCGAGCTCGACCTCGACACCGCCGGCGGTGGTGATGATCACGTCATCGCTGGGGGTGGGCAGCGCGTTGTTGCTCCAGTTGTCGGGGAAGCTCCAGAAGTACTTGAAGGGGCCGGGGCCGGCACCGTAGTCCCAGGTCACCGTCGCCCCGAATGCGACGGAGGAAGCCGTGGCCAGCGCCGACAACACGACGGCGCGCAAGAGAACACGAGTGCGCATGCTCATGAGTGGGACCCGATTGTTTGGATGAATTGCTGAACGCTCAGTATAAAGCCATTTTTACTTCACGCCATAAATGACCCGCACGCTGGCCGTCCTGCCGTTCTGCAGCACGCTCGGCAGCGTCTCGGAGCCGACCGCCCAGTACTGTTCGTCGAAGACGTTGTCGACGGCAACCTGAATGGCCACTTTCGGCAGCACGTCGCGGTACGTCAGCGCGAGCGCGGTGGTCGAATACGCCTCCACCTCGTTGCCGAGGTAGTCGGGAAAGCTGAGGAAGGCCGTGCCGCGGCCGATCCTGCGGACGCCGGAGTAATGCGCGCGGACGGCCGCCGTCAGCCGTCGCCAGTCGACGTCGGCGCCGGCGTTGACCTGATTCGTGGCGATGTTCGGGACCCTCACCGCCCCCACGGAAGGGATGTGCTGCACCGGCTGCACGTGCGTGTAATTCGCCCAGAGCTCCGCGGCGGCGATCCTGTGGCGTGCCGTCGCCTCCAGGCCGCGAACGTGAATCTCGTCCCGGTTCTGGTTCCGCAGGCACGGAGCGGGACAGCTGCTCGAGGCGGGGAGCTGCGTAATGGCGATCACGCCGCGGTAACGCGCCTCGTATGCGGAGAGCTGCACGGCCGTGCGCTCATTCGGCTCCCATCCCGCGCTCACCTCGGCATTGCGCACGCGTTCCGGACGCAGGTCGAAATTGAGAGCCGACTGCCACACCGCGCGGGGGAGGACATAGCCGCCGAATTTCTCCGTGTCCGTCGGATCCTTGAACGCTTCCGAGTAAATCGCCTTCAGGACGAACTGCCGGCGTCCCGGCGTATAGACCACTCCAACCCGCGGCGTGAAGAGAGAGCCGAAGCCGGAGATCTCGCTCCGGGCGCTGTTGTTCAATTCATTGTGGCTGAGGCGTCCCGCGGCGATGAAGCGAAGCGACGGCAGCGGCTTCCAGGAGCCCTGTCCCCACAGCGCCAGATCGGTGTGGTAGTTGTGCGCGGAAATGATGGCGGGCTCGCCGTTGACGAACTGGTCGTACTGGCTCTGGATCGTGCTTTTCGCGAATTCGACGCCGGTCACTCCGCTCAGCGTCTCTGTCGGCTGCCAGGCCATGCTCACCTCGCCGCGGGCCTGCGTCGAAAGAGCCCGGCCGTTGATGCGGAAGAGGATGGCCGGAGTGGGCGGGCAGACCGCCGCGCCGCACGTCCGGGGAAAGAGGTCGCGCGAGGTAAGGATGCCGTTCGCGTAGAGGGCCATGGCATCGAACGCCGACGACTCCTGCTCGATGCTCGATTGCAGATAGCGCGTGAAGACGTTCAGCGTGCCCGTCGCCAGCCGGAGCGAATAGCGGAGATAGAGCGCGGTCTGTTCCGGCGTGTAGGTGCTGCTGCCGCCGAACAGGCTCGCGCCGTAGCCGGAAGCCACCCCCTCCTCGCTGCGCCACGACTGCAGGCCGAACGTCAGATTGGAGACCTGGACTTTGGCGTTGACGCCCCAGTTCTTCGCCCGGTCGTTGAACCCGAGGCCGTGCTGCTCGATGAGGTCGCGATCGAGCTGCCGGGCCATCGCGATCCCCGCGGCATTGACGCCGCTCAGCGTCGGCAGCGCCGCGTAGTTCAGATTGCGGTACGTGTAATCCCAGCTGTCGAAGGCCGAGAGGTCGCGCTCTTTGCCTTGCTGGTAGCGCCCCGCCACCGACCAGGAGACCGTGCCGCCGCCATTGCTGCCGGCCGCGGTCAGGTCGACGGCGCCACTGCCGTAGCCGCCGGCGGTGGCGTGGCCGGCCAGGCCGAAGCGTTGATTCTCCCCGACGAGCGCGGCGGCGTCCTTAGTGATGACGCTGATCACGCCGGTGTACGCGTTCGCGCCGTACATCGTCGAGGCCGGGCCGTAGACGATCTCCACCCGGTCGATGTTCGTGAGCGGGTATTGCCGCGACAGGTATTGCGTCCCCTGGGTCAGGTCGTTCTGCTCGACGCCGTCCACCAGTAGCAGGAGCCGGCTGTTGAATTCGTCGTAGTAGCCGCGCTGGTAAACATGCGAGTAGATGTCGCCGTTGGTGCGGTTGAGGTCGAAGCCGGGGAGGTTATGCAGGAGCTGCTCGAGGTCGAGATAGCCGCGGCGCGCGATCTCCTCGCCGGTGACGATGACCACCGTGGCCGGCGCCTCGCGCACGCTCTCGCTGGTCTTCGACACGGAGGTGACCTGGGTGGTCTGTTCCTCCCGGCGCACCTCGGCGATCAGCGCGCCGAAGCGCGCGGAGCCGGCGTCGTCGTCGAAGCCCGGCTCCAGGCGGAGCAGCCGGGAAATCTCTTTCCGCGCTTCGTCCGGCCGCTCGTCGTACATCAGCGCCCGGGCCAGCAGCGACTGCACCTGCACGGCCACGGTGCGCGAGAGCTTCCCGCGGCAGCGGTCGCGGAGAAGGCTCACCGCCTGCGCGAAGTCGCCGCTGTCGTAGGACTTCTGCGCTTCGGCCAGGGCCTCGGGGCACGCGCTCTGCGCCTGCACGAGGTGCGGGAAAAACAGGATGAGGACCGCGACGACAAAGCAGACCGCGACCAGGTGGGCCGATGTTGTCGGTTGTCGGTTGTCGGTTGTCTGCGCCTCTTCGCGCTGCAGCGCAGAGAACCGGCCACCGACAACATTCAGCGAAGCGGGTCCGGGCTCGAGGGACACGTTTTTCATTTCAACCCCAGCCTCGGGTCGGCGCAGGGGCTCGTCTCGCGGTACGGTTCATCGGTGTAGCGGCTCCAGGTTTCTGCGGCGATCGGAGGGACGTTGGTGCGGCAAAGGTCGGCGGCCAGGACGTCCGTGCGCGCCGAGGAGATGCGGATCGACGGCTCTTTGCCGCCGGAGATCACGCGGCTGCCGTCGGCGTTCCACGCCACGGCCCAGACCCATCCCTCCTGGCGGGGGATGACGGTGGGAAGCGCCTCCGGCCGGTCGATGTGCCACAGACGGATCGTGCCGTCGGAGCTGCCGGAGGCCAGGGTATCGCCGCGCGGGCTGAAGCGGAGCGAGTTGACGCTGGCGGTGTGGCCGGAGAAGGTGAGCTCCCGCCCCTGCCGCAGCGGCCAGCCGACGATGCGGCCGTCCGCTTTCCCGCAGAGCAGCGCCGTGCCGTCGGGCTTGAAGGCCAGACTGCGCACGTCGCCGTTGCAGGCGCCGCGCGGCTGCGCGTCCGGCTTCGCGACCTCCCACAGCAAGGCCCCGGAACGCTGACCGGCCGCGACGCTCCTGCCGTCGGCGCTCCAGGCCACGGCGCGGACGCCGTTCTTACTGTCCGCGGCACGCAACGTCACCGGCGCATTCGGCTGGAGCGGATCGAGCAGCGTCACGCTGCCGTCGAGATTTCCGGCGGCGAGCAGCGATCCCGTGGGCTGGAAGGCGAGGGACGTCACCGCCGCCCTGCCGGCGGCGAGCTCCTGCGGCGGCGCGCCGGCCTTGCCGAGGTCCCAGACGGCGATCTTCCCGCCATCCAGGCCGGCGACGAGGAGGTTGTTCCGCAGCGCCAGCGCGCGCACGGGCCCGGCCAGCTGCGCGACCGGTTTCGGCGCGAGCCACTGATTGCGCTCGAGATCGTGACGGGAGATCCGGCCGCTCTCGTCGCCCGCGAAGATGGTGCGGCCGTCGGGGGAGAGTGCGATCGACAGCGCGCCGTTCTTCTGCGGCAGCTTCTGGACGGTGTTCGCCGGATGGCGCGCGCCGACCGCGTGCATGGCCGCGAAGAGCTCGGGATCGTCGGGATCGCCGCCGTTCTCGTGGTTCAGGCGCCAGGCCTCGAGCACGAGGCGCAGGTCGACGTTGCGCGCCTCACGCGAGGTCAGGGCCAGCGCGCGCGAGGCGGAGAGGCGGCGCAGGATCTGTGCGCGCGTGCGCTGCTCCTCAGCCTGCTCCTTCTGCGCCACCGCCTCGCCGCGGGCGAGGTCCGCTTCCTTCGTCCTGGCGTGTGCCTCGCGCTCGTTCGCCAGCGCCTTCTGCTGCTCGCTCTCCGCGCGCTGCCGCTCGCTGTTGGCGCGCTCGCTCTGCTGCACGGCGATCTGCGACTGCGTCTCCGCGCGAAGGCGCTGCTCTTCGGCCCGTTCGCGCTCGCGGTCGGCCACGGCGCGCGCCGCGTCGGCCTGCCGTTTCTCCGCCTCGGTGCGGGCTTTCTCCACCTGCACGCGCTTGTGCGCGGCGAGCAACTGTTCGAGCTTCTCCTCCGCGTCGCGCTCGGCGAGCTGCGCAGCCTTCTTCTGCTGCAGGGCGGTATAGCCGAGGGCCACCATGGCCAGGAAGCCGATCGACAGCACGGCGATGACGGCGCGCGCCAGCCACAACGCCCGCCGGCGGCGCGCCTCGCGCTCCTGCGCCTTGCGGTCGCGCTCCTCCCGGCTGGCGTCGAGGAAGGCCATGGCCCGCGCGAACGACGGGTCGTAGCGCTCCGCCCACTCCGGCGTGGGCTGCTCCTTCTCGCGCCAGCTGAGCGCGAACTGCAGCTCCGGATCGCGCCACAGCGCGATCAAGCCCCGCTCGTGCCGCTGCGCGGCCTGGGCCAGGTCGAGGTAGAGCTGGCCGGAGCGCGCCTCGTCGTCCGCCCACCGCGACAGCCGCTCCCAGATGCGCATGAGGCTCTCGTGGGAGATGTCCAGGATCGAGCTCTCCTTGAGCTCCACCTCCGGGGGCGGCATCAGGAAGGAGCGGCCGGCCCTGCGGAAGCTCTCCGCCACGCGCGTGACGTCCGCGAGGCTGGCATGCGCCACCGCGCAGATCTCGCCGACCGGCGCCGGACGCCGCACGCCGCGCGGATCGGAGGCCTTGTCGGTCAGCGCCTTGAACATCTTCTCGGCGATCAGCTGTCCGGCGGCATCGAGCTCGCCGAAGGCCTCCTCGGCGTGCCGCGACAGCGCCTCGTGCATCGTGCCGATGTCCTCGTAGTGGCGGAGGTCGAGCGGCTCGCCGGGCTCGTGGCCGGCCTGCCAGCGCTCCCACGTCCGCATCAGCGCGTGCTGCAGGATCGGGAGCTGGTCGGGGTCGTCGCCGACGTCGTTCAGGAGCCGCGACACCAGGCGCGGTGCGATGGTCGCTCCTCCGACCGCCACCGGGCCCGTGATCGCCGAGCGCAGCTCCTCCCGCGTCATTCGCGGCACGAGGTAGATCCCCTCGTTGACCACTTCCGGCAGCGTGCCGAACTCCATGCAGTCGCCGATGAAGTCGGAGCGCATGGTGATGGCGATGTAGACCGGCAGCTCGCTCTCGCGCGCCGCCAGGAGGAGCTTGACGAAGGCCGCCGCTTCGTCGGCACCGCCGGCTCGCCGGCTGCGCTTGTAGCGGAAGATCTCCTCGAACTGGTCGACCAGGACCAGGACGTTGCAGTCGGCGCGCGACTGGCGGACGCATTCGAGGAGGCCGAGACGGCTGGCGTGCAGGGTGGTCTCGAAGACGGCGCGCGTCAGGCGTGCATCATCTTCGCCGCCCAGCACCTCGGGAGCGGCGAGCGCCGCGGCCAGGTTGCCGATGGGATCCTCGCCGGGCCGCATGATGGCCACGCGCCAGTGCGAGCCGGCACGCGTCATCGCGCCGCCGTGCAGGCTGGGAATGAGACCGGAACGGACCAGCGACGATTTGCCGCTGCCCGAGCGGCCGAGGATGGAGAGGAAGCGCGTGGTGCGCAGCCGTTTCAGCAGCTCGTCGGTCTGGCGCTCGCGTCCGAAGAAGAGATAGTCCTCGTCGGGCTCGAACGGGCGCAGCCCGGGAAACGGATTGACGTCCGCGGTGGCATCGAGGGCCATGACGATGTGCGAGGAGCTGTCCTGCGCGACGCTCATGACGAGGCTCCCCGCGCCGCCGCGATGGCGCCGAGCAGCGGGGCCAGCACCGCGGGGTCGAAGCCGGCCGGCGGCTCGTGCACGAGCATGGCCTCGTGCGTGCGGAAGCGCTGCTTCTGCGGCGTGGCCGGCGCCCCGACGTAGATGCCGCGGCCGAGCCACGGCTTCTCCCGCCCCAGGGCCGCGCTCTTCTGCACCTCGCGCAGCTTGCGGCGCAGCCACAGCTCGTCGCCCTTGCCGTAGTAGAGCAGGACCACGTCGGAGGAGCGGAGGTTTTCCTCGTGCTCGAGCCTGGCCTGCGCCTCGTCTTCGTCGAAGAAGGGGAGGATGACCTCGAAGCCCGCCCCGAAGAGGTAGTCCTCGAGCGGCCGCATGGCCTCCACGTCCTCCTGGTCGCAGAGGATGTAGAGGCGGGGATGCTCCTCTTCCGCGGGCGCGGCGGCCGCTTTCACGACCGCCGGCGCCGGCGGTGCGAGCTTCCGGTAGATGATCGATTTCAGGTCCTCGATCGGCACTTCGAGCAGTTCCGCGGCGGCGTGCACCGCGGGACTGGTCTGCAGGTGCTGCACGAACTTCCGCTGGCGCTCGTCCTCGATCTCCAGCCCCTGCGGGAGCCAGATGATGCTCGACAGGGAGCTGCCGGACGCGAGCTCCGAGGCCAGCGACTGCTGCCGCTCGACGATCGACTGCGTCGCCCCGTCCGGCACGATGCCGTAGTTGCGCCCGATGAGGTGGATCGACACCTGGCTGCGGCCGAGCTGCTCGCGCACGAGCGCCTCGAGCTCCGGGGCCACGAGAGGGAGCGCGCGGTCGGGCAGGACTTCGTAGCCGTTGCGGACCAGGTCGCGCTTGATCTCCTCCCGCTGCTCGCGCAGCTCGTAGCTCGTCTCGGCGAGGAAGAGCGTCCCTTTCGTCGCGGGCACGGCCTCGATGGCCTGCCCGCTGGACATCAGGTCGAGCAACTGGGCGATGTCGTAGGCGAGATCGTCGAGCTTCGTCAGGAAGGCCCGCTCTTTGCCGCCGTACTCCTGCGACAGCTCCCGCGGCCGCCCGCTCTCGTCGTAGACGAAGAACTCGTACCCGAGCATCGGCTGGACTTCCTCGGGGAGCCTCTCGCGGTTGACCGGCGTCTTGACGACTTTGAAGATGCGCGCCTTGTCGCCGATGCGCACGCCGCCAGAGCGCTCCGCGGCGCGGCAGAACTCTTTCAGCTCGCGGTTGCACCACTCCGACTGCACGTACCGCGGCGAGAGGACCGACACCAGCGCCGCGATGCGCGGCAGGCGCTCGACGATCGTGTCGGCGAAGATGTCGTTCCCCTGGAGCTTCAGGTCGCGCCAGATCTTCGGCTTCTCCCCCCGCATCTGCCCCACCCGGATCTCCAGGAGCCGGTGCAGCTCCGAGATCCATCCCTGTTCCCCCGCGATCAGCGCCTCATCGTCCAGATGGGCGTAGCTGATGAAGAAGTCATGCTCGAACATGGATTGTGCCGGACCCGATAAGGAGTGACGCCGGCGAAGGGACTCCTACCCTGCCTTCTGGAAATATTCACAAAAGGGGGAGGGAGGGCAGGGCGCGCGCACGAGCGCGCGCCGTCGGATCAGCGGGGTGCCCAGCGGATCTGCGTGCTCTCGGGAACGAGCCAGCGGTGCGTCTTCCCGTCCACTTCGAACGTGACCAGCGCGGTCTTCACCGCCTCGCCCTGCACTTCCTCGGAGGAAATGATGCGGTGGCTGCGGAACGGTCCATCGAAACTGCGCAGCCTTCGGAAGTTGAGGAAGGCGCGGTGGGCGGCGTCGAGCTCACCCTGATCCATCGATCGGACGTTCCGCGCCCACAGCGTCGCGCCGAGGTGCGACTCCGCGTTGCGACCCTCGCTCATGTCTTTGAGGATCGCGGTCGTGCGGCGGCCGGCCGCGTCGGCGTAGGCATCGCCGGTGATTTTGTTCGCGACTTTGCCGCCGACACCGGAGTACGCCACTACGGCCAGGATGGCGATGACGATGATGAAGCCGATGGCCTTGCTCATGGACAACCTCGATTGTTTGATTTGCGACGGGATTGTAATCCGCCTACAACAAAATGAGCGCGGGCTTTCGCCCGCGCTCCGTCACAACCACTGCGAAAGGAATCAGAACTCGAACCGCACCCCCACCTCGTAGCGGCGCGGCTGCTGCCAGTCGAGCGCCTGGTTGAAGGTGCTGCTGGTCACCTTGAGGGCGGCCGGGGCTCCGGCGAGCTGGCCGAAGAGGGGGTTGGCGACGCAGTCGCCCTGCACGGCGTCCCTGGCGTCGACGACCGTGCCGGTCGTGCAGGCGCTGTAGGCGCCGATGCTGCCGCCGAGGTCCGTCACGGTCTCGCTGCTGAAGACGTTGAAGATCGAGCCGATCAGGCCGACGCGCATGCGGCCGAAGGTGAGCTCGTGCACGACCTGCAGGTCGAGCTGCTGCGCGGAGGGGAGGCGGCGCTCGCCGCGCGGGATGATGTACAGCGTCCCGCCGCTGGCCGGCTGGCCCGGCGCGCCCGTGATCGACGCGGTCACGTTGTCCGGCACGCCCGTGCGATAGATGTAGTCGACGCCGAACGTCGTGCCGAACGGCGCGGTCACAAATCCCGAGGCCTTGAAGCGGTGGCGCGCGTCGTCGGTCAGGAAGCCGTAGCGGTTCGCGAAGTGGGCCGGGTACTCGTCAAAGTCGGCGCCCGCGTTCTGCGTGTACTCCACCGAGCCCTTCGACTCGGACCAGGTGTAGCTCACCAGGCCGCTCAGCCAGGAGTAGGGACGCGTCTCCAGCTTGGCGATGACGCCCTGATACTCGCTCTTCAGCACGTCCAGCCCGTTCGGGCGGTTGGTCATCACGTAGAACGCGCAGTCGGCGTCGATGCACGAGTCCTCGAACATGTTCCGCGACTCGCGCCAGACGCCGGTCAGGTCGAACGAGCTGTTGCGCCCCACGCGCTGCGTCACGCCGAGGTTCATCTCGCGCGACACGGTCGGCTTCAGGTCCGGCTCGTACTGGTTGCCGGAGGCGCCGCCCGCCGTGCCGGCGTAGATGTCGTACGCGTCGGTCTCGGGGTCATAGAGGAAGAAGCTCAGGGTCGTGCCGAGGCGCGAGCCGAATGACGCCAGCGTCAGGCCGTTGTCGTCCATCACGTCGCCCCAGAAGCCGTGCAGCACGGTGTTGGCGTTGTTGAAGACGTCCCAGGCCAGGCCGATGCGCGGCTGGACCTTGCTCAGGCTGGGGGCGTTCTCGTTCTCTTCGACCTCGAAGCTGCTGTGGTCGTAGCGCAGGCCGAGGCGCGCGGTGAGGTTGGAGACCGGGCGCCACTCGTCCTGGATGTAATACGCGTCGAGGTTGCTCTTGAACGTCTCCTCCGGAACGACGGACGTCACGATGAGCAGGTCCTTCTCGTCGTTGCCGGCGTGGTAGTAGATGCCGCCGCACTGGGTGCCGCTGGCGAAGCCGAAGTCCTCGGTGCAGAACTGGTCGAAGGCGCCGATGCCGGTGAAGTTGTTGAAGCTCTTGAAGGTGGCGCGGTCGAGGTTCAGGCCGGCCTTGAAGGTGTGCGAGCCGGCGAAGTCCGCGAAGTAGGTCGTGGAGGCGATCAGCTCATCGCGGTTGCGGTCGCCGTACTGCCAGTTGAAGTAGTTCTGCGTGTAGTAGCCGTAGGTCTGGTTGTAGATCGACGGCAGCGAGACGTCCTGCTTCGGCGCCGACTCGAGGAAGCCGCGGCGCACGCCGACCTGCACGGAGGCCAGCCACTGCGGGGTCAGCACGGCGTCGTAGCCGAGGTTGTAGATCGACGATTCCTGGTCCTGGATGTAGTCCGCCTCCGGCGAGACCTGGCCCGTGCCGATGGCGTTCGTGATGGTGGCGTTGTTGTTCGTGTAGCGGAACGACAGCGTGTGATTGGCCGCCGGCGTGGCCGTGAGCTTGAACAGCGAGTTCCACCCTTTGAACGTGAACGTGCCGGGCTGGATGGTGAAGTCGGGGCGGTACGTGGTCGGCCCCTCGGTGACGGCGGAGTCGGGACGCTCGAGCGTGCCGAAGAACCAGACGCGGTCCTGCACCACCGGGCCGCCCAGGGTCGCGCCGGGCTTGAAGCTCTGGAAGTCCTGCGACTCGGCGTCGTAGTGGTCGCCCGACTCCGCGAGCTGGTCGTTGCCGAGGCGCGCGTCGAAGGTGCCGGAGAACTGGTTGCCGCCCGACTTGGTGACGACGTTCACCACGCCGCCGATGGCGCGGCCGTACTCGGCGTCCTTGCCGAGGATCTGCGTGGAGACTTCCTGGATGGCGTCGAAGGGGAGGTTCGAGCCGTGGGTGTGGGTGACGGGGTCGGTGGTGTTGACGCCGTCGAGCATGTAGTTGTTCTGGCCGAGGTTCGCGCCCATCACGCTCGGGTTGCCGCTCGAGCCGGGCACCGCGGCCACGCCCGCGGCCTGCTGCAGCACGCTCTGGTACGAGCGCCCGTTCGCGCCGATCGTGGCGTACTTGAGGTGCTGCTGGCCGAAGTTCTGCTGCACCGCGGTCTGCGTCGGATCGACGACCACGGCATCCGCGCTGACGACGATGCCCTCGGCCATCACGCCGATGGCCATCGTGACGTCGAGCTTCGAGGTCGTGTCCAGCGCGACCTTGACGTTCTCGCGGCTGATGGCGTCGAAGCCTTCCAGCGCGAATTCCACGCGGTAGTTGCCGGGCGGCAGCAACTGGATCTGATACTCGCCCGACGTGTTGGTGACGGCCGTGCGCGATCCCTGGAGGTTCGTACCCGTGACCGTGACCGTGACGCCGGGCAGCGCCGCGCCCGTGCTGTCGGTGACGACGCCGAGCAGGCCGCCGGTGGTCGCTGCCTGCGCCGCGAGCGACGCGAGCAGCATCATTGTGAGGATGACGGTAAATCGAAATCTCATGGCTCTGTGTCTCCTTGGAGCGGGGAGAGGCTGCGAGCCATGAACCACGGTGCCGCAGAGGGAGCGTGCCGCGCGGCATTCTGTTTTTTGAAGAAAAGGCGCGCGCGGCGCACGCGAGGGGCGCGGCGGTGACGAAGCGTCAACGAACGTGCTGCGAGTCGCGTGCAGTTCGCGCGCGCGCTGTTGCGATGTGACGGCGATGCACTCGAAGTGTTGCGCGTTGCTTGCGTCGTTACAACCGCGCGCCGCCGCCGCGGGATGGACTTCAATCTGTCCTGCACGGGGAGAGGAGCGGCGAGTTCAAAAAGTTGATGGATGGGCGTGTGATGCCGGTGGCCTCAGGACTTGTTTTCGCGATTTCTCAACGCTTCCAGCCGCAGGACATCCGGCAGGTCTTTTTCGGCGTTGCCGGTGGCGCGCTTCATCCGGATCAGCTCATTCACGCCGGCGAACGACGTACGGACTCCGAGAAACTTGCTTTCTACGCGGCCGTTCCAGACGTCTTCCCACTCCACGCCGGGAACGCGGCTGTGGATCTCGACACGAAGAAGGCCGCCGAACGAGAGGATGTCGCCTGAAATGAAGTCGGCGGGCTCGTACTCCGGTTCGAAGGAGCCCCACGCACCGACAGCACGGCGCGCCTTTTCCGCGTTCTCGAGCGTCGGCTGAATCAGGACGTCGAGATCACGAGTGGTCCGATAGGGGATGTGGGCCAGTACCGCGATCCCCTCGATCACGACATAAGCCACGCCTTCTCTGTTGAGTGAGGCCAGGAAATCGGCAAAGTCCTTCGTCACCATCGAGTCCCCTTGCGGCCCAGAGCTCGTATGCGCTGTCGAGCAGTGCCACCATCGCCTCGATTCGTTCCGCCAGCGTCGCAGCCCGCGCGTCCGCCACCTCTTCGGCCGCAATGGCATCGCGGGAGCCGTTCAGCGGACGGCGGCGGCTTTGCGCGCGATGGTTTTGCCTCTCCACGGGCAGATGGTACTTCACCCCGCGCGAATGGACCGGGCGTGCTTCGGCACGCCCGGTCCGGTACTGCTGTTTACCGCGTCATCGCATCAGACGGGCTTCGTCTGCGGCGGCGGGAGCTGCGGCTGCGGCTCCGGCTCCGCGGCGGCGCGGGGGCGGCGGCGGCTCAGCTTCCGCAGGCGGCGCATCTGCTGGACGTGCGGCACCAGTTGCGCGTGCTCCTCACGTTTGGCCAGACGGATGCTGACGCCGTACGCCTCCAGCGCGGCCTGGCCGATCCGCTGGCGGCGGACGAAGTTGGCCGTGGCGACGCTGTGGAGCAGCGAGCGCAGCTCGCTCTCCCCCAGCGACCAGCGGTTCATCTCATCCTCCGCCCGCACCAGATCGTCCGGCGTGTTGCCCAGGACGACCTGGACCACCTCCGAGGCGCCGACGGCGCCGATGGCCTCGCGGGTGAACTCGGGGTCGAGCTTCGCCACGCGCTTCAAGTACTCGGTCTGCCGTTCCTTCGGCAGCGGCTCGAGCTCCGGAACGCGTGCGCGCAGCGCGCGCACCTGTTCGATGAATTCCTCGGGTGTGAGCATCGGGGTTTCGTTTTCCGAGACCGCACCCGCCGCTGTGACAGCGGAGCTTTTCACGATAGACATAGTGATCCTTCCTCTGTCCCTCAGTGGGACGGTTGTGAATCGACGCACGTCTGGCCCACACGACCGTCGATTCGGTCAGTGATCCCCGAGATCCGGAGCCCGGGAGCGAACCGGCGCACGGATACCCGCGGGCCGGATATACGGACAGACAAGTGCTGGAGGAGCTTCGCTCTGTACTGCCAACTCCACGTAGGGCGCGATGGGCTCTACACAACCATCTGTCGCGCCGCGCTTGCCGACTGGAGCCCCTGATGGATCGATCGGGTGATCGGGGCGTTCCCAGTGCCCACAATATAGGCGCTCGCGCCCGCTTCGTCAAGGGTTTTTGTGTTACAAGATGCGCCTGCTGGATTCTTTAAGGCACGACATCGACGCGCCGACGCATGACATCGGGCGCCCGACGCACGACATCGGGCGGCCGATGCACGACATCGGGGCGGCCGATGCACGACGTCGGGCGGCCGATGCACGACGTCGGCGCACCGACGCAAGACATCGGTGCGCCGACCTGCGACATCGGCGCACCGACGCAAGACATCGAGGATCCCGACACACGACACCGGTGCCCCGACCTACAGCTCCCCGAGCAGGAACTCGAGGCGCGCGCGGTAGCTGCGCGAGAGTGGCACGCGGGTGACGTTGTCCCGGAGCACGAGCACGTACTCCCCGCGGGCGATGGCCATGACCTCGCGGACGCGCTCGACGTTCACGATGGTGCGGCGGTGGGTGCGCACGAAGATGAGGGGTCGAGCCGCGCCTCGACGGTGCTCATCGTCTCGCGGATCAGGTCCGCCTCGGCGCCGATGTGGACGCGCGCGTAGTTGCCGGCGGCCTCGATCCAGTCGATGCTTTCCGCGGGGATGAGCAGGATGCGGTTCCGGGTGCGCAGGACGATCCGGTTCACGCGCTGCGGCTTCTCGCCGGCCACCAGCGTCACGGCCCGCTCGCGCCACTCATCGCGGTCCGCCTGAAGGGTCTCGCGGGCGCGGTCGAGGGCCTGGGCGAAGCGCTCGCGCCGCACCGGCTTGAGTGGCGCAGGAGCTCGACCTCGGCGCGCCGGACGTCGGCCTCCAGCGCCGCCGCGGCGCGCTCGCGCTCCCGCAGCAGAAAGTGCGAGCGCAGCGCGTACGCGGCGGCGACGATCAGCGCGTAGATGACCAGGTCGAGGGCCGCGTAGCGCGGCAGGCGCCGCAGCACGTCCCCGAGGAGATGATCCCCAGGAGGGTTGCTGGGTTGCTGGTTGCTGTGTTCGTGGTGGTTTCTCGAGGAGCCGCCACGAACCAGCAACCAGCAACCAGCAACGCCGCCGCGGCGGCGTCACTGGAACTTGGCCGCGCAGGCGATGATCTCCTCCATCGTCGTGCCGCAGCACGTGCCCGCCACTTCGTTGGTCTCGCCGCGGATCACTTCGTGGCACGCTTCTCCTCCCTCGGTGTCGCCGGTGCCGGTGGGATTGACTTCCATCTCGGCGCCGCTGGTGCCGCTGCCGGTCGTCCCCGCCGACTCGCCGCTGGTTGCCCCCGGGCAGGCCCACGACGTCGTCGGATCGAGCAGGATGGGTGCTTCCCTCATGACGCCGATGTAGATCTGCCGGGCGTCGATCCAGTCCGCTCCCGGCCCGTTCGGCACGTCCTCCCACATGAGGGCTCCCATCGGGATCTGCGCGTCGTTGACCTCGCCGGCGAGCTGGTAGAAGAAGAAGGAGAGCACGCCGGCGGTCACCCATTGCGGATTGTCGTCGGTCTTCACGTTCAGGTTCCAGCGCCCGTAGCGCTCGACCTCGATCCGCCGGGCGCTCTGCGTGATGATCCGGCGCCGGCACTCCGCGGCGCGGAACTGAAAGGTCTTGTCGAAGCCGTACGGCGAGGTCCAGCCGACGCAGGTCCCGGTCATCAGCCACCATTGCAGCGGGCGGCCGTCACCGCAGTCGGTCCACTCGATGGGCGCGTGATAGCGGGCCATCGGCTTCTCGCCGAAGGCGGTGCCGGGGCCGTCGTCTTTCCGGAAAAGGGTGACGATGACGCGGCTCCTCCAGTGACGCATGCCGCCGCCGCCGGACATGGTGCCGGTGCCGGGTGGCGAGAGACTCGGGTCGGTGGACGGCTGCAGGGAGGTGGCGTTGGAGGTCACGTCCTCGACCTGGTAGGTCCCGTTCTTCCAGTCGAAGCTCCAGGTGTACGCGAGCTCCCCGGTGAGCGCTCCCTCGGGGATCCGATAGAAGACGTCTTTGGCGCCGCTGACCGTCTCCACGGCCACGGCATCGAAGAGCAGCGCACTGCCGGCGGCCGGCTGCAGGACGCGCCCGCTGCGCAGCTGCGACGGCGCGATGTGCCGCGGCAGGAGCTCCCGCACCTTGTCGGGAATCTCGCGCGTGGCGGAGGGGAGGGTCAGGATGAATGAGAACAGCAGGATGATGGGGAAACGCATGCAGGATCTCCTTTCCTGGTAGCCTTCGAGCAGTTTCGCGGCGCAGGCGACGATCTCTTCCATCGTGCCGCAGCACTCACCGACCGTATCGCCGGTAGTCAAGTAGTTGACGGTGTGGCAGCCGGAGCCCGACGGCTCGCCGCCGGCGCGCCGGAGCGCAGCTCGATCAGGAAGGCCTTCAACAGCAGTTCCGTCCCCGGCGCTGGCTCCAGCGCGGAGACGGAGACGATGTCGTCCGCCCGCGCCGCTGCCGTCAGGAGGAAGAGAGTGAGGAGGAGTGTGCGTGTCATGCCGCGCAGTGTGCGGAGCGGCGCGCGCGAGGGGTGTCGATCTGTGACGAATGGCGACGGAGGGGGGTGAGTGGCGACGGGGGTTGTTGTCGGTGGTCGGTGACTCAGTACTCCATTCGCTAAGTTCGATCACAGAGCGTGCGGTCAGTCCCCTCTCCCCACCGCAGTGGGGAGAGGGGCAGGGTGAGGGGTTGTGGCGCTCGGGAAAGGGGAGCCCCTCACCCTAGCCCTCTCCCCATTGCGGTGGGGAGAGGGGACTGGCACCGCACCGCCGCGCATTTTGTAACCGAACTTAGCGAATGGAGTACTTAGCGAATCGA
>DASPMO010000062.1:0-23345 GCA_035627015.1 Thermoanaerobaculia bacterium | reverse complement strand
GCGCGTCGAACCTGCAGTTCCAGATGTCGGGCGGCAGCGGCGACGCCGACCTCTACGTGCGCTTCGGCTCCGCGCCGACGATGTCGACGTACGACTGCCGTCCGTTCGCGAGCGGCAACAACGAGACCTGCACCTTCGCCTCGCCGTCGGCGGGCACCTGGCACGTGCTGATCGTCGGCGATGACCCGTATTCGGGCGTGACGCTGGTGGGGAGCTACCAGACCGGCGCCGCCTGCAATTCGATCTCGGACGTGGAGCCGAACGACAGTACCTCCGCGCCGCAGGCGATCTCGGGGAGCTGCAACCAGATCGCGGGGACATTCGTCAACGAAACCGCGGCCAACGACTACTTCCGACTGAGCCTCCCCGCCGGCGCCACGGTGACCGCCCTGCTCGACGGCCTCACCGCGGACTACGACCTGTTCCTCTACAACGCGGCGGGCACCGAGGTGGCGAAGTCGATCAACGGCGGCACGACCGCGGACCAGGCGTCGTGGACCAACACCGGCTCCGCGGCCGTGAACGTCTATATCCGCGTCAACCGCTACTCGTCGACGAAAGCGACCTATCAACTGAAAGTCAGCTACTGACGGACCTCTGAAGGTGGGACGGGCTGAAGCCCGTCCTACGTGGAGCATGCGTATCGCGAGAAACATGCTCAACGTAGGGCGCGGCTTCAGCCCGCCCAATTTCCGCTGACGATGTTGCGCATCGCCAGGTGTCCGAGGGATTGTTCGCCATGGCCACTCCCTGCGTCGCGCAGGTCTCGACTCCCCTCGGCGAAGAAGTCGAGCCATCGCTCTCAGTCGATACGCGCTCAAACGCCGGCAATGGAAAGAAGCGGCCGCGCTCACCGTACCGAATGCCCGTTCTGCGGCGGCGTCGCCGCGCACGGCCAGAGAGGTTAGAATCTCCCCATCCATCCCAACGGAGGTTTTCGATGATCCCCCTGACGGCGGAGCAGTTGCAGCTCCTTGCGCCGAGTGCCTTGCCGCGTTGCCGCGACGCGTTCGCGAACGCGGACGAGGTGTTCGCGAAGTACGGCATCAACGACAACGCCCTGCGCCTCGCGCACTTCATGGCCCAGGTGCTCCACGAGAGCGGCGGGCTGTGCATCATCGAGGAGAACCTGAGCTACACCGCCAAGCGGCTGATGGTCATCTGGCCGAAGCGCTTCCCAACCCTCGAGTCCGCGCGGCCGTTCGAGAAGAACCCGCAGGCGCTGGCGAACAAGGTCTACGGCGGACGGATGGGCAACAGCGATCCCGATGACGGCTGGCGCTACATCGGCCGCGGCCTCCTGCAGATCACCGGACGCGAATCGTACGCCCGCTACGGCACGCGCCTCGGCTGCGATCTCGTCGGCGACCCGGCACTGGCGTCCGATCCCGCCTGGTCCCTCTGCATCGCCGCCGAGGAGTGGACCGACAAGAACTGCAACAAATTCGCGGACCAGGACGACATCGCCACCATCACCAAACGCATCAACGGAGGGCTGATCGGCTTCGACGAGCGGAAGAAGTGGCTGGTGAAGACGAAAAAGGTGTGGGCGACGTAGGACGCGCTTCAGCGGAGCAAATCCCAGCATTCGCGGAGATGGAATGATGGGCAACGCGGCGTAGGAAATCGTAACGTCGCTCCCCGGACACAACCACTCCCCGTGCTAACTTGCGGCCGTCAGGAGAGACGCAGTGCCGCCCGCAATTCGGAGTCCGTGGATCGTGCTGTGTCTGGCCTTGCTCTGGGCTCCTTCCGTGGCCCGGGCCCTCGATCCCGCGCGGACGGTGAGTCAATACGTCCGCCGCGCCTGGACGGTGGAAGACGGCCTCCCGCAGGACTCGGTCCAGACTATCGCCCAGACGGCGGACGGCTTCCTCTGGTTCGGTACCCAGGAAGGGCTGGTGCGCTTCGACGGCGCGCGCTTCACGGTCTACGACTCCTCCACCGTGCCGCAGCTCACGGCGCACAACGTCACCTCTCTCTATCGCGACCGCGCCGGCACGCTCTGGATCGGCACCGCGCGCGGCGTCGTCTCGTATCGCCAGGGGCGCTTCCAGGCCTTGCCCGGGACTCAGGACCTGCGCGGCGTGTTCGCCATCCGCGAGACGGGGGAGCCGGGAGTGCTCTGGATCGGCTGCGCCATCGGCGGCCTGTTCCGCTACGCCAACGGCCGCGCCTTGCGCGACGAGGCGGGACCGGAGAGTGTCTACGCGCTGGCCGCCGATGCCGGCACGCTGTGGATCGGCGGCGGCGACGGCCTCTATCGCCATCGCGCCGGACGGACGGAGCGCATCGAGGGGGGCGACGGCGCCGTCTATTCGCTCTACGCCGTGCCGGGCGGCGGCGGCGGCGAAGTGTGGATGGGAGGCGCGGGGCTCCGCCGCTACGACGGCGCACGCGTCACGCGTCCCGTGCCGGATCTCGACAAAGAAGAAGTCTGGGCCGTCACCCGCGACCGCCACGGCTCCCTCTGGATCGGCACGCGCACCGGCCTGTGGCGCTGGAGCCGGGGAGAGCTGTCGCGCTTCCGCGAGAAAGACGGGCTGTCGCACGACTTCATCGACACGATCTACGAGGATGTCGACGGCGCCTTGTGGGTGGGGACCCACGTCGGCGGCGTGAACCAGTTCCACGACGGCTTCGTCGTCACGCACACCGCGCACGAGGGACTGTCGAACAGCACCGTGTGGAGCGTCTCCGAGGCGCCGGACGGCGTGATGTGGGCCGCCACGGACCAGGGACTGAACCGCTACGCCAACGGCCGCTGGACGCGCGTTGCCGCCTCGACGGGCCTGCACGAAGGGTTCATCACCTCGGTGGTAGCGGACGGCGACGCGGTATGGGCCGGCACGTACGGCCGCGGTGTGGTCCGCCTCGGCCGCGACGGCGTCACGACGTTCCGCAAGAGCGACGGGCTGCCGGACGACGTCGTCTACGCGCTGCTGCTCGACCGCGCCGGCACGCTCTGGATCGGCACGGCCTCCGGCCTGGCGCGGCTGAGTGGAGGGGCCGTCACCGCGACCTACGGCAAAAAGGACGGCCTGCAGGGCGATCTCGTCATCGCCCTGCGCCAGGACCACCGCGGCCGCATCTGGGCCGCCAGCGGGTCGGGCGGCGGCCTGACGGTGCTCGAGGGAGGGCGCTTCACCACCGTCAGCGACGGGCGGCAACTGCCGCCCGAGCGGACCTTCTGCATTCACGAGGACCGGCAGCGCGAGCTGTGGTTCGGCACGCGCGGCGGCGTCTATCGCCTCGGACCGCGCGGTCTGTTCCGCTACACGCGCGAGCACGGCCTGCCGCGCGGGACGGTCCTGCACATCCAGGACGACCGCGACGGCGCGCTCTGGATGGCCTCGGGCGCGGGCGTGTTCCGGATCCGGCGGAGCGACCTCGATGCGGTCATGACCGGCCGCGCGAAATCGTTCGATCCGCTCCTCTTCGGCATCGAGGACGGCATGCCGCCCGGCGAGCCGGTCAACGGGACGTTTCCGGGGAGCTGGCAGCGGCGGGACGGCAGCATCTGGATCGCCACGACGCGCGGCATCGCCGTCGTCCAGCCGGTGGCCGCCCCACGGGCGCTCCGCTTCGCGCCGCGCATCGAGGAGACGCGCGTCAACGCGGCCGTGCAGACCGGGGCGGCGGTGCTGCGCAAGCCGCACGACCGGCTCGAGGTGCGCTACACCGTGCCGGTCTTCGTCGCGCCGAAGCGCATCCGCTTCCGCTACCGCCTCGAGGGCTACGACGACGACTGGGTCGAAGCGGGCGACCGCCGCGTGGCCGAGTACACGAACCTCCCGCCCGGCCGCTACCGGTTCCACGTCGAGGCCACGGACGGCCTCGGGTCACCGCGGGCGCTGCTCGCGCCGCTGAGCGTGCGGCGGCTGCCGGTCTTCTACGAGACCGGGACGTTCCTGGTGCTCTGCGCCGCCGCCCTCGCGGCGCTCATTTTCTTCGTCCATTCCCGGCGCATGCGCAGCCTGCGCCTGCGTCACGAGGCGGTGGACGCGGAGCGCCGGCGCATCGCGCTCGAGCTGCACGACACCCTGGCGCAGGGGCTCACCGGCGTGGCGCTGCACATCGAGAGCGCCTTCGCCAGCGCGAGCGATCGGGAGCGCTGGTCCGATCACCTGCGCACGGCCAAGCGGGTCATTCACTCCTCGCAGCTCGATGCGCGGCGCGCGCTGCTCAACCTCCGTTCGGCCTCGCTCGAGGGACGCGACCTCGGTCAGGCGTTGCAAGGGATGATGGAGATGATGACGCACGGCCTTCCGGTGGAGGGCTCGGTGATCGTCACCGGCACGCCGCGCCGGCTGCGCACCGAGGAGTACGAGCACCATCTCTTGCGCATCGCGCAGGAAGCGGTCACGAACGCGCTCCGCCACGCGCGTGCGAGCCGCATCGCCCTGACGCTCGAGTACGCGCCCGGGGCGGCTACGCTCACCGTGCGCGACGACGGCGGCGCATCGGATGATTCCGTGGCCGGCCTCGGCGTGCGCGGGATGCGCGAGCGGGCGGAAGGCATCGGCGCGGCGCTCACCACGCGCGTCCTCCCGGAGGGTGGCCTGGAGGTCGCGGTCGAAGTCCCCACGTGATCTGGAGTGCGGCAGCGATCAGCTGCCGCTCTCAATGCGGGAGGCGCCAGCCTCCCGCCCGCCCGCGGCAGCTGCGGCTGCCGCATAGAGAGCGGCAGCCGATCGCTGCCGCACTCCAGACAGCTACTTCAGAAGGAAGAAGACGTCCCAGCTCCAGCGCGCCACGTCGGAGCCCTTGCTCCCTTCCACCTTGGCGCGATAGCGGAACAGGTTTCCGTACTCGTCGGTGCGCTTCGAGTCCTTGTAGTCGACCCGCAGTCCCTCGACTCCGGCGCTCTGCAGCGTGCGCAGCTCGTCCGGCTCGGAGAGGCCGTTGTGGTTCGCGTCGCGCCAGAGACGCAGCGAGGCGAAGATGGGATCGCGGCTGTCGATGACCTGGTCGCCGTTGCCGCCTTCCGACGCGTGGTCGTATGCGCCGAGGGCGATGTAGCCATGTGGCTCATCGGTCTTCGGCTGCGGCGTGAAGTTGCCGAAGAGCTCGCGGCCGTTGTCGATGCGGCCGTTGCCGTTGCGGTCGAGGACGAGGAACGCGTCATCGACGCCGGCCGCGGTCCACGACAGCCCTTCCGCCGTGCCGTCGCTGTTCAGGTCGAAGTCCACGCCGTTTGCGGCGCTCGTGAGCTGGAAGCCGTTCCCGTCGATGTCGATGAGGATCGGCGAGGAGCACGGCGGATCTTCCATCGCCTGCGTGTTGCCCTCGGTGAAGCCATCGTTGTAGGTGATGCAGCCGGGGGGCGGATCGTACCAGGTGATCTCCGAGGGGATGTTGCACGTGTTCGCGTGACCCCACTTGTCGTTCCAGAGATCGCCGTTCTTGAAGCTGACGCTGACTTCCGCTCCGCTCCGCGACGAGGAGAGACCGAGCTCAATGCCGCATTCCGGGGACCAGCAGAAGTGAAAGGCGGCTGCCACTGCCGTATGGCAGTTGATGGTGGTGCCGCGTGAACCGGTGCTGCCCTGCAGGTCGCGGTCGGCTTTCCCGACGTGATAGCGCAAGCTGTTCACGACGCCGTTCTCGAGCCACGAAGGACTCGTGGTCAGCACCTCGCACCGCTGCTGGTTCTGCGGCAACTCGCGGCAGGCGGTCTGCCAGTGAAAGAGGACGCCGTGCTCACCGGTGTCGTGCCAGTCCCGATTGTGATTGTGGTACGTCTGCATCGGTCCGATGACGTCGTTCACGCGGGGACGGAAACGCCCGCCGCCCGCGGCCACCCGTGCCGGCTCGACCTCGTAGGCCGGACGCGTTTCGCGCGCGAGCTCGGTCACGATCCCCCCGAAGCCGACCACGGTATCCCAGTAGTCGGCCTTGCCCAGGGCCTCGTCGAACTTGTTGTGGAAAAGCGCCAGGGCCTTGTACGTGCGGCTCTTCCCCTCGTACGACACCATCACGTCGTACGCCGCGTACTCGCGGACGTCGAAGTACTTGTCGGGATAGAGCGCCAGTACCTGGCCGACCGTCCACTGCCGGTCGTACGACGACGAATAGCGGCCGGGCGTCCACGCGGCCGGATACGTGACGCCTTTGCCGCCCGCCTCGAACGAATGCGTCGTCAGCGTGCCCAGGACGATCTCCCCGGTGGGGAGCGTCATCAGCTCGCTCTGCGGGACGTTCAGGATCTCGCGGACGTCGCCCGTCCGGAGATTCTGGATCTCGAAGTCGATCGCCCGCGCGTTTGCGCTGTCGAGGTGGCCGGTCTCCTGATAGAGCGCGGCGCGGTTGTAGCGCGCGAAGTTGTCGTACGCGGCGCGGACGGTGGCCGCGGCGCCGGCGGCGGCGGGGCGCACGTCGCGGCGCGGCTCGAGACGCGGCCCGGCATACGCCGCGGTCGCGAGAAACACGAGGACACACAACGATTGCATCGTTCGTTTCATGGTCGTTCCTTTCGAAGGGTCGTTGCTCAGCGGATGGAGGCGAGGCGGGAGGGGATGGCCGCGAGCTGGCGGTCGAGCAGCCGCTGTAGCTCTTCGAGCGGCACGGCGCCGGTGAGGAGCACGCCGTTGACGATGAAGGCGGGGGTGCCGCTGATGCCGAGACGCCGCGCCTCCTGCAGGTCGGTCATGACCGCGGTGCGGGAGCGCTCCGCGCCGATGCAGCTCGCGAAGGCCTTCGGCTCGAGCCCGACCTCCGTGGCGATGCCGCTCAGGCGCTCGCCGGACAGCGAGTCGGCCTCGAACAGCGCGTCGTGATACTCCCAGAAGCGGCTCTGCTCGGAGGCGCAGTACGCCGCGCGCGCCGCGTCGAACGCCTGCGCGTGGTTGTTCAGCGGCAGGTGGCGGAACACCACCCGCACGTCGTCCTTGTAGCGCGCCAGCACTTCCTCCACGGTCTTGCTGGCGCCGCGGCAGTAGGGGCACTGGAAATCGGCGAACTCGACGAGCGTGATGCGCGCGTCGGGATTCCCCTTGGCCATGCGCTCCAGGCCCGCCACCGACACGGACACGGTCGGCTCGCCGAGGAGCACCTGCACGCCGGACTGCTCCTGGAGGCGCGCCACGCGCTCCCGATACTGGCGCATGCGCTCCTGCGACTCAAGGTCGATGCGCACGCGCTCGCGCACTTCGTCCGGGCTCATGCCGGCGAATGACTCGAGATGCTCCTGCAGCGTTCTCTCGATGTCCGCTGACGGGATCTCGAACGTGCCCGCGGACAGCTCTTTGCGGAGCTGGGCCACGGTGATCTTCCGCTGTGCCGCCTCGCGCTCGAGGACCGCGGTGACGATGAGGTTCTCCAGCGCGCCCTTGCGCAGCGCGTAGATCTGCTCCTGCAGCGGCCGCAACCTGGCCTCAATGGTACGGTCGACGTCGGCGATCGTGATGCGTTTCCCGTCGACGACGGCCGCGGTCGCGGCCTCCGTCTGCGCGAGCGCGGGCACGGCCAGCACGAGCGCCGCGAGCACGGTGTACAGCAACTTCGTCTGCGATGACATTGCCTTCATTGGGTCTCCTCCGGGGATGAATGGCGGGCGCGGCGGCGGAGCTGCGGAGGGGAGCGGGTCGACCTGTTCATGGAGCGGGCAGGCTATCGGGCAGTCTCTTTTCCGCTGCGCCCCATTCGAGGGGTTGCGCACTCTGTTACCGTGGACGGCGGAGATCCCCCTTCCCATGACCCATCCCATCCGCGTGCTGATCGTCGACGACCATTCGGTGATCCGGCACGGCCTGCGGTCCCTCTTTTCCGCGCATCGCGACATTGAAGTGGTGGGGGAGGCGGACGACGTCGAGACCGCGATCACTCTCGGCAGCTCGACGGCCTGCGACGTGGCCACGGTCGACCTGCGCCTGCACGGCCGCTCGGGCATCGACGTGATCCAGGAACTGGCCCGGACGCAACCGGGCTGCAAGGCGGTGGTGCTGACGAACTACGGCAGCGACACGGACGTGGACCGCGCGCTCGCGGCGGGCGCGCAGGGATACGTGATGAAGTACGCCGACGCGGCGGAGATCGTCGGCGCCGTCCGCACGGTGCACTCGGGGCGGCGCTACCTCTCCGCCGAGACGCAGACCACGCTCGCCGAGTCGGCGCACTGGACGCGCCTGACGGCGCGGGAGCAGCAGGTGCTCGAGCACCTCGTCCACGGCGCCCGCAACCGCGCAATCGCCCGCGCCCTGCAGATCACCGAGGAGACGGTGAAGGGACACATCAAACGGATCCTGGTGAAGCTCGGCGTCAGCGACCGCACCGAGGCGGCGACGTCGGCAATCCGCCGCGGTCTGGTGCGGGTGGACTGAGCTGCAGCTTCGGAAGAAGTGGCTGGTGAAGACGAAAAGGTGTGGGCAACGTGGGACGGGCTTCAGCCCGTCCCCGCCGCTCCTACTTCGCCGCCGCGAGCACCGTGGCCAGCTTCGGGTGATTCTTCAACGGCGCGAGGTCGGGATCGTTGCTCACGGCATTCCGGTCGCGGAGTCCCGCCGCGTACGCTTTCCGGAGCGAGTCCAAGCCTTCGTCCAGCCGTCCGCCCTGCGCAAACGAGCAGGCGGCGTTGTAGAGCGACTGCTGCAGGCGGAATCCTTCCGCGCCGTTCGCGGCGGTGAGGAAGGCCTGCGCCGCCTCGTCGTACTGCTTGGCGCCGTGCAGCGTCTCGCCGAGCACGTACCAGGTGGAGCCGTCGCTGCGGTCGCGCTCGAGCGCCTGCCGGTAGAGGGCGATCGCGCCGGGGAAGTCCTTCTCCTCGATGCGCAGCGACGCGGACTGCACGAGACGTCCGCGCTCGTCGGTGCTGGGGTTCAGGTACTGGTAGGCGCGTGCGAGATAGGACTCCGGCGTCCAGTGGTACTCCATGTAGCGGGCGGTCTGGTCGGCGACGCGGCGGCCGAGGAGGCGGGCCACGACGTGCAGCGAGCCGTCGATGCCCGCGGAGATGCCGGCCGTGGTGACGATGTGGCCGTTGTCGACGTAGCGGCGGCCGTCCTGCACGTCCGCTTTGGGGAAGCTGCGGCGCAGCTCCTCGATCGCGCCGTAGAACGTGGTCACGGGGAGTCCGTCGAGGAGGCCGGCCTTGCCGAGGACGAACGCGCCGGTGCAGACCGACTGCGCGATCTCCGCTTCCGTGGCGGCGTTCTTTGCCCAGGCGAAGAACTCGGGGTCGTCATTGATCTCCGTCGACGCCGGTCCGCCGGGGAACACCACGATGTCGGGCTTGGGCGCGTCCTTGATCGTGTAGTCGGCCTCGAGCTGCAGCCCCTGTCCATTCACGCGTTTTTCCTTCGAGACCGTGTAGACGTTGAACGCGCGCTTGCCGTTCGCGGAGCCGAAGTTCGCGGCGTCCTTGTAGACCTCGTACGGCCCGGTCCAGTCGAGCGGCTGCACGTTTGGGTAGAGGACGATGGCCACGTTGCGCGTGTAGTTTTTCTCCTCGGCGCACAGTGCGGAGGCGACCAGCAACAGCAGGACGGCGGTGAGTTTTCTCATGTGCGTTCTCCTTCGCTGCACACGATGGACGCGGAGCGCGCGGAGGTCGCGCGAAAAGCAGGGAAGGGGAGGAGGGATGCAGCGAACGGGACATCAGTGGACCGCCGGCGTCCCGCCGGCTGTCTGTGGCGGCGTCCCGCCGCCACTCGCGGGGGCGCGGGCGAGACGCCCGCGGAGACAGCCGGCGGGACGCCGGCGGTCCACCATCGGTAGAGTCTCCCGCTGAGCCTCTCTCGCACTGCACACGCTCGTGTGCCAATCCCGCCGTCCGTGCTGCACACTGGCGGCCGGCCCGTATGTCCTTCGTCCACCTCCATCTCCACACCGAATACTCACTCCTCGACGGGGCCTCCCGCCCCGAGGCGCTCGCCAAGCGCGTGGCCAAGCAGGGCATGCCCGCGTGTGCCATCACCGACCACGGCAACATGTTCGGGGCGGTCGAGTTCTACAACGCCATGAAGAAGGAGGGGGTGAAGCCGATCATCGGCTGCGAGATGTACGTGGCCTACGGCTCGCGCTTCGACAAGGCGGGCGTCGAGGACGGGCAGGCCGACGCCGGGGCCAACAACCACCTCATCGTCCTGGCCCAGAACGACGTCGGCTACAAGAACCTGGTCAAGCTCGTCAGCGCCGGGTACACCGAGGGCTTCTACTACAAGCCGCGCATCGACAAAGAGCTCCTGCGCGAGCATCGCGAGGGGCTGATCGTCCTCTCCTCCTGCCTCAAGGGCGAAGTCTCGCAGGCGCTCGCGGGGGGGAACTGGCAGAAGGCCAAAGACGCCGCCCTGGCGTACCGCGAGATCCTCGGTCCCGAGAACTTCTTCCTCGAGATCCAGGACCACGGCATCCCCGACCAGCAGAAGATCGTGCCGATGATGGCGAAGCTCGGCGACGAAGTCGGGCTGCAGCTCGTCGGCACCAACGACTCCCACTACCTCGACAAATCGGACGCCTTCGCGCACGAGGTCCTGCTCTGCATCGGCACCGGCAAGACCCTCGGCGACGAGAAGCGGATGAAGTTCTACTCGGACGACTTCTACGTCAAGGGCGCGGACGAGATGCGCCGCGTCTTCGCCGACTACCCGCAGGCCGCCGAGAACACACTGCGCATCGCCGAGCGCGTCAACCTCTCGCTCGACGTGAAGGGACATCACCTCCCCAAGTTCCCGGTGCCCGAGGGCTCCACGCTCGCCGACCACTTCGCCAAGGTGGCGCGCAAAGGGCTGGAGAAGCGCCTCAACGCCATGGCCCACCTCTTCGCCGCCAGGCTGAAAAAGCACGAGGTGAAGGAGTACTGGGACCGCCTCGAGCGCGAGATCGAGATCATCCGCAACATGCAGTTTCCCGGCTACTTCCTGGTGGTCTGGGACTTCATCAAATACGCGAAGGACCACGGCATCCCGGTCGGCCCGGGCCGCGGCTCCGCGGCCGGCTCGCTGGTCGCGTACGCGCTGGAGATCACCAACGTCGACCCGCTCGACTACGACCTCCTCTTCGAGCGCTTCCTCAATCCCGAGCGCATCTCGATGCCCGACATCGACCTCGACTTCTGCATGAACCGCCGCGGCGAGGTCATCGAGTACGTGCGCCAGATGTATGGACACGAGAACGTCGCCCAGATCATCACCTTCGGGACGATGGCCGCCAAGTCGGTGGTGCGCGACGTGGGCCGCGTCCTCGGCCACCAGTACGCCTTCGTCGACAAGATCTCGAAGATGATCCCGGGCGGCCCCGGCGTTACGCTCACCGACGCGAAGAAGGACTCGCCGCAGCTCGCCGACGCCATCAAGAACGACGAGGAAGTGAAGAAGATCGTCGAGATCGGCGAGAAGCTGGAAGGGCTCTCCCGCCACGCCGGCATGCACGCCGCCGGCGTGGTCATCACGCCCGAGCCGGTCACGAACTACGTGCCGCTCTACCGCACGAACCGCGATGAAATCGTGACGCAGTTCGACATGCGCGTGGTGGAGAAGATGGGCCTGGTGAAGATGGACTTCCTCGGCCTGCGCACGCTGACGGTCATCGACGACGCGGTCAAGTCGGCCAAGCAGGTCGACGGCGTGGACATCGACATCGACGCCATCCCGCTGGACGATCCGGAAGTCTTCCGTCTCTTCCAGGAGGGACGCACCAAGGGAGTGTTCCAGTTCGAGTCGGGCGGCATGGTGGACCTGCTGCGCAAGGCGCGCCCGACCCAGTTCGAGGACCTGGCCGCCCTCAACGCCCTCTACCGCCCCGGCGCGCTCGACGCCGGCATGGTGGACGAGTACGTGAAGCGCAAGAACGGCAAGGCGGTGAAGTACCTCGTGCCGGCCATGAAGGAAGTGCTCGAGGAGACGTACGGCGTCATCGTCTACCAGGAGCAGGTCATGCAGATCGCGCAGAAGGTTGCGAACTACTCGCTCGGCCAGGCCGACCTGCTCCGCAAGGCAATGGGCAAGAAGGACGCCGAGGTCATGGCCAAGGAGCGCGGCGGCTTCGTGCTCGGCGCGGTCGCGAACGGCTACGACAAGAAGAAAGCGAACGAGATCTTCGACTACATCGAGCCGTTCGCCCGCTACGGCTTCAACAAATCGCATTCCGTCGCCTACGCCCTGGTGGCGTACCAGACGGCGTGGCTGAAGGTGCATTACCCGCGGCACTTCATGGCCGCGCTGATGTCGTCCGAAATGGACCGCACCGACGCGGTGGTGAAGTTCATCGGCGAGGCGAAGCAGATGGGCATCGAGGTGCTGCCGCCCGACGTGAACGAGTCGCGCATGTATTTCACCGTGGTCGGCCCGAACATCCGCTTCGGCCTGGGCGCGGTGAAGGGGGTCGGCGAGAGCGCGGTGGAGTCGATCCTCGACGCGCGCCAGCGCGTCGGCCGCTACACGTCGCTCCTCGGCTTCTGCGAGGAGGTCGACCTCCGCGCCTGCAACAAGAAGGTGCTGGAGGCGCTGATCAAGTCGGGCTCGTTCGACTTCATCGGGATCTCGCGGAAGGCGCTCTTCGACCAGCTCGACTCGACGGCCGACTCCGCCCAGCGGGCCAAGGACGAGAAGGAGAAGGGACAGAACTCTCTCTTCGGCATGTTCGCCGCCGCCGCGCCGAAGACGTCGCAGGCGCAGGTCCGGAACGCCCCCGAGTGGCCGGAGGACGAACGGCTGAAGTACGAGAAAGAGACGCTCGGCTTCTACATCACCGGCCATCCGCTGTCGAAATACAACGAGGAGCTGAAGCTCTTCGCCAACGCCAGCACCGACACGCTCTACCGGCACGTCGACGAGGTGGTGAACATCGGCGGGATCGTCTCGCAGATCAAGAAGTCGAAGATCAAGAAGGGGCCGAACGAGGGGAAGATGATGGCCAAGTTCTTCCTCGACGACCAGGCCGGCACGGTCGAGGTGGTGGTCTTCTCCGACCTCTACGCGAAGTACATGCGCTGGCTCGACAACGGGGTGGCGGTGCTGGTCACGGCCACGGTCAAGGACACGGGCGGGCAGCAGGCCGGCCGCTCGGCGTCGCTGCAGTCGGCCGAGCAGAGCGCGCAGCAGATCGAAGATGAGTACGGCGGGCATCCGGAGCTGCGCGGCGCGCGCATCAGCGCGTACGAGCTGACGCTCGAGGACGTGGAGGACGACCGCGATCCGAAGGAGATCGAGCGGGAAAGGTACGGCGACCGCGCGGATAACTTCGCGCTGTTCGGCGCTCCCGCCGCCGCTCCACTCGATGACGCGGACGCGTTCAACGCCGCGGTGGAGGCGGTCGAGGACGCACCGGCCGCCACGAGCACCTTCGCCGCGCACGCGGCCGCGTTCCACGAGTCGCCGATCACCCCGGAGCTCTCCGCGCTCGAGATCGTGCAGCTCGAGGGGATCCGCGAGAAGAAGGTGAAGGAGATCGCCCTCGAGGTGCCGTACACGCGCATGAGCGACGACACGGTGAAGAAGATCCGCGAGATCGTGGAGGAGCACGCCGGCGAGATCCCGGTGACGGTGACGATCGTCGACCTGCCGTCCGAGCTGGCGGAGTCGACCGGCCAGCCGACGCTGCGCCTGAAGGTGAATCACCACTTCAAGGTGCAGCCCGGCCCCGCCCTCAGCGACGCCCTGACCCTCGTGCACGCGCAGCCGCGGTACGTGTTCTAGAGGGGACGACCGGGGGGCCTCCGGCGGGCCAACACGGTCGGCAGCGCTTGTTCTGGCGCGGGGCGCGAGTCCCGGGAGAAACGCGTTCCGCGCGCGAAGGCAACAGCAGCGCCGCCGACCGTGTCGGCCCGCCGGAGGCCCCTCGTCGTCTCTCTCTACGGCCGCACAGCCCGCCGACGCATGGCCGGGACGGGGTCGCCGTAGAGACGGTACATCACGCGTTGCGAGCCGCCGTGCGGCGCTTCGCGCACGGGACGCGTGTACGTGAGAATGGCGCGTGTTCCGTCCGAGGCGATCTGCGGGTCGATCACCTCTTCTTCCTCGAGCGGAGTGGCGATCCTGTAGGCATCGAACTGCGGGTTCCAGGGATCGAGAAACGAGTGGGATGTGGCGGACACCACCGCCCACGAATAGTCGAGCGATCCCAGTTCGAGCACTCCGCTGACCGGCAGTGCCAGCGGCGAGTAGGCCCAGATGGCCGAGGTGATCATCGTCGCCGTACTGTTCCAGACCACGAGAAAATGGCGGCCGTTCCACGTCACGTGCGGCCGGTAGATCGCCTGGGAGCTCCACGCGTGCAGGCGCTGCGCGGAGCGGACCGCTCCGCCCGTCGTGATCTGCGCGACATGCAGACTCTCCTGGGTCCCATCGCTCTGGCCCCAGGTCACGAGGAACCCGCCGGCGCCCGCCGCGAGATCGAACGTCCAGTGCTGCGGCGTCGCCTCCTGCGTCACGCGCAGGGGAGTGGGATCGAGCAGCTCGCCGTCGCCGTTCATGCGCCGGCCGAGGGTCTGGAAGACATTTCCGGTCGGACCGATCCAGAGGATCAGCGTCGTGTCGCCGCTGTGGGCGACTTCCACGTCCGACCAGGAGAACAGGGCCCGGCCGATCTCGCGCGGCGCCGGCTCGAGCAGCCGGCCGCCCCTCGAGACACGCTGCACGAGCAGGCGCTGTTCCGACGTCTGACCCGCGGTCCCGACCTGCTCGTGCCACGCCACCACGAAGTCGCGGCCGTTGAACGCCACGGAGGGGCGCGCATTCTCGGTTCCCGGGAGCGACAGCCGCAGCGGCGGCTCGTCGAGGGGGCGGCCGTCGCGGGCGATGCGCGTGCCGCGGATGGCGTCCCGCAGCGTCTCCGGATCGCGCTCGGCCCAGACCAGAAAATCGACCGGATCGCCGAGGGCGGCCGCGGGCTTCGACTGCCGCGGAGAGCCGTACGACAGCGCGAACGAGTCGCCGAGCGGCTGCCCCGTCTGCACGTCCAGCCATTGCGCGCTGGCCGTGCCCGTCGGGAAGCGGCGATCGTTCGCGTAGGCCACCAGGGCGTGCTCGCCGTCGCTGACCACGAAGTTCGCGACCGCGCCCAGTTTGTGATCCGGGCCGTGCGTGCGCGTGGCGTGCTCGAAGACGAAGGCCTTGTTCGAGCAGACCAGCAGCGAACCGCCCGCGCGTCCCGCGATCGCGGACAGCCTGGCATCGGCGTCGATGAGGAAGACCTCGGAGCGCGAGCTGCCGTTGGGCGGGGTGAGGATGCCGCGGATGGCGGCGCCCTGCTGCAGCGCGATCAGGTAGCGTGTGCCGTCGAATGCGGCCAGCGCGGAGGTGACGCCCGCATCCAGGTGCATCGTGAACCGCGTCACCGCTCCGCTGTTGGAGACGCGCGCCGCGTGCAGTTGCAGCGGCTGCTGCTCGTCGCGGTACAGCACGAGAAAGCCGCCCGGATCGGAGGCGGCGGTGAGCTCCGCCAGGCGGCCGATCGTCTCCTGCGGGACGACGTCGACCGCGCTGCCGGCCGGCGTGCCGCCGGCGTCGAGGATCGAGGCCCAGACGTGCCGGCGCTCGAAGTCGTGCGAGAGCACGAGAGCGTGCGTGCGATTCGTCGTGACGCTGCGGAGCTGCGGGAGCCAGGAATCGAAGACCGGCAGCTCGCGACGCGCGCCCACGTCGCCCACCTTCGCGCTGACGCTGGCGAAGAGCCGTGCGCCCTCCATCCACGCGGTGACGATGCCCTGCGGCAAGCCGGCCATGCGCGCGAAACGGGGGATGGCCAGCGGCTCGGTCTCGCCGCGGGGTGTCGTCGCCGGCGGCGACACCTCGGTCGCATGCACGTGCAGCCCGGCCAGGAGCAGGATCGAGAACCCGTCGTTCGTCACCGCGCCGTCCAGGGCGTATCCGTCATTGATGCTGCGCGTGGGGAGCGAGACCGCGCGCTCGATCCCCGGCGTCTTCGGAGCGCCGGTGGCGGAGAGGGAGAGGAGGACGAGGAGACCCAGGGTTATTCGGAGCATGCCGGCGAGCAGTATAGCCGCCGACACGGTCGGCAGCGCTTGTCGGAGCACGTCCGCTCACGAGAGGCGCACTTCAGGCGACAGGCGTGCGTCAAGGCTGGGCCAACAAGCGCTGCCGGCCGTGCCGGCCCGCCGCAACTTTTTTTGAAATGAAATGCTCCCGGCGACATCTCCTCATGAAAAGGAGGAGTTCATGAGATTTCTTTGGGCGATAGTGGTGGCTCTCGGTCTGGCGGTCGAAGCCTCGGCGGCGGTGAAGATCTGTCGCTCCGGCGGCGTCGACATCTACGTGGATAACACCGGCGTGTCGCCGGTATCGAATGCGTTTCAGACGTGCATCGACGACACGACGGTGACGGGGATCAACCTGCAGCCGGGCACGTATCTCGTCGACGCGCCGATCGTGGCCTGGCGGGCCTTCCGGATCGGGACGGCGGGACTGGCCAGCGACACACGCAACTGCCAGCAGTTGCCGGCAGGATGGTGCGCGCGGTTCCTGGCGTCGCCCAGTCCGACCGCCTGCATCAACAATGCGGGCTACTGCATCCCGGGGAGGGTGAGCAGCGGCGGGCTGCTGCAGGGGCTCGGGGCGCGCGACGTGATCTTCGACCATCTGATCATCGACGGGAACCGCGCCAACCGCGGTGGGACGCAGGCATACGCGAACTGCCAGGCCGGCAGCAACGTCTACGGCTTCAACGTGAAGTTCAATCAGTGCCACGGCACGTCCACCGCGGACCGCTGCGAGTTCACCTACAACAACACCAAAAACGCCCTCTGCGGCACCGGACTGGAATGGCACGGCGACTACGGCCGGGTGCAGGGGAACGCCGCCTACAACAACGGCGTCCACCAGCCGGGCCTGTGGTCCGACGGGCTGACCATCCTCCGCAACAACTACGGCATGGTCAACGACAACCACATCGTGAACAGCACCGACGTCGGCCTGATCGTCGGCGCGGCGTACGGCGCCCAGATCCAGAGCAACTGGATCGAGCAGAACGGCGTCTACGCATTCGCGGCGATGATGCTGGGCAACTTCAAGGAGACCGGCGGGACCGGACAGACCGGCGACTACCGCAACGCCAGCATTCGCTACAACACCATCAACTGCTATGGGTTCTGGTGCGGCTTCGGCCTGAACCTGGGGCCCGATCCGTGGAGCCCGGTCGGGGTCGATTACGCCAACATCTTCGGCGGCACCGTCACGCAGAACAACATCAACGGCGGCCGGGTGCTCGTCAACTTCGGCGGCGCCGGCACGGCCACGCATCCGACCACGGTCACGAACAACACCCTGACCGGTGCGCCGACCGCGCCCATGCCGCTCAAGCCCGGCTCGCCGTGCTGGGCCACGCCGAACGTCGTGCAGAACCTCCCCAATAACTGGAGCACGGGCTCGTGCGGGAACTTCGCGAACGCCGACCCGCTGGCGACCTCGATGAACTGCTACAAAGCCTGCTTCTGAAATTCGCCCGCGGCCGCCTGTGTATACTGCCCAAAGGTCCGTCAGTTATCTCTAGACCCAGGGGGCAGTGATGGGAGCGATTCGAAAGGCGGCCGCGGGTTTTCTGGTCATCCTCGCCACCGCGGCTTCAGGACAAGACTGCGTCAGCGCGGTGCGCCTGCTCTCCACGCGCACCTCGGTGCCGAATCTCGTGGCCGGCCCATTCTCGTGGAGCGGCAGCACGCTGGCCGTGGCCAAGACCCAGGAGGGGGCGCCTGGCGCGGTGTGGTTCGGCGCCTATGACGAGACGCTGCAGACCATCATCGACGACCGCCTCGTCGCCACCGACGCCCGCCGCATCGTGGCGCTCCTCTGGAACGGCTCCGAGCACGCGCTCTTCTACACGACCGTCAACGACGCCCTGTTCCTCCAGCGCCTGACCCTCTCCGGCGATCCGATCGGCGACCGGATCGCCATCACCTCCGACCGCACCGTCTACTCCGGCGACGACATCGACGCCGTCTGGAGCCCCGCGCTCAACGCCTACGTCGTCGGACGCGTGATCTCGCAGGGGCAGTTCCGCGGGCTGTGGCTGACGCTGCTCGAGACCAACGGCACCGAGCGATGGGACCTGCCGGCCTTCGTGCCCGGCTCCGTCCGTCCCAGCCTCGAGCTGGCCGTGACGGAGAGCGGCATCATCGGCGCGTTCTTCAACAATGCCGCCGGCTCGCTCGTCTTCGCGCGCGCGGACGGCGACGGCAATATCACGGTGCGCACCATGTCGCCGGGCTCGGAGTTCATCGCCGCAACGGCGCACAACGGCCGGTTCGTGGTCGCGCGCCAGTCGTCGCTGACGCCGGAGCCGAAGTCGGAGATCCGCTGGTTCATCGTCGACACGAACCAGCAGGTGGTGAAGGCCGACGCGACGCTGGTCGAGCCGATCGGCGACGACGCCTGGCCGCTGTCGCTCATCTCGAACGGCGAAGAGCTGGCCCTGGCCTACATCGACGCGCCGCGCCGCGCGCAGCCGGTCGAGCGCACGTACCGCCTCCTGCGCTTCACCATCGACGGCACGGTCATCAACAATACCGGCTTCGCCTCGGAGGCCGCCCTCGGCCGCGCGCAGTCGCCCTATCCGATCGTCTGGAGCGGGACGTCGTACCTCGCCGCGGCCGTCCACTCGGCCCCCGACCGCCTGAACACGTACCTCCTGCGCCACTGCCCGCTCCGCGCGCGGATCGTCTCGCCGGTGCGCAACGTGCGCGTCGGCCAGACCGTCACCTTCAGCGCCGTCGCCGGCGGCGGCGTCCCCGAGTACCAGTACTCCTGGACCTTCCCGTTCGAGATCGGCCCCAAGCGCGGTCAGACCCTCGACCGCGTCTTCGACCGCACCGGCACCTACGTCGTCACCCTCGAGGTGACCGACTTCTCCGGCGCGAAGACGCAGCAGACGATCACCGTCGAGGTGATCCGCCCGAAGACGAGGGCGGTAAGGCACTAAAACGTAGGGCGGGCTTCAGCCCGCCTCCCCCGTGGGGTGGGCGGGCTGAAGCCCGCCCTACGTCACGCCCGATCGACGATCTCGATGAAGCGGCTCGCCGGGACGGGCGGCGTGATCAGGTAGCCCTGCAGCTGATCGCAGCCGTGGCGGCGGAGGAAGTTGGCCTGCTCGGTGTACTCCACACCCTCGGCGATCACCTTCAGGCGCAGGCTGTGGGCCATGGCGATGATGGCCGTCACGATGGCGGCGGCGTCGGGATCCGAGGTCGTGTCCTGCACGAACGACTGATCGATCTTCAGCGTGTCCACCGGGAAGCGCTTCAGGTAGCTCAGCGACGAGTGGCCGGTGCCGAAGTCGTCGAGGGAGATGCGCAGGCCGAGCTTCTTCAGCTCGTACAGCACGCGGATGCTCGTCTCCGGGTTGTTCATCGCGCCGCTCTCGGTGATCTCCAGCTCCAGCAGCCGCGCCGGGAAACCGGTCTCCTGCAGCACCGCGCGCACCGTCTCCACCAGGTCGCTCGACTGCAGTTGCGTCACCGACAGGTTCACCGCCAGCGACAGCGACTCGTGTCCCGCGTCGTGCCACTGCTTGGCCTGCAGGCAGGCCTGCCGCAGCGCCCAGGAGCCGATCGACACCATGCCGCCGGTGCTCTCCGCGATGGGGATGAACACCCCCGGCGGCACCGAGCCCATGTCCGGGTGTGTCCAGCGCAGCAGCGCCTCCATCCCGGTGATCCGGCCGCTGCGCAGGTCGAGGATCGGCTGGTAGTGCACGTGCAGCTCGTCGTTGGCCAGCGCCCGGCGCAGCCCGTGCTCGATGGCGATGCGCTGCAGCGCCTTGGCATTCACGTGCGCGTTGAAGAGCTGGTAGTTGTCGCGGCCCAGCTCCTTGGCCTGGTACATGGCCGTGTCGGCGTTCTTGATGAGCGTCTCCGCGTCCGACCCGTCCTCGGGATACACGCTGATGCCAATGCTGGTGGTGATGTAGAACTCCCGCCCCTCGATGTGGAACGGGTAGCGCACGGCCTCGATGATCTTGCCGGCGATGGGGGCCACGTCCTGCGAGCGGTTGAGGCGGGGGAGGAGGATCGTGAACTCGTCGCCGCCGAGGCGGGCCACCGTGTCGCTCTCGCGCACGCAGGCGGCGATGCGCGTGGCCACGGCCTGCAGCAACTGATCGCCGATGTTGTGGCCGAGGGAATCGTTGATCACCTTGAAGCGATCGAGGTCGAGGAAGAGCACGGCCAGGCTGGTCCCCTCCCGGTGCGCGTGCGACAGCGCCACGCTCAGCCGGTCCTTGAACAGCAGCCGGTTCGGCAGGTTGGTCAGCGCGTCGTGATAGGCGAGGTGCTTGATCTGCTCCTCGGCGTAGGTGCGCTCCGTGATGTCGCGCACCACGCAGACCATGCTGTCGTCGCCGGCGATGGCCGTCAGGGAGATCTCCTGCGGAAAGCCCGAGCCGTCCGCACGCAGCCCCGTGGCCTCGCCGCGCCACCGCCCGCGCTGCTGCACCAGCGGCACGATAGACGTGATCAGCCGCACCTGTTCATGCGGCTCGTAGAGGTCGCAGAGCGAGCGTCCCAGCATCGCCTGCGGGGCCGGATAGCCGAACAGCTTGGCCAGCGAGTCGTTGGCGTACGTGAACTCGAGCCGCTCGTTGATGATGCCGATGCCGTCCATCGACGCGGTCATGGCCGCCGAGTGCTTGAGCAGCTGCGCCTCGGCGCGCTTGCGCTCCGTGACGTCGTAGACGAACCCCTCGAAGTAGACCGTGCCGTGCGAGGAGCGGATGGCGTGCGCGTTGAGCTGCACCCAGATCGGCGCGCCGTCCTTCCGCCGCCACTGCAGCTCCACGTTGTTCGCGTAGCCGAACGGCTCGAAGCGGCGGATCAGCTCGTCCCGCTGCCCGGGGTCGGTGTAGACGTCGCGGTTCAGGTTCCGCGTCAGCAGGTCCTCGACCGAGTCGTAGCCGAGCATCCGCGCCAGGGCCACGTTGGCCGTGACGATGGTCCCGTCGCGCGTCGACTGGTAGATCCCCACCGGCGCGTAGTCGAAGATGACGCGGTACTTTTCCTCCGACTGCTGGAGGGCCTGCTCGGCGCGGCGCCGCTCGGTGACGTCGTGGATGATCGAGTAGAGGAGCTTGCGTCCGCCGCCGGCGTCGACCGGGCCGGAGTGCACCTCCACGTCGCGGATCTCGCCGCTGGCGCGCATGTGGCGGAAGTGAAAGAGGCTCGACTCCTGCGCGCTGGCGCGGGAGAGGTCGGTGCGCACCGCGTCCTCGCCGCGGACGTTGATGTCCCAGACGCGCATGGCTCGGATCTCGTCGCGCGTGTAGCCGTAGTAGTCGCACGCGGCGGCGTTGGCGTCGACGATCGCGCCGTTCTCCGGGTCGATCAGGAGCTGCACGGCGCGGGTGTTGTGGAACATCTGGCGGTAGCGGCGCTCGCTGTCGCGGAGGGCGTCGTCCTTGCGCTTCTGTTCCACGGCCGAGGCCACGTGCTGGGCCACGAAGACCAGCACCTCCCGGTCCTTCTCGCTGTAGCGGGTCGACTCGGCGTAGGACTGCGTGACGATGGCGCCCCAGGTGGTGTCGCCGGTCTTGAGAGGAGCGCCGAGCCAGTCGATGCTGGCCGCGCCGAGGGGCTCCACCTCGCCCGCCTGGACGAGGCGCTCGAACACCGCCGGCGTGGCCAGGAGCGGCTGGCCGGTGCGGATCACGTACGCGGTGAGTCCGCGGCCGGCGCGCACGGCCGGTGGCTGGGGATCGAGCGCGTCGACGAAGTAGGGGAACTCGAGCTCGTTGGTGGTCGGCCGGTACGTGGCGATGTAGAAGTTGCGCGCGTTCATCATCTCGCTGACCACGCCGTGCACGGCGCGGTAGAGCGAGGGGAGGTCTTCCGCGTCGCGGCTGAGCTGCGAGATGCGGAACAGCGCGGCCTGCAGCCGCTCCGCCTTGACGCTGTTCGTGACGTCGCGGAAGTACCACACCCGGCCGCGCACTTCCTTGCCGACGATGAGCGGCGTGGAGGCGCGCGAGAGGATGCGGCCGTCCTTCAGCGGCACGGGATCGTCGGTGCGCACCTCGGCCGGATGCTCGTAGAGGTAGTTCACCAGCTCGATGAACGACTCCCAGTCCGCCACCAGGTCCGCCGCGTAGCCGAGGAGCGCGTTGTCGTCCCCGCGCGCGGCCGCGTACTCGGGGATGTTCCAGATCTCCAGGAAGCGGCGGTTGTAGGAGAGGATGCGGCCGGAGGTGTCGACCACCAGGATGCCGTCCAGGGTGGCGTCCTGCTGCGCGCGCAGGATGGCCATGGCCGTGCGCGACTCGACGACGCTCTGGCCGCCGCGGCGCATGATCTTCGCGAGCAGCCGCCGCGCGCGCTGCACGCGCGAGCGCAGTCCTGCGGGCGGCAACGAGTCATTCGTGGGGACGGTCACGGGCGTTTGCGACGATTCTAAGTCAATCGCCCGGAACGCCGTGCCGCCGGAAGTACTGCCACTGCTGGAAAGCCATGTAGACGAACCACGCGATGTAGAGCGCCACGAACCACTGCCTGGCCATCAGCAGCAGCGCGGCGATCAGCCCGCCGCCGACGATGGCGATCCAGATGGCGATCACGAACGCCGTGCGCTCGTTGAGGAAGGTGCGGAAGAAGTCGCGCACGGCGTGGCCGCCATCGAGCGGCGGGACGGGGATGAGGTTGAAGACCCCCCACGCGAAGTTGGCCCAGGCCATCCGCGGCAGGAGCGCGGCCAGCATTTTGTCGCTGCGCGCGATGGCAAGGTGGTCGTAGGCCCAGTCGCTCAGCCACCAGAGCACGAAACTGGAGGCCGGCCCGGCCACGCTGATGAAGAGGTCCTGCCACGGCCGCGCGCGCCGGCGGTTGATCGTCACCCCGCCCATCCCGCCGAGGATGATCTGGCTGGAGCCGAACCCGAACGCCCCGATCATCCCCGCATGCGCCAGCTCGTGAATGAGCACGCTCAGGAAGAGGATCGGAATCCACAGCAGCGCGTAATGCACCCCCTCCGCCGGGTTGTAGTTGAGGATGACGAAGAGAAGGATGAGGAAGCCGAAGTTGAAGTCGACGTCAATGGTCGTGCCGCGGATCGAGCCCAGGTGGAGCATCAGGGCGACGTTAACACGGAGCGGGAGCGATGAGCGATGAACGATGAACCGGCTGCTCATCGCTCATCTCTCATCGTTCATCGCTCATCGTTCCCGAAATGTTTCCCACGGCGCCGGCCGCGCCAGCAGGAACCCCTGTCCCTCGTCGATCCCCAGCTCCTTGCATACGGTGAGCTGTGCCTCCGTCTCGATGGCCTCGGCGATGGTGCGGGCGCCGATGGTGTCGGCGCAGCGGGCCACGAGCTCGACCAGGCGGCGGCGGATGGGGTCGCGGTCGACGTCGTGGAAGAGGGAGTGGCCGACCTTCAGGTAGTCGGGCTGCAGCTCGGCGATCGCTTCCAGCGTGG
>DASPMO010000061.1:0-45580 GCA_035627015.1 Thermoanaerobaculia bacterium | reverse complement strand
TCGATTCGCTAAGTACTCCATTCGCTAAGTTCGGTTACAAAATGCGCGGCGGTGCGGTGCCAGTCCCCTCTCCCCACCGCAATGGGGAGAGGGCTAGGGTGAGGGGCTCCCCTTTCCCGAGCGCCACAACCCCTCACCCTGACCCTCTCCCCACTGCGATGGGGAGAGGGGACTGACCGCACGCTCTGTGATCGAACTTAGCGAATGGAGTACTAAGCGAACGCGATGTCGAGCCCGACCCCGCGTTCCATGGCGCGGGCGTAGGCGAGCGAGGCCACGGCCACGTCCTGCAGTGCCGTTCCCGTGGAGTCGAAGACGAACACCTCATCGTCGCGTTGCCGTCCCGGCACGCGGCCGCGGAGCACGTCGCCGAGCTCCCCGTGCACGTCGTCGCGCGTCATCGCGCCGGCCTGCAGCGCGTGATGCAGGTCGCCCATCGTCGCGGCCTGTTCGAGCACGTCGACGACGACCTTGCTTTGCGCGAGGACCGGAGGCGCGAGCTCCTGCTTCTGCGGATTGTCCGCGCCCACCGCGGCGATGAACAGGCCGGGATGGAGATGATGCGCGTCGAGAATGGGGGAGCGGGACGTCGTGCAGGTCACGACCAGGTCCGAGCCGGCGATCGCCTCGTCGAGCGAGCCGGGTACGCGCGCCAGGCGCTCCGCGGCCGCGCGGTCGGCATCCCAGGCCCACACCTCGCGCAGCGGCCGCACCAGCCGCAGCGCCTCCAGCGTCGCCCGTCCCAGCACCCCGCAGCCGACGATCGTGAGCGTCGCCGCATCGGCGCGCGCGAGGTGCCGCGCGGCCACCGCCGTCGCCGCCGCGGTGCGCAGCGTCGTGATCAGCGCCGAGTCGAGGATCGCCAGCGGCGTGCCGCGCTCGAGATCCATCAGCACGATCACTCCCTGGATGGTCGGGTGCGACGGGTCGCCGGGAAAGTTCGCGTTGATCTTCGCCGCGAAGACGCCGCCCATCGCCGCCTTGATGTGAAACGTCCCCGCCGCGGCGTGCAGCCCGAGGCTCTTCGCCGCGGATGGATCGCCGCGGAAGGCCTCCTCGACGGCGGGGAGGCACTCCTCGAGCGTCAGCAGCGACGCCACATTGGCGCGGGTGAGGAGGCGTGTCATTTCCGTTTGCGCCTGCCGAGGGCCTCGTGGAGATCGTCGAAGATCACCAGGGAGCGCTCGATCCGTTCGTCGTCGCTGTCGGTACGCGCCATCAGCCCGTCGAGCATCATGCGCACTCCGGCCGCCTCGTCGCGCCCGAACTTGCCGTCCTTGAGGTCGAGGTCGTGCACGATCTCGGCGATGGCGCGCACCGCCTTGTCGGGCAGGCCAACGCGTCCGATCAGCGTCTCGAACGTGCAGCGATCCTCCTCGTGCGTGAAATCGCCCCCCACCATGTCGAAGCGGAGCTCCCCCTCCTTCTTCGGCGAGGCGGGGTCGGCGAAGCGGAAGCGTGCCTTCGGGTCGACGAAGCGGCGGATGAACCAGGCCGAGGCCATGCGGTCGATCTTCACGCCGGGGCGGGTCACCCACGTCCTGCCGCGCAGGTCGGGATTCGCTTTCAGCATACGGGTCTCCTCCTTCCGGTCCTTCTGCAGCCGCGTCTCGATGGCGGCCAGCGCTTCCTCCGCGGCGGTGCGCCGCTCCGCGTCGAAAAAGTCGATGCGGCGGATCTCGTCGAGACGGCGGGACAGCCGCGCGTGCGCCGCGGCCAGCTCCGCCACCGCGGCGGCACTGCGCGCGGACTTCATCGCCGCGTGCGCATCGGCGGCCAGCGCATCGTAGTCGGCGTCGCGCGCTTCCTTGAATTGCGCGACGGCGGCGTCATTGGCCACGCCGTCCACGAAGTCGCCCTGGAACAGGTGCGCATCGCCACCGCCGGCCACGATCTCCTGCGCGATCCACTGCAGGTCTTCCAGCGCCTCCGCGCCGTGCGGCAGCAGGTAGACCGCGTTCTTCACCGCCACCGCGCCCACGTCCGCCAGCCGCTGCCGCATCTTCGCGCGCAGGTAGAGCGGGCGGGGAGGGATGCGATGCACGAGGATCAGCCACTGTGGCACGAATCCATACTAACAGTTGCTCCCCATGTATAGCAACTGCTATATTCAAGTCATGGCTATCCTCTTTCTCTGTTCCCGCGGCGGCGCGAAGAGCGTCATTGCCGCCTCGTACTTCAACCGCCTCGCGGGGCAGCAGGAGGCCAGCGCCGCGGCCTCGGACGAGCCGTACGACTGCGTGCCGGAGCCGGTCTCCGACTTTCTGCAGCGCGAGGGATTCGACGTGCGCGGCTACGTCCCGCACCGCGTCACCGAGGGGGAACTGCAACGCGCCACGCGCGTGGTCGACACCGAGCAGTGGGTCGACGTGCCGAAAGCGAGCGAGGATCTCGAAGGCTCCGTGGCCGCCATCCGCCGTCACGTCGAGGAACTGGTGCACGAGCTCCATGAATGAGCGCACGACCGCACGGACGACTGAGCCGTCGCTGGCCGCGTTCGTGGCCTACTTTCTCCGCCTCGGCACGTTCGGTTTCGGCGGCCCGATCGCGCTCGCCGGCGCCATGCAGCGCGACCTGGTGGAGGAGCGCGGCTGGGTCACGCGCGAGGAGTACGTGAACGGCCTCGCGCTCGCGCAGCTCGCGCCCGGACCGCTCGCCGCGCAGCTCGCGATCTACCTCGGCTGGGCGCGCGCCGGCGTCCCCGGCGCGACGCTGGTGGCACTCGCCTTCGTCCTGCCGTCGCTGGTCATGGTCCTCGGCATCTCCGCCGCGTACGTCCGCTTCGGCGGCCTGGCCTGGATGCAGTCCGCCTTCTACGGCATCGGCGCGGCCGTCATCGCCATCATCCTGCGCAGCGCGGTCAAGCTCGTGCGGCTGACGCTCGCCCGCGACCCGCTGCTCTGGGCCATCTTCGCCGCGAACGCCGTGGCCACGGCCATGCTGGAGGCCGAAGTGGTCTCGCTCATCCTCGGCTGCGGCGTGGTCACGCTGCTCGCGCACGCCGCGAAACGGGCTCCCGCGGCGCTCTCCGTCCTGCCGCTCTTCTGGTTCTTCACCAAAGCGGGCGCGTTCGTCTTCGGCAGCGGCCTGGCCATCGTGCCGTTCCTCTACGGCGGCGTCGTGCGCGAGCACGGCTGGCTCACCGACCAGCAATTCCTCGACGCCGTGGCCGTGGCCATGATCACGCCCGGCCCGGTGGTCATCACCGTCGCGTTCATCGGCTACCTCGTGCACGGATTCAGCGGCGCGCTCCTGGCGTCCCTCGGCGTCTTCCTCCCGTGCTACCTCTTCGTGGTCATCCCCGCGCCGTTCTACACGCGCTTCGCCGGCAACCCCTGGTTGAAAGCCTTCGTCGACGGCGTCACCGCCGCCGCGACCGGCGCCATCGCGGGCGCGGTGTGGGTGCTCGCCCGCCGCGCCATCGTCGACGTGCCCACCATGCTGATCTTCGCCGCCACGCTGGCCAGCCTGGTCTGGCTCAAGCGCGTGCCGGAGCCGGTGGTCATCGCGGTGGTGGGGATACTGTCGGTGGTGTTCGCGTGATGGACCGCCGGCGTCCCGCCGGCTGTCTGGGCGGGCGTCCCGCCCCCCGGTGGCGGCGGGACGCCGCCACAGACAGCCGGCGAGGACGCCGGCGGTCCACGTGTTGCACCAAGCGCAAACATGACCGCCCGCGGCATCGGCCTCCGCGCCCTCATCCTCCTCCTCGGACTGCTGCTCCTCGGCTTCTGGGCCGTCTCCCTCGCCTTCAAGCTCGTCGGCGCGGCGATCCACCTCGTGCTGTGGCTCGCGCTGGCGCTGATCGCGGTCGGCGCGATCGCGGTGGTGCGGCACAAGCTGCGGCGGTGACCGCCGGCCCCTAAGCAGAACGCACCCATTCGATCCACGGTCCCCTCTCCCGCGCGCGGGGAGAGGGGACCGTGGGCGGAGCCACTGCGTTCTGCTTAGGACTTACCTCCGTATTGACGCCAGTCGGCAAGAGGCGTATTTTCCCCGGCACACTTCCCAAGGAAAACGCTGTACGCACTGCGACGCGCGCGGACTCTCTCCCGTTCGTGTCCGGAGGTTCTCGATGAAACGCATCGTTCGATGGGTGTCTCTGGTCGTCCTCTGTCTTCTCGTAGCCCTCCCCACCGCATTCGCCGCACAACCCGAAAACGCCAAGCGCAACTTCGACGTTCGTGACGATCACGACAAGTCTTCCCAGGCCGTCAAGGAGAAACACCTCGACCGCCACGGAGGGAAGCAGAAAGAGAAGAAAGAAAAAGTCGATCAGGCCATGAAGAAGGCCCAGAAGCGCCTCGAGCGCGAGATCGACGGCTTCGAGGTCAAGCACAGCGAGCGCACCGGCGGGCCCGAGACCGTGGGCGTCGCGCACGGCCGCGGCAAGCTGACCCGCGGCAGCGGCGACACCCGCGAGAACACGCTGCGCAAGTTCCTGCGCGACAACGCCGAGCTGTTCGGCCTCGAGCGCAACGAGGTCAATCAGCTCGTCAAGGACGCCGACTACGTCAACCCTGCCGGTAACCTCGGCTGGGTGCGTCTGCAGAAGAAAATCAAAGGCAAGAACGTCTTCCGCGGCGAGCTGCAGGCCGCCTTCACCGCCGGCGGCGAGCTCGTGGCCATCACCGGCGAGCTCCCGGCCGGCATCGACGACGCGGACGCCAAGGAGGAGCCGCTCGTCTCCGCGGCCGACGCCATCGTCACCGCGGCGAAATCCGTCGGCCTGAGCGTCTCGGCCGCGGACCTGACCCTGAAGTCGAGCGACGGCAACACGCTCGTCTACGGCGGCGGCCCCTTCACCGACGACACGAAGCTCGAGCTGCAGTACTTCCCGCTCGACGTCGGCGCCGTCGAGCTGGCGTACTCCTTCGTCCTCTGGGTCGGCGAGAACGAGGCCTACTCGTTCGTCGTCGGCGCGGAAGTCAACGACGTCCTGTTCCGCAAGAACATCGTCGACGACCAGACGCAGCCGGCCACCTACCGCGTCTACGACGGCGACAGCCCGGCGCCGCTCTCCCCCTCCACCGCGCTGCCCGGCACCAACACGCAGGCGCCCGGCATCGGCCGTACCCTGTTCACGCTGGTCAGTGAAGGCCCGTCGTTCAATGACCTCGGCTGGATCGCCGACGGCGGCAACACGACCACGGGCAACAACGTCGACGCCGGCCTGGACATCGTCTCGCCCGACGGCATCGACGCGGCCGGACGTCCCACCGGCTCGCCGTTCCGCGTCTTCGACTTCACGTACAACCCGCCGCCGGCCGGCAGCGATCCTCCGACGAACACCGACTACCGCTGGGGCGAAGTCGCGCACATGTTCTTCTGGTCGAACCGCTATCACGACCGGCTCTACGACCTCGGCTTCACCGAGGCCGCGCGCAACTTCCAGCAGAACAACTTCGGCAGGGGAGGCGTGGGGAACGACCGCGTCCTGGCCCAGGCGCAGGACTTCTCCGGCACCAACAACGCGAACTTCCTGACCCCGACGGACGGCACCTCCGGCCGCATGCAGATGTACGTCTTCACCGGGCCGAATCCCGACCGCGTCTCCGCGCTGGACCAGGAAATCCTCATCCACGAGCTGACGCACGGCACCTCGAACCGCCTGCACAACAACGCCAATGGCCTGAACAACACCATGAGCGGCGGCATGGGCGAGGGGTGGTCCGACTTCTACGCCCGCGTCATGACCAGCGGCCCCGATGAAGACGTGAACGGCGTCTACGCGGCCGGCGGCTACTCCACGCTGCAGATCGTGGCCGGCTACACCGACAACTACTACTACGGCATCCGCCGCTTTCCGTACGCGCTGATCACCAGCCTCGGGCCGAACGGCAAGCCGCACAACCCGCTCACCTTCGCGGACATCGATCCGGCCCAGATCAACCTCACCGACGGCGCCTTCCCGCGCGGCCCGATCGGCTCGAGCAGCGCCTTCGCCGTGCACAACATCGGCGAAGTGTGGGCCAGCGCGCTCTTCGAAGTGCGCGCGCGCATCATCAACCGCATGGGGTGGGCGGCCGGCAACCAGCGCGCCCTGCAGATCGTCACCGACGGCATGAAGCTCGATCCCGTCAACCCGACGCTGCTGCACGGACGCAACTCCATCCTCACCGCCGACTGCGCCGGCTTCGCGGGCGCGGACGAGCTGGACATCTGGAACGGCTTCGCCGTGCGCGGCATGGGCTACAGCGCCGTCGCCAACTCCTCCGCTTCCGGCACGGTCGTGCAGGCCTTCGACCTGCCGAACCTCCTCATCGGCACGCCGTCGATCTCCGGCGGCTCGTGCGATGCGAACGACGGCGTGGCCGATCCCGACGAGACGGTCGTGATCAGCTTCTCCATCACCAACCCGTTCTGCGCCACGCCAGCCAACGGCGTGCTCGTGTCGCTCGACGGCGGCGCGCCGGTGAGCCTCGGCACCATCGCCGCCGGCACGACGGTCAACGTCTCCTTCAACTACACGGTGCCCACCGGCTCCTGCGGCATCCAGGTCCATCCGGTGGTGGCCATCAGCAGCAGCCTCGGGAACGTGAACCGCCCGCTGAACCTGCAGGTCGGCACGCCGGTCAGCGTCGCGCCGCCCGTCACCTACAGCACCGGCAACCTGACCACGCCGCTGCCCGACCTGGCCGTGACGGAGATCCCCATCGTCGTCACCGGCACCGGCTCGATCGCCGACGTGAACGTGCGCTTCCGCGCCAATCACACCTTCGACGGCGACCTGGTGATCTCGCTCATCGCTCCCGACGGCACGATCGTGCCTCTCGCGAACAACCGCGGCAGCAGCGGCGACAACTTCGGCTCCGGCGCGACCGATTGCTCCGGCACGCCGGTGACCTTCGACGACTCCGCGGCCACGGCCATCAGCGCCGGCATCGCGCCGTTCGCCGGCAGCTTCCGTCCCGAGTCGCCGCTCTCCGCGCTCAACGGCAAGGAGATGAACGGCACGTGGAAGCTGCGCTTCTCCGACACCGGCGCGGCCGACGTCGGCACCGTCTTCTGCGCGCAGCTGGCCATCGCGCGGCAGCGCTACTTCTGCTGCGGCGTCCCGGGCATTCCGGAAGTCTTCGCCGCGCCGCCGGCGGTCATCACCGCGGAGAGCGTAGCCCCGGCCAACAACGCCCTCGACCCGCACGAGACCGTGACGGTGCAGTTCCCGCTGCAGAACTTCGGCACCGGCGCGACGACGAATCTCGTGGCCACGCTGCAGCCCACCGGCGGAGTGCTCGCCCCGGGCGCCCCGCAGAGCTACGGCGCGCTGTCGCCCTCCATGGGCGCGGTCTCGCGTCCGTTCACGTTCGTCGTCGGCGGCAGCTGCGGCGATACGGTCACGGCCACGCTGCAACTGCAGGACGGCGCGACGAACCTCGGCACGGTGACGTTCACGTTCCTCGTGGGCGTGCTCCCGCCGCCGGTCGCGAACCCCGCCTCGATCTCCATCCCCAACAGTGGCGCGGCCACGCCGTATCCGTCGACCATCAATGTCTCGGGCATCACCGGTCCGGTGACGAAGGTGACGGCGACGCTGCACGGGCTCACGCACACGTTCCCCGGCGACATCGACGTGCTCCTGGTCGGGCCAGGCGGACAGAAGGTCATCCTGATGTCCGACGTCGGCAGTGGTACGGACGTGAACAACATCACGCTGACGTTCGAGGACGGCGCGCCGCCGGCCTCCCTGACCGCGCTGGTCTCCGGCACGTTCGCCCCGACCAACTCCGGCACGACCGATCCGTTCCCGGCACCCGCACCCGCGGCCCCGTACGGTGCGGCGCTGTCCGCGTTCAACGGCGTCGACCCGAACGGCGTCTGGCAGCTCTTCGTCGTCGACGACGCCGCGGGAGACCTCGGCGCGTTCAACGGCGGCTGGTCGCTGAAGTTCACCGCGGCGCCGCTCTGCGCGTCGCAGCCGTGCACGCTCAACTGCCCGCCGACCGTCTTCGCCTCCACCGCCCCGAACCAGCCGGGCGCGTTCGTGACCTTCCCCGCGCCGACGCTCAGCGGCAGTTGCGGGGTGGTCTCGACCACGCCGCTCTCCGGCTCGTTCTTCCCCATCGGCACCACCGTCGTGAACGCGAGCTCCGCGGCCTCCGCCGCCACGTGCGCGTTCAACGTCGTGGTCACGGACGTGCAGCCGCCGGTCATCAGCGGCCTCACCGCCACGCCGAACGTCATCACCGGCAACAACCACAAGATGGTCGACGTGACGGTCAGCTACACGTCGTCCGACAACTCGGGGAATTCGTCGGCCTGCTCGCTCACCGTGACCAGCAGCGAACCGCTGAACGGCAGCGGCGACGGCAGCACCGAGGCGGATTGGGAAGTGATCGACGCGACCCACGTGCGCCTGCGCGCGGAGCGCGCCGGCAACGGCACCGACCGCACCTACACCATCACCGCGACCTGCGTCGACGCGGCCGGCAACTCCACGTCGGCCTCGACGACCGTGGTCGTGCCGCACGACAACGGGAACCACTGACCCTGCATCAGTCCCCTCTCCCCACGCCAGTGGGGAGAGGGAACATAAGGAGAGAGGATCTGCCATGAAAGTGCTGTTGTCCGGAATGCTCGCTGTTGCCCTGTTCGTGGTCTCTGCTGCCGCTCACGCGGAAGACGCAGTCGAGGCGAAGAACTTTCCGCACATTGCGAAGAACCAGAACCGCCGCGCCGCGGAGGTCGTCCGCCACGCCGATGGCTGCACGATCTGCCACAACACCTGCTACGACCCCGACACGCAGACGTATGTCCTCTGCAACTGCATCGACTATGTGGAGTGCGGCGGGGGCGGCGGCGATACCGGCTGCATCAGCGGGAGCAGGTGCATCAGCAACTATGCCGCGTGCACCTCGGATTACATCTACAACGGGTGCCGCATTCGGGATTACCCGTACATGAACTGCACGGGCTGCTGAACATGCACAGACTCTTCCTTCCATTGATTGCGTTTCTCGGGGCAGCGCTCGTCGCTGCCCCGCTGTCCGCGCATCGCGTGGAGTTTGTCGCCACCGTCGATGACGAGCGGGCCGCCGGTTCGGAGGTCTGTTTCTTCCCCGCGGCCGCTTCTGACCACTCGTTCGGGCTCTTCCTGTCGTCCGGCGACGTGCGATGTCTGCCCGCCGATCAGGTGATCGAGATTCCGCCCGGGAAGTGGAACTTCTTCACGCGCCACGAGCGCGGTCTCATCAGCTCGACGCCGACGACGATCACGATTTCGACCAGGCCGTACGTGCCGGAGCTGGGGTTCCGCACCGTGAGGGTGCCGATGTATCCGTCGGCCACGCTCGATTTCCGCGCGGTCCGCGAGCGGCTCGAGCCCGGGATGCGACTGGTCGCGTACTACCCGCTGCCGCCCGCCAGGGGCAGCAGCGCCGCGCATCCGCTCGCTGCCGACACCGACACGCTCAGCGTTCCGGCGTACGTCCCGGTCGTGCCGCTCGTCGTTGCCGCCGGCCGAGTGGTGCACATTCTGGCGCCCGTCACGCCGGACGAAGGAACGGTGACGGAAGTCGAGTGGCGCGAGCCCAAAGCAGGCCTGGTCGACGTCGTGTCATGGGTGAAGCTGAATCGCGAAGGCATCAGCGACGACGAGCTCTCCGCGATCGACGGCTCGATCGAGCTCGCGCTGCGCGACGGCGACTCCGAGCTCCGCCCCGCATTCGCGCCACCGCCCGGCGCGGCGGCGCACCTCAGCCTGCAGCTCTTCCTCGACGTTCCCGCCAGCGCCGCGGAGCTCGTGTTGCGCGGGAAGTCCTGGAAAGAGCAACGCCTCCGCGTGGCGGGCGAGCGTCACGGGAGGACGGTGAACGTCCTCGACCCGCTCACGGCGGCCCCCGCGGCCACTCCGCGCCGGCCCGTGGCCACCCATGTCGAGACGAAGCGCTGATGTGCCGGCGCGGCCATGGATCCTCCTGGCCGCGTCGCTCCTCCTGACGTCGGCCTGCACCTCGGCATCGCGCTTCGCACCGTCGAAGCTGCGGGAGATCGACACGGCCATCGAGACCGCGATCGCGGCGGGGAAGACCCCGGGTGCCGTGTTCTGGCTCGAGCACGCGGGTGCCGTCCATCACCGCGCCTACGGCAATCGCTCCGTCGCGCCCGCGCTCGAACGAGCGACCGAGGATACGATGTACGACGCGGCCTCGCTGACGAAAGCGGTGGCCACGGCCCCGTCGGTGTGGCTGCTGATCGAGCGCGGCCGCATCGACCTCGACGCGCCGGTGACGCGGTATCTCCCGGAGTTCAACGGCGGATGGCGCGAACAGGTCACGATCCGGCATCTGCTCACGCATACGTCCGGGATCTCGCTCAACGTGAGCCTCAGGGAAGAGTGGAGCGGCTACGACGAAGGGGTGCGCCGCGCGGCCACGGCCCGCGTTCAGTGGCGGCCGGGGATGCTGTTCCGCTACAGCGACGTCAACTCGATCCTTCTCGGCGAGATCGTCCGCCGCATCAGCGGGATGCCTCTCGACCGCTTCGCCCGCGAGCAGATCTTCGTGCCCCTCGGCATGCTCGACACGACTTTCCGGCCGGCCGAGGTGGCGCCGGCGAAGCTGGCGCGGATTGCGCCGACCGAACTGACGCACGGTGTGATCCTGCGCGGCGTGGTGCACGACGCGCTGGCGCGTCGCATGGGCGGCGTCGCGGGTCACGCCGGCATGTTCACGACGGCCTCCGACCTCGCGCGTTTCGCGCGTGCGATGCTGTCGGGAGGAGCGGGCGTCTGGCGCCCCGGCACCGTACGCGCGATGACCACTGTCCAGTCGCCCGCCTGCGTTGCCGGACTGCGCGCCGGCGCGTTCGACCTCGACACGAGCTACAGCCGGCCGCGCGGCGACCTCTTTCCCCTCGGGTCGTTCGGCCACACCGGCTTCACCGGCGGGTTCTTCTGGATCGATCCGCGCTCCCGCAGCTTCTACGTCTTTCTCTCGAATCGCGTGCATCCTGACGACAGCGGGAACGTGACGTCGCTGCAGCCGCTGCTCGGAACGCTCGCGGCGAAGGCGGCCGGCGTGACGGCGACGGAACCGCCCCCGCCCGCCCGCTGGATCGCGGGCGGAATGAACGTGCACAACGGCATCGACACGGTCATGGCCGACGAGTTCGAGCCGCTGTCGGGTCTCCGCGTGGCCGTCCTCACGGACGCCGCCGCGACGGATCAATCGGGGAGTCCCGTCCTCGACGTGCTGGCGAGTGCACGACGGGTGAACGTCGTCGCGCGGCTCGGGACGGGGCGCGGCTGCGCTTCCGGATTGCCCTCGTACGATCTGAGCGCCGAGGCGGCCCGCCCGCGGACGGAGCGGTTCCGCGGAATCGACGCAATCGTCGTGGATCTCCAGAACAGCGACGACCTCGCCGCCGCACTCGAGGCGGTCGCGGACACGGGAGTCCGCATGATCGTCCTCGACCGCACCGTACGCGACGGCAGGACAGTCGCCGGGATCGCGCGCACCCTCCGCGACGAACGGAAGCTGAACGTCGAGCTGGCGGTCGTTCCGATCTCCACGTGGTGACGACGCGAGATGTCCGCCGGTCAATGGATGCAGGCGTCGTCGATCGCACCTGCACCATCACCGTGACCTGCGTCGACGCGGCCCCCTCTGGAGTGCGGCGGCACGGCCGCCGCACTCCAACGCGGCAGCGAAGCTGCCGCGCCGCAGCTGCGCTGCGGCGTTAGAAAGCGGCAGCTGCGCTGCCGCCTCCTTCTTTCACCGCGACATCACGGCGCCGCCGTCGGCTTCGAGGACGGCGCCCGTGATCCACGGCGACTCGCAGGTGGCCAGGAATGTGACCGCCGCCGCCGCTTCATCGATGGTGCTGAGGCGTTGAATCTGTCGTGTCGTCGTGTACGTCCGGATGCGCATCGCGTCGCCGTACTCCGTGACGGGGCTGAGCACGCCGGGGCAGACGCAGTTCACGCGGATGCGATAGGCCGCCAGCTCGACGGCCAGTGCACGGCTCAGATGGACGACTCCCGCCTTCGCCGCCATGTAAGCGGCGGCGTGGGTGTCCGGCAGTGTGGCGATGCCGAGGAGCGACGCCACGTTGACGATCGATCCGCGGGACTGCTTCAGCGGCTCGACCGCGGCATGAATGGCCGCGTACGGCGCGCAGAGATTCTGCTGCACGATCTCGTCGCAGCGCTCCGGCGGGACGTCGGCGAGGGCGCCGCCGCCGAACGAGCCGACCGCATTGATCAGGATCTCCACGGAGGGCAACTCCGCGATCGCGTCGCCGAGCGCTTTCCGTCCCTCCGGCCGGGTCAGATCGGCGACCACGATCTGCGGCTGGGAGATGCCGTGCGCGGCCAGCGCCGTCTTCATGGCCGCCGGCTCGCGGCCGACCGCCACGATCGTGTACGACCGCGCCGCGAGATCGCGCGCGATCGCGCTGCCGAGGCGTGACGAGGCGCCGGTGACGATGGCGATCACATGAGTCCTGCCCACGCTTCGAGCGTCCGTTGTGCCTCGTGCTCCGAACGCTGGTTCGCCGCGGCGGGGCTGGCCGGGCCGCGGTCGGCGCGCAGCAGCTCCTTCGTCGTGGCGCACCAGTCGTCGACGTCCAGTGGATTCAGAAAACGGACCGTGGCCGACTCGCGGAGGATCTCCGTCGCGCCGCAGAAGGTGGAGATGATGGACGGGACGCCGAGCGTCACCGCGTCGAATGCGACGATGTTGAACGGATCGTACAGACTCGGCACGAGCAGCACCCCGCTCCGCGAGAGCTCCTCCAGATACGCGCCGCGGCGGCTCATCCACGGTATTGCCTCGACCGCGCCCGCACGCGTCAGCAGCTCGAGCTTGCGCGCCGTGACGGCCGGCAGCATGGCCGCCGTTCCCGATGGCGTCGGTGCGTCGGTGAGGACGCGCAGCCGGATGGAATGGTCGGCCGCATAGAGCTCGAAGACGCAGTCGATCAGCGTGTCGATGCCCTTGCGCGGGTCCCAGCGTCCGGCGTACGTGATCGTGCGCTGCCGCGAGCTGCCCGCGTACGGCGGCCGGTACGCCGGCACCGGGTGAATGACGCACGACCGCGCCTCGATCCCGGGGAAGTACCGGGTCGCCAGCTCGCGGTCCATGTGGCTGTTGAAGACGAGCAGGTCCGCGCTGCGGATCAGCTCCCGCTGCCGTCTCGCGGCCGCGCCGGAATCCGACCAGCGATACCGCCCGCCGATGACGTATTCGTGGTGCAGCAGCGACGGGACCCAGTAGACGACCGGGACCGCGCGCCGCTTACGCGCGGCGGCGACGTGATCGCCCCAGTCGTAGAAGGTGGTCACGATCAGGTCGGAGTCGTCGAGCGCGCCGGCGATGGACTCGGTGTCGAACAGCGTTACCGGCTGCGCCTCGGCGGTCACGGTGGAGAAGCCGTGGTCGAGCAGGATGTCGGTGACCGGACGCGTGCGCTCACCGAGACCGTCGAGCGACAGAATGCGCGGCCGGCTCCGGATGCCGCGATCGGCCATGGCGGCGAGGAGCATGGCGATGTAGTAATTGATGGAGATCGACTGCGGATCGAAGAAGCGCGTGGTCAGGATGGCCAGGCGCGCGCCCGCGAGCCTGCCGGCGGCGGACGCCGGTGCGACGTCGAAGGAGGCCGTGGTCATCTTCAGGCCGTCCCGCCGCCGTAAAGCGTGCAGCAGCGCGTGCACATCGGAAAGCGGCCGACGTCCGACAGGACCTCGCGGAATCGCCGCGCCGGCGCGCCGTTCCAGATCGTCCAGAACGGCTCCTCGGCGATGTTTCCCACCACGCCGTCGAGACAGAGCAGCACGTCGCCGTTCGGCGTGATGGTGGGGCTGAGCCAGGGCTTGATGCACGTGTACCCCGGCTTCAGCCGGAAGTGCGCGTCCTCGGAGTAGTAGGCGCCGATGTCGCTGCCGCCGAGGTCGGGGATGAACTGCACGATGCCCCGATCGACTTCGGGCTGCAGCCGCTCGCGCAGCCGCACCAGTTCCGCGATGTAGGTGTCGTCGAAGTTGTAGGCGTGTTTCATCCGCAGGCGCTGCAGGAACGGCTTGCCGAACGCGCGCGACCAGACGCCATCGGACATGGCGCTCAGTTGCGGCGACAGATACTGCGGATGCTGCAGCACGACGCGGGAGGGAGCATGCGCGGCGATCGACCGCACGAGCTCCGGAATCTCGCGGACGTTGTCCGGCAGCAGGACCGTGTTCGTCGACCACTTCGCCGGCGCCTCGAGCGTCGCCAGCCGCGGCAGGAGCTCGTAGACCGTGGCCGCCGATGCCTGAGAGCCGCGCACGCGCGCGTGCGTCTCCGGCAGGCCGTCGATGCTGAGCACCACATGCGTCCCTGCGCTCTGGAGATGCGGGAGGTGTCGCGCCAGGCCCGATCCGTTCGTGACCAGCGTCGTCGCGCAGCGTGCGCCGCTGGCGTGCCGCAGCAACTCGGCGAAACCGGGATAGAGCAGCGGCTCGCCGCCGAAGAGGTTCAGCTCCGGCTCGATCCAGGCGATCGAGGAGATCAGCTCCATCCACGTCTCCACTGGCAGTTCCTGCGTCGCGTGCTCCTTGTAGCCGGGACCGTACTGGGTGCACATGCCGCAGGCGAGGTTACAGCGGTGGGTGAGGGCCAGGGTGATGCGTTCCGGAAGAGGGAACTGGCGGCGCTCGGCGGCGGATGCGTCGGTCGAGCCGGGATACGGATCGGTTCGGGGGACTCCCGGGTAAGGTGGCATGTCCTGCTCCGCTGGTCAGGTGGACTGGTGGTGTTGCCGCTCTGCATCCAGCCATAGTGAGACTTTGGAGTAAATCCATCGCGAAGCCTCTGCGGGCGTACGGTCGCCGAGTGCAGGAAAGCCCATGGCCGCGATGGCATCGCTGATACTTCGGATCTGGCCGTCGACCCATGTCTTGGCTGCGGCGTCCTGGATCGCCTGTCCGCTTTTCTCGACGACGTAGCGGAGCACCGCGCCGGCCGCGTCCAGGATGTCCTGCGCGGTGGCGGTGACGCCCAGGGGCAGGAGGATGGCGTCGAAACCGACCTCGAAACGTTGTTCGGGCAGCCATTGGCCGTGCCACTCGCCGGGAGCGTGCATTCCCGGCTCGGCGTCGAAGTTCTCGCGCAGTGTTTTCCCACGTGCCCATGCGGCGCGCGCATGGTAAATCTCGCGGTCTGGCGTGAGCTCCTGCATGCAGGTTGTTCCTTTTTGTAATGGAGTAGTGGCATTCTATCATTACGTGCGAGGGCAATGAAAAACTCTAATCGATCGGCCACCGCATTGGTGCTGATGTCGTTCGATGACGGGAGTCGGCCCTATTACGACGAGGTGTTGAGGCCCGCAATCGAAGAGGCCGGACTGGATTGTGTCCGCGCCGACGACGACTCTCGCCCGGGATGGATCCGGGAGACCGTCTGGCTCTACATCCGCGATGCCGCCGTCGTCGTTGCGGATCTCACGTCACGCATTGAGAACGTCATGTACGAGATCGCTCTCGCGCATGCTGCCCTCAGGCCGGTCGTGCTCATCGCGGAGCACCGGACGGAGATCCCACTTTACCTGCGCGACTTGAACATCATCAAAGTGGACCGGACCGACGCCGACTGGCGGGCGAGGCTGCATGCGGCGGTTGCGCGGCAGGTAGCCGATGCGGTCTCGAATCCGGCGGCGGTGCTGGCGTGTTTTCGTGAGGGCGGCGTCCCCAGATTTGCACCGGCGCCGCAAAATCTCCGCGAGGCGCGCGAACGAATCGCACAATTGCGTAATGTTGCGGAGGCTCGGCAATTTGCGTCTCTCGCCATTCATCAGGGGGGCATGCCTGCGAACGAGCTTCGCCCATTGCTGGAAGAGAAATTCGGCGTGCAGCAGGCCTCGATCATCCTCGATACGCTTTAAGATCTGCGCGTGACGCGCGCGGCGAGCCTGCTCCTCCTCTGTCTCGCGCTCCCTCTTTTGGCCGACGAGCTCCAGCGCGCGCACGAGCTGGCGTGGGCGAAGCGGTTCGCCGAGGCGGAGGCGCTCTACCGGCGTCTGCCGGAGTCGCCGGCGCAGCAGCTCGGGCTGGCGCGGGTGGTGATGTGGCAGGGGAGGTACGCCGAGGCCATCGCGCTGTTCGAGAAGCTGGAAGGGGTCGACGCACTGGAAGGGCTGGCCACGGCGCAGTACTGGAGTGGCGACTGGCGGGCGGCGGCGCGGAACTTCCGGCGCGTGCTGGCGCTGGATCCGGGGCGCACCACGCCGTTGCCGGAGATCCTCGCCACCGCGCGGCCGTCGCAGCGGGTCACCGTCGCGGGGGTCGTCGACGACCAGCCGCTGGAATTGATCCGCACCGAGGTCGCGGCGAGCCTGTTCTCCGATCCGCAGACGCGGTGGACGGTCTCGCTCGGCCGCTATGACGGCGATGCCAGCGGCGAGCTCGCGAGCGTGGCCAATGAGACGACGATTCGCAGGGTGACCGTGGCGGGCTCGCTCGGAATCTTCACCTGGCCCGACGGCGTGCGCCGTCCGGTCGGCAGCGCGAGCGTGCGGCGCGGCTCGCTGAGCGCCCGCGTGGAGCGCGTTCCGGAGATCGCCACCGCCACGTCATTCGACACGCACGTGGCGTCGACGCTCACCGCGCTGCGGTGGGAGACGGACCGCCGCTGGCTCGCCGCGGCCGAGGTCAGTCACCGCGGCTACTCCGACGACAACCAAGGGTGGGCGGCGTTCGCGTATGCGATGGCGCCGCTGCAGAAGAAGGAGTGGACATTCTGGGGAGGGGGGGCGGTCACCGCGAAAGACACGGCCGAGTCGCGCTTCTTCGACGGACGGTACGATCCGTACTGGACGCCCGAGGATCTCGTCGAGGGGCGGGCGGTGGTCGCCGTCCAGCGAGGGGCGATCAAAGCGCACGCCGACGGCGGCTGGGCGAGAGACAGGAGCCGCCGTTACCGCCCGTGGCGCGCGGGCCTCACCGCGAACGTGCCGCTGGCACGCGACTTTCGCATCGAGGCGGGCGTCGAGCGCAGCGTCACCATAGACTACAGGGCCACTGCATTTCATGTCTCATTGGTACGACGACGCTGAGCTGTTCGAGCACCGCCGCGCCGCCGCCGTCCGCGGCTGGGAGCGGTGGGTGCTCGGCATCCTGCTGTTCCTCGGCGTGCAGAGCGTCGTCTACTTCGCCCTCTGGTGGTTCCGCGCCGGGCACGTGAACCAGCTCGCGCTCTTCATCCTCCTGTCGTTCGCCACGTGGTACGGCGTCTTCCGGATCATGGTCGGCTGGTACAACATCTTCCACATGGACCAGCCGCCCGGGCGCGAGCCTGCCGAGGGACTGCCGGTGGCCATCTTCACCACCTCCGCGCCCGGCGAGCCGTACGAGATGTTCGTGCGCACGCTGGCCGCGGCGCGCGAGATCCGCTATCCGCACACCACGTATCTCCTCGACGACACGCGCGACCCGCGCATGCGCGCGCTCTGCGAGGAGATGGGGGCGGTGCACCTGGAGCTGCTCGACATTCCCGGGGCCAAGGCGGGGAAGATCAACGCCGCGCTGGCGCGCACGTCCGAGGAGCTCATCCTCGTCCTCGACCCCGACCACGTCCCGTTCCCGAACATCCTCGACCGTGTCCTCGGCCACTTCGACGACGCGGAGGTCGGGTTCGTGCAGGTCGCGCAGGCGTACGGCAACGCGCGGGAGTCGTTCGTCGCGCGCGCGGCGGCGGAGCAGACGTACGCGTTCTACGGCCCGATCATGCAGGGGATGCACGGCACGGGGACGGCGGTGGCCATCGGCGCGAACTGCACGTTCCGCCGCAAGGCGCTGGAGTCGATCGGCGGACACGGCATCGGGCTGGCCGAGGACCTGGTCACGTCGATCCGGCTGCACGCCAAAGGGTGGAAGTCGGTGTACGTGCCGGAGGTCGTGTCGCGCGGGCTGGTGCCGGCGGACCTCGACTCGTACCTCAAGCAGCAGCTCAAGTGGTCGCGCGGCGTGTACGACGTGCTGTTCCGCGAGTATCCGCGCGCGTTCCGCTCGCTGACCGGCTACCAGAAGATCTCGTACTTCATGATCGGCAGCTATTACCTGGTCGGCGTGACCTCGCTGATCTTCCTGGCGGTGCCGCTCATCTATCTATTGTTCGGCGAGCAGCCGGCGGTGTTCCTCCTCAGCGAGTACATCGCGCACGCGCTGCCGGTGGGGCTGTTCGGCGCGGCGGTCTACTTTTTCGCGCAGCGCTGGCTGTGCGATCCGCGCCGCGAGCGCGGCCTGCACTGGCGCGGCACGCTGCTGAAGATCGGCTCGTGGAGCATCTATCTGCACGCCCTGGGGCTGGCGCTGCGGCGCGTGGCGGTGCCGTACATCCCGACCGCCAAGACGCGCCGCCCCACGCGCTTCTGGCACGTGGCCCGCCTCCCCCTGGGCGTGCTGGTCATCAGTTTGCTGGCCATCTTCTGGACCGTGTACCGGCAGCTCTACGTCATCCCGGAGTCGGAGGTGCTGATCACGACGGAGGTCACGCTGGGGATGGTGGCGTTCGCGGTCATCAACGGGGTGCTGATGAGCGGGCGGCTGTACGCTGCGTTCGTCGATCGCGAGAAGAAAGAGGAATCGTGAAATCGAAGAGCCGCTACAAAATCGCCTTCTTCGCCCTCGGGTGGCTGATCGCGGCCGGCGTGCTGTTCCAGATCTTCATCGGCTCCGGCTTCCAGCGGATCTTCGCCGCGGCGGACGAGCGCCTGAGCCGCATCGCGCAGTTCTTTTCCGACCGCCAGGGGCGGGCCATGCGCAATGCGCGGCAGAGCTCGCGCAGCGACTACCTCCAGCCCATGCGCCCGACGCTCGACTCCATGGCCGCGCTGCGCGCGCCGCGGTCGGTGCTGTTCGGCGTCTACGACGGCGGCTTCCCGCGCACGTTCGCGGGGATGGAGCAGCTCGAGGCGAAAGTCGACTACAAGTTCCCGATCGTCTCCTTCTATTCGGCCTGGGGCGACAAGCCGACGCAGCAGTTCCCGATGCGCATGGTGGAGACGATCCATCGGATGGGCAGCGTGCCGATGATCACCTGGGAGCCGTGGGTGGTCGACTTCGACGAGCGGCTGCGCGCGAACCTGCCGCCCGTGGCCGAGCGCGAATACGCGTCGCTGGCCGCGATCGCCAAAGGGGAGTACGACTTCTACATCGTGCCGTGGGCCAAGGCGGCGGCGGAGTACAAGCGCCCGCTGTTCCTCCGCTTCGCGCACGAGATGAACGACCCGTACCGCTACCCGTGGGGACCACAGAACGGCAACCGTCCGCAGGACTTCATCGCGGCCTGGCGGCACGTGCACCTCGTCTTTCAGAAGATGGGAGCCACGAACGTGCTGTGGGTCTGGTCGCCGCACATCTCCATGCCGTGGTTCGAGTTCTATTATCCCGGCGCGGAGTACGTCGACTGGATCGGCACGGGCGTGCTGAATTACGGGACCATCGCCTCCTGGTCGCGCTGGTGGAGCTTCCACCAGATCCTGGAGAAGTCCTACCCGCAGCTGCGCAGCATGGAGAAGCCGATCATGATCTGCGAGCTCGGCACGCTGGCCCAGGGCGGCGACATGGCGGAGTGGTACCGCCAGGCCTTCTACCACATGACCCACACCTACAGCCGCAGCATCCGCGCGGTGGTCTTCTTCAACCAGCCGAGCGACGTGACCCTCTCCCCGAACTATCCGCTGAACTGGAGCGTGACCCAGAACGCGAAGGCCACGGAGGTGGTGGCGGGGGAGATCACGAGGATGAGCGCGATGTAATCTGGAGTGCGGCAGCGCCAGCTGCCGCTCTCGATGCGGAGGCGCCAGCCTCCGCCCCCGCCGCAGCTTGCGCTGCGGCATAGAAAGCGGCAGCTGGCGCTGCCGCACTCCAGAAGTGTCACACTTTCTCCGGCTGCGCGACTCTGGTGCATGACGACAAATGCTCTCGAATCCGATGTCTTGCTCGCACGGGGTGGGGACGAGGCCGCGTTCCGGCGGGTGGTGGAGCAGTGCGCGAACACGGTCTGTTCCATCGCCCTGGCCATCGTCCGGAACGTCGCGGCCAGCGAAGACGTGGCGCAGGAAGTGTTTCGGACTGGTGTACGCGCTCTGGCTCCCGCGCATCCTGCGGCGCCGCCGCACGCTGCTCCGGAAGATGATCGTCCGCGCCGCCGCCGCGATGGTGATGGCCGTCCTCGTGACGCTGTACTCTGGAGTGCGGCAGCGCCAGCTGCCGCTTTCCATGCCGCAGCGCCAGCTGCGGCGGGGGGAGGCTACTACAGCGCCGCCGCGCGCGGCATCCGCTCCGGGCGCCGTTCCAGCCAGCGTGCGGCGAACGTCTCCGGGTCCAGCGCCTTATCGATCAGGAACCCCTGGATCTCGCGGCAGTCATGACCCTCCAGGAAGCGGCTCTGCTCCTCCGTCTCCACCCCCTCGGCCACCGTGCGCAGGCCGAGGTGATTGGCCAGCATCAGCACCGCCGTGATGATCCACTCGTCGTTCTCGCCGCTGATCAGGTCATTCACGAAACTGCGGTCGATCTTCACCGTATCCACGGGAAAGCGCTTCAGGTAGCTCAGCGACGACTGCCCGGTGCCGAAGTCGTCCACCGCCACGGCGATGCCCATGGCCCGGAAGTGGCGCAGCATCTCCAGCGCACGCTGCGACGTCTGCATGGCCACCGTCTCCGTGATCTCCAACTCCAGGCGGATCGGGGCCAGGCCCGTGTCGGCCAGGACGCGCTCGATCATCCCCACGAAATCGCGCTGATAGAACTGCCGCGCCGAGACGTTCACGCCCATGCGCGGCGGCGCGGTGCCGACCTTCTGCCACTCCACCATCTGCCGGCAGGCCTTGCGCAGCACCATCTCGCCGAGCAGCGTGATCAGGCCGCTCTGCTCGCAGACCGGCATGAAGCCCGCGGGGCCGACCAGCGTGCCGTCCGGCCGCTGCCAGCGCACCAGCGCCTCCGCGCCGGAGAGCGTGCGCGGCCCGATGTGCACCTGCGGCTGATAGTGCAGCACGAACTCGTCGCGCTCGAGCGCCTCGCGGATCTGCTCCTCGAGCGAGAGGCGCCCGACGTTGCGTTTCCCGCCGCGGCTGGACAGCTCCAGCGCGTGCCCACCCGACTCCTTCACGCGGTACATGGCTCCGTCCGCATGGCGGATCAGCGTCTGCGCGTCCTCACCGTCGGCGGGGTAGAGCGCCACGCCGATGCTCGTCGTCAGATACAGCTCGTCGCGCTCGATGGTCAGCGGCGCGGAGACTCTCTCCAGGATCTTGCGGGCCACCCTCTCCGCCTCGCTCTCGTCGTTGTCCGAGAGCAGCACCAGGAACTCGTCGCCCCCCACGCGCGCCACCGTGTCGCCGCCGCGCACCGCGCGCACCAGCCGCTCGCCGACCGCGCTCAGCACGCGGTCGCCCGTGGCGTGGCCGAACGTGTCGTTGATCGACTTCATGTCGTCGAGGTCGAGGAAGAGCACCGCCAGCGTGGTCCCTCCGCGCCGCGCCTGCGCCAGCGCCACCTCCAGGCGATCGAGGAAGAGCGCGCGGTTCGGCAGTCCGGTCAGCGGATCGTGGTACGCCTTGAAGGCGATGTCCTGCTCGGCGCGCTTGCGCTCGCTGATGTCGAGCAGGATCCCCTCCAGCACGGGCGGGTTGCCGGGGATGCGGCGCACGTTTTCCAGCGCCCACACCGGCCCGCCGTCGCGTCCGCGCAGCTCCACTTCCTCGTTGATGATCGTCCCCTGCTCGCGCAGCCGGCGCACCATCGAGTCGCGCTCGTGCGGGTGCAGGTACTCGATGCGCCCCGCCTGCAGCAGGTCCTCGCGGATCGAGTAGCCGAAGAGCTGCGCGCACGCGTCGTTGCAGTCCAGCAGCGTGCCGTCCTCGGTGGCCCGGTACGCGCCCGCCAGGTTGCGCTGGAAGAGGAGGCGGTACTGTTCCTCCGACGCGGCCAGCTCCGACGTGCGCTCGGCCACGCGCGTCTCCAGCGTGCGGTTCCACTCCTCCAGACGCTCGACCATGCGGTTGAACGCGCGGGCCAGGTGTCCCACTTCGTCCTTCGTGGTCACGGCCGCGCGCTTGGAGAAATCGCCGGCGGCGATCTCCTCGGAGGTCTCGACGATGCGGTGCAGCGGGCCGGTGATGACCGTGCTCAGCGCGAAGACGGCGATGGTGCCGATGAGGAAGGCGATCAGCGTGACCAGCGCGATGGCGGCGCGGCTGCGCGCGGCATCCTCGTTCGCCTCGGCGAGGGACATGCCGAGGTAGAGGCGTCCGATGGTGCGGCCGTGGTACTGCACGGGTGCCGTGGTCTGGTAGATCGTCCCGTCCGCCGTGACGCCGCCGGCGATCTTCACGGTCGAGGGGCGGACGTAGCGCTGGCCGCCCTGCAGCACGCGCTGCGGCACGGCCACCGGTGTCATCAGTACCTCTTGATAGTTCCCCGCCATGAGGTCGTTGACGCTGGCGAAGACCTGCCCGCGCCCGTCGACCAGCAGCAGGTAGACGAAGTCGGGATTGCCGCGGAGGCCGGTCATGGCCGCTGCCACCGCGGTCTGATTCTCGTCGTGCAGTCCCTGGGCGACGCTGAACGCGGCCATTTCGGTCAGGGCCGCCGCTTTGCGCGTCACCGAATCGACCATCTGCCGGTGCAACTGCGCCGGGAAATAGAGGTAGACCGCCAGCGACACGATTGCCAGCAGGGAGGTCATGACCACGGCGATCTTTGTCCGGATGGACAGACGCGAGAAAATCATGCAGGCTTCAAAGGTAAGCCGGTAGCAAAAACGAATCCCATCATGTCCCGATCCCATACGGCCCCAGCCGCCGCGCTCCTGATCTCTGTCCTGTTCGCTCTGGCTGCCGAAGCGGCCATCGTCCGCGGGACCGTCAGCACGACGGGCGGCGTGCGCCTCTCCGGCAAGGTGGTCGAGGCGTACGACGCGGCCGGCATCCTGCGCGGCACGGCCACCACCGACGGCACCGGCTCGTACACGCTGGCGCTCCCGGCGGGCGCCTACCGCGTGCTCGCGTACGACCCCGAGGGGACGTATGCGACGGCGTTCCATCCGGCCGGCGCCGACTCCTTCGAGCAGGCGCTTCCCGTCACCCTTGCCGAGGGTGCACCGGTGGACGTGCACTTCCAGCTCGCCCTCGGCGGCAGGATCAGCGGCACGGTCACGGCAGCCAATGCACCGCTGGCCGATGCGGTGGTCGAGGTCTACAACCTCTCCGGCACGCGCCGCGGCTTCACCCGCACGAACGCGGCCGGGCAGTTCTCGATCGTCGTGCCGGTCGGCGAGCTCAAGGTGTTTGCCTACGATGCAAACGACTTCTACGCCGGCGAGTTCCACGCGAACGCGCGCGCGTTCTCCGAGGCGCAGGCGGTGCAGGTGCAGAGCGGCGGGACGGCGGACGTGGCTTTCGCGCTGGAGCCGGCGGCGCACCTGAGCGGCAGCGTGATCGATGCGCAGACACGCCTGGGCATCCCCGGGGCACGGGTGTACGTCTACACCTCCTCCGGCGCGCTGGTGGCGACAAAGTTCACCGACGTGCAGGGACTCTTCCGCTTCACGCTGCAGGCCGGCCAGTACCGCCTCGTCTCCGGCGGCGGCGAGTACGGACCGGCGTTCTGGGTGGAGGCCAGGTCCTTCGCGCAGTCTGACGTGCTCACGCTCACGCCCGGCGCCGACCGCCAGAACGTGGCCCTGGCCGCCCAGCGCGGGGCGACGATCCTGGGACATGCCCCCATCGGCGCGTTCGTGACGGCGTATAACCTCGACGGCACCGTGCACGCGCGGGGCGCCGCGGGGCCGTTCGGCGACTACTCCTTCACCATCGCGCCGGGGCGGTACAAGCTGGCCGTGGAGCCGCTCACGCAGCACGCGGCGCAGTTCTACGGCGGCACGCCCGACTTCGAGTCGGCGCAGACGATCGCGGTCATCGGCGGAGAGACACTGACCATCGACTTCAACCCGCCGCGCGCGGGGCAGTTCACCGGCTCGGTGCGCGACGCGGTGACGCAGCAGCCTCTCGGCGGGATCACCGTCGCGGCATACGACGCCAACGGCGCGCGCGTGGCGGAGACGACCACCGTGGCCGGCTTCACGTACCGGCTGCTCGTGGCGCCGGGCGAATACCGCGTCGTGGCTTTCGATCCGCGGCTCGAGTACGCACCGTCGTACGCGCCGTCGACGAGCACCATCGCGGTCGATCAGTCCGTGACGATCGACTTCACCATGCGCCGCGGCACGCGCGTCAGCGGCACGGTGCTCCTCCCGGGCGGCTACGCCGCGGAAGGGGTGGAGGTCCTGGCGCTCGACCCGGCCGGCAATCCCGCCGCCGGCGCGACGACGACCGCCGACGGCACGTTCACGCTGGTGGTCGTCCCCGGCTCGTACACGTTCGAGGCGCGCACGCCGTTCACGCGGGCGACGCGGGGGCCGATCGACGTCGGCGGCACCTCGCCCGGGCCGGTCGGCTTCGTCCTCGAAGGCAGCGGGCGGAGGCGCTCGGCACGGCATTGAGCAACTGGATTCGCACGTTCGCCCCGGCCCCGCACGCGGCGCTGCGGCTGTTTTGTTTTCATTACGTCGGCGGCAGCGCGTCGGCGTTCCGCACCTGGGCGCAGCGCCTGGCCCCGGGCGTCGAGGTGTCGGCGGTGCAGCTTCCGGGGCGCGAGACCCGCATCCGCGAGGCGCCCTTCACGGACCTGCTGGCGTTGGCGGAGCGCGTCGCCGCGGAGCTGACGCCGCTGCTGAACGGGAAGCCGTTCGCGTTCTTCGGACACAGCATGGGCGCGCTGCTGGCCTTCGAGGTGACGCGCGAGCTGCGCCGCCGCGGCCTGCCCGCTCCCGTGCATCTCTTCGCCTCGTCCGCGGCCGCGCCGCAGAACCGCATGGGCCGCACCCGCCACACGCTCGGTGACGCGGAGCTGGTCGAAGAGCTCCGCCGCCTCGGCGGTACGCCCGAGGAGGTGCTGCAGCACGAAGAGCTCCTGCAGCTCGTCCTGCCCCTCCTGCGCGCCGACTTTTCGGTGGTGGATACGTACCGGTACCGCGAGGAGGAGCCGCTCGACGTCCCCCTCAGCGCCTTCGGCGGCCGCGAGGACGACGGCGTGACGGAGGCGCACCTGCGCGACTGGCAGTCGCAGACGCGCGCCCCGTTCGCGCTGCGCCTCTTCCCCGGCGGCCACTTCTACCTGCACGCGCACGAGGGGGAGGTGGCGGCGGAGGTGGGGCGAACGCTCACCTCCATCCCCTCTCCCCGCGCACGGGGAGAGGGGTAGGGGTGAGGGGCGTGGTTACTGCTGCGCGGGCGGCGTCGACGTAGCCGGAGCGGACGTCGCGTCCGTCGCCGTGGCGTCGGTCGCGGTCGTGGCCGTGGTGTCCGTCGTCACGGCGGCCGGGTCGGTCGGGGCGGGGGCCACGGTCGCGGACGTCTCCGTGGTGGCGCTCGTCTCCGTGGCCGTCACTGCGACCGGGTCGGTGGTGGTGGCCTCATCGGTCTTGCGCTCGGTGCAGGCGATGCTGCCGGCAACCAGGAGGGCGACGGCGGCGAGTTTCGTGATCTTCTTCATTTGAACTTCTCCTTTCGTGATCTCAAGATCGGTCAGGAGGCGGCGGGAGTCTTGAACCCGCTCTGCGAGAGTTCTGGGAAAATTCTGGGATGCGGGTCCTGTTCGGCGACTGCACGTTCGACTCTGACGCGCGCACGCTCCAGCGCGGCGCGGAGATGGTGCGTCTCTCCGGCAAGGCCTTCCAGTTGCTGGAGATCCTCCTCGCCGCGCGGCCGAATCCGGTGTCGAAGACGGACCTCTTCGCCAGGCTCTGGCCGGAGACGTTCGTCTCCGAAGCCAACCTGGCCAGTCTCATCAAAGAGATCCGCGCCGCCATCGGCGACGACGCGCGCGCGCCGCGCTACGTCCGCACCGCGCACCGTTTCGGCTACGCGTTCAGCGGGCCGGTCACCGAGACGCCCGAGCGCGGCGGGATCGACTCCATCGCCGTGCTGCCGTTCGCGAACCGCTCCGGACATCCGGACCTCGACTACCTTGCCGACGGCCTGGCCGAGACGTTGATCAACACGTTGACTACCATCGAGGAGCTGCGCGTGGCGCCGCGCGCGTCGTCGTTCCGCTATCGCGACGCCGACCTCGGCACGGTGCGCCGCGAGCTGGGCGTGCGCGCGGCGTTGACCGGGAGAGTGCGCGTCGCCGGCGACACGGTGAACCTGCAGGTCGAGCTGATCGACCTGGTCAAGGACGCGCAGCTCTGGGGACGGCAGTTCCAGGTGCCGATGCGCGGCATCTTCGCCGTCGAGGAAGAGCTGTCGCGCGACATCGTCACGGCGCTGAAGCTGCGCATCAGCGGCGAGACCGACCGCCGCCTGCGCAAGCGCTACACGGAGAACGCCGCGGCGTATCAGCTCTACCTGAAGGGGCGGCATCACTGGAACCGCCGGACGGCCGAGGGGATCGAGCGGGCCATCTTCTTCTTCGAGTCGGCCATCGATGCCGACGCGGCGTACGCGCCGGCGTACTCGGGGCTGGCCGACTGCTACATCGCCCTGGCCAGCCGCGATCTCTATCCGCCGCTGCAGCTCATGCCGAAGGCGGAGACGGCGGCCCGCCGCGCGCTGGAGCTCGACCCGGAGCTGGCGGAGGCGCACGCGTCGATGGGAGCGATCCACGAGGTTTTCCTCTGGAACTGGGAGCGCGCGCAGGAGGAGTACGTGACCGCGCTGCGCCTCAACCCCGGCTACGTGACGGCGCGGCAGTGGTATGCGCTGGCGCTCGCGCATCGCGGCCGGTTCGCCGAGGCGCTGACGCAGATGGGCGTGGCCTCGGAGAGCGACCCTCTGTCGTTCATGCTCAACGCGAACACCGCGGTCGTGCACTACCTCGGGCGCGACTACGACGCGGCGGAGGAGCTCTGCCTCCGCGCGCTGGAGATCAACCCGCACCACGAGCCGGCGCACTTTACGCTCGGCCTCGCGCACCAGCAGCGCGGGCGTCCGGGCGAGGCCAGGGCGGAGCTGGAGAAGGCGCTGACCATCTCCCGCGGCGAGCCGCACGTGGTGGCCGCGCTCGCCGCGCTGGAGCAGTCGCGCGAGCGCCTCGGCGCGCTGGCGGAGCTTTCGCTGACACGCGACGTCTCGCCCGTGCATTTCGCCACCGTGCACGCGGCCCTCGGCGAGCGCGAGCAGGCGCTGGAGTGGCTGGAGCGCGCCGTCGAGTCGCGCAGCGGCTGGCTCGTCTATCTGGCCACCGAGCCGCGATTCGATGTCCTGCGCGGAGACCCGCGATTCGCTGTCATCCTGAGCCGCACAGACGGCGAAGGATCCCCCGCCGCAGCACGATGAACGCGCGTCCGCAGGGGTTCCTTCGCTGTCTACGCGGCTCAGGATGACAGTGCGATAATCGCGCGCCCGATGAAGAAGCCCACGTTCCAGCCCGCGATCCTCGCTCCCAATACCGCCGTCGGCCGCTCGCTCCTGTTCCGCATCGCGCCCGAGGCGGACGTGAAGAAGGCGCTGCGCAAACTGCGCGACGGAATCAAGGCCGACTGCGGTGTGGTCGGCATCGGCGAGCCAACCGTGCTAGCGCTCGAGAAGCCGATCGACGGACTGCGCACGTTCCCTGCGCTCTCCGGCGCGGCGTGCAGCGTGCCGTCGACGCAGGAGGCGCTCTGTTTCCTGCTGCGCGGTCCGGACCGCGGCGTGCTGTTCGACCTCACACAGCAGATCCGCGAGCTGCTCGCGGACGCGCTCCTGATCGTCGACGTGAACGACACGTTCGTCTACCACGGCAACAAGGACCTGACGCGCTTCGAGGACGGCACGGAGAACCCGAAGGACGATGCCGCCGTCGAGGCGGCCATTCGCGACGACGGCTCGAGCTTCCTGGTCATCCAGCGCTGGGTGCACGACCTGACGCGCTTCCGCGCGTTCGAGGAAGAGCGGCGGGAGATGCTCATCGGCCGCCGCGCGGAGTCGAACGAGGAGATCGAGGACGCGCCCGACTCCGCGCACATCAAGCGCGCCGAGCAGGAGGCCTACGATCCCCCCGCGTTCATGGTGCGCCGTTCAATGCCGTGGGCCAGCGCGACGCAGGAAGGGCTCGAGTTCATCGCGCACGTCGAGTCGCTCGACCGCTACGAGCGCGTCCTGCGGCGCATGGTCGGCCACGACGACGGGATCGTCGACGGACTGTTCTCGTTCTCGCGCCCGGTGACCGGCGGCTACTACTGGTGCCCGCCGGTAAAGGGAGAGCGCCTGGACCTCTCCGCGCTAGGCGTGGAAACGTAGGGCGGGCTTCAGCCCGCCACCCCCGGGGGTGGCGGGCTGAAGCCCGCCCTACGTTCAGGTCACTTGACGTTCGACAGATGGGATGACGCAACCTGCCAGCGTCCGTCCCTTCGCACGTACGTGTCGGTGTAGCGCTGTACCTCGCGCTCGTCGCCGGTCTGGGAGATCACGCGGCCGGTGAGGACCACGGTGTCGCTGCCGTAGGCGCGCGCCGTGACCTCCTCAGTCGAGAACTTCGAGGGCGGCCGTTGCGAGCCGCGCATGCGCTCCATCATTCGCACGATGTCGGCCTTCGTCTGCGACTTGCCGTCGGGGAAGTAGATGATGAAGTCGTCGGCGACGATGCGTTTCATGGCCTCGGGGTCGCGCTGCTCGTACGCGTCGAGCCACTCGCGCTCGAGCTTGCGCACCTCTTCCGCGGGGTCCACCGCAGGTGCCCCGGCCGCGGCGCGGGCGGCGTCGAGCGCCTTGTCCGCGGTCGTGGCGATGTCGGGCTGCACGCCGGTGCCCTGCCACCCCTTGCCCGTCTTCGGGTGCGTGACCGAGCCGATGGAGACGGAGAAGACGAGGTCGTGGCCGAGGGGGACCATGGCGTTGTTGTAGCCGGCGCCGCCGGTCGTCGCGCCGACGACTTTGGCGCGGCCGTGCTGCTGCAGCGAGAAGGCGAACGACTCGCACGCGGAGCCGGTGCCGGGGCTGGTGAGGATGTACAGCGGCACGTTCGGCATGCGCTTCCCCTTCACGTCGCCGGTGACGCTCTGCATCGACCGGCCGCTGGGGCGGTGGAAGCGGTTCGCCAGCACGACCGGCTCGGGGCCGAAGAAGTAGCTGGCCAGATACGCGACCTGCTGCCCGCTGCCGCCGGGGCAGCGGCGGACGTCGACGATCACGGCGTCGGTGCCCTGCACGAAGGCCATGGCCGCGTCGGCCATGGCCCGCGCGTCGTCGCTCTCGGCGAACAGGCCGACGTCGATGTAGCCGAGGTTCGGCTCGAGGCGCTGCACGGAGCGGAAGCCGTGGTTCTTCGGCGCCTGCGGGCCGCGCGGCTGCTGCACCTCGGACTGGACGCGCACGTAGAGATGCCGGTCGTTCGCGGCGGCGAAGTCCTTCGTCACCGCCTCGGCCAGCGCCTTGGGCGTCGTGGCGGAATCGTATTTGCCGGCGGCGAAGTCGGCCCGCACTTTGGCGGCCAGCTCCTTGCCGCGCTCGGGCTCGACGTACATCGTCTCGAGCGACTCGGCGATCTTCGCGCCGATCTCCTTGCGGGCGGGAGCGTCGATGAGGGTAGAGAAGAGGAGCAACGCGGCGAGAGTCTTCATGCTTTTCTCCTGAGTCCATTAATCAGCAGCGTGGCGATGGCGTTGGCTTTCTGTTCGACGGCGGCGCGCCGTCCGAGTTGGCGGGCGGTGAGGCTGTAGGGGAGCAAAGAGTTCGTGGCCAGGATCAGCGCCTGCGCGACTTCATCTACCTCTTTGCAGGCGAACCGCTCGGCGAGCAGCTCCGCGAACACCTCCGCCTCGGCGGCGAAGTGTTTTTCTCTCCGCGCCAGGAGGCCGGCCCGGATGTCGGCCAGCATCTCGTCCATGCTCTCGGCGTAGCCCTTGGCGTGGTCGAAGCGGAAGAGGACGCGCGTGACGAGCATCGTCCGCAGCCGCTCCGCGGGCGGCTTCTTCGAGGCGGCAATGGCGCGCAGCTCGGCCACCAGCCGCTCGACCATGCGGTCGATGCGGGAGAGGACCACTTCTTCCTTGCTGGGGAAGTGGAGGTAGATGGTGCCCTTGCCGATGCCGGCCTCGCGGGCGATGTCCTCCACCGTCATCTTCGCGTAGCCGTAGCGGGCGAGGAGGCGTTCGGTGGCGTCGAGGATCTTGTCTCTCATGATGACTGGATGACCGAAACGGTCTTTCAGTCATCAAGACGCACGGGTGGGGACAAAGTTCCCGAGAGATCTGTTGCTGGTTGCTGGTTGCTGGTTGCTGGTTCGTGGTGGTTTCTCGCCAGAAGCCACCACGAACCAGCAACCAGCAACACAGTAACAGTTCACGCGCCGCTGACGGGTCTGGCGAGGAGCATGGCCGCCTCCGCCGGCGGCAGCGGCGGCGCGAAATGGAACCCCTGCGCGTACGAGATCCCCAGCCCCCGCATGCGGTCCACCTGCTCCGCCGTCTCCAATCCCTCCACCGTCACGGTCATCTCCAGCGCGCGGGCCAGGGAGGCGATGGTGCGGACGATCTCGTCGGCGCGGCGGGCGTCCTCGTCCAGGAGGAACGACCGGTCGATCTTGAGCATGTCGAACGGAAAGTCGCGGAGGGAGCTGAGGGACGAGTAGCCGGTGCCGAAGTCGTCGAGGCTGAGCTTCACGCGGACATTGCGCAGGGCGCGCAGCAGCTCCGCCGCCGCCTCGGCGTTCTCGATCAGGACGCTCTCGGTCATCTCCAGGTGCACGCGCTCCGGCGGGAGGCCGCTCTCCCCGATGGCGGCGGCGATGCGCTCGATGACGTTCGGCTGCATGAGCTGCCGCGGCGAGAGGTTGACGTGCATGTCGATGCCGCCCCACTCGACCGCCTGCCGCAGCGACTCGCGCAGGACCCATTCCCCGAGCGGGACGATCAGTCCCGTCTCCTCGGCGGTGGAGATGATCTCGTTCGCGGAGACCAGCGTGTCGCCGCGCTGCCAGCGCAGCAGCGCCTCGAAGCCGGCGATGCGTCCGCTGCTGATCTCGACGAGCGGCTGGTAGTGCACGCGCAGCTCGCCGCGCTCGACGGCGCGGCGGAGGTCGGTCTCGAAGCGCAACAGCTCGACCGTGCGCTCGTGCATGGCCGTGTCGAACACCTCGTGCCGCGCCTTCCCGCGCGCCTTGGCGCGGTACATGGCGATGTCGGCGTCGCGCAGGACATCCTGGGGATCGTCGTAGCCGGTCGTGCTCATGGCCACGCCGATGCTGACGGTGGTGAAGATCTCGTGCGCGCCGACCTTGAACGGCAGCAGCAGCGCGTCCTGGATGCGCTGGGCGGTGCGCACCGCGTCGGCGGCATGGGCCATGCCGTCGATCAGCACCGCGAACTCGTCGCCGCCGAGGCGGGCCACGCTGTCGCTGGAGCGGACGATGGTCTCCAGGCGGTCGGCCACGGCCACCAGCAGCTCGTCGCCGAGCATGTGGCCGAGGGAGTCGTTCACGACCTTGAAGCGGTCGAGGTCGAGGAAGAGGACGGCGAAGAGCGACTCGGGATGGCGGCGATGGCTCTCGATCGCGCGCGCCAGGCGGTCCATGAACAGCGCGCGGTTGGGGAGCTGCGTGAGCGAGTCGTGGAAAGCGTCGTGGGTGAGGCGGTCGACGGCGGCCTTGCGCTCGGTGACGTCGGTCTGCGAGCCGGCGATGCGCGTGGCGGTGCCGGAGGCGTCGCGCACGGCCAGGCCGCGGCTGAGCATCCAGCGGTACTGCCCCTCCCTGGTGCGCATGCGGTGCTCGAGCTCGAGGTGCGGCGTCTCGCCGCGGAGGTGCAGGCCGATGGCGCTGCGGAGGATCTCCACGTCGTCGGGGTGGACGCGCGAGAGCCATTCGTCCGGCGCGCTCCCGATCTCTTCCTCGGTGAAGCCGAGCATGGCCTTCCAGCGCGGCGAGTAGTAGACGTCGTCCGCGCCGAGGTCCCACACCCAGAGGCCGTCGTTCGCGCCGCGGGCGGAGAGGGCGTAGCGCTCCTCGCTCTCGCGCAGCGCGCGCAGCGTGCGGCTCTGCTCGAGCGCGTAGCGGATGGAGCGCTCCAGCAGCGGCGCGTCGATCTGTCCTTTGATCAGATAGTCGGCCGCGCCGGCGCGCATGGCCTCCAGATCGACGTCGCCGTGTCCCTGGCCGGTCAGGAGGATCATCGGCGCGGCCACGCCGAGGTCGCGCGCGTGGCGGAGCAGCTCCAGTCCGTCGTGCTCGCCGAGGCGGTAGTCGACGAGGCAGACGTCGAACGATTCCGCGGCGATGGCGCGCTGCGCCTCGTCGAACGACGGGATCCACTCCAGCTCGAACGTGGTGCGGCGCGCGTCGGAGAGCAGCGCCCGCGTGAGGACGTAGTCGTCCTCGTCGTCCTCGACGAGCAGGAGCCGGACGGGACGCGAATCGTGGTCAGTCAATGCGGTCAGGAGGAAGCTCGACGATCTCGATCCAGTAACGGCCGATGTCGCGCATCACGGCCACGAGGCCGTCGAAGCTGACCGGCTTGGTGATGAACGAGTTCGCGCCGAGGTCGTAGGTGCGGTAGATGTCCTCCTCCGCCTTGGAGGTGGTGAGGACGACGATGGGGATGCGGCGCAGGTCGGGATCGGCCTTGATCTCGCGCAGCGCCTCGCGGCCGTCTTTGCGGGGCATGTTCAGGTCGAGGAGGATCAGCCCCGGCGTGGGCGACGAGCCGTCGTCCGCGTACTTGCCGCGGTGATAGAGGTAGTCCATCAGCTCCTCGCCGTCCTCGACGAAGCGGAGGTCGTTGACGACGCGGCTCTCGTCCAGCGCGCTGGAGGCGAGCATGCGGTCCTCGGCGTCGTCGTCGGCGAGGAGGATGACGATAGGGCGGCCGTCTGGGTTGTTCATGTGTCGTGTCTCTCGAGCGTCGTGGGGCGAATTGAAAATTGAAAATTGAAAATTGAAAAAGCGGTCTTGCGAGAGCGGTTTTTCAATTTTCAATTTTCAATTCTGCCTAACCGGCAGCGTCACGACGAACGTCGCACCCTCCCCGGGGACACCACGCGCGTGAATCGTCCCCCCATGCCGTTCCGCTATTTTGCGACAGATCGCCAGGCCGATGCCGGTTCCTTCGTATTTTTCGCGTGAATGCAGCCGTTCGAACATCGTGAAAATGCGCTCGGCGTACTTGTCGTCGAAGCCGATGCCGTTGTCGGCCACGGTGATGCGGCAGCGGCCGTTCTCGATCTCGCCCTGGACGGCCACGCGCGGCGGCACGCCGGGCCTGTGAAATTTGAGCGCGTTGCCGGCCAGGTTCTGCAGGAGCTGGCGCATCTGCAGCGGGTCGGCGTCGATCACCGGCAGCGCCCCGATGTGCAGGCTGCCGCCGCTCTCGTGCGCGCGCACCTCCAGGTCTTTGGCCACCTCGCGCGCCACGGCGCTCAGGTCGACGCGCACGAACGGCTGCGCCTTCGTGGTGACGCGGGAGAAGGAGAGCAGGTCGTTGATCAGGACCTGCATGCGCCGCGCGGCGGACTGCATGCGCTCGATGTAGTCGCGGGCCTGGTCGGGCAGCGCCTCGGCATGCCGCGAGCGGAGGAGGTCGCCGAAGGCCTGGATCTTCCGCAGCGGCTCCTGTAAATCGTGTGAGGCGACGTAGGCGAAGTCCTCGAGCTCGCGGTTGCTCTGCTCCAGCCGTTTCAGCGCGGAGCGCAGCTCTTCCTCGGCGCGCTTGCGCTCGCGGATGTCGCGGGCGATGACCACCGCCCCTTCCTGCACTTCCGATTCGCTGACGGACGAGATGGAGATGCTGACGCTGATCGGCGTGCCGTCGCTGTGGCGGAGCAGGCGCTCCTGGTCGCGAATGGCGCCGCGTCTGGCCAGGTCGCGCAGCGTGCGGGAGATGGTGTCGTCGCCGGAGAGCTCTTCCAGCCGATCGATGGAGCGGCCGATGAGATCGGAATCCTTGTAGCCGAGGAGGTTGCGCGCGGCGTTGTTGAGCACGCGGATGCAGCCGCCGGCGTCGAGCACGAAGAGCGCGTCGGCCATCGTGTCGAGGATCTCGCGCGACGCGCGCGCCGCGGTGATGGGGCGCAGGCGGTGCCGGCGGATGGTGCGGCCGGCGATGGCCATGAAGGCCAGGACGGGGACGAAGGCCAGCGGGCGGGTCTCGACGCCGAACATGGGCAGCCAGTCCAGCGCCGCGACGTAGACCACGACGAAGCTGAGCATCAGCCGCGCGATGCGCAGCCGGCGTTTCGGGTCGTCGCTGCGCCGCCATTCCAGGATGCCTTCGAGGAGCTGCGTGCCGAGGGCGCCGGCGAAGTAGACGACGAAGGGGATGGCCAGCGGTCCGGCCGTCGGATAGAAGCCCCACTCGTGCTTCGCCAGCGGGCCCACACAGCCGCGTGTGAAGAGCGTCGTGATGCAGAAGGCGAAGCCAACCACCCACGCGGCGGTGATGAGCAGGCGCCGCGAGGAATACAACCGTAACGCCGTGGCGGTGAAGTCGTAGATCGACGCGGGGAGGAGGCAGACCGCGGCGACGCCGATTCTCGCGAACGGCTCGGCGACGCTGGCGCTGTTCGCCGAGAACATGAAGGAGAACGCCCCGAACCAGACCGCGACCATGACGATCATCCCGCAGAACAGCACCGCCACGCGCGAGGCGCGCTGCCGCGAGTAGATCACCGCCGCCAGCGCGAAGAGCGCGATGGCCACGACCGCCCACGGAAGGGCGAAGAGGTTCCAATGGAACATTGGTGGGATTGTAGATGGTGGACCGCCGGCGTCCTCGCCGGCTGTCTCCGCAGGCGTCCCGCCTGCGGAGAAGTGGCGGCGGGACGCCGCCACGGACAGCCGGCGGGACGCCGGCGGTCCACCGACTTGCTTACCGGTACTTCACGAGCCGGAACGAGGGAATGGGGTCGTCGTGCATGGCCGTGCAGGTGAGTCGCGCGGCGTCGTGGACGATGTAACGCTCGATCGTCGCCTCGTGCACGGTGCCGGAGAGCTCGCGGAAGCGCACGCGGATCTGCTCCTCGTCGAGTGCTTCGCGGGAAACGAAGCGCAGCGCGTCGCGGCCGAGGATGCGCGTCTGGCGGCGGATGAACGTCTCGGCGGCCTGCACGGGGCGCGACATGGTGCAGCGGCCGCGGTAGGAGGGGAGGAGGATCTCCTCGCGGGCGATGGAGCCGGCCAGCGCCTGCGCGTCGCGCGGCTCGACGGGTCCGTAGTAGAGCCCCCACGGCAGCACGACCGCGTTGGCGGCGAACCGGTCGCCGCCGATGTGCGAGCACTGCCAGAGATCGAGCCCGTCGTGCTGGCGCAGGGCGTCGAAGAGCGGATAGCCGCGCCGGCCGCAGCAGGAGTCGTGCTGGCCGTGGGTGCAGACCAGGACGAGCGGTGTCTGGAGTGCGGCAGCGCCAGCTGCCGCTCTCGATTGCGCCAGCCGCAGCTGGCGCTGCGGCAATGGAGAGCGGCAGCTGGCGCTGCCGCACTCCAGATGCTGCGCATTGTGGTGCGTCACGATGTGCGCGAACGGCACGTTCGCCACTTCGTTGATCGACTCGAGATCGAGGGTGAGTGTGCTCACCTTCGGCGCGCTGCGGACGATGTAGACGCGCGTGGGGCCGAGGCATTCCGTGCGTTTCTTGATGAAGACCAGGCGGCTCCGCGGGATGTCGGCCGAGGCGCGCTTGAGCGCGTCGCGCACCTCGGGCGGCAGCACGGCGTCGTGGATGGGGTTGCGGCCCCAGGTGACCGGCAGCTCGACGAGGATCCAGACGTCGATGCGCGACGCGCTGCCGATGTTGTCGTCGCCGCGGCGGCGCGCGGCGTCGGAGCACCACACGCGGGTCACGCGCCGGGCTCGATCTTGACGAGTCCCTGCCGGGCGAGCTCCGTCACGAACTGCCGGACCCCTGTGGGGTCGAGCGTGCCGGCCGAGGCACTGCACAACTCCGCCACGGTAGCCGGTCCGCGGGCCAGGGTGCGCAGCAGCGGCTCCGTGTTCGCGGCGAACTTCCAGGCCCGCCCGTTGGCGTCGAACGACACCGACCCATCCTCGGCCACGAAATTCAGCTCGCGCGGCGCGGCCAGGGCGATGCGCGTCTCCGGCGGCGGCGCGGCCTGCTCCTCCACGCTCCACGGCAGGTTGGCCCATCCGCGCGAGCGCGCCCGCGCGTCCTGGTGCGCGTAGTAGCGCGCGAGCAGGCCGTCGTCGAGCATCTCCACGACCTGGCGCCGCAGCTCCGCGAGCTGCGCCTGCTGTTCTTCGGCCGAGGCGAAGCGGCGGAGCGGCGCGCGAAAGTCGGTCGAGGCGCGGAGCTGGTCCGCCATCCAGTGCATTAGATTCACACCCGTGCGCTGGTGGATGCCGAACGTCAGGTGCAGCGTCACTTCGCCGACCCCGGACGCCTCGTGCCACCAGCCGCGCGGAATGTAAAGCGCGTCGCCGTCTTCGAGCAACCCTTCCCACACCACTTTCTGCGGGACGTCGTCGTTCGGCGCGACGTCGTCCTTCAGCGGATGCGGCCGGCCCCCCTCGTAGACGCGCCAGTATTTTTTCCCGTAGACCTGCAGGACCACCACGTCGTGCGTGTCGCAGTGGCGGGTGAAGCCCTGCTGCTCGCGCCAGCCGGCGTACAGGTTGACCTGCACGCCCTCGTGCAGCACGCGCTCGAAGTCCTCGGCCAGGCGCATGACACCGTCGGCCATGTCGTCGACGGCGTCGATGACCAGCGTGTAGCCGTCGCGGAGGTGCTGGGAGAGCTTCTCCGGGACCACGAACGGGATGTGGTTGCCTTCGTAGCGCAGGTACGCGTTCTTGCCGGCGAACGAGCCGCCGCGCACCAGGCGCAGGCGCGGCGGCTCGAGCCGGTGCTTCTGCAGCATCCCGTTCACCTCGGGCCACGACAGCAGCGAGTGGAACCGGCCGCGCGTGCCGGGAAGGACGGCGAACGTCCTTCCCCACACGCGGGCCAGAAAGTCTTCGCCGGTCAGGCCCGCGAACGACAGGTCAGGCGTTGTCGGTGCCGTCGGAGTCTCCGTTGTCCGTGCCGTCCGTATCGCCGCCGCCGTCGGTGTCTTCGTCACCGTCGGTACCATCGGCATCGCCGTTGTCCGTGCCGTCCGTGTCGCGGCCGTCCGTGCCGTCGGCGTCGCCGGTGCCGGGACCGCCCAGCTCGAGCTCGCGTACGCCTTCCAGGAAAGTGGGATTCATCTCGTCCATGTTCTGCTTACCTCCAAGGCGGAGCGGTGCGTGCAGCGCTCGCGCCAACCTTTGTTGCTGGTTGTTGGTTGCTGTGTTCGTTGCGCTGCATCGCCTTGAACCAGCAACACAGCAACCAGCAACCTCATGGAAATCCCGGCGGCGGCACGCGCTTCTTCGTCGCCTGCTCGAATGCATAGGCGAGGCGGAGCAGCGTTCCCTCGCTGCACGCCCCTCCGGTGAAGCTGACGCCGTACGGCGCGGGCCTGGCCTTGAACGACTCGGGGAACGCGGTGGTGGGGGCGTTCGGGATCATGGCGAACGGCACGATCACCGTCGGATATCCCGGACGCGCGGCGATCGAGGCACCGCCGGGGCCGGGGAAGAAGATCGCGTCCAGCCTGTGCGTGCGCATGGCCTCGTCGATGCCGTGCGTGCCGGCCAGCTCGATGTCGCGGGCGCGGTCGGCTTCATAGCGCGCGCGGAAGAGCTCGAGGTCCATGGCATTCGAGAAGTCGAGCAGCGACTGCCCGTACTTGATCGCCCCCTGCTTCTGGTGGGCGACGTTCCACTTCCGCAAATCGGTCAACGTCTTGACCGGTGCCTTGTCGCCGAGGGAGGCCAGCCAGAGGTTGAAGTCGCGCTCCATCCCGTAGGCGAAGTCGATCGAGCACTTCTTCTCCTTGAGGCCGTTCATGTCGCTGCAGATGCCCCAGAGGAGGTAGTTGCGATTCGGGTCGGTGTCGACGATGGACGGGATGTTGGCGGGATCGACGACCACCGCCCCCTCGGCCTTGAGCACGGCGATGGCGTCGTTGTAGGCCTCGAGCTGATCGGCATTCAGTCCGCCGCGCGGCTCTTTCACCCCTGGCGGGGTGAACTTGTTGACGTAGAACGCGCGCGGGATGCCGATGCGCGCGCCCTTGAGTCCGTCGCGTTTGAGGTACTTGGTGTAGTCCCCCTCGGGCGTGCAGCGCGTGGTGGCGGGATCGTTTGTGTCGGCGCCTTCCATCACGCCGAGGAGGATCGCGGCGTCGGTGACGTTCCGGGCCATCGGGCCGGGCGTGTCCTGGTCGGCGGTGATGGGGATGACGCCGTGGCGCGAGACCCGTCCGACGGTCGGCTTCACCGCGGCCAGCATGTTCGCGTTCGCGGGGGAGAGGATGGAGCCGGAGGTCTCGGTGCCGACGTTCGCCGCCCAGAAGTTGGCGGCCGTGCCGGTGCCGGAGCTCGAGCCGCCGGTGTTCAGCGCGGGACGGCCGTCGGCGGTGGCCTCGCGTGGATCGCGCCGCGGGTCGTACGGGTTGAAGCCGTAGCCGTTCAGCGAGTTGTAGTTGTTCGGCATCGAGGGATCGCCGGCCACCCAGTTGGCGAGCTCGGTGAGCTGCGTCTTGGCCAGGATGATCGCGCCGGCATCGCGGAGCTTCTTCGTCAGCGTGGCCTCGTACGGCGGGATCAGTCCCTCGAACGCCAGCGCGCCGCCGGTGGTGGGCATGTCGGTGGTGTGGATGTTGTCCTTGAGCGCGACCGCAATGCCGTGCAGCGGGCCGCGGATCTTCCCCGCCGCGCGCTCGCGGTCGAGCGCATCCGCCTCTTCGAGCGCGCGCGGGTTGACGGTGATGATGGCGTTGAGCCGGTCTTCATACGTGGCGATGCGCACGAGGTACTGCGTGACCAGCTCGCGCGAGGTGATCCGCTTCTCCCGCAGCGCGGCCTGCATCTCCGGAATCGTGGCCTCGACGACGGTGAAGGGACGCTTCTGCGCGAGCAGGGGGAGCGTGACCAGGAGGAGGAGCAGGAGGCGTCTCATGCGCAGATTCTATGGTTGGTGGACCGCCGGCGTCCCGCCGGCTGTCCGTGCGGGCGTCTCGCCCGCACGGTGGCGGCGGGGACGCCGCCACAGACAGCCGGCGGGGACGCCGGCGGTCCGCTTTTGAAACTCGGCTGGATGCGTGGACGTATCACCCTCCCATGCGGCTCCTCCTCGTTCTCCTCCTCACCGTGCCGCTCTCCGCACAGACCCTCGCCATCCGCAACGTGACCGTCCTCGACGGGAAGGGGGGCCAGCCGCTGCGCGAGGTGAACGTGCTGATCCGTGACGGGCGCATCGTCAGCGTCGACCGCACGGCGGTGCCGGCGGGGGCGACCGTGGTGGACGGGCGCGGGAAGTTCCTCATCCCCGGCCTGTGGGACATGCACGTGCACCTGAGCTGGACGACGGCCAGCGCGCTGCCGGTGCTGCTCGCGAATGGCGTGACCAGCGTGCGCGATCTCGGCAGCGCGCTGCCCGAGCTCGACGCGTGGCGCACGCGCATCGAGGACGGCACGCTGGCCGGGCCGCGCATCGAGCGCGTCGGGCCGATCCTGAACGGGCAGAGCTTCAACAAGTACCAGCTCGTCACCGGCAATCCCGACCAGACGCGCGGCGTGGCGCGGGCGCTGAAGTTCGCCGGCGTCGACGCGCTGAAGACACACCGGCGCATGGAGCGCGAGTCGTACTTTGCGCTCGTGGACGAGGGGAAGAAGCTCGGCCTGCCGGTCGTCGGGCACATCCCGATGACCGTGATGCCGGCCGAGGCGTCGAGCGCGGGGCAGCAGACCATCGAGCACGTGGCCACGCTGTTCGAGGGGACGTTCCACCAGCTCGTGACCGGCTCCCTCGGCGACGCGATCCGCGCCTGGCGCGGGAAAGGAGCGGCGGAGCTGTTCGCGACGTTCGTGAAGAACGGCACGGTGTTCGATCCGACGCTCGTCGCCTATCACCGCGTGCTGCATCCCGGCGATCCGGCGGAACTGCGCTACGTGGCGGCCTCGCTGCGGAAGGAATTCGCGGAGCGGAAGCCGCTGACGCCCGAGCAGCTCGCGGAGTGGAAGAACGCGTACGACGAGTACGGCGCGGTGGTGAAGATGGCCGCGGACGCGGGCGTGACGATCGTGACCGGCAGCGACATCGCGGCCGAGCGCGTGCCCGGCTTCACGCTGCACGACGAGCTGGAGCTGCTGGTGGCGGCGGGCCTGACGCCGCTGCAGGCGCTGCGCGCCGCGACGGTGAACAGCGCCGCGGTGGCGAACGAGGTGGCCGCGATCGAGCCCGGCACGCGCGCCGATCTCGTGCTCCTCGACGCCGACCCGCTCGCCGATATCCGCAATACCCGGAAGATCCACGCGGTGATCGCACGCGGGAAGCTCTATCCACGTGCGGACCTCGACCGGCTGCTTGCGGAAGGGGAGGCTCTGGCGGCGGCGCGGTAATGCGGACCGCCGGCGTCCCGCCGGCTGTCTGTGGCGGCGTCCCGCCGCCACTCACGGGCGCAGGCGAGACGCCTGCGCAGACAGCCGGCGAGGACGCCGGCGGTCCGCTTAGGCGCTAAACTGACGGCGTTCCGTCATGACTGCACTTCCCGGGATCGCGGCAGCGAGCGCGCACGTGCAGCTCGTGCGGCTCGAGAGTGCCCTCGGGCCGGCGCTGCTGGCGTACGGCGTCGGCACGGGTTTGGGCAGCGCGCGCGGCGCGGCGCTCGCCGCGGCGGTGGCGGTCGCGCTGGCGCTCGCCGGGGGACATGCGTACAACGACCTCCGCGACCAGCGCCTCGACCGCATCAACCGTCCCTTGCGGCCGCTCGTGTCGGGGCGCATCCCCGAGGCGTATGCGCGGCGGCTCGTGGCCATGCTCTTCGGCGGAGCGCTGCTCGCGGCGGCGGGCTCGCGCTCCCCGCGGACCTTCCTCTTCATCCTGCTGCTGCTCGTCAGCTCGTGCCTCTACTCCGATTGCCTCAAGCCCGTGCCCGGCGTCAAGAACGCATTCGTCGGCCTCTGGTGCGGGGTTCTGCCGTGGGCGGCGGCGCTCGACTTCATCGGCGCGGCCCGTGCTGCCGGGCGTCGTGCTGGTGGCGCTCTTCATCGCCCAGAAAGAGCTCGTGGCCGACGTCCGCGACCTCGCCGGCGACGCCGCCGCGGGCGTGCGCACCATCCCGGTGCTCCTCGGCGCGCGCGCGGCGCTGGCCCTGGCCGTCGCGCTCAACGCGGCGCTCGCGTGGCTCGCGTACCGCGCGGACGAGATCCCCCTCCTCGTGCACCTGCCGCGCGTCATGACGGTCGTCGCCGCGGCGAACGTGCTCGCGCTGCTGCTGCTCCGGCGTGCCGGCCCGTACGTGCTCCTGCAGAAGGCGCTCGTCCTCGGCGGCTGCGTGGGGCTATTTGCGGCGCTCTGCCGGTGACTTCTTTTCCAGCGGCGCGTACCGCGCCTCGAAGCCGGCGTCGCGGAGGCGGCGGGCGAGGCTGGCGTATTTCGGAGGGATGTCCTGCTCCGCCTTGCCGTTCGGGCGGACGATGGCCGGGGTGGTCACCGTGAAGCCCTTGCGGCCGGTGGTGAGCGTGATCAGCGCGCCGTCGTCGGCGACCGTGCTGAACGAGCGCACGGCGCGCGCGTCGCCGATGATGCGGAAGACCAGGCCCAGGAGGCCGGTCAGGGCGCGGCCGGAGACGCCCTGCACCTCGTCGATGAGCTGCAGGTCGCCGAAGTCGAGGAGGCGGAAGCTGGTGAGGCGCTCGTGCGTGACGCGCAGCGCGGGATCGGACTGATGGTCCTCGTACGAGTAGCGCGGCGCGCCGCCGCTCCAGCCGGCGACCACGTTCACGGCGAAGAGTGGCTCGCGCCCCTTCACCACTCTGGCGATGACCTTCGACCGGCGATAGTCAATCAGTTGATCTTCTCCGAAGCGGTGGGCGATGGCGATGAACGTCGGCGCGCGCCCGGCGGAGAGCCCCGTCGCGTCGAGGTAGGCCCGGAAGTAATTCGCGTGCCCCAGGAAGAGCGGCGGGCCGTTCGGATCGGCGGCGTGCGCGGCACGGGCCAGGCGCAGGATCACGCCGCCGTTGAAGCGCATCCCGTTCGGCGTAGCGGTGATGTCGTAGCCCTGCTGCTTCTCGGCCAGTATGGCGCGGGCGATCTCCTCCCGGCTCACGTCGCGCACCGGCTCGGCGCCGGCCACTCCCGCGAGCAGCAGGGGCAGGAGCACCCGCGCGCGCAGCGTCCGCAACGCCAGGACCAGCAGCGGCGCGGCGTAGACCGCGAGCATGACCGCGGCCGTGCGCGGGTCGCCGAACAGCGCGAACGGCAGCAGCACGGCGGCCATCGACACATAGAGATGAATGAAGCCGAGGCGCAGCACCGCGGCGTGCGCAGCCCCGGCGCGCAGTGCGGCGCGGCCGAGGAGGAGCAGCACCACGTGCAGGAGGAGCACCGCCCCCTGCCAGCGCGGTGCGCTCATCCATCCGAGGAACAGCAGCGCCAGGTGCAGCGTCAGTGCGTACAGGCGTACCGCGCGCGGCAGGAGCAGCCGCCCGTCGGCGGACGCGCGCGCGCCGAGGAACAGCGCCGTCGTGCGCGCCCCGTGGCGCGCATCGTTCGCGAGATCGCGCAGGCCGCCGTGCAGCCCGTTCACCATGAGCACGTAGACGATCGCGCTCGCCGCCAGCCAGCCGAAGGGAGCGCTGATCGCCGGGCCGGCGCTCAGCGCGCCGTAGAGCGCCAGCCCCACCCATCCCAGCGCCTGCACCGCATCGCTCAGCAGGGGAAAGGCGAGGCGCTTGCCGAAGCGGTTGTAGAGCAGCATCAGCCCCATCGCCGCCAGCAGCGCCGCGGCGGCCGCGGGAGGGCCGCCCGCCGCGAGGTGAAGCGCGCACACCAGCGGCACCGGCGCCGGCCTTGCCGTACGCCAGGCCGAGGGGCAGCAGGACCAGGTCCAGCTTGCCGGCCAGCGAGCTGTCCGGGCCGAGGAACGCCTCGCGATGCTCGCGGACATAGCGCCGCGTCAGCTCCTCGAGGAGCGGCGTCCGCTCGCGCGGCGTCGACTTCAGCAGCACCGAGAGCGCGGCCAGGATCCACAGCCGCTCCTGCGCGCCGCCGCGCTCCCGAGCGCGTCGGCGATGCGGCTCAGCGACGCCCGGCGCTCCGCGGGGAGGCGGAAGTACTCCTGCACCGGTCCCTCGAACACCATGAACTCGAGGATCTGTCCGCCGAAGATGCGCGAGAACGCTTTCACCACCAGCCCGTCGATGGTCTTCCCCGCGGTGAGTCGGTGCAGGTGCAGGCGCTTGACCGTCAGCTCGTGCATCAGCGACGCGGTGCGCTCGATGACCTGCTCGTCCTCGCAATGGTTGATGTAGATGGTGATGGTCAGGTCGAGGACGAACTCCAGCGTCGACCGTAGCCGCCTGAGATGCAGCAGGCTGACGGTCTGGACGAGGCTGGCCAGCAGCTCGTAGGTGAAGCCGGGGGCGTGGCGCCAGATCAGGTAGAGGGTGTTCTTGACCGACTCGCGCATCGACTCGTCTTCGTCGGTGGCGGCGCGCAGGAAGAACTCCCGCGCCTCGGGTCCGATGTTGTACGCGGCCTTGAGGGCGGTGCGGCGCCCTTCCTCGGACGGCCGGTCGAGGAGCGTCTGCAGCAGCCCGCACGCGCGCGCCGAGTCCTCGGCGTGCAGCTCGACCAGCGCCTCGGCGGCCAGCTCGCGCTGGTCCACGCTGCGCGAGGCCGCCAGCGCCGTCAGCGCGGCATCGTCGCCGCTCAGCAGGAGCAGCGTCTTCGCCGCATCCCACGCCAGCGGGAACTGCGCCGCCTGCGCCAGCAGCGACTCGATCGAGGCCGCCACGTTCGCCGAGCGGCGGTAGACATGACGGGCCACCGCGTACGCGGCCACGCGGGAATGCGCGAAGCGGATGATGATGCCCGCGCGCAGGTCGCCGCGCGCCTCCTGCAGCACGCCGCGGTCGAGGAGCTGGACGTAGGGCGACTGCGGATCCTCGTTGACGATCTGCGGGCCGAGACGCTCGTTGCGGGCCAGCTCCATCATCGACAGCGCGCTGCTCCGGGCGGCCAGCATGGCCTCGGCCAGCTCGTCCACCAGCAGCTTCTCGGCGGGGGAGTCGACCCGCTCCTCGAAGTACGTGCGATAGATGCGCGTGCCGAGGTTGGCCGGGAGGAGGTCGCGCTCGACACCGCGATAGACCTCGGCCGTCATGCGCAGCAGGACCGGATCGCGCAGCCGCTCGCGCACCTCGCGCGGCAACTGCTCGAGCTCGGAGTAGAGGTCGTACACGGCGCGGTAAGCCTCGTCGCGCTCGGTGTCGCTGAAGCGGCCGAGCAGCACGAATGGCTCGTCGCCGGAGCGACACCAGAGCGCGCGGTCGGAGCGCAGCGGCGCGCCGCGCTCGATGCGGCTCCACGCCGCGCTGTTGCAACTGGCGATGAGGCGCACGTTCCGTCCCGGCAGGCGGCCGGCCAGGAGGTGGATGCGCTTGAGCAGCACCTGCGCGCCGTGCTGCTCGCTGCCGCTGTAGTCGCCGATCGAGTCGAAGACGATCACCAGCCTGCGCCCCGCGCGGGCGGCCGCGGCGTCGGTCTCGGCGAACTCCTTGCCGTCCTCTTGCGTGTACGAGATGAAGACGCGAGCCATCGGATTGTCCGGAATACTGGTGGAAAGAATAGCACCGCGCACGCCTCCTGCACGTTCCGCCCCGCATGAGAAAGCATCTGGCGGTCTTCCTGCTCGCACTCGCCTTCCTCGGCTGCACGGCCACCACCCCCCAGCCTGCTGCTTCTTCCCCTTCCGCTGCCGGCTACAAGAACCTGAAAGTCCTGCCGCGGGACATCTCACGCGAGCAGCTCCTGGCCATCATGCGCACCTTCACCCGCAGCCTCGGCGTGAAGTGCAATCACTGCCACGTCGTGACGGCCACGACCCCGAAGGAGGAGCTCGACTTCCCCTCGGACGCGAAAGAGGAGAAGCGCGTGGCGCGGGTGATGATCCAGATGACGAACCAGATCAACCGCGAGTGGCTGGAGCGCGTCGAGCAGGCCGAAGGGCACGAGGAAGCGGACGCGCCCGCGGCGGAGGGAGCGATGCTGCAGCCGCGCGTCGGCTGCTGGACCTGCCACCGCGGACAGGTGGAGCCGGAGCTGCCGCCGCCCCCGCCGCCGCCCGCGGCGCCGCGGTGATCGACGTAGGGCGGGCTTCAGCCCGCCGAACGCTCGCTCTTCCGACCGCAGGGAGAAGGTTAGGTGGGGGCTGTCTTTTTCGAGCCATGGACGGCCCCTCACCCTAAGCAGGCCGTACTGGCGTCGCCAACGGGAAGCACAAACGGACCGCCGGCGTCCCGCCGGCTGTCTGTGCGGGCGTCTCGCCCGCACAGTGGCGGCGGGACGCCGCCACAGACAGCCGGCGGGACGCCGGCGGTCCGTTGGCGAAGCTAGTGCGGTCTGCTTAGTACTCCATTCGCTAAGTTCGATCACAGATCGTGCGGTCAGTCCCCTCTCCCCACCGCAGTGGGGAGAGGGTCAGGGTGAGGGGTTGTGGCGCTCGGGAAAGAGGAGCCCCTCACCCTAGCCCTCTCCCCACTGCGGTGGGGAGAGGGGACTGGCAGCGCGCCGCCGCACG
>DASPMO010000060.1:0-30755 GCA_035627015.1 Thermoanaerobaculia bacterium | reverse complement strand
TGTGTTTTTCCATCAGCGTCGGCTCGGGTGTGACCGGCTCCCCCGAGACGTTCGGCGTGGTGGCGATCTTCCCCTTCGACTTCTTCACGTCCGCGTTGGTGAGCACCTTGGTCGTGCTCTTCTTCCGCCTGGCCTTCGCGTCCCTGGCCGCGTCGACGAGCGTGTCGTCGGCGGCGAGCAGCAGGAGCAGCAGGGCAAGGGCTTTCATGCGCGTCCGTAACGGTCTTCGAGGCGAACCACGTCGTCGAGCTCCGTCGTCGAGACCTCGGCCACGTCCGTGTCGACGACCGCGAACATCCGATGGATCAGGCGCGGCGGAATGTGAAACGCCTCGCCCTTGCGCAGCGGCAGCTCGCGGCGGTCGCCCTCGTGCTCGATGGTCAGCCTCAGCTCGCCGTCGACAACGTACAGCGTCTCCTCTTTCATTTCGTGGTATTGGAGGCTGAGCGACTCCCCCTTGTTGATGTGCAGGATCTTTCCGACGTAGCGTCCCGTCTTGGCCCAGATGAGCTCATAGCCCCAGGGCTTCGGAACGTGGGTGATGTGGGCGTGCTGGAAATGGTCGGTCATAGCGGGGTGGTCACCAGTCCCTCGGGAAAGCGCATGGCTACGCTCTCGATGATGAACTCTTCGATCTCCTGGGCGGTCTTTTTCTGCAATGCGGCCTCGGCGATGCGACGGCAGTCGCGATAGCGGACGCTGCGGATCACGTTCTTCACGACCGGGATCGACGACGGGTTCATCGAGAAGATCTCGAGCCCGAGGCCGAGCAGCACGATGGCGTAGATCGGATCGGAAGCCATCTCTCCGCACATCGACACCGGGATGCCGGCGCGCTTGCCGGCGTCGATCACGCCCTTGATCAGGCGCAGCAGCGCGGGATGCAGCGGCTCGTAGAGGTAGCTGACGTTCTCGTTGCCGCGGTCGATGGCCAGCGAGTACTGGATGAGGTCGTTCGTGCCGATGGCGAAAAAGTCCGCCTCGGTGGCGAGCATGTCGGCGATCACGGCCGCCGACGGCACCTCGATCATGATCCCGATCTGCAGCTCCCGGTTGTAGGCGACCCCTTCCCCGTCGAGCTCGAGCCGCACCTCGCGGATGAGCGTCTTCACCTGACGCAGCTCCTGCACGCCGGAGACGAGCGGGAACATGATCTTGATCTTCCCGAAGGCCGACGCGCGCAGCAGCGCCCGGAGCTGGGTGCGGAACATGTCGCGGTGCTGCATGCAGAGGCGCAGCGCGCGCAGCCCGAGCACGGGATTGTCTTCCTTCGAGCCCATCACCTCGCGGGCGAGCTTCTTCCCGCCGAGGTCGAAGGTGCGGATGACGCACCAGTTCGGCGCCGTGGCCTCCGCCAGCTTGCGGTAGACATTGAAGTGCTCTTCCTCGGTCGGCAGGTCGGGGCTGGTCGAGATGTAGAGGAACTCGGAGCGGTAGAGGCCGATCCCCTCGGCCCCGAACTTCGCGGCGTCGTCGAGCTCTTCGACCAGCTCGATGTTCGCCTGCAGCGAGATCTTGTGATGGTCTTTCGTCGTGGCCGGGAAGCTGCGGTTCTCGAGCAGCTTCTGTTCGGCCTCTTCATGACGCGACTCGCGGCCCTGGTACTCCGTGATCATGGCCGGCGTCGGATTGACGACCACGGTCCCCTCGTAGCCGTCGACGATCACCAGCTCGTCGTTGTCGACGATCTTCGTCAGCCGCGGCACGCCGATGACGGCGGGCATGAAGAGCGACTTGGCGATGATGGAGGTGTGCGAGGTCCGTCCGCCGACCTCGGTGGCGAAGCCGACGATCGGCCGGCGGTTGAAGTGAATCGTGTCCGAGGGGGTGAGATCGTCGGCCAGGATGATCACGTCGTGGGCGATCTCGGAGAGGTCGTGATGGGCCACGCCCTGCAGGTTGACCAGCACGCGCTCGGCGACGTCTTTCACGTCGGCCATGCGCTCGCGCAGGTATTCGTCGTCGAAGCTGGCGAAGCGCGCCTCGAGCTCTTCCTGCACCTCGGCCAGCGCCCACTCGGCGTTGACCTGCTCGAGCTCGATCTTCTGCGTGACCTTGTCCTGGAACGAGGCGTCGCCGACGATCATGGCGTGGGCCTCGAAGATCTGGGCGTATTCGTCCCCCATCGAGCGCGCCACTTTGAACTTCAGCTCCAGGAGCTCGTCGCGCGTTTTCTCCAGCGATTCGTTGAAACGCGTGACCTCGAAGGGCACTTCTTCTTCGCGGATCGGGACGCGGTACACCGAGGCGACGCGCTTCTCGACGATCACCGCACGCCCGATGGCGATGCCCGGTGATACCCCGATCCCTTTGTACGTGCGGATGTTCGACGAGCCGGCCATTGCCGGCATTCTACTTCGGCGGCGAAAGCGCCTACTCCGCTTCGTCGAACTTTGCGTCGATGAGCTTCTCGATGGCGTCCAGCGCGTCGCGCTCGTCGCTGCCGTCGGCTTTCACCTTCACCGTCGAGCCGCGGCCGGCGGCCAGGAGCAGGATGCCGAGGATCGACTTGCCGTCGACTTCCTCTTCGCCCTTGCGGACCTTGATGTCGGCCTTGAAGCGCGCCGCCGTATGGACGAGCTTCGCCGCCGCGCGCGCGTGCAGTCCAAGCTTGTTCTTGATCTCGATGTCGCGCTCGATCACGCCGTGGCTCGCTTCTCGGCGGTCAGCAGGTCCGACGCCACACGGATCGCTTTCGCGCCCTTCTCGCTGATCACGTGCGCGAGCGTGGCCACGTCTTTCGCGTCCTGCTTGACCATGGCGAACTTGACGATCATCGGCAGGTTCACGCCCGTGACGATCTCGATGCGCCCATGTTCGAGGAACGAGAGGCTGATGTTGCTCGGCGTGCCGCCGAACATGTCGGTGAAGATGATGACCCCGCGCTCGCCCATCCGGCCGAGGGCAGCGGCGATCTTCTCGCGCGCCTCGTCGACCGTATCGCTCCATTCGAGCGGAACCGCCTCGATACCGGCGACGTCGGCTTCGATCTGCCGCGCCGCGTTCAGGAGCTCGTATGCGAGATTTCCATGAGTGACGATGAGTGCCCCAATCACGGTGCGCATGATAAACCCTCGCTCTCCTCCGCGCACCGCTGATATTGACACACTCATATGTTCGTGGATATTCTTTTCAGGCTGCGCAACGATCTGACTCAGGGAGACTCATTATGACGCGCTATACACTCCACCAGCGGCCGGATCTGGCCGATCTGCAGTCGCAACTCCATCGCATCTTCGAGCCGTTCGCCCGCTTCGCCGCCCGCGAGGACGAGGATCTGGTCAGCGGCACGTGGGTCCCGCCGGTCGACGTGGCCGAGACACAGGAGAAAATCCTCGTCCGCGCCGAGGTGCCGGGGCTGAAGCAGGAAGACATCCAGATCGAGTTCGAGAACGGCCTGCTCACCATCCGCGGCGAGCGCAAGCTGGAGAAGAGCGAGGGGATGACCTGGCACCGCGTGGAGCGGGTCTACGGCAACTTCAGCCGCTCCTTCACCCTCCCCCGCACCGTCGATCCGGAGCGCATCAGCGCCGCCTACCGTGAAGGGATCCTGGAGATCGAGGTGCCGAAGAAGGAAGAGGCGAAGCCGAAGAACATCCGCATCGCCGTGGGACGGTAAGCCCTGCCTCGCCAGTGCCTGACGGGCTGAAGCCCGTCCTACGTTTAGCGCGCTTTTCGCGAGAGGGATGCTCGACGTAGGGCGGGCTTCAGCCCGCCGGCACTCGCGAGGAACACCACATCTACCGCTTCGAGTCGCGGTGCACCGTCTCCACTGAATACCCTGCCGCTTCGAGGTCATCGCTCAGCCGCTGGGCGATGGCCACGGAGCGGTGCTTGCCGCCCGTGCAGCCGATGCCGATGGTGAGGTAGCTCTTCATCTCTTTCTCGTACTGCGGCAGCACGTAGCTCACGAAGTCGTTGAGGCGCCCGTAGAAGGCGTCGTACTCGGGCTGTTCCTTCAGGTACGCGACCACTTCCGGATCGAGCCCCGTCTTCGGCCGCAGGCCGGCCACGAAGTGCGGGTTCGGCAGGAAGCGCACGTCGAACAGCAGGTCGAGGTTGTACGGCATGGAGTGCTTGAAGCCGAAGGAGATGACGGTGACGAGCATCTGCGGCCGCTCGCCCGGCATCTCGAACCGGCGCATGACCTCGGCCTTGAGCTCGTGCACGGAGAAGGCGGAGGTGTCGAGGACCATGTCCGCCAGCGACTTCACCTCGGTCAGCGCCTCGCGCTCTTCCTGGATGGCGTCGAGCACGGGACGGTCCTTGGCCATCGGATGGGGACGCCGCGTCTCCGAGTAGCGCCGGGCCAGTACCTCGTCCGAGGCCTCCAGGAAGATCAGCATCGCATTCGGCGCGCGCTTCTTCAGGCGGTCGCGGTAGAACGGCGGGAAGAGCGTGGCGAAGTCGTGCGTGCGCACGTCGACGACGATGCCGACGCGGCTGGCCTTCTCGTGCGACGTGACCTCATCGAGATACGGCTCGATCAGCTCGACCGGCAGGTTGTCGGTGCAGTAGAAGCCGAGGTCCTCGAGCGTCGACTGCACGTAGCTCTTGCCCGAGCCGGAGAGGCCGGTGATCACGACGAGGTATTCGGGGGCGTTGGCAGGAGCAGTCATCGTTGCCGGCGCGTCCGGTCGATCACGTCGGGTGCGAAACGCGTGCGCGAATGCATGCTGCGCATTTCGGAGCTGGCCATCTCCGAGGGATTCGTGGCCGGCAGCGTCTCCGTGGCCGCGCCCTGACGGGCGATCTGCTCGTCGAGACGGCGGGTGAACTCGCGCGCCGAGTCGTATCCCTGCAGTTTCATGAGGTGATTGCGCGCCGCGACCTCGACGAGCAGCGCGAGGTTGCGGCCCGAGGCCACGGGAAGGCGCACGTACGGCTTGGTCACGCCGAGGAGCTCGTACGTCTCGCCGCTGATGCCGAGGCGGTCGTACTCCGTCCCCTCCACCCACTTCTCCAGGCGCACCACCATGTCGATCGGCTTCACGTCGCGCGTCGAGGCCACGCCGAAGAGGTCCTTGATGTCGATGATGCCGATGCCGCGCAGCTCCATGTGGTGGCGGAGCAGGTCGTTCGAGTAGCCGAGCAGCACGTCGTTGGGATGGCGCTTGATGACCACCAGGTCGTCGGCGATGAGGCGGTGGCCGTTCGACACGAGGTCGAGCGCGCACTCGCTCTTGCCGATCCCGCTGTCGCCGAGGAGCAGCACGCCGATGCCGTAGACGTCGAGCAGCCCCGAGTGCATGGTGATGCGCGGGGCCATGGTCTCTTCCAGCACGTAGGTGGTGCGGGTGATGGTGGTCGAGGACATGGCCGGCGTGGAGAAGAGCGGCACGCCGCGCTTCTCGCACTCGACGCGGAACTCGTCGAGCGGAATGATGCCCTTGGTGACGATGAAGCAGGAGATGTCCAGGCCGGAGACGTCGCGGATGCGCTTCTCGCGCAGGCGCGGTGGAAGGCTCTGCAGATACTTCGTCTCCGAGGCGCCGATGATCTGCACGCGCCACGGCTTGATGTACTCGTAATAGCCGGCGAAGGCGAGACCGGGCTTCTGCACCCGCGGCCGGGCGATGGCGCGGCTCATGCCGTCGTCGCCGGTGACGAGCTTGAGGTGGAGGTCATCGAGCTCGCTCGACATGAGCGAGGCGACGGTGGTCTCGATGAAGTCTTCGTCGTTCACGTGCGGCAATGGTACAACGCGCCCTGATGCGGAAAGCCGCCGTCGTGGCGATCGCCCTCGCCTGGCTGCTCCTCCTCGGGGTGACCCACTACGGGGAACGGTCGCCCTATTCGTACGGCTGGGCCATGTTCCCCCTGGAGAACGAAACGTCGAAGCTCATGCACGGCGTTTCGGTGAACCCCGATGCCTTCTCCGCCACCGACGTCTCGCTCTACTTCTACGACGGACGCTACGTCGACTGGGGGAACGCGCCGAACCTCGACCTCCCGCTGCACGCGTTCACGGTGGCCACGCTGGCCGGCATCACCCGCGGCACGCTCACGGCGAGCTGGCTGGCCAACCTGCTGTTCTTCTCGCTGGCCGCGATCGCGGGGCTGAATCTCGCCGACCGCTACGGCATCCGCCGCGGCGCGACGCTGGTCACGCTGCTGGTCGTCTTCTCGCTGCCGATCGTCCTCGACTACATCGGCCAGCCGCTGCACTACCTGGTCGGGATCGGCGCGAGCTTCCTGGTCGTGCTGTCGCTGCTGGGGATGGACGAAGCCGACTCGCGCCGGCCGTGGATCGCGGCGCTGGCGGTCTCGATCCTGCTGCTCAACTACGACCCGTACATTTTCCTCGGCGCGATCGTGACGTGGCTCCTCTTCGTGCGCCGCTTCGCGCGCTGGTGGCACGTGCCGCTGTTCCTCGCGCTGGCCCCCCTGCCGAAGATCCTCTGGACGCGCTTCCTCCGCTACGCCAGCAACGACAACATGGGCACGCAGCTGCGCGACCATTTCATCAGGCCGGTGATCGCCGGCTGGAAGGAGATGCTCGAGGAGCCGTTCCACAACGCGCTGCAGCCGTTCGTGGCCTCGCACGTGGGCGTGCACGTGGCGCTGCACCAGATCATCGCCATGATCTACTGGCCGCTGGTGGCGCTGTGCGTGGCGATGCTGTTCCTGCTGCGGCCGCGCCTGGCGCGGACGTGGGTGCTGGTGGCGCTGCTGCCGCTCTTCTTCTTCCTCGAGCAGATGGCCGCCGCGGGGTGGGACTGGGAGCTCAACCCGCGCCGCGCCATCCCGGTCGTGCTGGCGTTCGCGATCGCCTGGTGCTGGTCGGCGGACAAGGTGTGGGACCGGCGCTGGTGGCGCGCGGGCATCGTGGCCATGGTGCTGCTGAGCGGCCTGCTCGCCCTCTCCGACACGCTCCTGCACGATCCCGCGCTCGCGTACCTGCGCATGGGACAGGCCATGCGCATCCAGCCGCAGGAGGCGCTGGTGAAGGAGAACATGCGCCTCTACCCGTACGCGATGCCGAAGCTGCAGGAGGACCGGGAGATCGAGTGGCTCGATCTCGACACGGCGCGCATCGAGCGGAGCGAGAACCGCCGCACGATGTTCGCCGTCACGCAGGCCATGGGCCTGTACCTGCTGGTGGGGCTGTTCTGGCTGACCGCGCGCGCATGCATCCTGCCGCGCTGGGCGCCGCATGCGGCGTTCGCGGTGTGGGTCGTGAGCCTGGCGCGCTTTATCTGAGAACGGAGTCCCCTCTCCCCGCTCGCGGGGAGAGGGTCAGGGTGAGGGGTCGTGCCTTGCTGCGAGGAACCGCCCCTCTCCCCGGCGGGGAGAGGGGGGGTGGGTGGGGGCTCACTTGGCGACGATGCTGGCCTTCGCCGCCGCTTCCAGCGCGCGCTCGAGCGCCGCGTTGGCCTTGCGGTCGCGGATGCGGTCCTTGCCGGTGCCCGCGTTCACCTCGACCGGCACGGTCACGGTGTCGTACACGAACGTGTAGATCTTGAGCGTCTCGCCGGCGCCCATCGCCTCACGCCCGGCGACCTCGGCCATGTCGCTGGCAGAGGGACCCGAGGCGCCGACGGCGCTGACCGCCATGGCGGCCGTGCCGGTGCGCGCGGCCTTGCTCTGTTTCTCCTCGACGTTCATCGACTTCGGCGGCCCGAGGACGATGACGATCTTCCCGCGCGTCGTCTGCGAGCCCGGCAGCTTGCTGACGGTCAGGTATTTGTCCGCCATCTGCACGCGCTTGTTCAGCTCCGCGGTGAACTTCTCCCCTCCCCGCGCCGCGATGTATTTCTGCACGAACGCCTCGGCCTCGGCCTCGGTCTGCAGCTTCGTCCACTCCGCGCGCTCGTCGAACGTCAGGAAATAGGAGGCCGGCGACGAAGTCCACTCCTGGTACTTGCCGAGGTCGGCGGCGAGGAGCGGCAGGGCGAGCAGAACGGTGGCGAGGAGGAGCAGGGATTTCCGCATGGCGGAAATGATAAAGGAAAACGAAAAGGGCGGGCTGAAGCCCGCCCTACGTTTCGGTGTCAGAACTCCGGCGCGATGAGGCCGAGGTTGTTGTCGCGGCGCTTGTAGATCACCGAGACGCGGTCGGTGTCGATGTCGCGGAAAACGATGAACTCGTTCTTCGAGTCGTCGAGGCGCAGGGCGGCCTCTTCGATCGACATCGGGCGGATGGCGATGCTGTTCGTCTTGATGATGCGCGGAGCGCGCTCTTCCGTTGCGTGGCGCAACTTGCCCGGCTCGAGCACCTCGACGTCCCACTCGTTGACGTCCTTGAAGCCGTTCCCGTCGTTACGGTGGTGGTCGCGGATCTTCTTGCGGTTCTTCTGCGCCTGGCGCTTGACGTGGTCGAGCGCGGCATTGATCGCGTCCTGCATCGACTCGTCGGATTCCTGCACCGACTTGACGTCGTGCTCCTTGCCGGTGATGAGGATCTCGCAGATGTTGCGGTACTTCTCGACCTGCAGGACGACGCGGACATCGATCACGTCGTCGAACAGGCGTTCCTGGATTTTGCCGAGCTTCGTCTCCAGCATCGCGCGGATGTCGGGAGTGATCTCGAAGTTGCGGCCGGAAATCTCGGTAGCCATGAACGACACCTCGAACTAAAAGATTTGCTTGCGATCCGTAGACGACGGGATGTTGAGCTCGTCGCGATACTTCGCCACTGTACGACGGGCAATGTTGATGCCTTCATCGTTCAGGATCTTCATGATCTTCGAATCGCTGAGCGGTTTGCGGGGGTCCTCGTTCTCGATGTAGCTCTGGATCTTCTTCTTCACCGTGAGGGAGGAGATGTCCTCGCCCGTGTCGGAATCGATTCCGCTGTGGAAGAAGTACTTCATCAGGAAGAGGCCGCGCGGAGTGTGCATGTACTTGTTGGAGACCACGCGGGAGACCGTCGACTCATGCATCTGGATGTCGTCGGCGACGTCGCGCAGGACCAGGGGGCGGAGGAAGTCGATGCCGCGCTCGAGGAACTCGCGCTGGTGCTTGACGATCGACTCGGCCACCTTGTAGATCGTGCGCTGCCGCTGGTCGAGCGACTTGATGAGCCAGACCGCGGAGCGGATCTTGTCCTTGATGTAGTTGACCGTCTCGCCGTCGGACTTGGAGTCCATCGAGTTGAGCATGGAGCGGTAGCCGCTGTTGATGCGCAGCTTGGGCATGCCGTCCTCGTTGAGGACGATCACGTACTCGTCGCCCACCTTGTGCACGTAGACGTCGGGCTCGACATAGATCGCTCGCTCATTGGAGTATTTCCTCCCCGGCTTGGGATCGAGATGCTTGATCAGCTCGACGATGCCCTCGAGCGTCTTCATGTCGATGCCGAGGGTCTTAGCCAGCGCCACGAACTTGCGCTGCATGAACTCTTCCCAGTGGTCGCGGATGATGACCTCGACCAGCGGGGCGTCGATCTCGAGGAAACGGAGCTGCAGCAGGAGGCACTCGCGGAGGTCGCGGGCGCCGACGCCGATGGGATCGAGCGACTGCACGGCACTCACCGCCGCCTCGACCTCCTCGAGCGCGTAGCCGCCGGAGGCAGCGACCTCTTCGTTGCTGGCGCGCAGGTAGCCGTCCTCGTCGATGTTGCCGATGATGAAGCCGGCGATCTCCTTCGTCCGCGGCGAGGCATCGGACATCGAGAGCTGCCAGGTCAGGTGATCGGAAAGGTTGGGCGGGCGCGTGAGCGTGTTCTCAATGGGGAACTCTTCGTGCTCCTCCCCCATCCCGCGCGGGTTGTAGCCGTACTCGATGTAGTCCTGGAAGTAGGCGTCGTAGTCGATCTCGTCGAAGGAGTCCTTCTCTTCCTTCTTGGCCTCGACCGCCGGCGGCTCGGCCGCCTGTTCGTTCTCGCTCTTGGTCTCCTCGGCCTGAGTCTCTTCCGATTTCACCAGCTCTTCGGCCGACTCTTCGAGGAGCGGGTTCTCGAGCAGCTCCTGGTTGAGGACCTCCTGGAGCTCGAGTTTCGAGAGCTGCAGCAGCTTGATCGCCTGCTGCAGCGACGGCGTCATGATCAGCTTCTGGCTGAGTTTTAAATGAAGCTTCTGTTCAAGTGCCATTGGTGCGACTGCGGAAGCCTTCCTCGCTCAGTTTAGATTGAATGTCTCGCCCAGGTAAATTCGACGGACCTCTGCATCGGCGGAAAGGCTCTCCGGCACGCCCTGCCGGAAGATCTCTCCTTCTTTGATGATGTAGGCCCTGTCGGTGATCTTCAATGTTTCCCGTACGTTATGGTCGGTGATCAGAATCCCGATCCCCCGGGCCCGCAGTTGCGAAACGATTCGTTGAATTTCGAAGACTGCGATTGGATCGATTCCTGCAAACGGCTCATCTAGCAAAATGAATGCCGGATTGATCGCGAGGCTCCGCGCGATCTCCACTCTCCGCCGCTCTCCCCCCGACAGCGTGAACGCCCGGCTCCGCGCGATGTGCGTGACCCCGAACTCCTCGAGCAGCAGCCGCGTGCGCCGCTGGCGCTCGGCCAGCGGGAGGTTCATGGTCTCGAAGACCGAGAGGAGGTTCTCCTCGACCGTCAGTTTCCGGAACACCGACGGCTCCTGCGGCAGATAGCTGATCCCCCGCTGCGCGCGGAGATACATCGGCAGCTCCGTGATGTCGTCCCCGCCGAGGGCCACCGTCCCCCCATCGGGCCGCACCAGCCCGACGATCATGTAGAAGGTGGTCGTCTTGCCGGCGCCGTTCGGCCCGAGCAGACCGACGATCTCCCCCTGCCGGATGTCGACCGAGACATCGCGCACGACCTTCCGTCCCTTGTAGACCTTCTCCAGGTGCGTAGCCGTGAGGGTGAGCTTGACGTCGTCGGGCATTGGCGCGGCCGGGAGAGTATCACCGTCACAAACGCGCGGTGCCGTCGAGTGTGGCGAGGGTTTTGTCGAACGTGCCCAGCGGCAGGTGGCCGGCTTTGCGGGCGGTGGCGAGGATCAGGCAGTCGGAGAAACCAAGCGCGGGGCGGCGGCGGTATTGGTCGAGGGCTTCGGCGACCACGTCGGGTTCCTGGAGAACGACTGTGGCGTGATTCAACAGCAGCTCGATGGCTGTGATCACTTCATCGTGCGTGAATTCATAGGCCTCCCGGAGGACCCACATTGTCTCGGCTACCACGAGGTGCGAGACCCAGACTCCCTCCGCGACGAACGTCTCTGCTCGCGCTACCTGCGCCACGGCGTCATGATCGCGCCGCAGTAACCGGACGATGACGTTCGTGTCAGCGGCGGGCATGCTTTTTCCGGAGGTGATCCGCAATCGCCTGTTTCAGCTCCTCCAGAGTTTTTGGCTGCTGCGGTTTATTCGAAAAAAGCACGCGGTGCATATCTTCGAATGTGTACTTCCGCTCAGCGATGTCTTCGCCATTCGCGCCCCGCGGCGGCTTGGGTTGCGTCCGGGCCATACGCCTATGGTACCTCGGCAGCCGCCCCCCTCACGCCGCCGTCACCTGGCCGATCGCCGCGAGCAGTTCCCCCATCTCGTACGGTTTCATCAGCGAGATGATGCGGTTGTTGTCGGAGGCGACGTCCAGCTCGACGTGGCCGGTGGAGAGGACGATGGGGAGCTCGTGGTGCTGGGCGCGGAGGAGGGGGATGAGGTCGACGCCGTTGCCGTCGGGGAGGTTGACGTCGATGATGGCCACCTGCGGCTGCGCGCGGAGGGCGGCATCGCCCGCTTCGCGGGCGGCGCGGACCCAGGTGGTCTCGAAGCCTTCGAGCTGGAGCACGGCTTCGAGTCCCGCGCCGACCGAGTAGTCATCCTCAACGATGAGGATGTGCCTCACGCCCGGCATGACGGACGCGAAGGCCTGCTCCGACACCGCGGGCGCGTCCGCGGCGCGCAGGTGGAGGTGGAACGCGGCGCCCCCCTCGGGACGATTCTCGGCGGTGAGTGTGCCGTGCTGCCCTTCCATGAGGCGTCGGGCGATGGCCAGGCCGAGGCCCGTGCCATTGCGTTTCGTGGTGAAGAGAGGCTCGAAGATGTGGAGGAGCGTCGCCGGCGCGATGCCCGGGCCGTCATCGCAGACGGAGATGCGCACCAGCTCCGAGCCCGTGCCCGCGGGCGCAACGTCGAGGTGAATCGTCCCGCTGCCGCCGAGGGCCTCGCGCGCGTTGAAGACCAGGTTCGTGATGACCTGTTCGAGATGCTCGGTGTCGCCGCGCATGAACTGCACGCTCGGATGCATCGAGCTGCGCAGTGCGACCGACGGCGGCAGCACGGCCATGATCTGGCCGAGGAGCGTCGGCAGCCAGGTGCGCACATCGATGACCGAGAGCAGCGGCTCCTTGGGATTGGCGAAGCGGAGGATCTCCTGCGAGGCGCGCTTGCCGCGCGCCACCGCGCGCGTGATGTGGCCGAGGGCGTCGCGGATGGCCAGCGTATCGGGCACGGTGCGGGCGATCGTCTCGACGAACGGCTGGATGCCCATCAGGACGTTGTTGAACTCGTGCGCCAGCGACGCGGCCACCTGCCCGAGGCTGCTCATGCGCTTGGCTTCTTCGAGCTTGCGGGCGATGGTGCGCTGTTCCGTCACGTCGCGGGCCACGCCGATCGTCCCGGCCAGCACGCCGTCGATCGAGCGCGGCTGCGACGACACCTCCACGATCACCGTCTCTCCCGTGGCCGCGGGCACCAGGTACTCGCGGATGACGCGCCGGTCGCGGTCGTACGCGAACTCGCTGGCCTCCGCCGACTCCTGCAGGAAGAGATCGGCGAACGGGCGGCCGATCCATTCCTCGATGCGGTAGCCGGTGCTCCGCTCGAAGCTCCGGCTCAGCGAAACGAAGCGTCCTTCGAGGTCGAGCGTGTAAAGGATGTCGGTGACATCCTCGACGAGCTCGCGGTAGCGCTGTTCCGACAGTTCGAGCGTCTCGCGCTCCCTGGCCTCGGCCTCCGCCCGCAGGCGCTCGGCCTGGCGCAGCTCTTCCTCGGCGCGGACGCGGTCCGTGATGTCGCGGGCGATGACCTGGATGGCCTCGCGGTCTCCGTAGCGCAGCGGCAGCGCGGCCACCTCGACGTCCAGCGGCGAGCCGTCGATGCGGCGGTACAACTGGCGGAGATACGGGACGGTCTCCCCTCTCTTGACGCGCGCCTGCCGCGCGCGCACGACGTCGTGCATCGACGGGTCGACGAAAGCCAGCAGATCGCGGCCGAGGATCTCCGCCTCGCTTTGCGCGCCGAGGAGCTCGACGAAGGCCTGGTTGACGTAGACATACGTCCCGTCGACGTGGACGCCGATGCAGTCGGGCGAGAGCTCGACCATGCGCCGGAAGTTCTCCCGGTTCTCGCGCGACGCCTCCTCGGCCTCGCGCTCGCGGGTGATGTCCACCATCACCCCGAACAGCTCCACCGGCACGCCGTCGACGATGTGCACGTTCACGTAGTCGCGCAGCCAGACGATGCGGCCGTCCGCGGCCACCATGCGGTAGATCAGCTCGTGGTTGCGGCACGCCAGCGTCTCGCTGTGGCAAAGCATGACCACGTACTGGTCCTCGGCATGGAGGTGCTCCATCCAGAAGTGCGGCTCCTCGATCCAGCGCTCGGGCGGATAGCCGAGGATCGTTTCCGACGCGGGGCTGACATACGTGAAGCGGAACGTCTCGGCGGACGCGGACCAGGCAATGGCCGGCATCGCATCGAGCAGACGCGACTTACGGTCGTCTGTAGACCCGGGAAAAATGGACATTTTGTCGGGACCTTACGATGAAGTAGTGCAGTAATGATAGCACGCCGTATGGATGCGCGTGCTATACTGCCGCAATTAATCGTCCACCCCGTTTGGTCGCGGGGCCATCGTCCATAATTCACAGTCATTCGGAGGGGAGAGCTATGCCTTACGTTGCCCTGGAGTGGGATCACAAGATCGGAAAACCATTCGTGCAGTGGCTGGTCGTGGAGTGCTCGAGCGTCGGGCAGAAGTTCGGCGGGCCGCAGGCGCTGCCGCCGCGCCGCGACATCGCCTACTTCGTGAACGAGGAAACGGCGGAGCGGGATGCCAAAGCGTTTGCCGAGTACAAGACGCGGCTGGCCGAGGGCCACGCCGATACGGCGCTGGGCACCGCGGCCGCGTACAGCAACCGCCACGCGGCCTTCGGGTGGGACCACAACATCTTCAACCCGATCGTGCAGTGGGCCGTGCTGGAGTGGAACGGCGAGAATCCGGACGGCGAGAGCTTCCGCGAGGACGTGGCCTACTTCCTCCATCCGGAGACCGGCGAAGCGGATGCGCGCGCGTTCCGCGTACTTCGCGACGAGCTGGAGAGGGAAGAAGTAGCAGCGTAACTGACTGTGGTGGGGCGGGCTGAAGCCCGCCCTACATTTTACGGTCCTTCGTGTTTGTACGTCCCTTTGGTCTGCCCCTCGGGGCTGACCACCTGCACGCGGTTGCGGGTGAGGTCGAAGCTGATCTGCTGCCCCGACAGCGTGCCGCTCGGGTCGGAGATCGTGGCCGGCTTGCCGTGGACGAACACCATCTTGCGGTCGACGTGGTAGATGGCCTTGTCGCCCGTCCCCTTGCGCTTGGTCACCGACTCGGCGACGTTCACGTTCTGGTCGCACTCGATGCGCTGGATCTTGTTCTTGTCGTCGAAGAAGAAGGCCGCCTTGTCGGAGCTCATGGTGCGGCTCTCGTCGATGATGTTCACGCTGCCGACGAGGTCCATGCGGCGGTCCGCCTTGCGGGCCACGAGCTGCTCGCTGGTCGACTGCACGGGCGTTTTCCGCTGCTCGGTGCCGGTGTTGTAGAGGATCGTGCGCACGCCGCCGCGCGCGGTCACGGTCTCGCCGTTCCCCTGCATCTGCAGCTCGCTGGCGAGGAGCGTGTTGTTGTCCTGCCACGCGCGCACGCGTCCGGTGAAGAGCGCGACCTTGTTCGCCTGCCGCAGGATCAGGTCGTCGGAGTTGACGTAGACGGGCTTGTTGCCGCCGGGGAAGAGTGACGTCGCGCTGGCCGACGCTCCCCCGCCCTTCGACACCAGCTCCGCGATCACCGAGCCGGTCGCGTGCGCGGTCTGCGCGCGCGGCATGAGCTCGATCTGCTTCGCCTTCAGCGTCTGCCCGTCCGCGATGACGGTGGCCTGGTAGCCCGGATCGGTGGTGAGCACGATGCGGTCGCCGAGGATGTCGTAGTTGGCGCGGAAGGCGGAGGCGGTGTTCTTCGGATCGGTGTAGCGGAAGCCGCCATCGAGATAGGCGGCGCGCGCCTTGCGGCTGTTCGTGTCGAACCAGACCGTCACGTGCTCGGACTGGATCTCCCGCGGCTCGGCGCCGAGCTCCTTCATCACCACCTGCGAATCCGCCTTGATCTCGCTGACGATCTTGTTCGTGAGACCGATGCGCACGGTGCGGGCGACGATGTCGCGCGCCGGCGGGCCGTCCAGCACCGCGTGCACCGGCGCGGGGCCGTTTGCGGTGGCGATGATGGCGTTGATCTGGCCGTCCGGGGCCAGGTCGGTGTGGTAGTGGTCGCAGGTGATCTGCTTGCGCCCGCCGAAGTCCTGCCCCGGCACGGCGTTCGCGGCCGTGACGATCACGACGTTGCCGTTGCCTTCGAGGCCGATGATCTGCCGGCGGTCCTGCGTGAAGCGGCCGAACAGGCGGTCGGAGCTGACGCGCTCCGGCCCGCGGTCCATCACTACCTTCTCGAGCCACTCGATGGTGTTGTCGTGGCGGCGGAAGATGCTCTCGGTGCCGCGGATGTTCATCGGCGGTTCGCCCGGCTGCACGACGGCCATCGTGGCCTCGACGCCCTTGAAGAGCTTCAGCGTCTCCCCCTGCACGTCGAGGTCGAGCGCGCCGGCGCGTCCCTGCCAGCGGTCGATGCGGAACTGCACCGGGATCTGGTTGGTGAGGCGCGCGCCGTCGTAGCGGATCTCGGCGGTGACGATCTCCACGCCGTCGCTCGAGGCCACGCGCACGCCGCCTCTGGCCTCGGCTTCTTTGGTCTGGGAGTTGAACTGTGCCTGCGGACAGCCGAGCTCGTACGTGAGGCCGTTCTCGCGGTAGAGCGTCATCTTGACGCCTTCGAGCGTCGTCCAGCCCGACTCGAAGGCGACGACGCGCGTGGCGCTGATGCGCGAGACCACGCGCCCGCCGATCGTCTGCACGTCTTCGAAGGCCGTCGAGGCGGCGATCGGCTCGTCGTTGGGGCGGATGCCCGACTTGACCGGGTCGCCCGGCTTGCTCGGTCTGCGGCCCGCGGCGCGGTTCCAGTTGACCGCGATGAAGGCCAGAAAGGCGAGGAAGAGGATCGGCAGCGCGATGCGCAGGATACGGACGGAGCGCTGCATGTCGTTGCGACGTAACACCTTCGTTCCCTGTTTCGTTCCGCGTTTCGTTCACAGCGGGGCTACGATATGGCTCATGCGCAACGCTCTAGCCGCTGCCGTGCTGCTCCTTTTCGCGACCGGTGCCAGCCCCGAGGATCCGCCGAAGGAGAACCCCGTCGTGACCGAGATGCTGAAGGCGCTCGGGCCGAACGCGAAGAAGCCCGCCGGCGAGGTGTTCCGCAACGTGCAGTTGATGAAGGACGTCCCCGCCGACCGCTTCCTGCGCATCATGGACACCGGCTACCGCCAGTCCCTCGGCGTGAGCTGCGATTACTGCCACGTGGAGGACCGCTGGGAGGCGGACGAGAAACGCCCCAAGCGCGCCGCACGTGAGATGATCGTGATGACCCGCACGATCAACGATCACCTGCACAAGCTGACCGAGATCAACACCGAAGAGGCGACGGTCAACTGCACGACCTGCCACCGCGGGTATGTGAAGCCGGCGCTGCAGATGAGGTGACGAGGCTCAGAGGCTCACAGGTACACAGGCTCATAGGAGCACCGCTGTGAGCCTATGAGCCTATGCACCTGTGAGCCTGGCGTCCACGATCTCCAGCCGCGACCCCCGATACCGATCCGGCTCCACCTTCACCAGCAGGTCGAGCGTCCCCGTGAGCGACGGCGCGAGCTGCTTCGCGCTCGGCCAGAGCACCGCCGTCCCGCGCCCGGTCGCATCCTCGAGCGCGAGCTCGACGCAGTCCTCGGCGAAGGTGCGCGTGCCGGTCACGGTCACGTCGTGCACGAGGAAGAGCGGCTGGGCGTTGCCGGCGCCGAACGGCTGGAGCATTTCGTGGGCGGCGACGAACTCCGCGTCGATCTCGCCGAGGGTGAGCGTGGCGTCGATGCGGGCCTCCCTGCGGAACAGCGTCTCGTCAACCGTGGCGAAGCGCTCGTGCAGGCGCGCGCGGAGCGCGGGGAGATTGCGCAGCGGCAGCGAGAAGCCGCAGGCGAACTCGTGTCCGCCGAAGTGGGTGAAGAGATCGCTCACCGCATCGAGCGCCGAGTGCAGGTCGATCGTCGGGATGCTGCGGCCGGAGCCGACGCACTGCTCGCCTTCGATGGTCATGGCCAGCGTCGGGCGGTGGCAGCGCTGCGCGATGCGTCCGGCGGTGAGGCCGAGGACGCCGCGATGCCATCCCTCCCCCGCCAGGATGAGGATGCGCTCCCCTCCCTCGATCTGCGCCTCGGCCGAGGCACGCACCTGCAGCTCGATGGCCTGCCGCTCCGCGTTCATCCGATCGAGCTCGGCGCAGATCTGCCACGCCGCCTCCTCGTCCGCCGCGGCGAAGAGATCGATGGCCGTGTTCGCCGAGGCCAGACGCCCCGCGGCGTTGATGCGGGGGCCGATCTTGAAGCCGACATCTACCGCGCGTAGAGCGCGTCCTTCCAGCCCGAGGCGCTTCAGCAGCGCGCGCAGGCCGGGATTCTTCACGTTCGCAAGCCCGGTCAGGCCGAGAGAGGTGATGGTGCGGTTCTCGCCGACCAGCGGCGCGACATCCGCCACCGTCCCGATGGCGGCGATCTTCAGCAGCGACTCGACGGAGATCTTCTTCCCGTTGCGCCGGATCAGCTCGCAGCAGAGCTTGAACGCCACGCCGACGCCCGCCAGCTCCTTGAACGGATACGTGCAGCCGAGCTGTTTCGGGTTCAGCACGGCCGCCGCCTCGGGAAGCGTGCCCGGCGGCAGATGATGGTCGGTGATGATCACGTCGATGCCGCGCTCGATGGCGTGGCGGACCGGCTCGACGCTGGTGATGCCGCAGTCGACGGTGATGACCAGCCGCACGTTCTTCTCGGAAAGCACGCGGTCCAGCACTTCCATCTTCAAGCCGTAGCCGTCGACGAGACGGTGCGGCACGACGAAATCGACATTCGCGCCGAGGGAGCGGAGCACGCTCTGCAGCATGACGATGGACGTCACGCCGTCGACGTCATAGTCGCCGTAAATGACGATCCCCTCGCCGTCGCGCACCGCGCGGGCGATGCGCTCGCAGGCGTGATCCATCCCGTGAATGGTGGAGGGATCGTGCAGGTCGCCGAGGTCCGGGGCGATGAAGCGGCGGAACGACTCCTCGTCCTCCACGCCGCGGCGCACGAGCAGCGCGCGCAGTTTCTCATTCGCGATCGGGAGGCGGAGGTTGTCGGGTGGAGCGTCGAGGAGAGTCCAGAGGTCGTGAATCACGCGCGCGGTAATTTTACCGCTCGAACACGCCCATCCTCCGGAACTTCTTGTACCGCTCCTCGAGAAGCTGCGGCGGCTTGAGCTTCATCAGGTCGCGGAGGACCCGCTCGAGGACCGGCGCCAGGATCTCCGCCGTGGCGGCGGGATCGGCGTGCGCGCCGCCCGACGGCTCGGGGACGATCTCGTCGATGATGTTGAGCTTCTTCAGGTCCTGCGCGGTGATCTTCATCGCCGACGCGGCTTCCGGCGCGGCGGAGGCGTTCTTCCAGAGGATGGCGGCACACCCCTCGGGAGAGATGACGGAGTAGACGGCATGCTCGAGCATCAGCACGCGGTCGCCCACGCCGAGGGCCAGCGCACCGCCGCTGCCCCCCTCGCCGATCACCGTGATGATCACCGGCACCTCGAGCGCGGCCATCTCGCGCAGGTTGACGGCGATGGCCTCGGCCTGTCCGCGCTCTTCCGCCCCGACGCCGGGATAGGCGCCCTGCGTGTCGATGAAGCTGATGATCGGCAGGTGGAACTTCTCGGCGAGCTTCATCACCCGCAGCGCCTTGCGGAACCCCTCGGGTTTCGGCTGCCCGAAGTTGCGCAGCACTTTCTCCTTCGTGTTGCGCCCCTTCTGGTGCCCGACCACGCACACCGGCATGCCGCGGAAGCGTCCGAAGCCGGCCACGATGGCGGGATCGTCGGCGAATTTGCGGTCGCCATGGATCTCCGACCAGTCCTCGATCAGCAGGGCGATGAAGTCGAGCGTGTAGGGGCGCTGCGGGTGGCGGGCGACGAGCGTCTTCTGCCACGGGGTGAGGTTCGAATAGATTTCGTTCGAGACTTTGGTAAGCTTCTGCCGGAGCTCGGCGATCTCAGCTTCTCGCACGGGCGCCGTTTCTCCGGGGGAATCCATCGCCGAGAGCTCTTCGATCCGTCTGCGGATCGTATTGATGGGCTCTTCGAATTGAGTCGGGTCGGCGGTCATGGCCGTGACCCTAACAAACAACACTCCATGCTGGCAACTGAAGAACAGACCGCGCCGGGCTCGCTGCTCGAACAGTGGCCCCGCAACGAGCGCATGCGCCACGTCCCCACGCTGCCGTGGATCATCCAGAAGCTCGACCAGGATGTCCGCCGGCGCCTGGAGAAGCTGCTCGTCCCGTATTCGGACGTGCACGGCTCCGATCCGCGTCACGCCCGCCTCGAGCAGGAGCTGCGCGCCGTCTGCCGCAGCCTCGACCGCGTGGCCGCCGTGGCCGGCCGCCATCGCGGCGGTCACGCGCCGAACGACGTCGCCGCCCGCGTGCGCTGGGCGCTCGACCACGCCATCCAGAACCTCACCGCCGCCGATGCCGACACGTTCGGCCGCCGCTTCCCCATGCAGACGTTCGAGCGCTCCAACGCCGAGCCGCTCTGGGGAGCGATGCTCTCCGTGCTGCAGCACGTGCAGAACCTCGTACCGCTCATCCGCGAGATCGAGCCCGACATCGACGAGCGGATGTACGAGGGGCTGGTGAACCTGATCGAGCCGCTGCGGCGCGAGCCGATGGCCTAGCGACTCTCTGACCGTCCCGGTCTGCAACCGGTAGGGAATCGGCTTCGCGCATCACTCCTAGACCAACGGGAGCCATTGCGGATGACAGATCTCGACGCGGCGCACGAGCGGCCGCGTGCGGCGGTGTGCGGGTTCGGCGGCGCGGCCACGTACTTTCACCTGCCCCTCATTGCCGCCGCGGGATTCGTTCCCGTGGCCGTCTTCGACCCAGTCGAGTCCCGGCGCGCCGCGGGCCTCCGCCACGGCTTCGGCTCCGCCTACGACATCGCGGAACTGCCGTCGGCGGTGACGCGCGAGCGGATCGACGTGGTCATCATCTCGTCGCCGAATGCCTCGCATGCAGACCACGCCCGCACGGCCATGCGCGCCGGGGCGAACGTCATCGTGGAGAAGCCGGTGGCCGGCAGCGCCGCGGAGCTGGCCGCGCTGCTCGGCGTGGCGAGCGACACCGGGCGCACGCTCATCCCGTTCCACAACCGCATCCACGACTCCGATCACGCGGTGGCCCTGCGGATCGTCCGCGGCGGCGCGATCGGCCGCGTCATCCGAGTCGAAGCCACGGCCGCGCGATGGGGTCCGGCGAACGACTACGCCGCACGCGACTTTCGCCCCGGCTGGCGAAAGGAGCGGACGCACGGCGGCGGGGCGCTCGCCGACTGGGCGCCGCACCTGCTCGACAAGATCCTCGACTTCGCCGGCATCGCGCCGCCGCTGCGCACGAGCGCCTTCTCTGCCGCCGGCATCTGGTCGGACGAGGTGGACGACGTGACCGGTGCCACGCTCGAATGGCCCCATCTCGTGGCCACGCTCCTGGTGTCGCTCGTAGACGCCGCTCCCGCGGAGCGCTTCCGCATCTGCGGCACGGCCGGGACGATCGTCGTCACCGGCACGGACGAGAAGGGCATCGTCGCCGTCCACCAGCCAGGCGGCGAGATCTTCCCGTACCCGTACCAGACCTCTCCGATGAACGCGCTCTCTCTTTACCGTGCGGTCGGGGACCGGCGCGCGACATACGAGCTGCAGGATCGCGCACACGTCGTCTACGAGACGATCGACGCCATCCGGGCAGCCGCCGCGCGGCCATCCGCTCCGCGTGCCCGGGTGCGGCGCGACTTGCGCGTGGAGAGGGTCGGTGACGATGTGGAGTGGGACGATCTGGTCGCTCACAGCGATGGCGGGACGGCGTTCCATGCGTCTGTGTGGACCAGCGCGTCGACGCAGCGCTTCGTGCGCCTCGGGCTGCGCGACGGCGGCACGCTCGTGGCCGGGGCCGTGCTCCAGGTCGACGCGGCCGGCACCGGCTGCAGCGGCACACTGGCGCCCTATCACGGGCCGCTCGTCCGGACCGGCTCCCGGCAGGAGGTCCTGATGCCGCAACTGGCGCAGGTCATCGCGGACACCGTTCCGCGGGCGCGCTTCGTGACGAGCCCCTGGACCGGCGACCTCCAGCCGTTTATCGGCGCGAAAGGATTCGAGGCGCGCCTCTTCTACACGTCCGTGGTCGACATCGGCGACCTCGATGCCGCGACCGCGCGCATGGCTCCCGCCGCGAGGCGCAACCTGCGCGCGGCCGCGCGGGACCTGGTGGTGGAAGAGACGGACGCGCCGGAGAACCTGCTGGCACTGGTGGCCAGGACGTTCGCCCGGCAGGGGCGGACGATCTGGTTCGACGTCGCGGAAGCTGAACGGTGCATGCGCAGTCTCGCCGCCGCGGGCCGCGCGCGGGTCTTCCTCGCACGCAGGGCCGACGGCCGGGCCGTGGCTGGAGCGGGGATCGTGGCGGACCACCGAAGCGCGTATTACCTCCTCGGCGGATACGACGAGGCCGCGGCGCATCGCGGCGGCTCGACCGCGGCCATCCGGGCCGGCATGGAGTGGGCCCGCCGCGCGTGCGGCGTCCGGCGCTTCGATCTCGAAGGCTCGCACCTGCCCCGCATCGAGCGCTTCTTCCGCGCGTTCGGCGGCCAGTGGCTGCCGTTTTACATCGTGGAGCACCCGTGACGCCGCTGGCCATTCACGGCGGCACGCCCGTCATCCCCGGGAACCTCCATCGCCCCTACCCGCCCGTCGGCGCGGTCGAGCATGACTATGTGGCGCGTGCGCTCGACAGCGGCGTGCTCTGGGGACCGTGGGCCCCTCGCACGCGTGAGCTCGAGGAGCGCTGGGCGGCGCGCATCGGCGTACCGCACTGCGTGGCGCTCGCCACCGGCACGGCCGCGCTGCACTGTGCCATTGCCGGCTGCGGTGCCGGGATCGGCGACGAAGTGATCGTCCCGGCGTTCTCGTTCATCGCCACCGCCACGGCCGTGACCATGGCAGGAGCTATCCCGCGGTTCGTGGATGTGGAGGAAGCCACGGGCAACATCGACGCACGGCAGGTGGAAGCGGCCCTCACACCGCGTACGCGCGCCATCGTCGCGGTCCACCTGCACGGCCTGCCGGCGGATCTGACGGCGTTGCAAGCGATCGCCTCGCGCGCGGGCGTCGCCCTCATCGAAGACGCGTCCCAGGCGCACGGCGCGACGATCGACCGGAGGGAGGTCGGCGGGATCGGCGACGCCGGCACGTTCTCGCTGAACGCGACGAAGACGCTGGCCGGCCCCGAGGGAGGCCTGCTGACCACGTCGTCCACCGCCATCTACAACGAGGTGGCGCGGATGCGCGTCTTCGGCACGGAATGGCGCGAGGGACAGCGGATGATCCGCGACGCGGACAGCCTCGGCTACAACTACCGCATTCACGAGCTGACGGCGGCGTTCACGCTGGCGCGCCTCACGGCGTTCGACGAAGAGACGGCGATCCGGAAGCGCAATGCCGAGCGTCTGCGCGACGGCCTGGCCGGCCTTCCCGGCGTTCAGGTTCCGCCGGCCGACGGGACGCGGACGCACATCTATCAGATGTTCCGCGTGCGGCTCGATCCCGCGGCCCTCGGTCTGGACCTCGATGCGGAGTCGTTTCGCGAGCGTGTCGTGGCCGCCCTCCAGGCTGAAGGCGCGCAGTGGTGGATCTGGGAACGCAAGTCGCTGCCCGAATACACCCTCTTCCAGACCCGCAACCGCCACGGCCGCGGCTTTCCCTGGTCGGTATCACCGGCGCACGCGAGTCTCACGTACCACCCGGACGAATATCCGGTGGCCATGGCCACGGCCCGCGACGCCATCTTCACCTACGGACACTACCCGCAGAATCCGCCCGAGCTGATCGACCTCTATGTCGAGGCATTCCAGAAGGTGTGGCGGAACGTGGAGTCGCTCGTCATGACGGGCGTGGAGCAGGAATGAGTGTACAGATCACACTGGATCAGGCTGTCGGGGAACTGCGCGAAAAGCTGAAGTCACACGAGACGTCGCCGTATTTTTTTCTCGTCGGTGCCGGGATCTCCATTGGATCGGGCGACGCACCGGGCGTTCCTCTGGCGCCGGGCATCGTCGAGCGGTGCCGGGAGGCCGCGACCGTCAAGGGCCGCACTGTCACCGTCCCGGCCAGCGATGCTGCCGACCGCGATTTCCTCGCATACGCGCGATTCATCGGCGAAGTCTTCGACGACCCGGAGGACCGGAGACGGTTCTTCGCCGAGTTCATCCAGCCCGGCGGCAAACCACAGAAGGTAACGCCGGCCAACAAACTGCTCGCACAGATCGTCGTCGACGACGACACGCCGTACGTCGTCACCACGACGAACTTCGACGATTTTCTGCAGCGCGCCGTGATCGCGTTCGGGCGCACGCCGCAACTGCTCGACCATCCCGAGACCGCGCTCCGTGTGGACGCGCGCCGCCGGGAGATTCAGATCGTGCACCTGCACGGCAGCTTTCGAGGCGGGAGCCTGGTCAACACGCTCGAAGAGATTCTCACGGCGGCACAGTTCTCCGACGCCAGCGACGCCACGATGGCGCGCGCTCTCACGAAGCTGCTGGACAACGACTTCAGTCCGATCGTGATCGGCTATGGCGGCTGGCGTCACGACGTGGTCATGACCGCGCTGCGGCACAAGCTGGGCGAAAACACACCGCGCATGCTCGCGCATAATCTCTATTGGTTCCTGTACCGGCGCAGCGAGCTGCGTACACTGCCGCCCTGGCTGTACAAGCATCCCAACGTGCGGTTCGTGGTACCGGGCGATGCGGGTGCCGAGACGTTTGCAACGCTGCGGGCCGCCTCGTCCACGCGCGAGGTGGTGCAGGTGGCCGATCCGGAAGGGCACGACAGCGTCACGCTGGCCGCGGATCAGGTCCTGCAGCGCGTCATCAAGGAAGTGGGCATCCGGCGTCCCCGCCTGCTCGAAGATCCGCTCGGTTACTTCGCCGACTATCTTCGCGGCACTCTGGCCGCGGCCGGAGACCCCGAGGTCGAAACGGTGATCCGTACGGTCGAGCGGGCTCGCGAGCTTCACCTCGAGGAGATCCGCCGGAACGACATCGCCGCCCTGGAGCGGCTGCGCCAGGAGTTCACCTCGGCGGCGATGACGCTGCGGCCGGAATCGGTGCGCGACGCCGGACGGGATCTGCTGGAAAGGTCCGCGGAGCTGAACGAGGAGGACCTCTCCCTCCTCGCCCACACGGGCTGGGCCGCCGCGAGCTCGCTGAAAGACAACTCGGAGCTCGAGCTCGATAACTACGCGCTGGCCGCCCGGGCTGCCGAACTGTGGCTGGAGCGTGGGTATCCGGGAGAAGCGGTTCCGCTGCTCGGACTTCGTGCGCACATCTACGCCGGCTCGACACGGTTCGATCGCGGCGAGTACGCGGCCGCACGCCCGCACTTCGAAGCCGCCGCACGGCTCTTCGGCCGCTTCGACGATCCGGACTTCGTGCAGCGCGTCGTGCGTGCCCTCCGCAAGCTCGGGTTGTGTCACGCCAGACTGGGTGACACTGTCCGCGCGACCCGGGCGCTCGGCGAGGCCATCGCGCTGTCGGCAAACAACCCAAGCGAAGGAGTGCGCGACCAGTACGCTCTCGCTTTGTACAACCGGGCCGTGTTCTTCAGTCAGCAGCAGGACCCGGTGGCGAGCGAGCGCGATTATCGGAAGCTCATGGACCACTTCGCGAAGAGCGAGAGGACAGTCCCGCGGGTGCTGGTCATCCACGCGTCGATCAACCGCGCCATCTTGCGTGCCGAAGCTGGTTTTCCGGCCGATGCGGCCAATATGCTCGACGCGTTCATTGCACCGTATTCCGCCGCCACCGCTCCCGGAGGACCGACGGGCCGCGGCGCTAAGCCGCCGGAGGAAGCGACGGAGCACGAGGTCGCACAGCAACGGCCGGACGAGCTGATCGCCCATGCCATGACCCTTCGGGACCGCTACCGCCGGGAGGCTGGCGAGGGGGAGCCTTGACGACCGTCGTATTGCTCGCCGGCCCTCCGGCCGCCGGCAAGACGACCGTGGCCCGCCGGGTCGCGGACGGCATTCGTCTGCGCCATTCACTTCCTGCCGTCATCCACGTCGAAGTCGACGATCTCCGCCACATGATCGTCGGCAACGGTACCGAAGATCCCCGTGCCTGGCTTCGCCTGACCACGGCGGTCATCGACGCCTCGCTCGATCTTTCTCCCTTCGTCGTCGTGGATGGCCTGTTCTGGGAAGAGGCCTCCCTCCAGGCAATGCGCGATCGTTACGACGTGCGGGCGTTCGCGCTGCATGCCGATATGGCCACGCGCGTGGCGCGGGACCGCGAGAGGCTGCCGGCGGACGAGCGGCTCGGCAGCGGTGAGCTGCACCGGCTCGCGGAGGCCAGCGGCTGGGCCACGTGCGAGCGGATCGACGCGTCGCGCGATCCGGACGCGGTGGCCCTGGACATCCTGGCGAGGCTTTTCCGGTAGCCATGCTCCCCCTCTCCGTCATCGTCCGCTGCTCCGAAGATCTCCGCGTCGTCGACTGCCTCGACAGCATCGATGCGGAGTGCGAAGTGATCGGCGCGATCACGCCCGACGCGCGGGTGCAGGCCGAGCTCGAGCGCCGTCAACTGCGCTACGCCGTCTCCCCTCGCGGGAATCCCGCCGCCACGACGCTCGCCGCACTCCCCCTGGCCAGCAACGGCACCGTGGTCCTCATCGACAGCGACTGCAGGTTCGCGCCCGGTGCGGTACGCCGGCTGGCCGCGCTCTCGCAAACGGCAGACATCGTCCGCCCCAATATCCACTTCGCCGCGGACGGCCCATCGAGCCGCGCCACGGCCATCGCCCGTACGTTCCAGTACACCTACTGCGGTTTCATCTACGAACCCGGGCTGGTGGTCAACCTGGATCGCGTCGTCGCCGCCGCGGGCGGATATCTCTTCGCACCGGACGCGCCGTTCACCCCGGACGGCGAGCTGGATTTCCGCCTGCGTCACTCCGGTGCGATGGATACGCTGAGCATCGTGACGGACCCGGAGGTGACGCTCACGCACGCACCGCTCTCCATCAGTCGCCATTTCGCCTCCTACTGGCGCTACGGCCTGAGCGAGGCCACCCGCATGGCGTTCCTCGGCCAGCCGGTGCTGCGAACCTTCCTCGCCTCGCTGCCGGCCCGCTACCGCGCCGCGTCGTCACGCCCCTATCCGCGCCGCACCGTTCCGATCATCGCCGGCTGCGACACGGTGTACGTGGTGGCCATGCTCGTGAACTACCTCCGCTTGAAGGCGGCCGCATGATCCCTGCCGCCGTGGCGCAGTTGACGGCGACACTGCCGCTGGCGGACGGCGCGCGGGACGTGCTGGTCGCGAGCATCGCCGCCGCGCGAACCGTGCCGCAAGCTCCGGCTGCCGCGGCATTGCTGGAGAAGACCGCACGAGCCGTCCTGACGGACCGCGTGCCGGCCGTCGGCATCGCCGGCTTTGCCAGACAGGGGCCGCGACGGCTTCCCTTTGCCTTCGTGGGGCGGCCTCTGTACGGGCAATACGACTTCGCCGGTGCCGCGGAGCGCGGGCAGCCACTGCACGTGCCGCTGCTGCTCACCGGTGCAAGCGGCGCCGTGGCGACGGGGCGGCACCTGATCGTCTTCGCCGGCGGCGTTTCGTTCGAGCTCATCGACGTCTGGCTCTGGCGTGCCCACCGTGCACTGCCATGGCTCGCCACCCGCTGTACGCCACACCTGGCAGACGTAGCCCGGACGCTCCTGCACGATCGTGCCTCGCTGCTGACGGCCGTCCTCGAATCCATCACGGGGCACGAGGCGGGACACGCGCCGGAGGTGACGCTTTCGCAGGGCGCGCCGGCGGCGGAGGGCGCCGCGAGCGATCTGGCTGCCGACGCGGCCGCGAGTGCCGTCATGTCCGACGCGGCGCTCTGCTGCACGACGGCCTACCACGTATGGAACGTCGCCCGTGCGCGATCGTTCGCGGACGAAGGCCACCCTGTCGTGCAGGCGGCAGTGGCCGACGCGGATGCGCTCGCCGGATCGCTGCTGCTCGCGCTGCTCTTTCCGGACGGGCAGCCGCTGTCGGCGATCGCCATGCGCCGGGCGTTCGCAGGATTGCCGGCGGCGGTCGAGCGTCTGCTGTCGCCGAACGAGCGCCGTGCGGTCACGCCTCTCGTCGCGCGCGCGTGCCGGCAGGTCCGCGACCTCGATGCCTCGGCCGGCCCCGCCGCCGTCGCGCCGCGGCCGGTGCAGGAGGCGCTCGACGCGATCGCCCGCATGGTGGCCGAATGAGAATCGCCATCGTCGGCAACGACCTGCGCTGCGTGGCGCTGGCCCGTCGTCTTCAGGGGGAAGGCCACGACGTGGTCGTCATCCCGGGGGCCGATCGGATGAACCTGGAGGTGGAGTCGATCGCGCTGCCGCGCCAGGTGCCGGAGTGGAAATCGATGCGCGATACGGAGGCGATCCTCGCGGCCGTGGCCGCGGCGCGCGCGGAACTGATCGTCTGCCTCCACGTTGAGAGCGCCGACGCTGGTACCGTCGATCGCCTTCGCGTCGAGTATCCGAGACGAGTCTTCGGAACGTCCGCCACGGCGGCGCGAATCGAAACGTCGAAGGCAGCCGGAATCCGCACCGCTCGCGCGGCAGGACTCCAGGTCCCGCGGTCCGTTCGCATCCGCCGCCGCCGCGATGCGGCGAAGCGGATCGCCGCATCACTCGGTGAAGGCCCGGTAGTCGTCAAGTACGACGGGCTGCTCGGCGGCCGCGGAACGCTCTTCGCCGGCACGCCCGCCGACTGCGAGCGTGCCATCCGGAGCCTTCCCCCGGGCGACGTCATCATTCAGTCCCACGTTCGAGGGATCGAGCTCGCGCTCTCGCTGCTGTGCACCTCGCACGGCCTCGTGCCGCTGAACGTCAACTTCGAATACAAGCGCAGCGAAGACGGCGACCGCGGCGAGAACACTCCGGGGATGGGCACGACGGCTCGCAACATCGCCGGCCTGCCGCTCCCGCCGTTCCTCCTCCCGCTCGCAGCTCTCCTGCGGCGCATCGGCTATGCCGGTCCGCTCGACGTGAGCTTCATGTACGACCCGGAGACGCGCACGCCGGTGTTCCTCGAATTCACCGCGCGTTTCGGCGATCCGGAGCTCGCCAGCGAGCTGCTGCTGTTCGAGGACGCCGGGGAGGTGCTGCGCGCCGTCGCTGCCGATGACGACGTCCGCGTGGAGCCCTCGCGGCAGGTCTGGGCGGCCGGCGTAGTCGTCCGAGGCGGCAGCCACGCCGCTGCCACCGTGCAGCAGGACTCTGCCGTCTGCAATGGCGTCCTGCAATCCTGTTTTTCGGCCGCGGCGCGGGACCTTCGCGTCGCAATCGACGCCGTTTACGACTCCGTCTGGGCTCACACATCGGGCGGGTCGTTCCGCACCGACATCGGTCATGACACGGCGGCTCGATGGGAGGCGTACGAACAGCTTACCCGCGACCAGCACGTCTCTCGCGGTACTCCAGCACCGCCTCGGGCGTGAACGGTTCTCCCTCGAAGCCCTCCCGCGCCTCACGGACGTCCATCCAGCGGATCTCGCCGCCCGGCGCGGAGACGACCAGCATCGCCGGGGACTCCGCGTGCCGGTCGGCGCCGCCGGCCTTCAGCAGCAGGTACACCCGCTCGCCGGTGGGGTTGCCCTGGTCGTCCCGGAACTCGATCTCGCCGTCGAAGCCGGAATCGGGACTCGTGGACTGCCGATAGATCTGGCCCGCGCTGCGGACGATCGCGTAGACGTTGCTGGCCAGGTTCAGCTCGCGGCTCTCGCTGAGGCGCGCGGCCCGCGCGCGCTCGTCGAGATCCTGCACCTTGCGGCGCACGGCGTCCGAGGCAAAGAGCTCCTCCACCAGGTCCCACAGCGGGACGCGCTCGCCGCAGTACTGGCAGACGGTCTCGCGCCGTCCCTCCTCGAGCAGCCGCCGCACGACGTTGCGATCCGCGACCGCGACGCCGCAGCTCAGGCAGACGAAATGGCGGTCGCGCACCACGTTCCGCGCCTTGCGCTCGAGGTGCTCGTGGACGTAGCCGATGAAGGTGGCCACCATCTCGTCGGAGATCCAGCGCTCGGCATCGACGGAGAGCTCCCCCACCCCTTCGTCCTGGCGGGTCATCTTCAGGCGGAGGCGTTTCAAGCCCGGCGTGCGGAACTCGGCGGCGTAGCGCCAGAGGCTCCCCTGCCCGAACGCAGCTGAGTGATAGAGCCGGACGATGAGGGTCGAATAGATCTCGTCGAGCGGCCCTTCGAAGCGATAGGTGACGATCGGCGGCAGGTCGCCTTCGAGCCTGCGCCGTTCGCGCCGGTAGTAGCTCGGGAAGATGAGGAACGTCCCTCCCTCGGCGTTCTCACGCAGGCAGATCCCGCGCTGCACCAGCGCCTCGTACATGGCCCGGAGCACGATCGCTTCCTCGTCCGGCGGCAGCCGTTCCATGCCCCCGTAATCGAGCTGCCCGCCGACCAGCCGCTCTTCCGTGATGCAGCCGATCTCCTCCGGATGCGCGCGCACGGCGCGGATGACCGCCCCGGCGTAGGCGTTGATGCGCTCCGGCTGCAGCAGCACGAAATCGCCGAACTCCAGGCGCCGGACGATGCCGGGCCCGGAGAGCAGTCCGATCACGACGCGCAACTGCTCCATCGTGAAACTCTCACCGAGGCGCAGCTCGAGCTCGCGCTTCAGATCGGCGGTGCGCACGAGCACGCGGCCCTCGTCCTTGAGCCGGATGATGGCGCCCTTGAGCAGGCGGAAGATGCGCGGGGAGACGGTCGAGGGAATCGCATCCCAGGGGATGTGCCGGGCGATGGCCTGCCGCAGGGCGTCGATGCCCTGCCCGCTGGACGCACTGGTCGCGACGTACTCGGCGTAGCCGTGTTTCTCCATGAAGGCCTGGATGTCGTCGAGGCTCCGGATCTCACGCCCGACGTCGACGCGTCCGGCCACGAGGAGCTTCGCGATCCCGTGGCCGGCGGCGGCTTCTACGTCATGGTTCCATTGCGCCAGCCCTTCGAACGGCCGCTCCTTCTGCGGGTCGAACACGAGGATGGCCAGCGCCGTCTCGTCCATGAAGAGCTGGTGCACGAGGCGGTAGTCGGGCTGTCCCGCAAAATCCCAGAGCCAGATCTCCGCCTCGATCTCTTCCGGCAGTCCGGCGACGGGCAGCGGCAACTGCGTGACCCAGGCGCCCGCGGTGGAGGGGGCTTCCTCGAAGACGTCCTTCACGAGGCGGGTCGCCAGCGAGGTCTTGCCGACGCCGCTGTCGCCGACCAGCACGACCTTCGCGTTCTTGTACCAGGACGTCGCCACGACGGGCGTGCTGCGCAGCACGCCCGCCAGGTCCACCCG